>DATEQN010000051.1:0-130353 GCA_035272625.1 Terriglobales bacterium | reverse complement strand
TCCTTCCCGCGAAATTCGCAAAAATGAAATCGCGTCAGGAAGCCCTACAAGCGACTTTCTCAGGTCGCCTAGACATTTTCTATCCCCCAAATTTTGCTTGTTTGGAGCGGAAACGGAGTTTTTCAACAGCCACGGGATGTTACGCCAACAATCCTTTTGAGATGCAGCCGTGCAACTGCTTAAGAGTGCGATCGCAGGACACTTTTGCGCCTACTCGGGTTTACAAAACGATTCAGTCTGGGCAAAGCTGCGGGGCAGTCCCGAGTTTGCAGAGTTGCTGTCCGGCGCGAAACAGTGCCGTGACAATTTTATTTCCGAGAGATCGCAGGCTGCACAATGAATCGCCCCGCCGGAACTCACTTGCTTCGCGCCGTAGCCTTCGCTGCCCGGCGCCGACGATGTCGCCTCTGAAGGAGATAAACGCTGCATTCGTCTGAGCATCGCCTTTCGGTAAACCTGCACGCAATGAAACCTCAACCCAGACGGGGAACTGTGGGGTACGGCTGCTCTTGTCATCATCGCTGTAGCCCTGATCGTGCGGGCTCCGGGGAAGTCGGTGGAGCGGATATCGGCAACCGTCGTGTAGGTCGCAGTCCGGGAGAACCCGACATTCCATCCTGAAAGAAGCCAAGGCCGAGTACGCGAAGTCGCAGTAAGGGAAAAAGTCCTGCCTCATTGCCCTACTGTTTAGTGAGGGTTGCTGTTAACAGGCGTTTACACTCACGATTCGGTCAATGAGTGCAATCGCGATGTTAGACCAGTGACGTGACTACACTGTGTTCGGCATTAAGCCAAGAACACCCCCGCTCACGAATGACGGTGACTTGCAATGCGATTCGGGGTGAACGGCGGAAACGTGATTTGTATTTTCTTGTCCATCCGCTTTCTCCATCGGAGGATGGGAACGTCACCGCGATCGAAACACCTGGAAGCGGACGGAATAGCCAAAGCCGATAGAGTGAGCGGGCGTTGCTGCCGACAGACCGAAGTTGCAATGAAAATCGAGCTGCTGATGCGGCGTAATCTTGTATGCCGTGCCGAAATCGATCACGTTTTGCGGACCGCCCCGTTGGGGAAAGGAGCCGGAATATTCGACGTAGGCGTCCCAGGGCTTCATCAGCTGCCGGTCAAAATATACGCTCGACTGGCCCGTCAAATTTCGCCTTGGTCCCTCGCTTGGCCACATAACTGAGAACATTCCAGCAACTGTCCAGTTCTTTGTCAGCGAGCGGGACCAGGGCAATTGGACGGTCGGATCATAGCCATGACTTGATATCAGGTTCGCCCCCGTGGGAAAGCTCACGGATGGTATGAGCGAAACGTCAAATCCGCCCCGTGTTGGTCCAAACTGCTGTTTGAAGCCCATGCTCAAATCACCAAATCCGTTGCCGAATGGGGGCGCGGTGTCGTGATTGTAAAAATTGTAAAAGTAGTCCGGGACCCCAAAACGAAGCTCGGTTCTGCTGGTGATTCCCAGTCGCACCGATGTCTCAGGGAAATCAAAGGTCTGTTGGTCTCCGTTGCCGGTCTCCTGGAACCCATTCTCAAACTGCAGGCTTCCGCAGGGCACGACAATACTCGAACTTGTGATCTGCGGCCGATCCGTGGCCATCGGGCTATGCGCATCGGCGCCGCAAGTCTGAGCCGTCGCCTGGGGTGCAAGGGTTCCCACTATGACGGCAAGGAACAGTGCACATGTGAAACGCAACATGCACAAGATAATAACCAGAAATGCAGTCGCCCATATGACTTAGGTGGGATCATTATGGCCGCCAGGTTTATCACCAGAGAAGGGGCGGAGGTCAATTGACTCAAGCAGGCGTTTGAAGCGCTGCGCCACCCAAAATCAAACACGGGACCGAGTTCTTCAGCACTCTTAGGCCGCTGTGGATGTCTGCCTATTTGCGCTGTTCGAGCTTGACCGACGCCGTAACTGGCTGCCCGTCGCGCAGCACTTTGACCTCGACCACATCGCCCACCTTGCTGCGGCGAAGTGCGTCTGTGAAGTCGTAAAGGTTCTTGATCGGCTTGTCGCCGAACTGCACCAGGATGTCCCCGGCTTTCAGTCCAGCCTTTGCCGCGGGCGAGCCGGGCTTCACATCAGAGAACCTCACGCCGGTTTCCACCTGGCCGAAATCCGGAATCGATCCGAAGTACGGTCCATAGCCCCCACCGCCACCCGGCCTGCCTCCCGGCTGGTCCTCCGCGACCACAATAAAGGAAGGACGCTCGTCCGCATCCGCCAGTTCCTCGCCCGTCTTCCCTACCACGTCAAGCAACCGTGCCGCCGATTCCGGATCGATCTTCTCCCACGTATCCGAAGGCTTGTGATAATCCGAGTGCAATCCCGAGAAGAAAAACAGCACCGGAATTTTCTTGGCGACGAACGACGTATGGTCGCTCGACGAATATCCGCCCGGCGAGTACTCGATCTTGAATCCGGAATTCGCCTGCGCCTGCTCGACCGCTGCTTTCAACGTCGAGCCGGTGCCGACGCCTCCAATGTAGACTTTCTGATCCTTGATGCGGCCGATCATGTCCATGTTCAGCATGGCCACGGCTTTTTCCAGCGGACGCGTCGGGTCTTTCACCCAGGCGGCGGAACCGAGCAGCCCGAGTTCTTCGCCGGCAAAGGAAGCGAACAGGATTCCGCGCCGCAACTGACCTTTCTGCGGCGCGAGTAATCGCGCCAGCTCCATCACTCCCGCCGTGCCCGAAGCGTTGTCATCCGCTCCCGGATGAATCTGCCCGATCTGTGAAGGCGCCAGCGAATCGAAATTGCCTCGTCCCAGGTGATCGTAGTGCGCGCCGATGATCACGTATTCATCCGTCTTTCCGGGCAGATACGCCAGCACATTGTTCACCGTGGCCCGCGTAGTTTCGATACTGACGGTCAGCGCCGCTGTCTGGCTCTCAGGTAGCGCAAACGATGCGGGTTTGGATGAAGCGTTGATCTGATCCTGCAATTCGGCCAGCGATTTGCCCGCCGCCTTGAGCCAACCCTCCGCGACCGCATTCTTCACCTGAAGACAAATGATGCCGGCATTTTCCGGCCCGCTCACGCTGCCGAATCGTGTGAGCAGATCCTCTTCGCCGTCTCCCAGCTTTCCGTTCACCAGCACCAGCGCCTTGGCGCCGTGATTCCGGGCGTTGATGGCTTTCGTCACCAACTGGGAATGCTGCGTCATGCCCTGATTGCCGCCCTTCACGCCGAACGACGGGGGCTCATAGCGCAGCACGACGACAATCTTGTCCTTGACGTCGATGCCGGCATAGTCATCGTACTGAAACTCGTCGGCCGTGGCGCCGTAGCCGGCAAACACCAGCGGCGCCCGGGCCGATCCCGAAGCGGAAAAACTGAATGGGACAAAATCCTGCTTCGGTTTCAACTCCTGCTTCTCGACTCCGGTCAGCAACGTGAAATTGTTCTTCCCTTTCAACTGCGCGCCCGTGATGACCGTAAAAGGCTGCAAGTAGGAGTTGGTGCCGGCGGGTTCGAGCCCAAGGCTCTTGTACCGCTTCTCGATCAGGTGCTCGGCCCGGGTCAAGCCTTTCGACCCGGCGCCGCGTCCCTCCATCGCCGGCGTGGTCAGCGCCTTGATGTCATCCAGGTAGCGGTGCGGATCGGCCGTGGAAATTATCGGCGGCGCCGCCACCAACGGAAATGTTAACGTCAGCAGGATGAGAAGAATTACGACGTTCTTCGCTGCGTTACTGGGCGTTGCAAGGCGGGCTGTGAAGCCCTCCGCGTCGCGCACACAAATTTGACGGAAGTAGTGAGGTCTTAGCGTCGGCATGATCACGCAAATCGTAGGTTGCGTGGAGACCCTTGTCAAATATCGGCCGCCGGCATCTCAGCGTCGAGACGTGGCCGGTCGTATCTCCCGCTCCGAGAGTCGACAGGCGGCAGTTTCTTCCTACAACCTTGGATTTCGATTCATCACTTCTTTCAAGTTCAGTCATCACAGACAGGCACCGGCAATCCTCGATACGCTCCCCGTTGAAGTAATGCCGGTTTGCCCCGCGACCGAGCAGTACGCCGGCGGCGTGGATCGCCCGAGTGGCTCGCGCTCGACGCGGTTCTTTCTGTTTTTACTTTTGAAAGTGTGCAATTTTGAACAGCTGCGGCATTGTGAATCGCTTAGCATTTTCAGTTCCACGGTAATTGCATTTAGAGGCCGATAAAAGTTTCTGCGACCTTTTGGGCGGAGGCGATAGGAAGCCACAGTACGGCTTACCGAAATCCTGCCGACTGTGATAAAAACGGCCTAAGTGAAGGTTCGAGATTGGCAGTCCTCCTCGATTGAGACAGGATTGGTGATCATATGAAGCGGGAAGACGTCAAACCTGTGAGCGGAACAATTCCCTTGTCGCACATTCATGACAGACCGCGGGTATCGAGGAGGGGCATGCCAATGCTAATGCCAGCAAATTTCGGGACCTCTCGTGTCCTTTTATTCTCGGTTCTATGCCTTTTCATCTTAGTCACCTTTACTTCAGGCCAGGCTCGCCAGCAGGGTGCCGGTAAGGACACTAAATCCGCCAGCGCACCCGTGGCCGGTGCGCCTTCGTCGGACGCGTCCAAATACGTGGGAGCGGAGACCTGCAAGACGTGCCATGAGGACACGTACAACGCCTGGGAGAAAACGCCGCACTGGAAGACCACACTAGATAAGGAGGGCGGCCCCTCACACCAAGGTTGCGAGGGCTGCCATGGTCCCGGGGCGGACCACGTGGCCGGCGGCGGCGACGTGACCAAGATATATACCTTCAAGGATGCGTCACGGCAAGAGACCAGCACTCGGTGCCTAACCTGCCACGGCGAAAGTCATGAACAGACGCATTTTGCCGAATCCGCCCACTCCAGCAGCGCTGTCGGCTGTCTCGACTGCCACTCTCCTCATCACGCCAAGGAAAAACAGTTCCTGCTAGCGCAGAAACAGCCCCAGCTGTGCTACGGATGCCATACCTCGGCCAAGGCGGACTTTGCCAAGCCCTTTCACCACCGGGTCAACGAGGGTCTGGTGCAATGCAATGATTGCCACAACCCTCATGGGACGGCGACCGTGCGTCAGCTGCGCGCCCTGCCCAGCGGCGATTTCATTTGCTACAAATGCCACGTCGACAAGCAGGGCCCCTTTGTCTACGAACATGTGCCGGTGAAGACCGAGGGCTGCACCAGTTGCCACACACCTCACGGTTCTACCAATCCCCGGCTCCTCAGAGTGAGCCTGGTGAATATGCTCTGTCTGCAGTGCCACACTTTCTCTACCCAGTTGACGGCCGGCGGGCCCATCGGTCCTGCGCACAATCAGTCGGCGAAGTACCAGGCCTGCACCATGTGTCACACCCAGATTCATGGGTCCAACTTCAGCGATGTCTTTTTCAAGTGAGGGAGAACCGATGCCGTCGCCCAAAAAACTCGATCTGCAATCTTTCCTCGGCTCTTCTGCAACCGAACTCATCGCGCTGAGGCAAAAGCGGACGGCGAACTCATTACGCTTCACGCTTGCGCTCGTCCTCGCCGTGCTGGCTGCGGTGGTGATGATATCGTCGCCCCGGTTGCTCTTTGCGCAATCTTCCGGCACGGGCCAGAATCCGTCGGGGGAGCCGGAAGGCGTTACCAGCGGTGGCTACCTGATTCACTCGTCGGGTGAGATCGGCTACCGGTCCAGCAATGTGACCGGCAGCGGCGATATGTACGACACCTTGGTGAATCTGCAGTCCGGTCCGCGGTTTCTCGATCAGACGCTTTCCATGCAATCGGTGGGTCACCAGGGCCTACTGTTCGACAATCTTTACCTCAACAGCTTTGGATGGGGAGGCGATCCCAATAACGTCTTGCGGCTTCGGGCAGACAAGAACAAGTGGTACAACATTGTCGGCAGTTTCCGTCGCGATCAGAGTTTCTCCGACTTCGACTTGCTGGGGAATCCCCTGAATCCCCCCACCTCCACTCCCTCGATTCCGGCGCTGAACTCGCCTCACTTATTTGATACGGTGCGGCGCATGAGCGA
The DNA here is from genome assembly GCA_035272625.1 of Terriglobales bacterium. Taxonomy (GTDB): domain Bacteria; phylum Acidobacteriota; class Terriglobia; order Terriglobales; family Acidobacteriaceae; genus Acidiflorens. Next base: position 124,336 of record DATEQN010000051.1, on the reverse strand, counting down.
CGTCGACCTTACTTTGCTTCCGCAGTCGCGGGTAAGCTTTCGCTTGGGATTTTCGCACAACAACATGACCGGGCCTTCGTATAGCAGCGTCCACGAGGGCACGGACGCCCTGCTCCTGCAAGACTGGAACACCACCATGAACTCCTACCGTCTGGGTGTGGACTGGAAGGCCGCGCCGCGAACCGTGATCAGTTACGACCAATTTTTTAATTACTACAAGGGAGACACAGACTACCAACTGGCTTCCTTCGCGCCGGCGCTGCTTTCCACCGGAGTTCCGGTTGAGTTGGGTTTGTCCATCGACACTGTAAACAAGGAACCCTGTGCTGGGGCGCCAACCGGAACCCCTCTGATTGTCGGCGGAGTCCTGACCAACAACAACTGCAGCGCCTACTTCAGCTATTCACGCAACCAGCGGATTCGCACTTCCACTCCCACGGAGCGGCTCAGTTTACGCAGCAATAACATCCAGCGGTTAGACCTGGTCGCTTCTTATTCCTACAGTTCCGCCAGCATGAACACGCCATTGGACGAGAATTTCGCCGGCCTGATCATGCGTACCCACACCCTCGCCTTCAACGGCAATGGCACCGTCAGTGCGAACCGAACTTCCAACGTACTCGATGCCGAGGCGACGCTGCATCTGACCCAACATCTGCGCTTGATTGAGAAATTTTATTTCTGGGCCTACCGCATTCCGCAGAATGTCAATCTCACCGAGGTCGACAGTGATTGCACAGTGGCAGCTACGTGCACGCTGCTGACTCCGCTGAGCGCGACCACGCCGACAACGATACCCACCGCGGTCCTGTCATCCTTCAACCAGACCTGGAAGAGAAATCAGACCGAACTGGCCTGGGACATTTCCAAAAAAGCCGGAGCCCGCATCGGTTACCGCTATGGCGACCGGGCCTTCAACCACTTCAACGATTATCTGCCCGGAGACTTGGACCATTTCGTGGGCCTGGAGAAAACGGCGCTCCTCGGGCTCTGGGCACGGCCCACCCATGCCTTGCGATTGAATTTCGATCTGGAGCACACCAACTACAACAGCGTATTCGTCCGCATCTCGCCACGCAAGGAAGCGCGCTACCGCTTCCAGACGACCTACACACCGCGCCCGTGGGCGGTCTTGGGCGGATCCATCAACATCCTGCAACAGTCCAACGCCGACGCACAGACCCAGTACGTGGCCCACAACCAAAACTACGGGCTGACCGCCTCGCTCGCGCCGCGCGAACGCTTCGGACTGGATCTGGCGTATAACTTCAACAGCGTGATCCAGAATGCCCTGATCTGCTTCAACGACACACCGCCAACCGGGGTGACGCTTCCCTTCGTGTCCGGTGCCACCACCGGCGCAGGCACTTTTTGTACAACGAACGATCCGGCCAATCCTCTGCTGAACACCTCGTACTACACCAACCACACTAATTTCGGAATGGCCGCCATCAGGTTCAAGCCCGAGAAGCGAGTGACGGCCAACGTCGGCTACAGCATCACCAGTGTCGACGGCTCGACGCCGCAGTTCAACTATCTGCAGCCTCTCGGCTCATTGCAGTACAAGTATCAGCAGCCGGTGGCCAACCTGAGCGTGGATATCGGCCATAAGCTCTCCTATAACATGGGCTGGAATTATTACCAGTACGCCGAGGGTTCGTTTGTCGGCCCGACGGCGCCACGCTATTTTCACGCCAACACGGTGACCGAGTCACTGCGCTACTCATTCTGATCTCCCTCGTCCCGTCCTGCTATCCTAGAACCCTTCGCCCGGGGGAGGGACATCATGAAAGTCAAGCCGTCGACTTTAGTGCTCGTGCTGGTAATTGCGATTTCCACCACGGCCCAAACCACTCCCTATTTCGACGGCCAGACCTGGTGGAATCACATCAAATTCCTCGCCGACGACAGACTCGAAGGCCGCGACACCGGGAGCCGCGGCGAGCGGACCGCCCAAGCTTACGCGGTCGAGCAGCTCAAGAGCGCGGGCGCGGAACCCGCGGGCCTAAACGGCTTCTACCAGCCGGTCAAGTTCGTCTCCCGCCAGATCGTCGAAAAGGATTGCAGCCTGACCCTCATCCGCAAGGACAGGGACAAAGACAAACGCGAACCGCTCACGCTCGGCGAAGATGCCATCATCAGCACGCGCGTCATGCCCGCGCCCGAAGTCGAAGCTCCGCTCGTTTTCGTAGGCTATGGCCTCAAAGTCCCGGAGAAAAATTATGATGACTTCGCCGGCGTCGACGTCCGTGGCAAGATCATCGTGATTCTCGCCGGATCGCCTTCCGAAATTCCAGGTGCGCTCGCTTCGCATTACCAGACAGCGGCCGAGCGCTGGAAAGTCCTGCGCGCCGCCGGCGCCGTCGGCATCGTTTCGTTGCCCAACCCCGCCTCCATGGACATCCCGTGGTCCCGCATGGCGCTCAACCGCGCCCATCCCTCCATGGATCTTGACTATCCCGAGTTCAACGAGACCGAAGGCGCCAAGCTATACGTCACCGTCAATCCCGCCAGCGCCGCAAAGTTCTTTGCCGGCTCCGGCCACACGTTCGAAGAACTCGCCGCTCTCGGCAAAGACCGCAAGCCGCTGCCGCACTTTCCGCTCGCCGTTTCGCTCGCCGCGAAGACGAAAGTTGAGGTCACCAAAATCGAGTCGGCCAACCTGGTTGCCAGACTCCCCGGCAGCGATCCCGCCCTGAAGGATGAATACGTGGTGCTCTCCGCCCACCTCGATCACATCGGCATCGGAGAACCCATTAACGGCGATCGCATTTATAACGGAGCCATGGACAACGGTTCCGGCAGCGCTCTCGTCCTCGACATGGCAGCCAGCTTCAAGAAGAATCCGGAAAAACTACGGCGTCCCATCCTTCTGGTCTTAGTCACCGGCGAAGAAAAAGGCCTGCTCGGTTCAAAGTACTTCGCCGCTCATCCCACGGTCCCGCCGAAATCCATCGTCGCCGACGTTAACGTCGACATGTTTCTCCCCATCGTGCCTCTAAAGCTTCTAACCGTGCTCGGTCTCGACGACTCCGACCTGGGAGATCGCGTGCGCGAGATCGCCCAATCGCTCGGCGTAGGAGTTCAGCCCGACCCCGAGCCGTTGCGTAATCTTTTCGTGCGCAGCGATCAGTACAACTTCATCCGCCGCGGTGTGCCCTCGGTGATCATGAGCGTCGCTCCAGAACCCGGCACGCCCGAGGTGAAGATCTTCAAAGACTGGCTGACCCAGCGCTATCACGCGCCCTCGGACGACGTGGACCAGCCGGTTGACCTCGCCGCCGCCGCGAAATACGAAGAGATCGTCAGAGCCTTGCTTATTAACATCGCGAATGGCGACCGCCGTCCAGAGTGGAAGCCAGATAGTTTCTTCCGCAGATACGCGGAACCTGTCAAGATCGGACAATAACTTCCGTTAGAGACGGGGCTTGCCCTGTTTGCGCGTGAGTAGGCGAAAAGCCACGTCTCCACGCCGAGGAGAACTTTTGAACGACTATCTCTTGTCCGTGCTGCTGGGAATCGTCGAGGGCCTCACCGAATTCCTGCCCGTCAGTTCTACCGCCCATCTCCGCCTCTCGGAGCTATTACTGCACGTGCCGCTGTCGAGCGGCTACTGGAAAATGTATTCCATCGTCATCCAGCTGGGCGCGATCCTGGTTCTGCCAATTTATTTCCGCCAGCACATCGCCAAGCTCATCTCGACATTTCCCGAGGGCGAGCAGAAAGACTGCGACTACCTGACCCATCCGTTGAGCCTGGTCATGATCGCCTTCGTCGTCACCGCGATCCCGTCTTTTCTGCTGACTAAAGTGATCGGCCAGAACCTCGAGAGTCTCTACGTAATGGGCGCTGCCCTGCTAATCGGAGGCATCGTGATGTGGATCATCGACGCCATGAAAGCTCCGTGGGAAAGAGCCGGCCCGGGAGCGCCCCGTTCCCCCATCCAGGCTTCTCCCATCCACACCTGGAAGATGGACGACATCCACGGTGGCCAAGCCATCTGGATCGGCGCCTGCCAGATTCTCTCCGCCGTTTTCCCCGGCACCTCGCGCTCCATGTCCACGATTTGCGCCGGACAACTGGTGGGAATGTCGCGCGCCGCCGCGCTCGAGTTCTCCTTCTTCCTCTCCATGCCAACCATGACGGTGGCCACGCTCTACACGCTCTTCAAGTCAATCCACGGCGGCAAAGATGAAAATCCCATCGGCGTCGCCGAAATCACCTCTCACCAGTGGGTCATCCTTGCCATCGGCTTCGTCGTCTCTTTCATCGTCGCCTATGGAGCCGTCGCCTGGTTCATGGGCTATGTCCGCAAGCGCGGGTTTGCGCCGTTTGCCATCTATCGCATTGTGCTCGGAATTGCCGTGCTGGCCTGGGCCGCGGGAATGATCGGATACTGACGTCTTATGTGCGACGAACCAATGCGGAGGATGAACTAGCGGCGCTGCCTATCGAGGGACTTGATTCCGGCGATCCCATTGAAAACGGCCGTGGGTCTCGACTCTAATGCCTCATAAGACCGGCAAGCACTCCACTCAATGAATCCTGCCACGCATGGGCGATCATTCCCGGGCGAACGCTTCCGCGCCAATGGGCCAGAATCCCGAACATTGCTCCGTACAGGCTGATCAGAATCACCATCCGGAAGCCCTGGTACGCGTGAGCCGCGCCGAATGCTGCAGCAGAAAGGAGAATGCCGGCGGGAACGCTCCTGGTTAGGACCATGAACTGCCGCTGCAGGTAACCTCGAAAGATCGTCTCCTCGCAAATACCAGCGGTAACTGAGAGCGCTATCCACAGTGTTATTTCGGCACCTCCATGCGGGAGCATGAACTGCACATTGCGACCCAACTCGGCGATGCGTAGGAGCCAGCCAATTATCCACAGGAGCATCGCCGAAACGATCCAGAACCCAGCGGCGATTCCAATATCCCGCAGCACCTGGCGGACAGAACGCCAACGATCTCCGAGAACAATGAGGACGGACGCGCCATTACGCCGCACGCCCGCCACTACAAGAGCGAACATGAGCCATTCAAACAAAATGGTGACCACATAAAAGCGGACGTGGTTGGGATTGGCCACCGCCCTCAGATGATCTGAAAAAATCTTGAACCCGAACGCCCAACCGCCCAACGCGGCGAGCACCAAAATCGTGTGGATTGGGCCAGCGGCCCGGGGATAGCGTTCTGATACGGACTGAGCCCGAGCAGAAGTCTCCATGATTACCTTATCTAGCCGGAATTCCACTTTCGAGCATCGTCGCTCCGAATTGCGTAGAGTAAATCCCGGACGAGGCCGAAACGACGATTGCAGTCGTAGTATCGCATTCTTCGCTGCCCGTACCCAACTCGCCACCCCGCGCCGTTTCCTGCATTGTACGATCCGCCCCTTCTTGTCATAATTATCAGGCTCTGGCCATGTAACGGTGCTGCGGGTGAACTTTGCCTGGCAGTGCCGTCGCTGCCACATGACAGTTTTCTCTAAGATTTTTGCGCCAACCAGGAACCGGCGTCTGAACGAGCTAGTCGGATTCCTGTTGTGCGTCTCCGCGCTCCTTCTTTTCCTCGCGCTGGCTTCTTATTCGCCGCTCGATCCCTCGCTGAACAGTGCCTCCATCCTCACCGGATCGCACGCTGCCCGCAATTGGATCGGCATCTGCGGAGCCTATTCCTCCGACCTCATCCTGCAGTTCTGGGGAGTGGGATCGTTTCTTTTGCCCATCTTCATGGCCTTGCTCGGCGCGCGCTGGTTCCGCTCGCGAGCCGTGCAGACTCCGGTCGCAAAGGTGCTCGGCGGAATCTGGCTGCTCATGTTCGTGCCCGCGCTGCTCGCCATCCTGCCCGGACACATTCGCTGGATGGGCGCCATTCCGATCGAAGGTCTGGCCGGTCGTATCGTCGGCGATATCTTAATCCGTTACCTTAACGTTGCGGGGGCATACATTGTCTGCACCACGGTTCTGGCCGTCGCTCTCTACCTGACTACCGCCTTTTCTTTTTCGGCGATTCAACTCTGGGCGCCCACCCGCTTTGCCTTCGTCCTGGCGCTCAGAGATCGCTTCCAAGACTGGCAGGACGAGCGCCAGCGCAAGCGTCAGCAAAAGGAACTCGAAAAGCGCCGCGCCGAAAAGCCAACCGTCTCGGCGCAACTCGTGCCCGCGCGTCCGACAGCGCAGCGCCCGGAGATTCCACGCCAGGAATCCGCGCGCAATGAGAATGAGAATGACAACGAAATGGAACCCCGGGGCGCGCAGTTCGCAACCGCCGCTCCCCGCACCGGCATCGAACGCATGACCGAGGAAGACGAGGCCGCCTTCGCTCCCGCGCCGCCAGCGCAAGTGCCCTCGGCCGAAATCGAAGTGACCGAGCGGGCCGACACCGAGCACAAACCAAGAACGACCCTCCCCAAAATCGCGGGCAGCTACAAACTGCCGCCGTCGAGCCTGCTACACCGTCCCGACGAGCAGCAATCCGTCCACGAAGAAGAACTCAAGCTCATCGCCCAGGTTCTGACCGCGAAGTACGCGGAATTCGAAGTCCACGGCCAAGTCACGCAAATCAATCCCGGCCCGGTCGTCACCACTTTCGAATTCAAGCCCGAAGCCGGCATCAAGTACAGCCGCATCATCGGCCTCACCGACGATCTTTGTTTAGCCCTGCGCGCGGAAAGCATTCTCGTCGAGCGCATGCCCGGCAAGAGCACCGTCGGCATTCAGGTGCCGAACCGCGAACGCGAAATCATCTGGCTGCGCGAGAACATCGAGTCGCAGGAATTCCTCGCCTCGAAATCGAAGCTAACGCTAGCCATGGGCAAAGACATCAACGGACGCATCGCCGCCGCCGATCTCGCGGGCATGCCTCACCTGTTGATCGCCGGCTCGACCGGCACGGGCAAGAGCGTGGCCATCAACGCCATGATCATGTCGATGCTCTACAAATCGACACCCGACGAAGTGCGGCTCGTGCTCGTCGACCCGAAGCGCCTCGAACTGGGCAATTACGAAGGCGTCCCGCATCTCTACACGCCCATCATCACCGAGCCGAAGCTAGCCGCCAACGCGCTGCGCAACGCCGTCCGCGAAATGGAGCGCCGCCTCAAACTGCTCGCCGCCAAAGGCGTCCGCAACATCGACAGTTACAATCGCCTGTTCGACGACACGCCGAGCCTCTTCAGCGAGCAGGCGACATCCGATTCCGACGACGGCCCGATTCCCAAAATCGTCATCATCATCGACGAGTTAGCCGATCTAATGATGCTCGATGGCCACAACGTAGAAGAGTCCATAACTCGACTAGCGCAGATGGCGCGAGCCGTAGGCATCCACTTAGTGCTAGCCACACAGCGCCCATCGGTGGATGTCATCACCGGCCTGATCAAAGCAAACTTCCCCGCCCGCGTGTCGTTCCGCGTAGCGACCAAAGTCGACTCGCGCACTATTCTCGACGCCAACGGCGCCGAATCGCTCTTAGGACGCGGCGACATGCTCTACCTGCCATCCGGATCGGCGCGCGTCCACCGGCTCCACGCTCCGTACGTCACCGAAAAAGAAATCGCGGCGGTGGTGGAATTCTGGAAGGCGCAAGGCCAGGCGCAGTATCAGGAGAAATTCCTCGAAACTCCGAAAGAAGATCGTGAGATGTCTTCTGGCGACGGCGAAGATTCCGGAGAAATTTCCGCCGACGACAACGATCCGCTATTCAACGATGCCGTGCGCCTCGTCATCGAATTTGGCAAAGCCTCCACGTCCCTTCTGCAGCGCCGCTTGCGCATCGGCTACGGTCGAGCTGCCCATCTCATCGACCTCATGGAACGCGACGGCATCGTCGGCGCTGCCGACGGACCTAAGCCTCGCGAAGTGCTCAAGCGGCCTGACTGGATCTCGGAGATTGAGGAGTCGATGCGCTAGATTTTTTCGCTTCTAATTTTTTTTGTTCGCTGTATGTATGAAATATGGAAGAAAATGGCTTCTGGTTGATGTTTCCTGATTAGTGCCCCCACCCCCCTTGTCCACGGTCTTTTGGAATCATGGAGTTAGCGGCTTGGTCTTTGAATCTAAAGGACTTGCATCTAATGTATTTTGAAATCAATGACTTAGGTGATTTCCTGACCTAAGTTCGGGCTTGGTGGGCGCTCGTCGTGGGGTAAAGCGTGTCAAGCCCAGGATTTTTCCCTATTTTGGCGGCGACGAGAGACACAGTAGGGGTGTTTCGACTGCGGTTGAGTTTCGCTTCGCCGAGCTCAATCCTCGCTCAACATGACAGGGGAACTGGGATTTCAAAGATGGGCTCCAGCTAGCGGCCTCCTGGGAGGCCTACTCGGGGCACGGAACGGATGCTGATTGAGCTGGGATACTTCTATTGTATCGTGGGCTGTCAACAGGTGACTTGTAAGATGAGTTAGTCGGGAGAGCGGCGCCTGGCCGGGCGTCTGGTGGTCATAGCCCACGCGCCGCGGGATGAAGGGATGCGCATCATCTCCATGAGGAAGGGGAACAGGCGTGAGCAAAAGATCTATCGTTATTAAGAAAGCTAGCGACCTGGCACGAATTGACCGCATGAAGGATGCCGCTATCGACTATTCGGACATTGCTCGGCTGGACAAGACATCTTTCAAGAAGGCGACAATGGCTTGGCCTCCGGAGAAAAAGCAGTTGACGATTCGTCTCGATGCGGACGTGCTCGATTGGCTCAAGGGCCATGGCAAGGGCTACCAGACGCGCATCAACCGCATTCTGCGCGTGGTGATGGAGAGTCAGCCGCCGCGGTCAGTTCATTCGTAGGGTCGGCGGTCAGCAGGCCACTTCTCGAAAACCGCGAGAAGTGGCGCACCCTCTATATGTTCAATGCATTAATTAGCAACCCAAACCATCCGCCGCAGATGTTGGCCACCCGCCAGCACGCCGGAAACGTGGTTACGGATGCAGCTCGCATACGATCTCGCACAGGCCCGAAAAGACGAGAGCAAAATCAAGGTGCGGCGTCAGCATGGGGTGCGGGAAGTACACGCACACTGACGACCATGTCTTTATTTCTTCGACGGCATGAAGGGGATTGACGAGCGTTCTCGTTCTTTTAAAAGTGAGGACTGACGGCGATAAGGGCGGGGTTTCACAATGGCTCGGCCGGGATGGGGAATTATCCGGCAGCCACTTCTCGAAAAAACGCGAGAAGTGGCGCAACTCCAGTTGTTCGGTCGATGTTATCGGACAAACCCGCGTTATACTTCCCGGTTAAAGTGGCCCACCCGCCATCTAAAGGAGGTCACTTGCGGCTCCGACTCTCACTCTTGGGTGCCTTGTATCCCCTGGGCATCGCCTCCTTGATCTACTTTCGACGGCCTCAATACATCCTACCTGCCGTCCTTTGGCTTTTGGTGTTGTTTCCCGGCGTCTTTCTCTATGTCCTTCTCCAGCAGTTCCGGAATCTCCTTCATGGACGGCGCGAAGAAATACAAAGCATCATGAGTCGGGGAACGACATTCACCAAGTACCTGAAGGCTTTTGAGTCGACGCGGGGTGCGCAAACGGGTGCTCTAAAAAAGACCCTCGACAGGCTTTTCTATCGCAAGTACGGCAGGAGCAGGTATTATTTCCCTCTCGCGATGAACGCCTATTTGGGGGGGCTCTTCATTGTCGTAGCCCTTACGTGGTCGAGGCTTCCTCTGGGCTTGCCGGACGGGTTCACAACCATCGTGCTGAAAATCCCGGGCCCGGCGATCTGCGGGTTGGCTGGAGCGTTCATTTGGGGCCTGTTCGACGTCCTAAGAAGGTTCGAGGCCGTGGATCTTTCCCCGGCGTCGTTGCATTCTATCTGGATGCGGATGCTGGTGGCGTCAATACTCGCTCCAATGATTTCGGGAGCTTTCACCCCGTCGTTGAAGCCTCTGATCGCGTTTGCGGTAGGCCTGTTCCCGACGAAGGAGATATTCGACTTCGTAAGGGGACAGGCTCGGAAAGATCTAAACCTGACTACTTCGGCCCAACCTGCGGAGCAACCCAATCTGCACAAGCTTCAGGGCGTCTCGGAGACTATGGTCAGCCGATTAATCGACGAGGGAATTGAAAGCGCGGAGCAACTTGCCTCCTACGACCCATTCAAGCTTTTGCTCAGAACCAATCTGCAGTGGAAGACAATCCTAGACATCATAGATCAGGCTATCCTGTTCGACTATTTCGGCGAGAAGTCTGAGCGACTGCGTGAGTTCGGAATCCGCGGTTCTATTGAACTGGCCAGCATCCAGGAGGACTTTACTGACGATGACGCCGCGATTCGTGCCCAGTGCGAACAACTCGTTGCCAGCATCGCGTGCCGACTGGAGGTTGAAGAGATCGCGGTCCGGAATGCCATCCGTAATGCGTATGAGGATGTTCAGGTGGAGCTCCTTTGGGACCTGTGGGGAGACACGGACCCCGAAGACGATGACGACGTGGCGCGCGCCTCCGAGCCGGAAGAGGATGACGGAGAGAAAACCTCCCCAATTGACGATGACGAGAGTTACTAGTTCTAGCGTCCCGTTTCTAACTCCTTCGTTACAATGTCTAACCTTCGGGACCTGGCCGGTGGCCCGGCCCAGCAATCATTTGAACTCACGAGGGTGCCCCGTCCAAGCTCTGCTTGGGCGGGCCCGCTAGCGGCAGGGTGCTAAGCCAGCCCGGCATGAATCCCAAGCCCTTCTGCGGCCTTGCGGAGTCGCTTATCTCTTGTCCACAGAAGCGTGGATGGATTGATAAAAACTGAGGCTATTAGCTGGGCGTCGGTCAGACCGATGCCGAGGCTGTACAAACGACGGGCCTCAATCATTCGCCGCACTTCGCTCAGTTGCGCCACTCGCACCTGGGGCAAGAGGTCCAGCAGTGCAAGCGTTTTAATGCGCTCCTGCAACGATCCAAGCGCAAGTTCCGCAATGATGGAGGGGTGGATCACAATCTGCCCTTCGTTCAGATGCTTCCGCAGTTCCTTGCTTCCCGAACGAAGGTGGTCAATCCAAATCGAGGTATCGGCGAGAATCAATTCGTCCTCGTCCTTGGCCTGCGGCGAGGAACATTGTTCAATTTCGGCATGGTGCCTTCCAAGGATGCCAATCGGCGGGCGCTCTCCCGCTCGATGAGAGCTTTGAGCGCTTCCCGAATCAGCGCCGTTTTCTCCGCCACCCCGGTGAACTCCTGGGCGATGCGTACGAGATCGTCATCCAGCGCAACCGTTGTTCTCATAGCACCGATTATAGCATCAGATGATGTCACTTGTCGTGCTCGAAAGGGGGTAGGGGTCCTTCGACTACTCCAAGCCATGCGCTTCGCGCATGACTCGGCTCCGCTCAGGATGACACGGTGTGGAGGCCTTCCAGGGGGTGAGACAGGCCCGAAATTTGCCGCCATGCCGACCCCGTCCCCGTGGTAGATGTAAAAGCATGAAATTCCACACCGAATACCTGACCCTGCACACGAAAACCAAGCGCGCCTACGTCCACCTGACCCCGCAAGTCGAGAGTGCCCTCAAGAAGTCTGGAATTAAAGACGGCATGATCCTGGTCTCCGCCATGCACATCACCGCCGGTGTTTACGTCAACGACAACGAGAGCGGCCTCATCAAAGACATCGACCAGTGGCTGGAAACGCTCGCGCCCTTCCGGCAGAACTACCAGCATCACCAGACCGGCGAAGACAACGGAGACGCGCACCTGAAATCGCTGATCATTCACCACCAAGTCATCGTGCCGGTGACCAACGGGAAACTCGACTTCGGGCCATGGCAGCAGATTTTCTACGCCGAATTCGACGGCCAGCGCGACAAAAGAGTGCTCATAAAAGTAATGGGAGAATAGACAACTTGGTTTATCCTCATATTTCGTAATGAAGTTCGTAATGAAGCTCGTAATGAGAGAGCTCGGAAAAGAAAGCTAGACGCCGGCGGCGCAGCCCGACGCCAGCGACCCGTTCGATGATCCAATACGATGAACCCATACCTGGAGCCCGATGACATGAGCGAAGAACTCCAAGAATTGCACGAGCACGCCGAACACGCCCGGGAGCATCCCGATCTCGCCCCCATCACACTCACCATGGCGGTGCTGGCCGTGCTGGTGGCCACCGTGTCGCTGCTCGGCCATCGCACCCATACCGAGGAAATCATTCTGCAGAACAAGGTCACCGATCAGTGGGCCTACTACCAGGCCAAGAATATCCGGCGCCACACCGACGAACTTTTCGCCGATCTGACCAGCGTGATGGCCACCAAAGACGCGGAAGCCGCTGCCAAGCTGCAGGAGAAATATCGGTCCGAAGCGAGCCGTTACAAAGACGAGCAAAAGGAGCTCGACGCCAAGGCACGCGAAACCGAGACCGAAACCGAACACACCCGCCGCAAAGCCGACCGCTTCGATCTGGGCGAAGTTTTCCTGGAGATCGCCCTGGTCATCACCTCGATCACCCTGCTCTCGGGCCGCCGCATATTCTGGCACCTTGGCCTGTTGATTGCGGCAGCTGGCATTCTCCTCGCTGCCTCGGCGTGGCTCGTGCACTAGGCGGGAGTCCCATCAAAGTTACGTCGGGGGATAAACCAAAGCAGTTTTAGCAATTCATTCCGTGATTTCCCTTTGTAACAACTGGCCTGCGATCCTTATCACAAGTGAGCTGTGCGGCAACTAATGACGGCCATTCGGCGGCCGCGACCGCTTTCCGTCAGCGCCACTCGGCGACGGAGTAAAGCGGACCACTTCCTCGCCATCTAACCCACTGTATCTACAGATTAATTGTTTCTAACGTACCACGTAGCATTTCGGCCTTTCGCGTGCACTGCCGGTGGAATCTCTCTGGCCAAGACTCCACCGAAGAGAAGAATGGAACCAGCCTATGCTCCATAAATGTGCCAACCCAGCCTGCACGGTCCCCTTTCGTTCCCTCCGCGAAGGCAAGCTCTTCCTGGCGGAAACTTTTCCTTCCGACCTTAGCGCTTCTTTCGATGGCAACCGGCGGAAGCTCCGGCGGCGTGAACACTTCTGGCTGTGCGACGCTTGCTCCTCGCACTTTACGCTCCGCTTCGACAACAACCTCGGGATGCTGACCGTCCCCCTTAGCGCCCGCGCGGGTCCACGCTTCCTCACCCGCGCCGCTGGCAATGCCTGCTGACTGTCAAAAGGCAACGCCGATGAATTACGCAATCACAAAACGCCCGCCTTGCTCGGTTTGTGGCCTCGACACTTTTCGCCACACCGGATGGTTCCTCGTGGTCGAGAACCGCTGGCTTGACCGACTCAAGATCCTCTCCTGGCATTCCTCGCTGGCGTCGCAGAAGGACATGAAGAGCGTCTGCTGCAGGCAACATCTCAAAGCGCTCATCGCCCACTGGCTGACCCAGGCCAGCCTCCGCCTACCTCCGTCACACTATCCTCCGCTGCCCATTGGCAGCGACCCGACCCTCACCGACGTCGATCTCGGCCCTCATTCGGTTGGCCGGCTGGTCGGCGAATTGGCGGTTCATCGCGAGTCTTTCTCCCGGGTGTGGTCAGGTTCCGCCGCCAACCTCGAATCCATCCTCGACGCCCTTATCACCATCGGAGCTGAAAACCAACCCCACACACTGGAATTCCACCTCTCCGATCGACCTGAGTCCTCGCACGGACTGTCACTCCAATAAGGCGCCGGCAGAAGTCTAGCTCTGCCGGCGCTCCCTCCACACTCGCCAATCTTTCTCCATCGCGCGCGCCATCGCCTGGGCCGCTCCCAGCAGCCAGCTCCCTTTTCGCGCGCGCAAGTCCTTCAGGATCGCCCGCCGTTTTTCTTCCGTTCCCGCGTGTATATTCGCAGTCTCTCTGCCCATCGCCTCCAGCAGCCGGCACTCGCCTCGGCTGGTTCCGAGCGCCTCCAGTTCGATACGCGAACAATGGGGCGACAGCCGCCGCACCAGCCAGTGTCCCCGCATCTGCACATACGGATCCGGACAACGCACCGCCCGTCGCAGGATTACCGCATACAGAATCTCTGCCGGCAGCTTCGGGTTCAGCCACTGCAATGCCGACGGTGTCAGCGCCTTGGTTTCCCGCGCCACGCGGCCGCCCTTATACTCCGCGATCGCCACCACCCGCAGATGCCCCAGGCTTCCGAGGCCCGCCCTTCGTGGCGCCAGCCGGTACGGGAGGCCCCGCTCCGGCAGCAGATGCTCAATGGCCTCGCGCGCGCTCTCGGGTATTTCTCCCTTCAGCGTTGGAAGCCGATCCATTTTTCCCCAGAACACCACCGGATCCCGCAGTTTGCTCTCTGCGATCGCCCGCAACCACACGTGGCTCTCGCCCAACACAAACGGACGCCCGCCCGCCTCCATCCCTCGTTCGTAGCCCTCCAGAATTGCCGCCGCCGACTCTTTTGGTTTCATCGCCAAACGCTCTTCCCGAGCGGCCAGCAACGCGCTCGTGGCTAGCCTCACCAGATCCATCGTGTAGGGATACAAACACGCTTCATCAAAGTCGTTTACCCCCCAGATCAGCCGCCCATCGGTATCTCGCCAGGTGCCGAAGTTCTCGACATGCAGATCGCCCACCGACAGAATATGCGGCACCCGATCCAGTCCCGTACACTCCTCCGGCCACACCTGCAACCAGCGATAGAAAGTCGCCCGGAAAAACGGAAAAAGGGCCGCCGCCATCTGTTCGTGTTTGAACCGCAGATCGGGCTCAACAATGCGAATGTGCAGCCGCAGCCAGTCTTCAAACTTCTTCGTCGCTTTAATAATGTTCATGGTCGTTTTAGCAACAAGTAGGGAGTAACAATAAGAACATAGTCTTAAGCTGTCAAGATAAGGTAGAAATCAGGTAGTGTCCTAATTCTCCGCGACGGGACTGTAGCGCCGCCGTCCCGGCCGCTGTCCGGCGGGCGTCACGCCCGCCGAGCCGAGGGCGAGGACGCCTCGGGACAGCCGGCAAGGATGCCGGCGCTACTTATGCGGCACGGCAACTTACAAATTAGGACACTACCAGAAATCAGCGGCGGCTTTTGGCGCCGCAGCTACTACGCCGTGCTAATCTTCCCTCAACGTGTCTCCAAAGCTCGCCGAAATCTTCCACGACGCCTATCGCGAACTCCGCCCGCGCACGTCCGCGCCGCCGATGCACATTCGTTTTTATCCTTTCGTCTCCATCAACAACACCATCCGCCTGCGTCAGGGAGAGCTCTACATCCGCCTCTCTGACTTGCTCGAAGGCGCTCCCGATGCCGTGCTGCACGCGATCGCCCACATCCTGCTCGCCAAGCTCTATCGCCAGCCGGTCGACCGCGCGCAGAGCGCTCGTTATCGCCGCTATGTCGCCGGCCACGAGGTTGCCGCCAAAGCTCGCCTCGTGCGGCAGATGCGCGGACGCAAGCACATCCACTCGGCCCGCGGACACCACTATCATCTGGAAGAAATTTTCGAAGACCTCAACCGCCGCTTTTTTCACGGACTGATGGGACGTCCGCAACTTACCTGGAGCCGGAATCACGCCCGCAGCAGCCTCGGCCACTACGACCCCGCACACAATGCCATCGTTATCAGCCGCGTCTTCGACCACCCGCGCGTGCCGCGCTATGCGGTCGAATACATCGTATTTCACGAGATGCTGCATTTGAAGCACCCGGTTAGACTGCGGGGGAGCCGGAGATGCGTGCATTCGCGGGAGTTCCTGGCTGAGGAGAAATCGTTTCCAGAGCTGGAGCAGGCACGCAAATTCCTGCGCATCATCTAGTGGACAGTAGAGCGACCCGTCCGCCGGGCGGGGACGCCCGGCTCTCCACGAGCGCGTTCTCGAAGATCGCGAGAACCCCGTTCAATGCCCCGTTTCCCCATGTGATGCAAATCACAGCCATCCGTGATTGGCTGCGTTGACCGTCCCACCACGAAACCGTATCCTATGATGTTGAAATTGAATTTCAATTTCAATTAGAAAGCGGGCCCTAATTCAATGGTTCAGGCATTCATCATCACTCTCCGCGAAGGCGTGGAAGCCGCGCTCATCGTCGGCATCACCCTGGCCTATCTTGCCAAGATCGGCCGCAATGACCTGCGCAAATCGGTCTACGCCGCGCTGGCCGCAGCTTTTGCCGGATCCATCGGCATCGCCGTCGTGGTCTCCCGCTTCAATTTGAACGAAGACATCTTCGAAGGTTGGGTCATGCTGGCCGCGGCCGTCTTCGTCGTCACCATGATCGTCTTCATGATGAAAACGGGGCGCAAGCTCAAAGGCGAGATCGAAGGCAAAGTCGGATTGTTCGCCCGTGGCGACGCGTGGATCGGCCTCTTCCTCTTCGTCTTTCTCATGGTGCTGCGCGAGGGCGTCGAAACCGTTCTGATCCTCTCTGCCGTGACGCTGAACTCGAGCGAATTGATGAGCTTCATCGGCACGGTCATGGGAATCGTCGTCGCCATCCTGTTCGGCGTGATGTTCGTCAAGGGCAGCGTCAAAATCAATCTGCAGAAATTTTTCAAGGTCACTACCGCGATTCTTTTCCTGGTGGCCGGGCAACTTGTGATCTCCGGCCTGCACGAGCTCTCGGAGAACGGGGTGCTTCCTTCTTCTCGCCAGGAGATGGCCATCATCGGCCCGATCGTCCGCAACGAACTTTTCTTCTTCATTGCCATTGTTGCTTTGGCCGCGCTCATGGTGCTGTTTGAAATGAAGAGCCGCCAACCGGTCGAACTGCCGGCGGCCGGCGCCGCCCGCCGCAAAGCACTCTGGACCGCTCGCCGCGAGCGCCTCTGGATGGCTTCGGTTTACGTCTTCTCGTTTGCTTTTATCGTGATGATCACCGCCAGCTTTATCTACGAGAAGAGCGCCAGCGCGCTCTCTCCCGCCGCGGAAGTCACTTTTGTCGACGGCAAAGTCGCCATCCCGCTGAAGCAGATTTATGACGGCGAACTCCACCGCTTCGAAGCTAAAGAAGCCGGCGTTGAGGTCCGTTTCTGGCTTTACCAGAAGCCCGATGGAAAGATTGCCACCCTCTTTGACGCTTGCGAAATCTGCGGCCCCGTCGGCTTTTACAAGGGAGCGCAGGGCGTGATCTGCAAAAACTGCGCCGCTCCCATCAACCCGCAGTCGGTCGGCATGCCAGGCGGCTGCAATCCGATCCCGCTGAAAGCGCAGGTCACCGACGACGCGGTTATCGTCTCTGAGACCGACGTGGCGGCGGGCAGACACTACTTCGAGCAGAAATAATGTTTCCCCGCATCGTCTACGAATCGTTTCGCCGCCAAGCGCGCCGCAAGCTTTTGGCGGGGATCGCGATCACGCTGGGCGTCGCGGTTGCCACCGCCATGATCGCCGTAGCCACCGACATCGGCGACAAGATCAACCGCGAATTGCGGAGCTACGGGGCAAACCTGGTGGTCACGCCGCAGGAAGACACACTCGATGTGGAAGTGGGTGGAATCAACCTAAAACCGCCGAGCGACGGTGCCTTTCTCAACGAAGCGGACCTCCCAAGAATTCGCGGCACCTTCTGGCACCACAACATCGTTGGCTTTTCGCCCATGCTGCCTGTCACCGTGAAACTCGGCCACGGCAGCGACGCGAAAGATGTCACCTTGCTCGGCACTTACTTCAATAAAGTGCTCAGCTTCGGTAAGGACGACTTCACCACCGGCGTGCGCATCACACATCCGTGGTGGAAGGTCTCTTGCGGCGATGGCAAGGAGTCACCAAACTGCGCTTGGCCGGCGGACGATTCTCAGAATGTGTTGCTGGGGGAGCGCTTGGCAACAAAGCTCAGCCAGAAACCCGGCGACACAATCGAAGTCTCCGGACGCCAACTCACCATTTCCGGCATCCTCTCGACCGGCGCCGCTGAAGACGACCAGATCGTCGCGCCCCTGGCCGTCGCGCAGCAAATTCTCGGCAAACCGGGCGCCGTACGCCGCGTCTACGTCAGCGCTCTGACCAAGCCCCCGGATGCGCTCTCCGTCCGCGACCCGAAGACGATGACTCCCGAGGTGTACGACCGCTGGTACTGCTCGCCCTACGTGGAGTCGATTGCCTACCAGTTACAGGAAGTCATTCCGCATTCGCATGCGGAGCAGATCCGCCAGGTCGCGCAGAACGAAGGCACCGTGCTCTCGCGCATCAAGGGACTCATGCTGCTGATCACGTTCGCCGCCCTTTTTGCCTCCGCTCTCGCCGTTTCGGCCGCCATGGCCACGGCCATCTATGAGCGCCGGGTCGAAGTCGGTCTGATGAAGGCGCTCGGCGCAGGCAATCTTGCGGTCTCTGCGATCTTTTTTGCGGAAGCACTGTTGCTCGCAATCGTCGGCGGCATTGCCGGATTCTCCGCCGGTGCGCTCCTTGCGCGCCAGATCGGCCGCTCGATTTTCAACTCGCAGATCTCCATCGAGCCCGTGCTCTTCCCGATCATCATCGCCATTGCCGTCTTCGTAACCTTTGCCGGAAGCGCCGCCGCCATCCGCCGCGCCGTGAAGTTCGATCCCGTCTTCGCTCTCCGAGGTGACGGATGAGCACAGTAGGCACGCTCCAAACTCCGAAGCAGGTCGCCAATCGCCGTGCTCTGGCGCCGCATACTTCCATGTTCGGGCGCATGTTGCTGCGCGCCGCTGTCCTCCGTCGCAGACGCGCCGCCTCAGCACTGCTTGCCATGATTGTTGCCGCGGCCGTCGCCACCGCGATGATGAATCTCTACGTCGACGTGCAGGCCAAGCTGCGCACCGAGTTTCGGAACTATGGCGCAAACGTAGTCATCGTCGCTAAAGACGGACAGTCGCTGCCTGCCGACGCGCTGGCCGAAGTTGAATCCGTTCTCGGCGCAAAGACGCTGGCTGTTCCTTTCTCTTATGCGGTCGCCCGTACCAAAGACGGCCAATCTGTCGTCGTCGTTGGCACCGACTTCGCCCGCGCCCGCCAGTTGAACCACTGGTGGAAGGTAAGTCATTGGCCCGGCGCGCCCAACGAGGCCCTCATCGGCATGCGCGCCGCAACTGTCGTCAATCCCAAAGCTGGTCCCAATCGCCGGCCCTTTGAGCTCACTTTTGAGGGCAAAACGATTCAACTCGCTCCCGCCGGAATGCTTCAGACCGGCGCTGGCGAAGACAGTCGTATTTATCTCGATCAAGCTGAATTCCAGGGCTGGACCGGTGTCGCGCCCTCCACCATCGAAGTTGCAGCCAACGGAACCGCCGGAGAGGTTGAAGCGTCGATTCGCCAGCTCGCGCAGCTTCTGCCCGCGGCCGATATCCGGCCCGTCCGCCAGATCATGGAAGGTGAAGCCAACGTGCTGAACAAAACGCGCGCCACGCTTTACGCCTCGGCCACGCTGGTCGTGCTGACTTCCGCTCTGTGCGTGCTGGCTACGCTGATCGGATGGGTCTTCGACCGCCGCCGCGACTTCGCCATCATGAAGGCGCTTGGCGCTTCCGAACGTCTGGTCAACGGATTCTTTGCGGCCGAAGCCGCGGCCCTGGGCGTAGTCGGCGCCATTGTCGGCTTCTTCATCGGCATCTGTGTTGCGGCCTGGATCGGGCGCGTTAACTTTCATGCCCCCGTCGTGCCGCGCTTCAGCGTTTTTCCGTACGTGCTTGCCGGCAGTGTTGCCGTGGCCCTCATCTCGGCGATACTGCCGATTGTGCTACTGCGCCGCGTGCAACCGGCTATTATTTTGAGGGGAGAGTAGAAGGGAATACGATCCGATGATTCGACTGCAGAACGTCACCAAGAGTTATCCCGCCAGAGCAGAAGAAAATAATGGCGGCCTCAGCCTCATTAAGGCGCTCGACGACATTTCTCTCTCTATCGCACCCGGCGAGTGGGTCGCGATGATGGGCCCCTCGGGTTCCGGCAAGAGCACCATGGTCAATCTCATCGGATGCCTCGATCGCCCCACCAGCGGCGAGATCTGGCTCGACGGACAAAACGTCGCCAGCCTCAGCGCCTCTGAACTGAATCATGTACGCGCCGAAACGATCGGGTTCGTCTTTCAGCAGTTTCACATGATCCCGTATCTCACTGCCGTCGAGAACGTCATGCTCGCGCAATACTTCCACAGCATGACCGACGAACAGGAAGCCCTTGAAGCCCTCGATCGGGTTGGCCTGAAAGACCGCGCTGGCCACCTGCCCTCGCAGCTCTCCGGAGGCGAGCAGCAGCGCGTCTGCATCGCGCGCGCGCTGATCAACGACCCCAAAATCGTGCTCGCCGACGAGCCTACAGGAAACCTCGACGCTGCCAACGAGGAAATCGTCCTGCGCCTGCTGCGTGAGCTTCATCAGCAAGGACGCACTATTGTCATGGTGACGCATGATCCCGTCGTCGCGCGTTTAGCCGATCGCCGCATCGAACTGCATCATGGAAAAATCGCCGCCCAGGAAGTCTTTGCGATGGCCGACGAGGAACAGTTCGACGAAGTGCTGGAAGAATTATTTGCGCTGGAGGAGAACGGCGAGATCGCGGAGATTGGCCGGATGGAAGTCCACGGCGCTCTGCCTGTATCCATCGCCGTGGAAAAAATGGCCGCCATGGAACTGGTGACGATGCGCCCGCACCCGCCCCAATCGCACGATCACAAGCCCTTCGTCAATCCCTGCCACGACGCGCTAAAGCCGGCTGGCTTTTCGACCGGCGACGGCTCCTCGATCGTCGAACTCACGCCGCGTGGGCACCAACGCGCCGCTGACATCATCCGCCGCCACCGCCTGGCCGAGCGCCTCTTTACCGATTCACTCGCCATGGACAGCGAAACCGAAATCGAGCAACAGGCCTGCAAGTTCGAGCACATTCTCTCACCCGAAGCCACCGACAAGATCTGTACCTTCCTCAACCATCCGCGAACGTGTCCCCACGGCGCAGCGATTCCGCCCGGCCCCTGCTGCGGACGTCGCGCCGAACCCAGGCAGACCGCTGCCGCGTTATCCCGGCAACGTTAGTTTTGGATTTTTGATCTTCGATCTTCGACCCAAGCGACACGAAGGAATCTCTTGGCCGCCGCGCTCGCTACTTCTTCCCAAAAAACTTCCCGAATCCCAACCGCACCTGCACCGTATTCACCCCCGGATTCGGCACCGTCAGCCCGGCATTCGAAATGTGCAGGTACCGGACATCCACCGACCACGCATGGTCCCCCAGAAAATACATCCCGAAGGCCGCGCCCGGCGTGAAGTTTATCGTCGAAGTTCCGGACGGAACTTCATGAGTCGTAAATAGAACCCCTCCATTCAACTCGAGGTAGGGAGCCACATGTCCGCGGGTGGCGAAAATCCATTTAAACCCTACCGGGTTCACTCCTGCCCCATAGGCCGTGTTTGCTCGCTGGAACACAACAAATGCCGGCACCGCGTCCACCGCAAGCTCGAATCGTCCGCTTAGAAAGCCCGGCAGGTGGGGCTGCGTCAGGATCCATCCATAGCGAACGCCCGCGTTCCACACGCTCGTATCCTTGGTCCCGCCCGGAACCGAGTACCCGCCGCCAGTCCAAACCTCGAGCTCATGACCACCCTCCTCCGGGCGATCCTGGGCAACCGCTGGAGAACCTGCCAGAAACATCGGCAGCAAGAGGATCAAAAACAGAAAGCCTGTACTACGAAAGGATCGCGTCATAGGTATGTCAAAGCCGAAACAGAACGATACGCGAAAACGAGCGATACGTGTACTGCGGCCAGAGAACAAATCGTTGCACTACAGGCTGCCCGTCTACAAGCCCAGCCCGCCATCCACCGCCAGCACCTGCCCGGTAATAAACTGCGGAGCCGCAGCAAAGAACATCACTGCCGCGGCAATGTCCGCTGCCGTCCCGTTCCGCTGCATGGGCGTCTGTTTCGCCATCTTCTTCAGGAACACCGCCGCCGATCTTTCTCCCAACTCAATCATCCCCGGAGCCACCGCATTCACCGCAATCTCCGGCGCTAGCGCCTTCGCCATCACTTTGGTCAGCATGTGTAACGCCGCCTTCGACGAGCAATAGTGCGCATGCGTCGCCCACGGACGCAGCCCGCCCAGCGAACCCATGTTAACGATACGTCCTCGGCGCCTTCTCAAGTACGGCAGCGCTTCCCGCGACACCAGAAACGGTCCACGCGTGTTTGACGCAAAGATCGCATCCCACTGCGCTACGGTGAGCTTGTCGAATTCTGCAGTCTCGTAATTGGCGGCGTTATTCACCAGTACGTCGATCCCGTCCAGTTCCCTTGCCACTTCCTTGACCATCTCCCGGACGCTGTTCTCATCGGTAACATCGCAGCGCACCGCTAGCGCGTCCACCCCATGCTGCGCCAGTTCTCCTACCACCGCCCGTGCCTCGCGGGCCGACTCGCGATAGGTAATCGCCACGTCCGCGCCGTTTTGGGCAGCGGCCAAAGCAATGGCGCGCCCCAGTCGTTTCGCAGCTCCCGTGACCAGTATCGTCTTTCCAGAAAGTACATGCCCGTTCGTCGTCATCCCGGAATTCTACGCCCCTCCGCGTGTTGGAAAGCCTGCACCGAAACTGCTACACTCCCTCGCATGACGCAGCCTCGGGAAGTCGTCGTGTATTCCCGCAAGGGATGTCATCTCTGCGAGATCGTCAAAGAGAGCATCGTCAAGCTTCAAAAGCGTGGCGGCTTCACCTGGCGTGAAATCGACGTTGACTCCGACGCCGAAGCCCGGCGCCTCTATAACGACGAGGTCCCCGTGGTCTTCATCGATGGCCGAAAAGCATTTAAGTACCGCATGGATGAGCAGGAATTTCTCCGCAAACTGAGCGCGTGAGGGGCTCGTCAGGGAACGGGCAACCCGCCCCTCACTATTAGACTTTTTTCCAAACCGCGTCCTCGTTATTTCTCCTGTCAATCAACGCATCGACTTTCCCGCTGTCGGCATGTCGAAACAGGATGCGGCCTTCAATGCCCTTGCGAAAGAATATGTCGGTAGCCTCGGGAATCAGTTGACCCTTTGGTTGATCGCCTCGCTGGCGATATAAGTCCTGACCGTCAGTTGAAACCGTCAGGCGGTCTCCGGGTGCGAGTTCGTAGGTTCCCACGTATTCAGCGAACTTCGCGCGATCCACCTTTCCGGGAGCGGGGTCTTCATAGTATCGAAGCACCTGACCGGCAATGATCTGCCATTGTCCGTTGCGCCGCATCCAGGTATCAGTTTCGTGATAGCGTGCCTTCTCATTCTGCCCGTAGATGATCTCTGTTTCATCCAGGTCGTAGCTCAAAATCGCCACATTTCTCTCGATGTGGCTTTGCGCCTTTACCACCTTGATGTTGCCCGAATGACCTGCCGGCAGAGGAGTAATACCGGCGACCAGAGCCGACTTATTCATGTTCTCGCCTCTTTCGTCGAAGAACATGGCATCCTCGGCGAAGTACTTTTTCCAGGGAGTTTGATCACCGCCCGCGACGCTGTCCACCAGTTCCTGGGTACGCTGCACGAGTTCGTCCTGCGTGATGACATTCTTCGCTCTGCAGGCAGTCAGAGTGAGTAACGTTAGCGCGATTGCAAGAAATCCAAAGGTAGGAAATACGCATACACTGGTCCGCTTCTGCATGACTCCTCCCAACTTCCGTTGGCCCGCACAGTATCGGCGGGTCGGGCCGTCGGCACCCTCGCGAAGTATACCGTCGCCCTGTGACTTTCAACTTCTTCACGCTCCCGTTACAATCAGCCCCGATGCTTCGCACCCAACTCTACGCCGATCCCGCCGGGCGCTTCGTCCACGATGTTGTCCTCGAGAGCTGCCGACGGAATAACAACAAGACCGCCTTGATTGACACTTCCTGCGATCGCCGTTTCACTTTCGCCGAATATGGCAGCCTCGTCGAATCCCTCGCCCGCGGCCTCATCTCAGCCGGGCTCGCTCACGGGGAAGTGGTTGCGATCTTCCTCCCCAACTCCTGGGAATTTGCCATCACTTATCACGCGGCCACGCTTGCCGGGGGCATTCCCACGCTGCTCAATCCCTCCTACCGCGAGCGCGAGATCCGCTTTCAACTTGAAAATTCCGGCGCCGCTTTCCTCATCACCGACGGACCGCTTCTGGAAAACGCGGACCTTGCGCGACTTCCCGCGCTGCGCCGCGTCTTCACCACGCGCCACGCACATGCCGGCTGCGAAGACTTCGCGAGTTTGCTGCGGCCCGCTTCCGCCAAATTCCCGGAAGCTGCCCAAAGCCCGCAAGAAACCATCGCCGCTCTTCCCTACTCCAGCGGCACCACCGGACTGCCCAAGGGCGTCATGCTCTCGCACTACAACCTGGTCGCCAACGTTTACCAGTTGCTCGGCAACAACGGCACGCCGCTCACTGCGGACGACACGATGCTCTGCTTCCTGCCTCTCTACCACATCTATGGACTCACCGTGGCGCTGACTCTTTCCGCGGCGCTTGGCTCCACACTCGTTCTGGTGCCACGCTTCGACGTGCAGAAGCTGTGCGCGCTTCTGATTCAGGAAGGCGTCACCATGATGCCCATGGTCCCGCCCGCCATGAACGCCCTGTGCCAGGCCGCCGAAGCCGGTATCTTCCCCAGGAACCACAAGGTCCGCTGGATCAAATCCGGCGCCGCGGCGCTCGCTCCGGAACTTGCCCGCCGCTTTACCGAGCTCACTGGCATTGCCGTCCTCCAGGGATACGGGATGACGGAAGCCTCCCCCGTCACCCACGCCGGCTACATCGCGCCACCGGAAATGTATCGTCCCGCTTCCATCGGCCAGCCGCTAGTCCTCACCGAATGCCGCGTCATCGATGTCACAAACGGGAACGATGTCGCCCCCGGTGAACCAGGCGAACTCGTCATGCGCGGCCCGCAGATCATGCTCGGATACTGGAAGGAGCCGCAGGCCACCGCCGCCGTGCTACGCGATGGCTGGTACTTCTCCGGCGATATCGTCCGTTGCGACGCCGACGCCTTTTATTATGTCGTCGACCGCAGCAAAGAGATGATCAAGTACAAGGGATTCCCCATCGCTCCCGCCGAAGTCGAATCCGTCTTGCTCGAACATCCCGCCGTCCGCGACTGCGGAGTCGTCGCCAAGCCCGACCTAGCCTCCGGAGAAATACCTTGCGCCTTTGTCGTCCTGCGCGAAGGCTTTACGGCCTCTGACGCGCTGGCCAAACAACTCTGCGATTTCGTTGCCGACCGCCTTGCGCACCACAAACAGCCCCGCGAGATCCACTTCGTGGAAGCCGTACCGCGGACTTCGTCGGGCAAGATTTTGCGCCGCGAGTTGCGCAAAACTTTCTCTTGATCCGGGCGGATAGTACCTTAACCGTGCGACGAGTCTTACGGTGGAGGGATGAATGTCTGGTTTGGCCGCGCGGGGACGCCCGGCTCTCCACCAACGAGCTTTTGCGCGATGTAAAATACTTTCATCCCCATGACCATCACCAGCTTCGTCGCCAAGTCCGCTTTTCGCAACAAGCGGCGCAGTCTGCTGACGGTTGCCAGCATCGCGTTTTCTCTGCTCCTGCTGTGCATCATGCTCTGCGTTTGGCGCAGCTTTTACATCGACCCGGGAGCGCCGGACTCCGCGCTTCGCATCATGACCCGTCACAAGGTCTCACTCGCGAACTTCCTTCCGATCTATTATCGCGACAAGATCCGCGCTCTTCCCGGCGTCGTGCATGTCGCCCCCATGACCTGGTTCGGCGGCAAGTATAAAGACGACAAGCCGGAAAACTACTTCGCGCAGTTTGCCACCGATCCCGACGAATACTTCGACGTCGCCGCCGACAAAGTCATGCCCGCCGACCAACTCGCCGCCTGGAAGCGCGACCGCGCGGGCTGCGTAGTCGACGCTGACCTGGCGAAGAAACACAACTGGAAGATCGGCGACCACATCATCCTGCAGGGCAGCATCTTTCCCGCCAATCTCGACCTGACGCTGCGTGGCATTTACACCATCGATCCGCCACAGAGTAACCTCTACTTCCACGCCAAGTACCTGGAAGAATCCGTCGACTGGTTCAAAGACACCGCGGGTTTTTACTTCACTCGCGTCGATACGCCTGAACACATGCCGGAAGTGGCCCGCGCCATCGACGAGATGTTCCACGGCAGTCCGGTTCCCACCAAGAGCGAGAGCGAACAGGCATTCAAAGCCGATTTCATCGCCATGCTTGGCAGCGTGAAAGCTTTCATCCTCAGCATCTGTGGGGCCGTCGTCTTCACGACGCTGCTGGTGTGCGCCAACACCATGGCCATGTCGATCCGCGAACGCACCCGCGAAGTCGCCGTCCTCCGCACCCTCGGCTTCACGCGCGGAAGCATTCTAAAGTTGCTCCTGACCGAATCGATCGCCATTTCTGCAATCGGAGGGGTGGTCGGCGTCACGCTCGCGACCGTGGTCATTGTCTTCATGGCGCGCCCCGGCATCGGGTTGCCGGTTTCGATGCACATGACCGTTGCCACCGCACTGGTCGCCATGTTTGTGGCATTTCTTGTGGGGATGGCCAGCGGCCTCATTCCCTCCTACCGCGCCTCGAACCTCGGCATTGTCGATGCCCTGCGCTACATCGGCTGACGTAATCTGGAACTTCCATAAAGTGCTAAACTCGCATCGCATGCGGACGGACCTCCTGCCCCTTTGCGACCAGCACTTCCGCACCATGGAGCCGGCGCTGGCTCCCTATAGCGTTGACTATTCCATTGAATTCTTTCGCTGCACCGACAAGTTCTGCCATCGCTGCTTCGGCGAGCGCATAGGCTACAGCACGCCCAAACGCGGAGACGCGCCTGTGCTCACTCCCAACCAGCCTATCTGCGAGCGTCACAGGCGCCCCATGTTCATTGTCAGCCTCGACCGCCAGCGCAATCACGTAACCTACGCCTGCCCCGAATCCGACTGCGGCGAGCGGGTAATCCGGACGTAACTCGCGCCTGAGACTTACTTTTCCTTGTTACCCGATTGTGTTTGCACGTGTATATTGCTCAGGAACAGGCGCTCGCTACCAGTCTCAACGAGCTCTCAAGACAGGCTTCCATGTCGATTACTCCTTTGCCCGACCTGCCACCAGAGCCAGAAGGCATCCATCTTTCTGCGCTTGACTCCTACCTTGGACAGCCGGGAAGCTTGCCGGGTGTGAGCTTCTGGCCGCGTGCCGGGGCCCGCATCATTGACACGGTCATCCATTACCTCATTGCTTTCGGCTCGGCGTTCCTGTTTGGGATTTTATTGGCGTTTGTCGCAGCTTTGCAACATACCTCCGCCCGGGTCCTGTTCGCACATCGGAAACTTAGCGGCGGCGCGCTGTTTGTTTTTGCTTTGCTTGGCTCTATTGCTTTCGAAGCAGTCTGCGAAGGGCTTCATGGAAGCACCCCGGGCAAACGTCTGCTGTCCATGGTTGTGGTCCAGGAAGATGGCTCCCCCTGCCGGTTCGGCTCAGCTTGCATCCGGGAATTGGCGTACTTTATCGACTCACTTTTTTTCGGCCTGATCGGTTATTTCAACATGCAGAAGAATCCGCAGCAACAACGCCACGGAGATGAATGGGCACACACCATCGTGTGCCGTCGTTCGAACGTAGCGCCACAGAATCTCAGAGGCGACGGCCAGTTCACGCTGGCTGTGTTCTTTGCGACCTTGGCTTATGCGGCACTCTTCATTCTTGGAATGCTCATCAATCTGCTCGCCTGACCGCTTGCTTTTCCGGCGAGTGGCGATCGCGCCAACGCACGCGAAAAGTGGCCTCAGTCCCCTGCCAGCCACCCGTACTGCGCCGCCGACAGGGGCACTACACTCAAGCGTCCCTGCCTCACCAGTGGCGACTCGGCAAAAGCCGCCCGCGCCTTGATCTCCGCCAGCGTCTTCGGCTTCACGATCGCCTTTCCAACCTTGATCTTCACCTGCGGCGTCTTGGGATCGCTCGCATCCACTGTGACCACCGTCGCCGTCCCTACCGCGCTCTTCTCGTCTCCGGTGTGGTAGATTACCAGCCGTTCTCCGGGTTTCATCTCGCGCAAATGCTTTACGGCCGCTGGATTTGTCACCCCATCCCAAATCGTCGTCTTCTCGCGCTCAAGATCCGCGAAGGAATACACGGTCGGTTCGGTTTTCAGAAGATAGTCCATGGGCAGGTATTGTAAACAGAAAACCAGAACGCAGCCGGAAGAAATCAGTGGAGAGCGGGCGTCCCCGTCCGGCCCGGACGGACGCGACGCCCGGCCCTCCATTTTGTTACTGCCGACACTTCCCTTCCGCGCCGGTTTCGCCAACAATAGAAGCTTCTCGTGACTGAAGCCCCGATTAACCCGAGCGGAATCACCATGGCCAAGGCCATCGAGCGCTATTTCAACGTGGCGCTTTATCTGCTCGTGCTCTGCGGCTTCGGCGCTCTGGCTTCGACGGGAGGCCTGGATCTGCCGGCACTGATTGTCGTTGGAGTTGCGCTGGCGCTCCGCGGATACCAACTTCTGACGCGGCGCGAGTTTGTCATCTCGGAACGCTGGACTACCGTCCTGACCCTGATTTACGTGGTCGTCGCCCTTGCCGACTATTTTTTCCTTTCGCGCAGCTTTCTGGCGACAACCGTTCACCTTGCACTCTTCTTGATAGTCGTCAGGCTATTCTCGCTGCAGCGGACGCGCGACCATTACATGCTTGCCGTACTTTCGTTTGGGATGGTGCTGGCGGCCGCGGTGCTTACGGTGGGCGGTGTGTTCCTGCTTTCCTTTGCGGCCTTCCTGCTGGTTGCAGTCATCACGTTTGTTCTGATGGAAATGCGGCATTCGGTCGCGGCCGAGCAAAACGCGCAAGATCCACGGGTCCCAGTTCCGGCGCGGCGCATGGCTTACGGACTTATGGCCATCGCTCCGGCACTCATGTTGATGATTCTGGCTGGAAGTTTCCTGATCTTCTTCCTTCTTCCCCGTGTTTCGTCACGGTACCTGAGCGCCTACACATCGACGAGCGATGTCTCCACCGGCTTCACAGATCATGTGGAACTGGGCCGCATCGGCCAGATTCAGCAATCCAGTGCGGCCGTCATGCACATCGAGATTCAGAACGATCTGCAGGGCGGTTACGACTTGAGATGGCGCGGGGTCGCCCTGAGCAATTTTGACGGCAGAGTCTGGACGAACTCCTATCATCAAACCCAGCTGCGACCGGTGGGAGATGGAATCTACCGGTTGACGCCGCCGGTGGACCCGCGAGGCGGAGCGGCGGCCGCTGGCCGATTGATTCGTTATCGCGTCCTGATGGAGCCGGTGGGGACCAACGTCTTTTTTCTGGCGGAGAAGCCGCGGAGTCTCAGGGGAAACTTCCGGCAGGTGACTACGGATGCCGGGGGAGCTATCTACAATCTCGACGCCGATCACCCTATCAACCGCTACGAAGCAGAATCGCAATTGCCCGTAATCGACAGCGAGGAGCTTCGCCTGGCGCCGAATACGGCGCCCGCGGACCTGGACAAGTACCTGGAACTGCCGCTGCTCGATATTCGGATCTCGAAGTTGGCAGAGGACATCACGGCGCAGGCACCCAGCAACTACGACAAGGCAGTCGCGCTGGAGCAGTATCTATCGACCCACTTCGGATACACGCTGCAACTGCCCCGGACTCTGCCGCAGGATCCACTGGCCAATTTCCTGTTCGAGAGGAAGACAGGTCACTGCGAGTATTTCGCCAGTTCGATGGCGGTAATGCTGCGCTCTTTGCGCATCCCGTCGCGAATTGTGACAGGGTTCCACGGGGGTGAGTTCAACGACCTCACCGGCCAGTACGTGGTGCGAGCCAGTGACGCCCATTCCTGGGTTGAGGCTTACTTCCCCGGATCGGGTTGGATCAGCTTTGATCCGACTCCGGCGGGAAGTTTGCCGACGCGAGGCGGTTGGTCTCGGCTGCGGCTCTATGCGGATGCAGCCGCATCCTTTTGGCGGGAATGGATCATCAACTACGATGTCAGCCACCAGCGCACCTTGGGGAAGGATGCGGCTACCAACACGCGGCGTTTCTTTGACGAAGCTCGCCTGTGGATTCAACACCAGCATCGGGCCATGCTGCGAGGGGCACGGCGAGCGCACCAGCACTTCACCAAATTTCCGGTGCGATGGTTGGGCGGGCTGATTGGGTTCGTGGGAGTCCTGATCGTGCTGCTGAATTTACCGGGCATGGTCAGCGGGCTGCGCAACCGTGGCCTGCGGGCGCATCCGGAGCGTGCCCCGCGAGAATCGGCCGCACTTTGGTATGACCGGATGGTGGGCCGCATGGCACGGCTGGGCTGGCGCAAGTCGCCGTCACAAACGCCTCTGGATTTCGTCGCGGCCATTCAGGAAGAGGTACTACAGAAGAAGGTCGCCCGGTTCACGCGCGCCTACGAATCCGCGCGCTTCGGCAATTCGGTGGACGACGCCCAGAGCCTGCCGAAGCTTTTCAAAGACATCACGGCCGCGGCAGGGGCGAATTCGGAAGACACGCCGGACCGAGCAGCCGTCAGCTAGAAGAAAACAGAGGTTGCCTCGAACCCAGGCAGCTGCCGAGCTGCGCTCGGCTTGGACGCGCGAGGGCGCCCGTCCCCACACTGCCCGTCCCGACACGTGCCTAGAAGCGGTAGGCTATGCCGGCGCCAACGTAGTAGTTGTGCTGACGGTTTCGGCCGGTATCGACGTTCAGGTCGGGGGCTCCGGAGTAGAAGTCGCGCGCTTCGGCCCTAAATCCCCAGCGATGCCAGACCCACACATCCAATCCCGTTCCGAACTGGACCACGCCGGTATTGGTGCCGCTTGGCCCAGGGTTCGCTCCGTAGAAATTTAGATCCGAGGATTGCAAGAAGCGGCCATAGCCGCCGCCCACGCTCGCCCACGGAGTGACTGATTCGCCGGAGAAAAAGTTCAAACGCAGCGACGGAGTAACGAACAACGCACCAATGTCTTTCGGAATCAAGTTCTCAGGGGTATTGAGGTCCATACAAACATCGCTACCGGCAATTCCGCATACAGTCCGAAAATCGTATGGCTCATCAGCAACCGACTGTAATTGAAATCGACGCTCGCCGGGTTTCCGAAATGAAGGGGAATATCTAAATTCTGGATCGTCTGGGTGCTGACGAAAGTTCGCCCCGCAGTGACGGCAAGTTGATTGACTGGCGTCGAACTGGTGGAGTCTTGCGCCAGAGCACTGGAGACGAGAACTAAGAGGGGCACAATCAGAACTGCGAGGCGTTTAGCCGCCATCCCTCCTCCGGAGTATTGAGGGATGTGTTTTTTATTTCAATAAGATTAGCACGGGTGACCCGGATTGGCGGAACGCATTAAAGGTACCCTCTGTGGTGCCCGGGGTTCCGGCGTCCGGCAGGGCGGATATCACAATGCCGGATGCTAGAATCGTATAGATCTGTTTCCCGCTGATCATGATCAGCACCGTCCCAGTGCCCTTAAAGAAAAGCATATCCGCGACTTCGGAGCCGACGGCCCCGGCCAAGGTGGGGTTCGTGAGCCTCGGCTGCCCCAAGAACCTCGTCGATAGCGAGGTAATGATGGGCATGCTGGCGCAGGCTGGCGCCGAGCTAACTCCCAACGCGGAGGACGCCGACGTGATCGTGGTGAATACCTGCTCGTTTATCGGCAGCGCGCAACAGGAATCCATCGATACGATCCTCGAAATGGCCCGCCACAAAACAAGCGGCAAGGCGAAGCGGTTGGTGGTTTCCGGTTGCCTGGTCGAGCGCTTTCACGATGAGATCCGAAAGAACATTCCTGAAGTGGACGCGGTCGTTGGTACGGGCGAGTTGGAGAGGATTCTAGCCGCCGCCGGAGTGGAGGAAACGCCCCGCCCACTGAGTCCGTTCAACATTCTAACTACGAATACGCTCACTTCAAACCCGCTGAGCTCGCGGCCCGAGGGCGATCATCGCCGCGGGCAGGGACGCTTTGCGCGCGACTCCTGGGACGGCGCCGTCGCCGATCTGCCCAACTACCTTTACGACGACCACTCGCCCCGCGTGCTGACCACTCCGCGATCTTCGGCTTATATAAAAATCGCTGAGGGCTGCGATCATCCCTGCAGCTTCTGCATTATTCCCCAGCTTCGGGGCCAGTTTCGCTCGCGGCGATTCGAGTCTGTTATCGCCGAAGCCGGGAGGCTGGCGCGATCCGGCGTGCGCGAAATCACGCTCATCGGACAGGACACGACCTGCTACGGCGAGGATCTTGGACTGAAAGATGGCCTCGCGCTATTGCTGGAAAAGCTCGCGGGCGTCGAAGGCCTGCAGTGGATTCGCTTCCTCTACGCCTATCCCAACAAAATCACGGGGCGGCTGCTGGAGACGATCGCCGCCCACGATAATATTTGTTCGTATATTGACGTGCCCTTGCAGCACGCCTCGGCGACGGTTCTCAAGCGCATGAAACGTGGTGGCGACCCTGATCTGTTCCTGCGCTCAATCGAGAAAATGCGCCGTGTGATTCCTGGCGTTACTTTACGAACTTCGTTCATTGTCGGATTTCCGGGCGAAACCGAGAAAGAATTCGAAGAGCTTTGCGGCTTTTTGAAAGAGGCGAACTTCGACTGGATGGGCGCTTTTGGCTACTCGGATCAGGAAGGTGCGGGCGCCTTCGATCATGACAGAAAACTTTCCGGGCGCGAGATTGAGAGCCGCCGCAAGTCGCTGATGTCGATTCAGAAGAAGATCAGCCGGGCGAAGAAGAAACCGCTGATCGGACGCGAATTCGATCTGCTGCTGGAAGGGACTTCGACGGAATCCGACCTTCTGCTCGAGGGCCGCACGGCGATGCACGCGCCGGAGATTGACGGCAAAGTTTTCGTGAACGATTATCCCGAAGGAAACGGGCCGCAAGAGGGAGAGTTTTATCGTTGCCGGATCACGGCGGCGCACGATTACGATCTGGTGGCGGAAATCGTCTAAGGTCAGAGGTGAGATTGCAGAGGTCGAAATCACCCGGGGCGGAAATGTTCTCACCTCTACAATCTGACCTTTGACCCCTGCAATCCCACTATGCCGCGCAAGCGCACCATCAAACTCCGCTGCCCGATCTGCAAGAAGCCGGCCAAGGTCGCCGACGCGGACTTCCCTTTTTGCAGCGAGCGCTGCCGATTGATCGATCTTGGCAAATGGGCGAGCGGTGCGTACGTGATTTCATCTCCGGTTGGCGATGCCGATGAAGCGATCCGCGAAGACAGCTCCGACGAGGATGGAGACTGATGGGTCTCCCAGAGGCCGCCACAGGCCGCCGCGCTCCTCTGTGGGCCACGCTGGTCGCGACTTTCTTCGGCGCGGGACGCCTCAAGCCCGGCCCCGGGACATGGGGATCATTAGCTACAGTTATTCTGTGGGCGTTGATAAGTTCGCGGATCCCGATCGCGAGTCGCGCCTGGGCGACGATCATCGCGGCCGCGGCTGTGACCCTCATCGGGATTCCCGCCGCAACCCGGGTCGCACGCGGTACCGGCTTGAAGGATCCGCAATTCGTCGTCATTGATGAAGTTGCGGGACAACTAGTTGCGCTTATCGCCGTCCCGCTGGCTTGGAAAACCTTTCTTGCGGGCTTTATACTCTTTCGTGTCTTCGATATTTGGAAGCCGTTTCCAATTCGGCGGCTGGAGCGGCTGCCCGAGGGCGCCGGCATTGTGGTGGACGACCTGGGCGCGGGGCTTTATGCTCTCGTTGTGATGCATCTTCTGTTGCACTTTGGACTTCTAACAAAATAGCGCTGGCTCCCGCCGGAATAAACTCATGAGCATCTCCGACCGCCTGCTGGGAAAGAAGAACGTCAACGGCAAGCCGCATATCGAAGCGGTCGCGCCAAGTTTCGCTCTGCCCGGAGGCGAAGTTCGTATCATCGGGAAAAGCCTGCGTCCGCACGAGTTGCGTCGGCCGAGCGTGCGTTTCGGCGAGATCGAAGGCTCGGTGTTAATCAGTTCCGACGATTTCGTCGTGGCCCGCGTGCCCGAGGGAGCGGCTTCGGGGCCGGTCACAGTGAGCACGAACGGGGCAGGCACCAACGGGCACGTCAGCAATGCGCATCCCATCAAGGTTGCGGTACTGGTTGCCGAGAACATGCATCCGGTTACCAATCCTGCTCTCGACCGCGAAGGCAACATCTATGTGACCTTCTCCGGATCGCGCGGACAAAAGGTTCCGGTGTCGATCTATAAGGTCGATACGAACTACGACGTGAAGCCGTTTCTCAGCGACCTGATGAACGCCACCGCGATTGCTTTCGACCGCGAAGGCCAGATGTACGTTTCTTCGCGCCATGATGAGGCCGTGTACAAGGTGGCGCCGAATGGCACCATGTCGACCTATGCCGAAGGCATGGGAGTCGCGACCGGGATTGCCTTCGACTCCGAGGAAAATCTCTATGTGGGCGACCGCAGCGGAACCATTTTCAAGATCGCCCGCGACCGGCAGATTTTTGTGTTCGCGACGCTGGAGCCTAGCGTCTCCGCCTATCACATCGCCTTTGGTCCCCACGGCGATATGTTCGTCACCGGCCCCAGCACTTCCAGCTTCGATTGCGTCTATAGAGTCGATCCGCACGGAACTGTGTCCGTGTTCTACCGCGGACTGGGACGTCCGCAAGGCCTGGCTCTTGATGTCGAAGGCAATGTCTATGTTGCCGCCTCGCTCGCCGGCAAGCGCGGCATCGTGAAGATCACGCCCCAGGGCAAGGCCAACCTCGAAGTCTCCGGCCAAGGCCTGGTCGGGCTGGCGTTCGCTCCGGGGAAGTCGGCCATCCTCGCCACCAACAGCGGCGTCCACCACATTGCCTGGAATATTCAGGGACGGCCGCTGCTGCCGGAGTGAGCGATCTACGGTTTATCCCTGTTTAGATTGCCGGTGGAGAGCCGGGCGGGATGCCCGTCGCTCCACACAATTTCACACCTCGCGATCACGGCGTTAGCCGCTGCCAGCTTTGGCCGCAGCCGCGTACGGGTAGGGGAACATCTTTTCTTCGTGCTTTTGCAGTTCTTGTATCCAGTCCTGAATTCTCTGTTGGGTAATCGGAGACAAAGGGTAGAACTCAAATCCAGACTTGGCGTCGCTGCTGTGTCGAACCGTCGCCAGCATCTCGACCGGAGCGTCTGGCAATGACAGTGAAATCACAACCGTCTCACCTACCCGCGGCGCGCCACAGACCAGAGCCGACATGCCTCGCATACTGATATCGAGGCTCACTCCGCGAGTCAGGAACGGCCCGAAGCGCAAGAAGCGCTGCAGTGCGACTGGAATGCTGCAAACATAGCGCGGTTCCCGGCGGCGGACGTTGTATTCGCGAGAACGGGCCAACGTCCCCCGGCTGTCGACATACATATCGCTCTCCTTCAGTGAGCAGCATTGCTGGGTATTATGACGGCGGCATCAGGACGGCTTCGAGGGCAAGGGTCCGCCCCAGCCCCATCCCGCCTGCAGGCTGGCGCGAATCACACCCAGCAACTCCTCGTTATCGGCCGGCTTCTGGAAGAAGGCGACAGCGCCCGATTCGAGGCTGCGTTTTTCGTTGCTTTCGGGATCGCGAGCCGTAAGAACGATTACCGGGATGTTGGAGAGCGCCGGATACTGCTGCAAGTTTTTCAGCACGGCAAATCCGTCGCCCGCCGGCAGCCCGAGATCGAGGATGATCAAGTGTGGCTTTTCCTTCTGAGCCATGGCGATGGCTGAATAACCGTCGCAAACATTCACCGTGTCGAAGTTATTGGCCCGTAGACGCAGACTCAGGGCCTGTCTAAGATCGGGATCATCATCCACGACCATAATCTTGGCTCGATTCATGGGCTGACGCTCGCTGTTACTTTCCGTGCGCATGCTTGTGGTTCTCCTTTTCAGTGAAGTTCTGTTTGCTGCAAAGATCCTGCTGAATAATTTCCGTGACGTAATCGGCAACGCCCCAGACTTGTTGTTCCAAGGTCCTCGGGTCCCCAGCCGGCGGGCCGGGGACCATCTCGGCCGTCACGCGCAGGGTGCCGCTGGTTTTCAACTGAGGCAGCGCGCCGATCTGGTCGCGAATGCGGTCCATCATGATGCTGACCCGCTTCATATCGGTGGAGGCGATCACGAAAAATGTTTCGATGGGACCACTGGTTCCCGTGGGTGGAAGAACCAGATCCTTGTCGATGTAGATGCACCGGTGCAGGAGCTCCAGACAGCGCTGGCAGGTTTCTTTCCAGCTTCCGTGCAGTGACTTGGTCAGCGGGGTTAGCTCGACGCGCACCAGCACAATGGCCTCCCGCAAACGTCCTTGGAAAGCGATCAGCGGGAGCAGCAGCTTGGCGAGGGAATAAAGCGGCAACGTAAACGAGAAGGTGCTGCCGCTTCCGGGTTGGCTCGCGACCCACATCCTCCCGCCGTGGAGAGTGACAATTTCCTTGGCAATGTAGAGCCCGAGACCGAGGCCACTTCGGTTGCCGTCCACCGCGTCGGGGTCCTGGTAGAGACGTTCGAAAACCAGCGGAAGCGCCTCTTGGGGGATGCCCCGGCCGCTGTCGACGACCGAGAGATAGACGGCGGTGGGGTCGGTCTCCACCGTCGACGCTTTCACCACCACCGACCCCTGGGGCGGAGTGAACTTGATTCCATTGTCGATGAGGTTGATGAGGACTTCGAGGGCGCGGTCGGGATCGGCACAGACCAGGGGAATAGCCTGATCGATCACGGCTTCGAGGTAACGTGTTTTTCGGCGGCGCTGGGCCGCATCATCGCGACCGCCTGCTGAATCAGTTCGCTGATATCAATACAGCGCGGTTCGACGCGCAGCTTGCCGCTATCGGCGCGCGTGGCTTCCAGCAGGTCGCGGATCATGGCGTGCAACTGATTCACACTCTTGAGGACGGTTCGCAGGTGGTCAGTTTGATCGGGCGCGATTGGACCCGCCAACCCGTCTAGCAGGAGTGTGACGTACTGGTGAATGCAGGTTAGCGGTGTACGCAGCTCGTGCGAGACGTGAGAGAGAAACTGGTTCTTGAATTCAAGTTGCTGCTTGCGGGTGATTTCCAAAGAGCGTAACAGTCCCTGCCGTTCCACCGCATAGCGGAGGGCGCGCTCCAGTTGCTTGCTGGTGATATCGCCTTTGACCAGGTAGTCCTGAACGCCCTGGTGGACGGCTTTGATCGCCAGTGCCTCATCGTCCTGGCCCGAAAGGATCACCACCGGCACGTTCGGCGCTTTCCGCAGGATCCGGCGAAAAGTTTCCGCGCCGTGGCTGTCGGGAAGGTTCAAATCAAGCAATACCAGCGAGGGTGTTTCCGCGTCCAGACACGCGAGCGCGTCGGAGAGACGGGCGACACAGTTCACATGGATATCGGACTTGGCTTCCACCAGGCGCAAACGTACAAGGTCCGCGTCTCCCTGGTTATCCTCAATCAACAAAACGTTTGCCGTTCCGTTTTTCATCACTTTTCCTCTCGGGGCAGGCTTACGGAGCCGAACCAGAATTCTTCAATCGATTGCATCACCAGGAAATACTCATCCAGATTTCCTGGCTTGCTGACATAGCAATTGGCGCCCAGTTCGTAACTGTGCTTGATATCCAGCATCGCGCGTGAGGTACTGAACACCACGAACGGGATTGTGCGAAGATCCGGATCGGCTTTCGCCTCCGCCAACACCGCTCGACCGTCTTTCCTGGGTAGATTCAGATCCAGGATCACTAAGTCGGGACGAAGCGCATTCGCATACTGGCCGGCACGACGCATATAGGCCATGGCCTCCTTACCATCCGGTACATCGCTGATGTGGCTGTGATGCCTGCCCCCGGTCAACGCCTCCCGCGCAAGCACGACGTCAGCCGGGTTGTCGTCCACGAGAAGGACCTGAGGCAATTGCTTCATCGCCTGGCTCCCCCCTTCTTAACGTGACGACTGGCAGGCAAACTGAACTTGAACGCCGTCACCGCAACCATCCTCAAACGTTACCGATATGCTTCCAACGAAAAGTTCAGTGAATGCTCGCAGATCGCCAGGCCCAATGCCGTGGCGGGCGCACATCTCAATATGATCGCTACATGGACTAGCTATCGGCGCTGCCCAAACGGGCTTGAGACCCTAAAGACAAGCCGCTCTCTCGCCGGAGAACAGATGAGGATCTCCATCCGGCCATGTCCGTATGGACGTACTTGGAAATGCTGAAAGGATGCTGGGTACAGTGCGGTGAAGGCTTCTACTTTTTGTACACGGTGGGCTGTGGACCCTTCTCGAGCGTCTCGCGGTCCCAGATCATGCCCTCGCGGGTGAAACTGGCGAGCTCGAAATCCTGAGTGAGTTCGAGGGCGTCGGTCGGGCAGGCATCTTCGCACAGGCCGCAGAACATGCAGCGGCTCAGGTCGTAGGTAAAGTTGACAAGCTCTTTGCGGCGCGTCTTTTCATTGCGCTCGCTGGTGACAACGATCAGGTTTTCCGGACAAGCCAGAGCGCACAGGTCACAGGAAATACAGAGGGACTCGTCGGTGTCTGGATTGACGTTCAGCCGCGGCGCGCCTCGATAACGCTCGGCTACCTGCGGGCGCTCCAGCGGATACTGCTCGGTATAGATTTCCTTGGGATCCTGATAGCGGAACGTCACGCCGAGTCCCTGAATCAGGTCCACCATGAAAACTTTCCGGAAGATGCCGGCGATTCCCATAACCCGACTAGAATAACACCGACGCGATACAGACCGGTGTGACTTGAATCACAGCAAGACTGGAGACCGGGGCAGCACCGAAAAACCATCCACCCGCTAGAATGGACTGGTCAGTCTGCCGGTCCAGGCTCTCTTGTGAGAACGTGGTACGGAGAACTGGTTACGAAGAACCGTGGGCCGGGAACTGAGAGCTAGCTTTCTGGCAACGCGCCACTGGTGACGGACAACTGCGCTCCTTCGACAAAAATCTCTCGGATGGGCTTGCCTCTGACGGGCCACTGCATGACGCGACTTCGTCTGACAAGCTTTCGCCTGACGGGCCGAAGTCTGATGAACTTTCGTCCGACGAACTGTGGATGGAGGAAGCGCTGCGCTGCGCGCAGCGCGGCCTGGAGGCGGGCGAAGTGCCGGTGGGAGCGGTGGTGGTGTGCGAAGGACGCGTGATCGGACGCGGATGGAATCGTAACCTCACCGACTGCGATCCAACCGCTCACGCTGAAATCGTGGCGCTGCGCGAAGCGGGACGAAACGTCGGTAATCACCGGCTCGGCGACTGCGAGCTGTTTGCTACAATTGAACCGTGCGCCATGTGCGCGGGAGCGGCAGTTCATGCCCGCGTGCGCCGCCTGGTGTATGGCGCCGACGACCCGAAGGCGGGCGCCGTCCATTCGATTTTACGGGTGGTGAACCATCCCGGCCTGAATCATCAAATGGAAATCCGGGGCGGGGTGTTGGCCGGACGTGCGGCGGAGATGGTGCAGGAATTTTTTCGGCAGCGTCGTTAGTTGATTTGGGTCGTTATTCGTTAGGTTTGGGGAAGGGCGCGGCTCCAGCCGTGCCGCTCGAGACCGGAAAAGACGCGGGCTTTAGCCTCTGAGGGCGGGACCGCTTGCAATGACAACTGGTGTTCGGAGAGGTGCGTGAGCGGTTGAAACGATCCGCCTCGAAAGCGGACATACCTTAACGGGTATCGTGGGTTCAAATCCCACCCTCTCCGCCATTACTTTCTGCTGTGTTTCCCCATCCCTCGTTTGTACTGCGGAGTGCAAGAGCAGTTCCTGTACGGATTGCTCCTTGAAAAGGAGTTTTGGCGCGCAAGGCCGGCGTAAAAGAACTTTGCCGCACCCGAAGGTAGCGCCGGCGTCCCGCCGGCTGTCGCGGGGGCGCCCATGACGGCTGAAATGCCCGGCGGATTGCCGATTCCTTCTAGTCGCCAGTTCCGCAGGTGCAAATGCCACTGCCGCTGCCCAACGTCTGCAAAAAGCCGCACTCGTTTGCCAGGATCGTCTGTTGCGTGCTGCTTAGCGCGCCGGCGGCAAACGTTTCTTCCGTAACTTGGAAGGTGCTGAGTGAGACTTGAGCGTTAGTCCCCCAGCCAACGATTTCGCCAGCCGGAGCTAAGGAGCCGGGATTACATTGTGGATTCTGCGTGGGATCGGATGACACGATCTCGATGACACCTGCTACAAGTTGTTTCCCGGTCAGAGTATTGGCCGTGAGATCGTTGACCAAGGAGAGAGTCAGCAACCCGTCGGCCGATATCGAGCATCCACAGCACTCCTGCAACTCCTGGCTGTCATCGAACACGTAAATCATTGCGCACAGGTCTCCGCCCGTAAGGCCCGGATTAGTGAGCCGAACGGTGCTGTCGAAGCCGTATTGTTGCGCGTTGGCCCGATTAAAGTAGTTCCCGATGAGGAGTGGCATTACCGTGATATCCGCCGACGCAGTAAACCCACTGCCCTGGGCGAGGATCGTCGTTGATCCAACCGCCTCAGCAGTCGTCAGTCCAGTGCTGCTCACGATCGCGATGGCCGGCTGCATCGAACTCCAAGTTGCGGTTGCAGTCATGTCCTGCGTGGTTCCGTCGCTGAAGGTTGCAATCGCCTGGAGCTGGCTGCTACTCCCCAAGGTGATCGATAGCGTTGCCGGGACAATGTTCAGGGAAACTACCGCCGCGGGATTCACGGTCAGGCTCGCGGTCCCGGTCAGGTTCACCGAGGTCGCCCCGATCGTCGCCGTTCCGATTGCATTGGCAACCGCCATGCCTGTCTGGTTCACAACAGCTATATTTGACGCGGATGAACTCCATACCACGGATTGCGTCAGATTTTGAGTGCTGCCATCGGTGAAGTTCCCGGTCGCAGTAAACTGCTGGGTTTCGTCGAGCGGCAAAGAGGCTTGGTTCGGACTTACCGTGATACTGAGCAATGCCGGAGGTCCGACGGTGATTGACGCGCTACCGGACATCCCTTGATAGGCCGCCGACACTTGGGCGGCGCCTTTGCCCGCAGCAGTCACATAGCCTTGAGCGTTGACTGCGGCCACGGATGACTGGCTCGATTGCCAAGTCGCCGAAGAACTCACGGTTTGCTGGGTCCCATCGCTCATGGTCGCGATCGCCTGGAGCTGACTGCTACTCCCCAGGGGCAGGGATAAAGTTGCGGGAAGAACGTTCAGGGCGACCACTGCGGCGGACGTCACCGTCAGGCTCGCGGCCCCGGTTATGCCTTGATAGGCCGCAGACACTTGAGCGGCGCCTTTGCCCACAGCCGTCACGTAGCCTTGCGCATTGACCGTACCCACGGTCGATTGGCTCGTCTGCCAAGTCACCGACGAAGTTATGGCTTGCTGGGTCCCATCGCTCATGGTTGCGATCGCCTGGAGCTGACTGCCACTCCCCAAGGGCAGGGATAATGTAGCCGGAACAACGTTCACGGCGACTAACACCGCGGGAGTCACCGTCAGGCCCGCGGTTCCGGTCACCGATCCAGAAGTCGCGCTAATGGTCGCCGTTCCGACGGCGCTGGTAACTGCAACCCCCGCCGGGCTCACACTGGCAATTGGCGCGGACAAACTCCACGTTACCGATTGAGTCAGGTCTTGCGTGCTTCCATCGGAGAGGGTCCCGGTCGCGGTTAGTTGTTCAAATTCGCCTACCGGTAAAGAGGACTGATTCGGACTCACCGCAATGCTAACCAATGCCGGTGGTCCAACCGTGACCGACGTACTGCCTGTTACTCCCTGATAGACCGCAGACACTTGGGCAACGCCTTCGCCCATGCCCGTCACATTGCCTTGCGCGTCTATCGTGGCAACGCCTGACTGGCTCGTCTGCCACTCTACCTCGTTCAGGACTTCCTTGGTCCCGTTGCTATAAATCCCCGTAGCGCTGAGCTGTAGATGTGTGCCCTTCACAATTGACTGGTTTGCGGGGGTAATCATGATTTGTGTAAGTCTCGTATTTCCCGAACCGCAGTTTAGAAGCAATGCGGAAAACATGAGCACACTAAGAACACTGATCGACTGCGTGGCTGGACGAAGTCTCATATTGGCGCCTTGGCAACTCGGGGGGAGGGAGTGGAGCAGGTACGACTAGCACTGCGAACTATATCGACATGACCGTTCCTTGCATATTCTCAGGTTGTATTAACCCATTTGCAGTAGCACATAAGTGCACGCCCAGAACACAGGCCAAAGCCTGGCCAGTTTGCGATTGGCTGTGTGTGGGGCGCGCATTTAGACGACGAATTGAAGGCCACTGATGTAGCTCGGAGATTTCTGTCCACGCTTGACCGTCCAACGCACTTGCATGAGCGTGGGAATCGAAACCGGAGAATCGAACACCGGAAACTTGCAACACACAAACAAGGCCGCCTGGAGCGGGTACGAACTAAGGATGCATACACCGCCGTTGCTCAGATTATGAATGCGACCGTCAAATTCCTTGGGCAGAGCACCCGTTGTCTGAGCCGACAGCAAACTCCGCGCATGTACTTCGAACACCTGCGGAAATCGCTCATGCTGGCGTCGTTCTCCATCCGGGAGGTTGGTCACAGGTTGGCATCATGCACGAAGCCGACTGTCCCCGTATATTCTTCAATCGGACTAATTCGCGACGGCTAATGTCAAATGAGCAATGCTTTAATTGCTTGACCTGGATCCGGCCAGCTTCCCCGCGATTCCAGAACGCGTGGAAACCTTCATTTTCACCATTACCAATCGCAGGAACGCCTTGACCGTATTTGGACTAATCTTCATGCGGGTGGCGATCTCCTTGCTAGTAAGGCCTTGCAGGAGGAACTCCACGGTTTCGCGCTCTCGCTGAGTCAGATCAAAGCGTTCAGACAGCTCGGTGAGCGTGGTCCCGCTTGCCGCATCCCGCTCCAGCAGCACCGCGAAAGCGGGCTGCGGAGAATAGTGTCCGTTGCAGTCGATTTGAAAGGTCTTGCAGATGTAGCGGCGTTTACCCGACTTAAATTCCTTGACGAAAGCCTTTCGGTCCTGATGCTGATGGTCGAGGAGAGTAGTACGCACTCGATCGGAAAGAAAGACTCTGGGTTGCTTGATCCGGTGCGCCTCACTGGGAAAGCAGAGGATTT
Organism: Terriglobales bacterium; assembly: GCA_035272625.1. Classification (GTDB taxonomy): domain Bacteria; phylum Acidobacteriota; class Terriglobia; order Terriglobales; family Acidobacteriaceae; genus Acidiflorens. Next base: position 81,439 of record DATEQN010000051.1, on the reverse strand, counting down.
GCAGGGCGGGATCGTTCGACGCAATCAGATTCAATTCGCCATCCAGCAGCAAAAAGCCGTTGGTGCTCGGAGCCATGGTCACGATGCTCTCCTGTGGTTTGAAACGGCTTGACCCGGTTGAAACTGCGATCACGCAGACAAGCTCTAGCTCGATTTCCGGCTTGAGGCGGGGGGAGTGGCGTTCGAAAGCCACGATACCATAGCCCGAAATCCGACGCAACAGTATGCGTCGTAAGACGCAGCTTGTCAATAGATAGTGAGAAAAATAGAGAAAAGTGGCCGCAAAAACATTAAGGCTACTATCTTTGAACTACTCTACTTGGGCTAAAACCACACTTCTAAGCGGAGAGGCTAGCCCAATCGTGGGATTGCTGCCTTGGGGACCCCCGTAGTTAACTAGTCATGCCTAGAGCTCTCCCTTGGCCTAGTGTCATAGAACACTCCCCTAGCCGGGTTTGAGGGATGAGAAGATATACTGGAAAAGCGTCCCCCGCGGTGCGAAAGTGACCGATATTGGTTCTCCGCCGGCAGCGTGATGTGGCGTGCGGGATCCTGGTGCTGCCCTGAAACCGGAATCGGCCTTCTCCGCAGGCGGTAGCGCAAGCCGCATCCACGAAGTGAATGTGCGACCTTGCGCAGGGGTTGATGCCTGCGCTCGGCAGTGAGGCGGTTATGCTTAGGGGTAGTCCGGCAAGGTCCGATCGCGGCGCAGTGGGTTCGCGAACAGGATCGATTCTCGAATTGCTCGCGGGCATTCGGGGCGGCGCGCGCATCGCGGTCGCAGTCGGCCTGCTGACCTGTTTTGGAGGGGACGAACTCTGGGCGCAAGCCGTTCCACAGAAATTGATCGTTCATCGGTCAACGCGTGCCATCCCGCACAGATTTACCGTTCATCCGAATGAAGCAACCATCGCGGTAAATCAAACTCAGCGCTTCGAAGTTACGGACGCTCAAGGAAGGCACGTCGCCGTACATTGGAACGTCTCGGGGATCGGGTGTTCCGGCTTGGCCTGCGGGACCATCGACGATGGCGGAAACTACCGGACGCCACCTTCACTTCCCCAGCCGCACGTCGTTACTGTGGAAGCCGTTCTAGTTTCGGATCCCAATTACTCTGTATTGACGCAGGTCCGGCTTGAGGATTCCGTCACCGCGACTGTGAATGCTACTCCTGGTCAAGTTGCTCCCGGGAAAACGCAACCGTTCACTGCCCCAGAGGTTGGAAGACAGAGCCTTGCCAAGAATGCCGGATTATTCCCGCCGTTGCCAAATGCGGTTGCTGCTGCCCCAGTGGTTGGAAGACAACTCGCCAGCAACACCGGATTACCGCCGCTGCCGAATGTAGTTGCCGCAGCCCCGGTAGTTGGAAGACAGAACCTTGCCACCAGCGCCGGATCACCACCGCTCCCGAATGCAGTCGCCGCTGCTCCAGTGCTTGGAAGACAGAATCTCGCCATCAGCGTCGGATCACCACCGCTGCCGAATCCGGTCGGCGCAGCCCCCGCAGTTGGAAGACAGCTCGCCTCCAGCGCCCAATTACCGCCGCTCCCGAATCCGGTCGGCGCAGCCCCTGTGGTTGAAAGACGGAACCTTGCCAGCACCGCCTCCGAATCATCACCACAGCTGCCGAATGTGGTTGCCGCAGTGAGCCCTGCTGCTGCGCAGGTCTCCACCGGGAAAACGCAACGATTAGCGGCCACCGGGGTTGCTAGGCAGAAAGTTGGGGCCACCGGGGTGTTAATGCCGATGCCTGATGTGGTCGCCCCGGTCCCGGGAACGGTTATCTCCACGCAACACGGCCCCGTGGTCACCTATCGGGATGGCCAACTCACGATTGATGCGGAGAACGCGACTTTGGCCGCGGTGTTGGAATTGGTTGCGGAGAAGACTGGAGCTGTGATCGATGTTCCTCCCGGAAGTGGCCTGGAGCGCATCTTTGAACACAGCGGGCCGAAACCGGCAAGCGAAGTGCTGGAGCAATTGCTCAACGGTTCTCCCTTCAATTTCATTATCGTGGCTTCGCCGCAAAATCCGAACCAGCCGGCCCAAGTCTTATTGTCCCTGCATGGACCAGACACGGAGGCACCCACCGTTGCTTCTGTCCAGCCGAAAACAGCCACTAACCCTCTGCTGTTTACACCCCCAGAAGGTGGTCCTCTGACTCCAGCGGTCTTACCCTATGCGCTCGACAGTAGAAATTTGCAGCCGCCGAAGGAGAAGTTATCTCCAGAAGTTATCGAGCAAATGATGAAAAACTATACTCGGCAGCTGCACGGGGAACCCCCGCAATGACGACTAGAGCCACCCGATCGACGTGGTTACGAAGCGCCGCTCATATAGCTCGGAGTCTCCGGGCAACCGAGCGGATCGTGCCGCAAAGGCGGAATCGTCCCGCAAACATTGCCCGCCGTTGTGCTTGGAGCCGAGGAACTACTCCATAAGCAGTAGCTTCCCGCCTTACTGTTTCTGGCTAAGCCACGTGGGTACTTGTAAAGAAATCACTAGAGGGTACAGTTGGCGCAGCGCCCGTAGCTGATCCTCCCCCAGCGCCAGGGCGCCACAAACCACAAGGAGGATCTTTAAACAAATGAAAAAGCTCGGATTTTCGCTTTTACTGCTGGCACTTGCCCTGATGCTGGGGGGAAATGCCCTCGCTCAAGGTGACAACAGCGTCTACTTCGTCACCTACTATTCCAATGCGAATACGACTGGTGTTCCGGATGAAGTCGTGCGGATCATCAACGATGGCGATCAGGCAACTCAGGCTCCAGAGGGAGTGGAAAACGGAACCCTGTGGGCGGCGTTCTATATTTTCGATGACAGCCAGGAGTTGAGGTCGTGCTGCGCTTGTTCGATTACGTCAGACGGTCTGCTTTCGGAATCCGTGAATAAACAGCTCACGGCCAACGAATTCACCGGCCGAGGGGAAATGTCACGTGGCGTTATCAAGGTCATCTCTTCTTCGAGTTATGACCCGACCGCCCCTGTGCCGACTACCGGACTGCGCGGATGGTCCACGCACGCTCAGAGACTCACAAACATCCCTGAAGCCGGCGCTTCCTACCTGACCGAAACCAGGTTGGCCGATGCGAACCTTGGGAAAACTGAACTGGCAAACCTGGGGAACCTGTGTTCCTTCGGGCTAACGCTGGGCAGCGGCTACGGACTCTGCGGCTGCACGCCGGAAGACTTTGATTTCTAGTCTTTCGACTTGAGGGGTAAGGCAAGGCTGAAGTAGCTTGGTTGGGACTTCGGCCGGGCCCAAATCCAAACATCCCGGACGCCAGGTTTACAATCGGCGTCCGGGCCTTTAAACTTATCCCATTCTGACTCCCCCCAAAAAAGAGAGGAAACCCAAAATGTTTACCAAGCACACTCTGATTGCGCTTGGACTGGGAATCGCTATGGGCGCTTTTTCCATTCCAGCAGTGGGCCAGAATGACTCCAGCGTAGTAGCCGAGATTGCCGGTCGCAAGGTGACCGCAGATGAACTGGAGCAAAAGGAAGCAGGCAAACTGCTTCAGGCCAAATACAAATACTACCTTGCGCAGCGCGATGCCCTCGAGCAATTCATTGACGATCAACTGTTGGAGCTGCAAGCGAAGAAGGAAGGCGTGACCCTTGATGAATTATTCAAGCGTCATGTTGCCATTAACGTTCCCGAACCGACGGAGGATCAGCTCCGCTTCTACTACGAGGGCGTACAAACCGACGAATCTTACGAGTCCGCGCGAAGCCACATCATCGATACGGTGCATCAGCTTCGCACAAAAAAAGCGCGGGACGCCTACATCGCTGAACTGCGAGCGCAATATGGTGTGGTAGTTGAGCTGAGCCAGCCCAGCGCTCACGTCGAGGTTGGGAATGCTGAGAGGCTTGGCTCTGAGAAGGCTCCGGTCCAGATCATCGAATTCGCGGACTATGAGTGCCCGTACTGCCAAAAAGTGAACGACGATCTGAGAAAGCTGCGGGAACAATTTGGCGATCAGGTGTCATTGGTGTACAAAGACTTTCCCCTACCCATGCACCCGCTCGCGGCCAGAGCCGCTGAGGCCGCGCGTTGCGCGGGCGAACAAGGTAAATTCTGGGAGTTTCATGATTCCTTGTTTCAAACCAAGAAGCTTCAAACGTCGCAGCTGAAAGAAGAGGCGCGCGCGCTGAAACTCGACGGTGACCGTTTCGATAAATGCCTCGACTCCGGAGAACAAATTCCCGTCGTGAAGAAGGATGCCCAGGAGGCCAAGCGGCTCGGATTGGAGGGCACACCCAGCTTCTTCATAAATGGTCATTTCATGAGTGGCTCAATCGGATACGAAAGACTGCGGGCAACGGTGTTGCAGGAACTATCCGGACTGATTGCCGCAAAAAAGCAGAGCGCTGCATTGGTGCCGTCGAAGGATGCAGAGAAGAAATGAAACGTTGGTCGTCCTCCCCCCTCCCCCGGGCTCATGCTAACCATAAGGAGGGGATTGACGCGTTTCCGCATCTAAGTTTAGATGTTCATCGGAGAATTGGCCCTATGCAGTGCGTGCCGATTTCCTGAAATCCGGCTGGCTTTTATGGCCTCAAGCCGACCACGGGGCTGGAAAATATGATGACTATGAGAATCCTTATCGTGACAATGTGTATGACGGGCCTGTCGCTTCTCGCGTCTGGTCAGAGCGCGGCGCCACCGCGCATAACCTCCTCCGATGCAAAGAAGCACGTCGGGGACATGGTAACCGTATGCGGAAAGGTCGTAGACACCAAAGTTTCCCGGTACGGACTTGCAGGCCGCGGAAAACCGGTAACCTTCGATCTCGATCAGCCAGAACCGAATCCGGTGTTCTACTTCGTGACGTTCGGGACGACGGGGCCCGAAGAGGCAGTTGCTGCCTACAAGGACAAGAGCGTATGCGTAACCGGCAAGATCTCCGCGGTCTCTGGCGTGCCATACATCATGGCGGCTGACCGTTCCCAGATTAAGCCTCAAGCGGAAGGCAAATAGCGGGGGCAATCCAAGATGTACAAGCTATGAGTATTCCGGCAGTTCGTTGCCAGAGAAAATGCTGGATCTAGTGTGGAAAATGCTTTGCATCCAATCTTCGTTGTGGAACAGCAACGGATGCAACGGTCTTAAAGGCGGCCATGCTCATGCAAAAACTACCCGCAGCGCTCCCCCCGGTTAGCGTCGGTTGATAGGTTCCCGACGGCCCGTTTAGTGCGTAAACATAAGTAGTCTTATACGTCCATGCCGCGGGAGTCACGCCGGTTGGAATAGGATTGGTTGAATAATAACGGGCAATAATAAAATCCGTGGCTGTCGTCGTTATACTAGGGCCAACCTCTAAGGCTCCGCTCGTTCTGGTCCCGTCGTTCACGTGTGCGCCGCTTCCATCTAGTACGGCGGACAACTGCATCTGTGAAATTTCAAGAAACGCATTAATACTCGCCTTGGCATTACCTGATAAATGGAATTTGAGCTCCGTTACACCTGAGTTGCACTTCTCACAGTACCAAATATCGAGAGACACGTTCTCGCCACACGAACTTGCAGCGCCGGGAACCTGTTTATACGTGTTACCTCCAGCCGGTGCATTGTCGGTAACACTCAACACCTTAACCCCAGGAGAAACAGGCCCCGGCATCGCGATGAGAACGCTCCCCGCGCCGGTCGGCGCAGGAAGATCCATGTCTGAGACCGGACTCGGCATGCTGCTGATTTTGAAGAGTTGTTGAACTATGGTCTGAGCTGATAACTCAACTCCTCCCCACAATAATAGCCATATTAGCAGTTTCTTTTTCATGTTCTGACCGGGTGTTTCTTTGCATCGGAGGCGGTTATGCGCGGCCGCGTCGCGCTCTAAGCAAAAGCGATTGAGCCAGAAAGCCAGCCGAATTCATGAAATCGGCCCGCACTCCAGAGGGCCAATCCTCCCGACCAACATTTAAGCTCAGGCCCGGCAACGCGTCAATGCTACTCTTGGTGAGGCAGCCGGTAAGCGGCCCCCAAATAGATTAACCATGAGGATTAACCCATTGGGCTAATTCATTCCGATACGCTCCGCTTAGTAGCTCCCATATGCGCGAGTTAGATTCGAGACCTCTTGATCGAAGCAACGTCAGCGCGTGAATTACTAACTCCACTTGCGCCATAGGTCTGCGGATTACCAGCCACGCGGCGCTGAAATTGATTCGCAATCTGCGCTCGCTTCGGGTGTAGAATACCAAGTTGGTCAGGCATCGCTATTCTCCCCCGCCGCGACCAATTAGCCGACTCCCCCGAACCAGCTAACAGGAGGTGTTTGTGCGCCTTGGTCGCGTTGCACTGTGCAACTTCGCTGCGTGTCTGATTCTTTTTTCATTTGCGTTGGCGCAGGTGGATGGACAGCCTTCACCTCCGGCTGCTTCGACCGCGACTGTGCCTCGATTGATTCGCATAAACGGATCTGTGCGCGATGAGACAGGGAAGCCGCTAACCGGCAAAATCGGGATCACGTTTACCCTTTACAAAGACGAAACTGACCAGGTTGTTGTCTGGCAGGAAAACCAGAACGTGCAACTGGACTCAGCCGGGCGCTATAGCGTGCTGCTCGGAGCGACCAATGACGCAGGGCTGCCGCTGGAGATTTTCTCCGCCGGCGTCGCGCGCTGGTTGGGCGTCCGCCCCGACGGACTGGCGGAGCAGCCGCGGATTCTGTTGTTAAGCGTGGCGTATGCGCTGAAGGCAGCAGACTCAGAGATGTTGGGAGGCAAGCCGGTTTCAGCTTTTGTCCTCGCCGGCAGTCAAAGCTCCCCAGCTCAGCCAGCCTCCGGCGCGCAGGTTTTAACCCAGAGTTCGGGCGCAATCCTGTTGAACCCGGTGCCGCAAGCATCCTGTTCATCCATCACCAGCGATGGAACCGCGACCGCGAACCAGATCGCCAAGTTCACCAGCTCCTGCAACATTGAGAACTCGGCCATCTTCGAATCGGGCGGCAACGTAGGGATCGGCAATACAGCCCCTGCTGGTGTACTGGACGTATCGGGAACCGCCTTTATTCGAGGATCGCTATCGGCTCTGGGAGGCGCTGTTATGCCTCCCACCGGTACAGCCACGGCCACACAAGGCTTTATTTCTAACCCCCTGGATCTCGAGGCTTCAGTCTATAACTCGACCTTGTCAAGGGCAGTGCCTTACATCTTTCAATGGCAGGCTGAGCCGCAGGGGAATGATTCGACGAACACGGGAGCATCGCTCAACTTGCTGTACGGAGTCACCGGATCAATAAGCGAGACCGGGCTGTCGGTCGCCAGAACTGGAATTCTAACTTTCGCCTCCGGACAGACCTTTCCCGGCGTAGGCAGTGGGACGGTCACCAGCGTCGGTACGGGCGCGGGTCTGACGGGAGGACCGATCACCACCAGCGGCACGATCAGCATTCCCAGCGCTGGAGTCACGAACAGCATGCTGGCAAATTCCTCTGTCACAGTGCAGGCCGGATCGGGACTGTCGGGGGGCGGAACGGTGGCGTTGGGCGGCACGATCACGCTGACCAATTCAGCTCCCAGTCTGGGAGGAACGGTAACCAGCGTGGGGAGCGGAACCGGGCTGACCGGAGGGCCGATCACGACAAGCGGAACGCTCAGTCTGAATACAAGTTACACCGATGGACGTTATTTGCAGCTTGCTGGAGGCACCCTGACTGGAGGACTGACGGGGACCACGGCCACCTTCACCGGAGCACTGGCAGCGGCGGCCAGCGCGTTTAGCGGCACGGTGACAGCGGCGGGAGCACTGATGCCTGCGACTGGCACGGCGACGGCCAGCAAGGGATTCGACTCGAACCCGCTGGATTGGCAAGCCTCATCGTTCAGCAGCACTTCGTCGAAGGCAGTCGCGCAGGACTTCCGCTGGCAGGCGGAACCGACGGGCAATGATACGTCAAACCCTTCCGGCACACTGAACCTGCTGTTTGGGTCGAATGGAAATTCGCCCGCCGAGACGGGGCTTTCCATTGCGAGCAACGGACTGATAACTTTTGTCTCCGGACAGACCTTTCCTGGCGGTAGCGGCGGCGGGACAGTAACCAGCGTCGGTACGGGCGCGGGTCTGACCGGGGGACCGATCACCACCAGCGGTACGATCAGTATTCCCGCGGCGGGAGTCATCAACAGCATGCTGGCGAATTCTTCCATCACGGTGCAGGCGGGATCAGGATTGCAAGGGGGCGGAACCGTGGCGCTGGGCGGCACCGTCACCCTGACCAATACGGCTTCAGGAGGAACGGTCACCAGCGTCGGTACAGGCGCGGGTCTGACCGGGGGACCGATCACCACCAGCGGTACGATCAGCATTCCCTCGGCGGGAGTAACCAACAGCATGCTGGCAAATCCTTCCATCACGGTGCTGGCGGGATCGGGATTGTCGGGGGGCGGAACGGTAGCGTTGGGCGGCACGGTCTCGCTTGCCAGCAATCTGTCGGGCGCGCAGGATGGAATCGCCTACTTTTCGAGTCCCACGAGTCTGACTTCGACACCCGCCCCGGCCAACGGGCAAATCCTGATCGGGTCGACGGGCAACGCCCCGGTACTCGGCACACTCACTGCGGGCCAGAACATCAGTATCACGAACGCCCCCGGATCGGTCACAATCTCCGCCGCGAGCGGAGGCGTCACCACATTGCCACTCTTTGTAACAGCTGGCGGGCGTACCGGCAGCAATCAAAGTGCCGGGGTAAATGTTACCAAGCTTTGGGGATTCCTCTTGCCCTACAACGTTACCACTACCGAAATAACCTACGACGTAATCACCGCGGACAATACGTCGCATGATTATGACATTGGCATCTACAACAACTCCGGGAACCTCGTGTTGGATATCGGGCCAACTCCGGGAACCACCTTCGCACCGTCGAAGAATTTCCGCACATTGGCGTGGACTCAAGGCTCCACTGGTCTTCAGGCCGGTCGATACTATATTGCCTTTACCACGAATTGCACGGCCACTTGTGCCGCAATCGCAGCTACCACTACTTTCGTAAGCTTCGCCACCAACCTCTCGGCTGGAGCATCCTCGGGAGGAGCCTTGCCATCCACGATGACCCCGCCGGCAGACAGTTGGGGCACGGGAATTCAACCAACGATCGTGGTCCACTGAACTCTCACGCGCCGGCAGAGGCGCAGCGGCGCAGCGGCGAAGGAGTGAGGAGTGACGCGCTCGCAGCGTACCTTGACCGAGCGTATTCGGCGTTTCGATAGTTTTTGGCTTTGTAGTTTCCAGTAAGTTAAGTATGATCACAGCGGCGTTTGGGATCGCGTCCCACCCGCTCGGCCACACTTCCGGCTCGCTAAGGAACCCTTGGACCGTCCCCCGCAAAGCCCGTTTGACAGCGTCGAGAATGCTCACCAATACGTGCGCCTATTGGTCGAAGCCATCACCGAAGCTAAGAGCGAGATCGCGGCTGACCTTGATGCAACCGAACTTCGTGCAGCCGCGCCCGCGCAGCCGGAACGCCGGGTAGAGGCCCTACGGCTGGTGCAATTCAAGTTAGACAAACTGGAGCAGCATCTGCAGAGCAGCAGCCGGCTGCTCAACGACCTGCGCACCTTGCGGCGGCTTCTATTCGATGAACGGCCCGAATCCACTCCGGCCGGGAAGGATTCTGCCGCGTAGATACCGGCCAGGATTCCAGCGGGTGCGTTCCGGTTCACGCTCTCAATTTTTCGGCAAACTTTTTTTCCAACTTCGCCAGCTTCGGCGAGATCACGAACGTGCAATAAGGCTGACGTGAATTCTCGTTGTAGTAGTTCTGATGGTAGTTTTCCGCCACGTGGAATTCCTCAGCCGGCTCGACTGCGGTCACGATCGGCTCCGGAAACACTTTCGCCGCCGTCATCTCCGCAATCACATCCTCGGCAATCCGCTGCTGCTCTTCATCGGTGTAAAAGATGACGGAGCGATACTGCTCGCCGGCGTCATTTCCCTGCTGGTTTAGCGTGGTCGGATCGTGCACCGTGAAGAACACGTCCAGCAGTTCGCGATAGTTGATTTGGTCGGGATCGAAAGTGACGCGCACCACTTCCACATGCCCGGTGTCGCCGTTGCACACCTGGCGATATGTCGCCTGGTCGGCACGTCCGCCCATGTAGCCGGACTCGACGTGGGTGACGCCGGTCAGACGTTGAAAAACGGCCTCAATGCACCAGAAGCATCCGCCACCGAAAACTGCCGTTTGTTCTTTTGCCATGGGTCCGCTTTTCTCCGTGCCTCCGTGTCTCCGTGGTAGGTGTTGCACTTGCTTACACAGATACAGTGAAAGACGTTTCGGTGCGAGTAACCGGCCGGTAAAGCGTGTCGCGCTCGATCGGCTCGCGCCCGGCCTCTTTAATCAGGCGCACCAGGTCGTGCCGCCGCAGACCCTGAGGAGTGGTAGCACCCGCATCGTGGTAGATCTTTTCCTCGACCACCGTCCCGTCAATATCGTCGGCTCCAAAGCGCAGGGAGATCTGCGCAATCTTCGGAGTCATCATCTGCCAATACGATTTGACGTGCGGAAAGTTGTCCAGCACCAGGCGGCTGACGGCAATCTGCTTGATGTCGAGCATCCCAGTAGTAGTAAAAAGATGCTGCAGCGGCGTGTTTGCCGGATGAAAGGCGAGGGGAATAAACGTTTGGAAGCCGCCGGTCTCATCCTGCAAGGCGCGTAGTTTGAGCAGGTGATCGACGCGGTCCTCGTCGTCTTCGATGTGTCCGTAAAGCATGGTGGCGTTCGATTTCAGCCCGATCTGGTGGGCGAGGCGCGCGGTATCGAGCCATTGATCGCCGTCAATCTTGTGATCGCAGATAATATGCCGCACCCGGTCGGAAAAAATCTCGGCGCCGCCACCGGGCAAAGAATCGACCCCAGCCTCTTTCATTTTTTCCAGCGTCTCGCGAATCGTTAATTTTGCCCGTTTAGCCAGGTACGCAACTTCCACCATGGTAAAAGCCTTCATGTGGACCTGCGGAAAGCGCTCTTTCAATCCGGAAACCAGGTCAAGAAAATATTGGAACGGCAAATCGGGATGCAGTCCGCCAACAATGTGAAACTCAGTGACTGCTTCGGTGTAGCCGGAAGCGGCCGTCTGGAAGGCTTCTTCAAGCGCCATAGTGTAAGCGCCAGGAGTATCTTTCTTGCGCCCAAAGGCGCACAACCGGCAGGCAGCCACGCAGACATTCGTTGGATTGATATGGCGATTGACGTTGAAGTAAGCCTTGTCGCCATGCATCCGCTCACGCACCCAGTTGGCCAGCCAACCCACGGCCAGGATGTCGCCAGTCCGATAGAGGGCAAGCGCATCGCCCTCGTTCAGGCGTTCGCCGGCGAGGACTTTATCTTTGATCGGAAGCAGGCGCGGATCGTCAGTCTGAAATGGGTGCGCAGCAGGCATCTCTTTAATAATAACCCAGCCCTTCAGGCGGATCACATTGGTTTGTGAGGCCCGCGCAGATAACTTCCGAGTAGAGACGGGTTTGCCCAGTCTGCACAGCGGAGGAGCCGCGGCAAGCCGCGTCTCTACAGCCGAATGAGAAGGTCCGCCGCCACAAAGAAAAAGAACACCACCGAAATCACCCCGTTCATAGTGAAGAACGCCGCATTCAGCTTGCTCAAATCGTCGTGCCGCACCAAGGTGTGCTCGTAGAGCAAAAGCGCAGCCACGGCGAGCACTCCCACCATCGAGAGCCTACCCAAGCCGAAAGTCATAATCAGCGCAACCAGCAGCCCAAGCATCACGAGGTGAAACAAGCGGGCGATGACGAGCGCATTCCTGATCCCGAGATGGCGGGGCACGGAGTGCAAATCATGACTGCGGTCGTGGTCATGATCCTGACAGGCATAGATCACGTCGAATCCGCCGACCCAAAACGTGACCGCGGCGGTAAGCAGCAGTATCCGCGGATCGAGCGATCCACGCACCGCGATCCAGGCGGCAGCCGGAGCAATGCCAAGCGCGAATCCGAGAAACAGATGCGACCAGCGCGTGAATCGCTTGGTGTAGGAATAAAGAAGGATCACCGCCAGCGCCGCCGGCGAAAGCAGCAGTGTCAGGCGGTTCAACTGGGAAGCGGCGAGAACAAACATTCCGCACGCCACCAGCACGAACGTACTCACGAATGCCGGCGTCAACTGTCCGACCGGCAGAGCGCGAGTTGCAGTGCGCGGATTGGCCGCGTCAATCGAAGCGTCGGCCAGACGATTGAAGGCCATGGCGGCGGAGCGCGCCGAGACCATGGCGATGACGATCCAAGCCAGTTGCCGCCACGCCGGCAAACCTCCAGCGGCCAGCATGGCTCCGCAGAGCGCAAACGGGAGCGCAAAGATGGAGTGCTCCCACTTGATCATCTCCAGCGTGATCTTCAGATTTCGGAGCAAGCCCACGAGCCAATTGTAAAGCAGTTGTGTAGCGCCGGCGTCCCCGCCGGCCCACTCACAGATCATCCCTTTAGCCCGGACGGAGAGGCCGATGCTGCATCGCACGCCTTATCACGCTGCGGCATTACTATCCACTGTCCACCGCCCCTTCCACCAGCGGCACAAACCGGCAGCCTTCGAGAACCTTTACCTCGGGCTGTCCGTTGACTTTGCAGATCAATTGCAGCTCCTGGCTGAAGGGCGGGCCGACCGGCACCATCAAGCGTCCACCTTCGCGCAACTGAACGAACAGAGCTGGCGGCATTTCCGGGGTCGCCGCAGAAACCAGAATAGCGTCGAACGGCGCGTACTCCGCCCAACCCTGGCTGCCGTCGCCGACCCTTATTCTTACGTTGCGATACGCTAACCGACGCAGTGAACTTTCCGCCAAGGCCGCGAGTTGTGCATGCCGCTCCACCGAATACACTTCGGCACAGAGCAGCGAAAGCAAAGCCGTCACGTAGCCGGAACCGGTGCCGATCTCGAGGACGCGATCATTGGGTTGAAGAGCGAGGTATTCGAGCATCGCAGCCACGATGTAAGGCTGCGAGATGGTTTGCCCCTCGCCGATGGGCAGCGGATGATCGCCGTAGGCGTCCAACCGGAAGGTCTCCGGGACAAACTCATGCCGCGGCACTCTGCGCATGGCGTCGAGCACTCGAAGGTCGCTAATTCCGCGCTCGGCGAGTTGCGCGCGGACCATTTCTTCGCGCTGTTGCCGCGGAGAATCGGGTTGGAAGGGGAAGGCCATGGGTTTGTGTGCTGCGGGCTGGACGGACGAATGCGTCCGTCCCTACGTGTTTCGCTTCAGTACGGGCCGATGATTCCGCCGATGCTTCGCGCTACGGGCGGCTCGGACCGCGCCTTCTTCTCCTTCTTTTCTTGCGCTTGGATCATGTCGAGATACTTGTAGGCCGATCCCGTATTGAAGAGCACAACCTTGTCTTCGGCGTTGAAAAAGCCGCTGGCGCGCAGCTTCTGATAGGCAACAAGTGATGCCGCTCCTTCGGGCGCGGCGAACACGCCTTCCACGCTCGCCCAGTGCCGCATGGCCGCCAGGATTTCCTCGTCGGTCGCAGCGACGGCCGTGCCCTGGCTTTTTTTCAGGATGTCGAGAATCAGGTAGTCACCATACGCTTTGGGCACGCGCAGACCGGCGGCAAAGGTCTGTGCTCCAGCCCACATTTCGGAGGTGCTTTTCCCTGCCTCCAGTGCGCTGACAATCGGCGCACAGCCCGCCGCCTGCACGGTAATCATTTTCGGACGCTCGCGATCGATCCAGCCCAGCTCCTCCATCTCATCGAAGGCCTTCCACATGCCGATCATGCCGACGCCGCCGCCGGTCGGATAGATGATGCCTTGCGGCAGTTTCCATCCCAACTGCTCGGCAACCTCGTAGCCCATCGTCTTCTTGCCTTCGACGCGGAACGGCTCTTTGAGGGTCGAGACATCAAACCATTTTTCTTTGACCCAGCCTTCTTTCTCCTTGAGCTCGGCAACCATGCGGCCACAGTCGCTGATCAAGCCGTCCACCAGCGTGACGTGCGCGCCGTAGTAGTCGCATTCCATGCGATTCGCCAAGGGCACATCTTTCGGCACGAAGATGTGAGCTTCAATGCCCGCCGCCGCCGCGTAAGCCGCCAGTGCACCACCGGCATTCCCGGCGGAAGGAGCGGCGAGCTTTTTCAGTCCATAATGTTTTGCCATGGTTACGGCGGCCGACATGCCACGCGCTTTAAACGATCCAGTTGGATTCAGCCCTTCGTCCTTGATGTAGACGTTCTCATGCTCGCGGCTGGCAAGCATGGGCGTGAATCCTTCGCCGAGCGTGACCGGCGTGGCACCTGGCAGAACTTCGGCATAACGCCACATGCTGGCCACGCGGCCTGACAACTTTTCCGGGCGCAACTTCCCTTTCAAGCTGGCAAGATCGTAGCGAACGTAAAGCACACCACCATCTTTAGGACAGACATTCTGCGGACGGTCAGCGGTGAGATGCTCTCCGCAGCGGGTGCATTCGAGGTAGGAAATTCGCATCGAGGGAAGGATAGCATTGGACACCCTGACTGTAGCGCCGGCATCCTGCCGGCTGTCCTGAGGGCGGCGCTACACTCGTTTCAGCATCTCATTCGCCCGCCGGAACCAAGGCCGCTCCCGCCGCCGCAGGTAACCGGGCATCGTCGGTTTCTTGTCGAGCACCTTCTGCGCCCACTCACGAGCCTCCGCGTTGCGGCCCTCGGAGGCCAGCAGTTCCGCGAAATTCAAATAAGTCTCAGACAACGTCGACGTGACCGTTACCTGCCGGAAGAGCGCCTCGGCTTTTCCTTTTTGTCCGGTCTGCGCGTAGGCGTGGGCGAGCAATCCGGCGGCGCGCTGGAAATCGTAGTCGGGCTCTTTCGCGACCACGCGCTCCAGGTCGGGCAACGCGGCCGCGGCGTCGCCTAACAGGATGGCGCAGACACCGCGCCGGTAAAAGGGATCGGGAGTATCGGCGCGGGCGGCAATCGCTTTGTCGAACGCGACACGCGCCTCTGCGAGCTTGCCGTCGTCCATATAAAGGTCGCCGAGTTCTTCATAGTTCCCGGCCGACGGATTATCGCGAATCGCCGCTTCCAGTTCGCCAATGCGCTTCCGCCGTGGAAAGACTTTGAAGGATTGTCCCAGCAGTCCAATGTCGGGAAGCGCCTCCACGGCAAGATAGATAATCGCGCCCAGCGGACCAAGAAACAGGATGATAAAAATCCAATAGGTATCCGGCCGCCGCCGGATGAAGTGCACGATCGCCAGTCCCTGGAGGATGATGCCCCACGGGTATAGAAGGTAGCTCAGAAATCCCATGCCAGTATTAGTCCTTTGCTCTTGCCTGTAGCGCCGCCGTCTCGGCGGCTGTCCGGCGGGCGTCTCGCCCGCCGCTCCGAGGGCGAGACGCCCCTTCGGCAAGCGCAGGGCAGGCTCTCGCGACAGCCGGCAAGATGCCGGCGCTACGCGGTCAAGGACCTAGCGTGAGATTACACATTTGTGGAAGATGGAGAAAGTGACTGCCGGGAGGCAAGCGCCGTGACGTCGATCGAAAACAATCCGCAGCGGAGTGATGAAGCGCAGATTCTGGCGCTGCACGCGGCCGGAGACAAGGCGCTGATGAGCGCCGATCTCACCGTGCTGGCGCAGATTTTTGCCGACGACTATGTGCAGTACAACGAAGCAGGCAAGGCTTTCACCAAGCAGGATGTGCTGAATAATTTTCGGACGGGGGCGATCCGTTATCCGTCGATTGTTTCCACCGGGCGCAAGATTCGCGTATTCGGCGACACTGCGGTCGTGCACGGCTCGGAATTGGACGAAGTCGAGGTCAACGGAAAGCGGTCCGAGGTGCGCTATGCTTACCTTGACGTGCTCCGGAAACGCGACGGGGAGTGGAAGTTGGTGGCGTCGCAACTGGCGAGGCCGGTGGAATAAACACACTCTAGCTTTCGTCAACGCGCAGCCGGTTCTGCCAGTGCGACCAGAGGAACCAGATGATCCCGGCCAGCAGAAACGCGCCGATCACCGCGTCGAATTTGTGGAAGTACTTGCCCAGCAAGCGCCAGTTCTCGCCCAGTTTCATGCCGAAGTACGCCAGCATAAAACACCAGGGCCACGATCCCAGGAAAGTATAGATGTGGAATTTGCCGCGCGGCATGCGGGCGATTCCGGCGGGCAGCGCAATGAAGGTGCGGATCACGGGCAGCAGGCGCGCGATGAAGACGGCCATGTCTCCCCAGCGCAGAAAGAAGCGGTCGGCCCAGTCCAGTTCGCGGTGCCCCATCAGGATCCAGCGTCCGTAGCGCACGACTAGCGGGCGCCCGCCGTAGCAGCCGATTTCATAGGCAACGAGCGAGCCCAGATTGCAGCCGATGGCGCCGGCGGTTGCCGCCCACAGCAGTTTCATCGTGCCGGTGTAAACGAGGTAGCCGGCGAAAGGCATAATCAGTTCGGAAGGCAGCGGAATGCAAGCGGACTCAATCGCCATGAGCAGCGCAATGCCGGCATATCCGGTCGCGGCGACGAGGGAATTAATGAAGACGAAAAGTACGGTGAGGATTTTCTCGGTCATTTTCGGTCAGGCGATCGGACTTGTGGGCCGGCGAAAAGCAGGTCCTTCGCTTCGCTCAGGATGACAATGGAGAAGGGTTCCGAAATCAAAAATCAGAACGCCCCTTCCTGGGTGAAGCTGAAGCCGGGCAGAGTTACGCCATCCGCCGATTTGGCGACCTTCACCTTTACGATGGGCGCGTCGGGCGCGGTGATGTCGGCGGGCCGCAGCACCGCGTATTGCGCGAAAACTTCGCTGTACACCTTGGTGACGAGATGATCCTGGCCGGTTGCGTCCAGGCGCCAGACTTGTCCGAGTTTGATGTTTTTTACGGCCACGCGTTTTCCCTTGGTGGGCTACGGAAAAAGTTGATTTTCGATGCCCAGCCCCTAAAGGGGCGTCTGATTTCGAAAAAACTGCCCTGATACGAAACCAGAGTTTTTCAGCTATCTGTAGTTCTCAGAGTACTCACCCGGCCGCCAGCCCGTCAATTGCAGCGCAGTTACCTTTGTCCTACATGGCTGCTGCTGGGCTGCGGCTTTGTTACCATGAACCACTGCTCAGGAGGAAACCGATGGCCCGCGGAAATATGCCACGTCAACCGAGTCGCAGCGGACGACAGGAAGGTGCGCGGCGGCCGAAAGGTGCGCAAGCAAAGGGCGCAGCCGCAAAGAATACGCTCGCGCGTCCCTCCGACCGTCGAGCGGCAGTCCATACCGGGAAGGCGCCGAAGGCTGTGGCCCTGAAAAAGAAATCTGCATCGAAATACGACCCTTTGGCGCCCGAGCGGGTCCGTCAGATCATCGCCGGGCTTGACCAGCTTTATCCCGGAGTGACTTGCGCTCTCACCCACCGCAGCGCGTGGGAATTGCTGGTGGCTACGATTCTTTCCGCCCAGTGCACCGATGTGCGGGTAAACATGGTTACGCCTGTGTTGTTTGAGAAGTATCCGACCGTCCAGGATTTCGCTGCGCTCGAGCCGGAACAGTTGGAGCCGGACATCCGCTCGACCGGCTTTTTCCGCAATAAGTCGAAGTCGGTGGTCGGCGCCGCGCGCAAGGTGGTCGCAGACTTTGGCGGGAATGTGCCCCAAACGATGGAGGAGTTGCTGAGCCTGCCAGGGGTGGCTCGCAAGACGGCGAACGTCGTGCTTGGGACGTGGTTCAAGAAGAATGAAGGGGTCGTCGTGGATACGCACGTGACGCGGATTTCACGCCGTCTGGAGCTGACCAAGCAGGACGACGCTCGAAAGATTGAAGAAGACCTGATGCGGATTATCCCTCGCGAGCGCTGGACGGATTTTTCTCACGAAGTGATCTGGCACGGGCGGAAGCTGTGCGTGGCGCGCGGTCCGAAGTGTGCCGATTGCGGGCTGGAGAAGCTGTGTCACGCCGCGGACAAGACCTGGTCCACGGTGGAGATTCACAAGGACGCGCAGCCTTAGGTCTTCCCGTGTAGGGACGGACGCATTCGTCCGTCCAAGCCGAGCACAGCTCGGCTCCTACCCTAGTTGCCGGTGTACGACAGTTCTACTACTGTGCAATCGTCGTTGAGCGGAGTGCCTCCGCAAAAATCGGCAACGGCGCTGAACACATCCTCCATCGACCTACTCTTCCCTGCCACCTGTTCCAGACGTTCACTGTCGAACATGTCTCCGCGCGCGTTCTCGGCTTCGGTTACGCCGTCGGTCACCAGGATCATCCGGTCCCCAGGCCTCAACTGGCAGCGGTCGCTCGAGTAAGTCGCATCCGCCAGCAGACCCACGGGCAGGTTGCCATGCGCTGGCCGGAGCACTTCGTTGCCGCAGATCCACACCGGGGGAACGTGTCCGCAGTTGACGTATTCGAGATCTCCGTCGCTGCGCAGGCGCGTAATAATCATGGTCGCGTATTTCTCGCCGATGTGCTTGTAGGTGAAGAAGCGATTGACTGCGTCGACGATCTCCACGAGTGGCATGCCGGAAATAAGTTGCGAGTAGACCATCCCCTGCAGAATGGAAGCCAGCAGCGCGGCCGAGACTCCTTTGCCGCTGACGTCGGCGAGAACCACGGCCAGGCCTTGGGGCGTGTTCACGGCCTCGAAGAAATCGCCTCCAATTTCTTTGCAGGACATGTTGCGTCCGTTCACCCGCGCAAACGGAACTTCGGGTAGAGTCACCGCCAACAGACGCTGCTGAATGGACGCTGCGATCCCCAGTTCCTGCTGGTAACGGCGCCCGGCCTCTTCGGCCTGCACCAGGCGCGCGTTCTCGATCAGCTGGGCGGCTTCAGTCGCGATCGCCCGCAGAATATCGTGGCTGACGCTGGTGATATCGCGCGAGGCAAATCGCGAATCCACGTAGAGAGCACCCATCACTTCCCCACCGGCCGGCTGCTCGGCACGGGTGGTTTGCACCAGCGGCTTGCGCAACGGCATACAGATCACGGTTCGCAGGTCGAAGGCGACGATGCTTTGCCGCTGCTGCACATCGAGCATCTGACTGGTGTCGGTGACCAGGTATTCGGAGTTCGAGGTCAAGGCGCCGTCGAGCACCGATCGAGAAATTGTCTTGTCATCGAGCAGCGGCTCGCCCTTCGAGTTGCGCCCGGCGGCGAGCGTCAGAGTGCCGTCAATATCGCGCATGAAGATGTAGCCGCGTTCGGCGCGTGTCAGTTTCAGAGTGGCATCGAGCAGCGTAACCAGGATTTCATCGAGTACCCCAATCGTGTTCAACTTGCGCGCCGCTTCCATGAAGAGCGTGAGTTTTTCTAGGTCGCTGGCTTCCGGAGCGATCTGGATGCCGGAGATCTGGCTGAGGAACTCCCGCGCCGTGTTCGAGGTGGTGTGCAGCGGGTGGAAAATCAGATAGGCAATATCGCGAGCGCCAAATTCCAGACGGTCGTTGCGTTGTAGCTTGTGGCGATCCACCTTCTCGCCATTGACGAAGGTACCGTGTTTGCTGCCGTTGTCGACGACAAAGAACTCGCCATTTTCTGAAACGATGGAGGCATGCTCGCGAGAGACGCGCGGGTCGGCGATCACCAGGTCGCGGTCCACCTTGCGGCCCACGGTGTAAGGGGTGTGATTCAGCGAGAGGGTCTGCTGATCGCTCCCTTGCACGAAGATCGCGATGGGAAAGATGCTGGAAATGCCCGAATGCGACGTAGCCGACATGTACCCTGAACTCTCCTGCGGCCGTCATGCCAGTTGAGACGCCAGCACATGACAAGGGGCCCCACAGCATTCTACGACGAGCCCGGCTCCGGCGGAGCAGTAAAAGTCCTTTGATAATAATGGACGAGCATGAGGGCAGCCACTCCCACGGGAATCTGGAGCGCCGTCCAGAAAGGGACTGCCCAGCCGCGCTCGGCAGTTTCCCGCGGCAAAATGAAGGAAAGGCCCGCCAGGGTCACGCTCGATATCCACGGCCAGAAGACCAGGCTCGCGGTGATCGCGACGAGGACGCGGGTGGCAAAACCTCTCTGCCAAATCGTCCGGAGCTCCTTAACCAGCAGCAGCAACGCTGGGATCAGCAGCACCTGATTGTAGGGAGAATAGGTGGGCACCAGGAGGACGGTGTTGGCCAGTACGAGGCTCAGCGTGAAGGCAAACGAGTCGGTGTTGGCCGCTTGCCGGCGCTCCCTCCAGCAAGCGCCCAGCACGCCTGCGAAGGCGAGAGCCTCAAGCGCCCAGCTCCAGGGATAGCCAATCAAACTGTCCATCACCGACATCGCCCCGGTGTAATGCCGATATTCGCGAACCGCTTGCCAGAAGCGTGGAATCCAGTGCGGCAGGTACCACTCCGAGGCGGCCAGCAAGATGGCCATGGTAGCCAGAAAGGAAATCGCCAACCGGTAGCGGCGCCGCCAATCTGCCGCGGTCCAGATGGCGAGCCAAAACAGCAGAAGAACCATGAGCTGCGGCTTAACGGTCGCCACAGCCAGCAGGATTCCGGCGGCGACGGCGTAATCCGCTACCAGCAACATGATCGCGATTGCCACCAGTCCGGCGACCAGAAGGCTCATCTGTTGCAGCTTCAGCCCCTGCATAACGGCCAGGCTGCCCAGGGTCAGCAGAAGCAGGCTGATCTGGGCCCAGAGTGGCGCGGACCAGCGCAGGAATCGGAGCCAGAGCAGGGTGCTGGCGGAGGTGAGAATGACCAACACCCAGAAGAAGCCTTTTTGGACGATCGTGAAAGGCAATCGAATTGTCGGGGCGAGGCAGAAAACTATATAGACCGGATAGGCAAACCCCTGCTGATCGTGTGGGTCATTGGGACGAGACGGGTCGAGTGTACGACCATAGTAGCCGGTTTGAATTTCGCGTACGACTTCCGCGCTGTAGGGGTCGCGCCCGTGCAGGAGCAGTTCCCTCGCGCCCACCCAACGGGGATAAAGATCGGAAAGATTGCCGCGCGGCCGGTCGTGGGCGGCGGCCTCAGCTTGCTGGTGTGGGACCATCACTCGGTTGACGTAAGTCCACATGCCCGCGGCGCAGAGCGCAGCCGCGAGGACCAGCCAGAACACCTTGTGGAAAATGCCGAGTCTCATGCGAAATCTGAGAGAATCTGGATATTACAACGCTCCCGTGAACATTTCGCGTCCACCCAGAAATTTCGTCGTTGCGGCGGCCGTCGGTATTGTCAGCGGCACGCTGTGCTGGGCGTTCCTGCACCACTTCCGGCTTGGCGGTGCGGACTTCAACTGGCCCCATCACGCCGCGCGCGTACTCTTGGCGGGCGGAAACCCCTACGCCAACACTCCGGCGGGACTGATTCCCTACCCGCTGCCCGCGGCCCTTGCGGCACTGCCGTTCGCGCCTTTCTCGCCCGAAATTGCCGCCGCCCTGTTTTTCGGATTCAGTTCCGGGATGCTCGCCTTCGGGCTCATTCGGCAAGGCCCGGAACGGCTGCTGATCTTCTTTGCTTATCCTTACTGGGCCGCGCTCATGACGGCGCAGTGGACTCCTCTCATCATGTGCGCCGCTTTCTTCCCGCTGGCACTCGCGTTCTGCGTCGCCAAGCCTCAGATCGGCATTCCGGTCGCCCTCACTCATGTTCATCGCACAGGATTGATGGCGGCCGCCGCTTTGCTGCTGGTCAGTTTCGTGCTCCAACCGCGGTGGCTGCTGGAGTGGATTCCGCAACTCCATGGATATCAGCATTTCGTACCCTTTCTGGTCGTGCCGGGGCCGCTGCTGGCCCTGGCGCTTTGGCGCTGGCGCGACCGCGATGCCCTGCTGCTGTTCCTATGTTGCGTGATGCCGCAGCGCTGGTTCTACGACTCTTTCCTCCTATGGCTGATTCCAAAAACCCGCCGGAGCATTCTCGCCACCGTGGCGTGCAGCTGGGTGGCCGGCATCTGGCGCTGGTATCACTTCCCGCACACGATGCATCAAGTCGGGCTCTGGTGCGTCCTTGGCTTTTACGTTCCGATGCTGATTGTCGTTCTGATTCGTCCGCGCCGTTCAGACCAAATTCCGCCAACCGCAATTCGGCATGGGGAACCTCCCCGAGACTGATGCTGTCGAAACTCCGGGGATGCTACTGTCTACAAATTGCCGGTTCCCTCAGTGGGATGCCACTTAAAGATCTCAGCCGATGTAAGCAAGAACATGATCAGAATCGGAATGACAAGGTAGACGTACCCGTGCCAGGCCAGCAAGATCACATGCAAAGGGGGCAAGAAGAGTACGCACTGGCTGCTCAGCAGGGTGAGCCTCGCCCATCGCGGGATTCCGGTGTGCTCCGCTAGAAATTGCGAGAACAGACCGATGGGTAGAAGCGCGATGCACAAATCGGAGGGACTTAAGTGATAGCTAACGAGGATGGCCGCCAAAACAAAATTCCCGAACGCCAGATTTGTAGCATCGGCGAACTTCGATCTATTGCTCTTAAAGCTTCTCCACGCATGCCAGAGCAGCAACACTGAACTAATCCAGATGAGAGCTAGACGAGCGACCGTGCCCTGTACGACCCCCGAAACGCTGACCAATCCTCTGATATTCGCCATCGCTGCCGGGTGAATGTTCGCCAGCGGCAGACTGCTCAAACTCATCAAAAAGCGAGGATATGCTGTCAGGAAGGCCCATCCGGAAATACCGACTGAGATCACGAGCAATGTCACGAAGACGAGGGCGAACCCACGGAGGAGCCCTTTTCTCCTGAGCGACGCCACCAATACGATTAAAGTAAAAACTATATGGAACTTGAAGAGGCCACAGCCCAGCAAACAACCTGCCGTGAAGTTGCGGTCCCGCCTCAACTCAACCACCGCCAGCGTCATAATCAAGAGGAGCAGCAGCGAATCTTGACCTTGCAGAAATCCGATCAACACGGGCGGGAACAAGAAGAACAGGGGCAGCAAGACACGGCAGTCGAAACGTTTGAAGACATGCCGTTGAAACACTATCGCGGTGTATGCCAGAACCCCTACGTTAAGAATGCACCATAGCAGATAGGCGGTTTTGAGCGACCAAAAGCAGATTGGCAAGAATAGCAGCGTCCCGAATGGAGGGTGGATGTAGTACTCGCCAATGCGTCCTGCATAGCGAATCTGGAATTGTTCTTGAGCGTGGAAGTCGTAAAGTTGATGCCCATATCCTTCAAGTACCATCCGAGCCGCGGCGTAGCGGTCCGGGAAATCGGTGCCCTTCTCTCTTTCTTCAAAACCGTGCGCGAAATAGTAGACAATGCCGGCAAGAGTCAGAAGAAGAATCACGTTCCCGGCGAGCCGCACCCACCTGTTCCACCCCGCAATCGCAGGTCCTGCCGGGACCGCCGCTTCTCGATTTGGTGACTGTGGCCTCACTGTAAACAATTCCGCAAAATCCCCAATATCGAGCGCTGAGTTGGCTGCGCGTCACTACTGACCCTGGATTCTATCGCCAGGCGGGAAAAGCACGAAATACTTACTGGAATCGAACTGGAGGCATTTCGAGTTTAGGGTATGATCGCTCAGCGTGAGAGCCAACCACCTTTCTCTATTCAACGTGTTCCCGCTGATGTTGCTGCTGGGGTTGTTCGCCATGACGGCGCGCAACGCGGTCGATCCCGACCTCTGGTGGCATCTGCGCACCGGGCAATGGATCGTGGAAACCGGCCACGTCCCGCACTCCGACCCTTTTTCCTTCACGCGCGCTGGACACGCCTGGGTGTCGCATGAGTGGTTGTCGGAGGTCGCGTTTTACGAACTCTGGAAACACGGTGGCGCCGCCGCACTGATCGTGTTCTCCGCAATCGTCACGACCGCTGGCTTCATGCTGCTCTATCTGCGCTGTCTTCCCCGTGCAGGAAAGACCCACTGGGCGGCCGCAGCGACGGTCTTCGGCGCTTTGGCTTCGGCTCCCTCGTGGGGCGTGCGGCCGCAGATGTTCACGTTCACGCTGGCCAGCCTGCTGCTGTGGCTGGTGGAAAGTGGCGAGCATCGGCCCAGGCTGTTGCTTTGGATACCGCCGCTCTTTCTGCTCTGGCTGAATCTGCACGCCGGATTTGCGCTCGGCCCCGCGCTGTTGTTTGCATATGGTGTCGGCCTCATCCTGGAGACTGCCGTGGGCGACACGCCTTGGCAGCAGGTGCGCCCCATAGTTCTGCGGGTACTGCTACTCCTGTTGGCTTGTTTGGCTTTGGTGCCTCTCAACCCCAGCGGCGCGCAACTTTATCGTTATCCGTTCGATACTTTACGCTCGCCCGGGATGCGGTCGTTCATTGTGGAGTGGCACTCGCCGAATTTTCATGAATGGCTCTATCGCCCATTTTTGCTGGTATGGTTGTTGGCTTTGACAGTACTCGCCAGTTCCCGCTCGCGGCCCAAGGGACGCGTGATCATACCCCTCGTGCTTACCTCTTTCGCCGCTCTGGACGCGGTCCGCCACATACCAATTTTTGTTCTGCTGGCGATACCGGTCATCGCCGCGGCTTCGCCGGCGGCTATAGGCGATCGCGGCGAAAGTCCCCACGTCTCGAAAAGCGCGAGACGTCGGGCACCCAACTCGTCGCGGTTGCGGCCACTTTTCAACGGAGCGGTTGTCATTCTGATTGCGGTGTTTGCATTGGTGCGGTGGACGATTCTCTCCCGCAACCAGGATGCCCGCGAGACAGAGCAGTTTCCCGAAAAGGCGGTAGCGTTCTTGCGGTCCGGCGACTATCCGCAGAAGGTTTTCGCGTACTACGACTGGGGAGGCTATGCCGTCTGGAAGCTTTATCCGGCATACCGCGTATTTGTGGACGGACGCGCCGACCTCTATGGCGACGACCTGCTACGCCAGTTTCAGACCGTGGTGCAGCTCCGGAATGGCTGGCGAGACGTTCTTGACGGCTGGAAGGTGGAAGCGGTACTTGTACCCCCGTCCTGCGCGATAGCGCAAGCCCTCCTTCTCGACCCCGAGTGGCATCTTGCATTTAGCGACTCCAAGGCAGTCGTCCTGCTCAAGAGGCATCTGGCCGTCGAAAGTGCTGATATTCTCCATAGACCCCTTGTTACGGGAAGGAACGTGAAAAAATGTTTCCCAGAGCCTCCCAAATCTGCGAAACTAAGGCACATGCGTACATGGGGATTGGTTCCAACACTGGTCCCGGAGATGGCAGCTTCTCGCATGAAGCTCGAAGGAGTCTAGAAGGAGTCTAGAATGAAGGATTTGGCTAACCTCTTGTGGCGCAACGAGGAAGGGCAGGACATCGCAGAATACGCGGTGATGCTGGCGGTAATTCTGGTAATCGTGATTGGCACCGTCCGTTTGATCGGCGGCAACGCAAATAACGTGTTCAGCCAAGTGGCCAGCTCAATAACCCAGTAGACCACTGCGGTCGCCGGAAGCAGGTCGCACAAGCGGAGACGGAGACCGACACGGCTACAAGGGAATGAGTCCGCGGTTGTTTCGGAAGGAGAGGAATGAACCGAAGCCGTTTGTTGATGATCGGGGGCTTGGCGCTCGCGGTCGGCCTGCTCGTCAGCTTTACCGTCTACAACAAGCTGCGGATCTTCGCGGGCACGAACAACGAGGCGCGCGGAGTGCCAGTCGTGGTGGCTGCCGACGACATTCTGGTCGGGGCCAGGCTGGAAGCACACGATGCCCGCGTGATCACTCTCCCGCAAACAGCGATCCCTCCGGGGGCATTCTCGGTGATGTCGTCCGTCCTGGGCCGCGGTGCCATTCTGCCGATAAGTAAGGGCGATTTTATTCTTCCCAGCAAGCTGGCGGCGATGAACGCCGGAGCGGGCCTGCCCTCGATGATCCCCCAGGGAATGCGCGCCGTTTCCGTGCGTGTCAACGATGTGGTTTCGGTGGCCGGCTTCGTGCAACCGGGCACGCACGTGGATGTGCTGGCTACCGGTAATGAAGGCAGCGGCAACGAACGTCAAACCACCACCGTGCTCGAGAATGTCCTGGTTCTGGCCGTGGGCAAGAGTTTGGACAGGAGCGCTACGGCCGATGCGCAGACCGCCCCGGTAATTACGCTCGCGGTTTCTCCAGATGACGCGCAGAAGTTGGCGCTGGTTTCGCAGGAAGGTCGGATTCAGCTTTCCTTGCGCAATCCCGTGGACACAAAAAAAGGAGGGATCGCCGCGACCCGGACGAGCTCCGTGTACCCGGGTGCGACGCCGGTGGCACCGGCCGAGAGCAAACCCAAGCTGCACAAAGTGGTGAAGAAAGCTCCGGCGCCAGCGGCAGCACCAACACCTTACCAGGTAGAAATAATCCATGGCAACAAGCGGGAAGAAAACAAGTTTGAACCACCACCACAAACACCGCAGTAGTTCGCGTACGCTTATTACCTCGATGGATTTGCTCGTGCATCCTCGCAGAGGTCCGAATTCATGAAAGCTCTAATGCTCGTCGCAGCCGCTTTAGCTCTTGCGACAATGATGTTCGCGCGCACCCTGGCTTTCGACGGCAATTCGGCGGGCGCTCCGGCAACGGCCTCGCCTTCGTCTCAGAACCAGGACACGCCCGCGATGCCGCCGGGCAACCCCGCCGCCCAATCCCCTCCCGCGACCACGCCTGCACCCCAGAGCGAGACCGCGGGCGCCGCGCCGCTGCGGGTGATGGTGGGTAAGTCCCTGCTGATTAACACCACCGAAAGACTGAAGCGCATCTCGGTTACGGACCCCACGGTGGCGGATGCGCTGGTCGTCACACCAACGCAAGTTCTGGTCAACGGACTCGCTCCCGGCGAGGTCTCACTGCTGATCTGGGACGAACTGGAACGCAATCGCAGTTTCGATCTTCGGGTGGATGTCGATATCACCGCGGCCTCGGAAGAAATGCATCGCCTTTTCCCGGATGAGCAGATCAACGTGACGCCTTCGCGTAACGCGATTGTTATCTCTGGTCACGTCACCACTGAGGACGTGGCCAAACATGCGGGCGCACTGGCCTCGGCGTATTCCAAGAATGTTGTGAACGTGCTGACGTTCGGCCCGGTCGGGGCGGAGGAAGTTCTTCTGGAGGTCAAGTTCGCGGAAGTGGATCGCACCGCTCTGACTCAGATGGGCTTCAATCTGCTTTCGACCGGCTCTGGAAACACCATCGGCAGCACGACCACCGGCCAGTTCGGCGGAATTACCGGCCTCGGGACTACAACCGATACGGGATCGAGCAGCCCATTTCCCACTCAGGCGACGGTATCGAACTTACTCAACCTGTTCTTCTTTAACCCTCAGGTCCATCTGGGTGCAGTGATCGAGGCCCTTAAGACGCAAAATCTTTTGCAGATTCTGGCCGAGCCCAACCTGGTCGCGGTCAATGGCAAGGAAGCCAGTTTCCTGGCGGGAGGCGAATTTCCCTTTCCGGTCGCGCAGCAAAATGCCAGCGGAATCGCAACCGTCACGATTCAGTTTCGCGAGTTTGGCGTGCGCCTGAAGTTCACCCCTGTGATCCAGCCGAACGGCAACATCCACCTGCACGTGATTCCCGAGGTAAGTACGCTGGACTTCGCGGATGCGGTCACGGTTGCCGGAACCACCATACCCGCCATCAGCACGCGCAAGGCGGAGACTGAATTCGAACTGCAGGATGGCCAGAGCTTCGTCATCGCCGGCCTGCTGGATAACCGGGTCACCAATACTGGCAACAAGATTCCGGGACTGGGCGATATCCCGATCATCGGCAATTTCTTCAAGAGCAAGAGCAACCAAAAGAGCAACTCGGAATTGATGGTTTTGTGCACGGTGCGCCGGATTTCACCCAGTACCCAGGCGCCGAAAACTCCTGCGACCCCGGAGCCGTATTTGGACAAGGGCAAGTTCGATGGCAAGAAGCCCGCGGGCAGCAGCAAGTAGACACGCACGCGGGAACCGAATTGGCAGCTCTAGAAAGGGCAGTGGGGAACGAGTCATGCCGGAATTGTCAGTAGCTGTATTCGCAACGGACAATGACCAGCGCGCGGTGCTTCAGGTTCTGGTCGATGGCACCAGCGTGGCCCGCACCGTGTGCAGCAATGCCGAAATGCCTGTGGCCGCCAATGGGCCGACCATCCGCAAGACTCGGGTCTTTGCTCCCGATGTGGTTCTGGTGGATATCGCAGCCGATGGCATCGCTTCGGCGCTGCGGGCGATAGAGTTGCTGCATCAGGAACTTCCCGACGCAGCCGTGTTCGCCGTCGGCCCCATGACTCAACCCCAGTTGATTGTCAGCGCCATGCGGGCGGGTGTCCGCGAATTCATAGAGCGCCCCACCACCACCACCGATCTGCTGGAAGCCTTCGTCCGCCTGACGGCAACTCGCCGCAAGCCCGGGCGCGAAAGCTCACGGGGCAAGGTGTTCACGATCGTGAATGCCAAGGGCGGCAGCGGCGCTACCACCGTCGCGGTCAATCTGGCTCTAGCCTTGCAATCGATTCACCACAGCACGGCGCTGGTGGACCTGGCGCCGCTGGGCCATTGCGCCTTGCATCTCAATCTGAAGCCAACCTTCACTGTCTCGGACGCAATCATGAACCTGCACCGCCTGGACTCCTCCCTGCTCGACAGCTTCATGGTCCGTCACGATCGGGGATTGCACGTGCTGGCCGGGCCTGTGACTCCCACGGTCATCGAGCCTTCGGCTTCCGACTTTGCCCGCCTGCTTGACACCATCGTGGGCCTGTTTCACTACATCGTCGTCGACGCTTCGTCGCGGCTCGACAGCGCCACTCGTCTGATCAGCAACCTGTCGGAGAAAATTCTGCTCGTCGCCCACGCCGATGTCGCTTCCCTGTGGAGCGCCGGAAGAGTAGCCCAGTATCTGGGCGAGAGCGGCTCACGGGACCGCTTTGCGTTGGTATTGAACCGCTATCGCAAAGTGGCCGGCTTCGATGAAGCTCAGACCGAGGTCGCCATCGGAGCGCCCGTGCTCTGGCGGATTCCCAATCAATACTTCGCGGTCTCGACCGCGATTGATCGCGGCGTGCCTCTAGTGCAGCAGGGGAACACCGAATTTGCCCGCTCCATTTCCGGCCTGGCGGAGCATTTGACCAAGGACGATTTGGATGTAAAGCGCAGTGCCTGGTCGTTGTTTAAGACGGTGTAGCTATTGAGTCATTGAATCATTGAGGTATTGATTCAATAATTCAATGTCCTGGTGATTCAATAAAATTATGGCCAATTTGCAAGCCTTCGAGCGCAGCGAGTACCAGCAGGTCAAGGCGGACCTGCATCGCAAGATCCTCGATCGCCTCGACCTGGAAAAACTCGGCCGCTCGACCGGAGATTCGGCGCGCGAAGAAGTTCTCATCCTGATTCGCAGTTCGGTGAACAGCGAGGCGGTTCCTCTCAGTTTCGCAGAACGCGAGCAGTTGTCGAGGGAGATCCTCGACGAGATCTTTGGTCTGGGCCCGCTCGAACCGCTGCTCAAAGACCCGACCATTTCCGACATCCTGGTCAACCGCTTCGACCGCGTATACGTCGAACGCAGCGGCAAACTGGAAATCACCGGCTTGTCGTTCAAGGACAACCAGCACTTGATGCAGATCATCGATCGCATCGTATCCCGCATCGGGCGGCGGGTGGATGAGTCTTCGCCCATGGTCGATGCCCGTCTGCAGGATGGCTCTCGCGTCAACGCCATCATTCCGCCCCTGGCGCTAGACGGAGCCTGCCTCTCGATCCGCCGCTTTGGCCGCGATCCGCTGACCGCGCGCAACATGCTCGACAACAAGACCATGACCGGGCCCATGCTGGAACTGCTGTCGGCCATGGTCAAGGGCCGGCTGAACCTGATCATTTCAGGAGGAACGGGCGCCGGCAAAACCACGGTTCTCAACGTCCTTTCCGGATACATTCCGAACTCGGAGCGCATCGTAACCATCGAAGACGCGGCCGAATTGCAGCTCAAGCAGGAACACGTAGTCCGCCTGGAAACCCGCCCTCCCAACATCGAGGGCAAAGGCTCGGTACGCATGCGCCAACTCGTCATCAACAGCCTGCGCATGCGTCCCGATCGCATCGTGGTGGGCGAGGTGCGCGGTGAGGAAGCCTTCGACATGTTGCAGGCCATGAATACCGGTCACGAGGGTTCGCTCACCACCGTACATGCCAACTCGCCGCGCGACGCCCTGGCTCGTATCGAAAATATGGTTTCCATGGCCAACCTGAACATTCCCGAGCGTGCGATTCGCCATCAGATCGCCAGCGCCGTCCACGCCATAGTTCAGGTCGCGCGTCTCTCCGACGGAACGCGCAAGGTGATCACGGTCTCCGAGGTCACCGGGATGGATGGAGACATGATCACGCTGCAGGACATTTTCGTTTTTGATCGCGTTGGTATTGATGAGAGCGGAAAGGTGCGCGGCGTCTTCCGTTCCACGGGCATCCCGCCGCAATTTGCTGAGCGTCTCGCCACCGCCGGTTGCCGCCTGAGTCCCGCGCTCTTCGAGTCCCGGATGGAGGTCTAGCGCATGCAGTTCGTTGTCGCCCTGCTGGTGTTTGTGGTGGTCACAATGGCGGTCTTTGTGGCCATGTCTTTACTTGATCAGCGCAAGGCCCAAGCCCGGGTTCTCCGCGAGCGCCTCTCCACGGTTCAGAAGCCCACCGAACAAGCTGCGCCAGACGTGGCGCTGCTGCGCGATGAAGTGCTCAGCCGGATACCGGCTTTCGACACTCTGCTGCGCCGCTCGGAGCGCGTCTCGGTTCTGCAAAAAATGCTGGCGCAGGGAAACGTGGATGTTCGCGCCGGGAACTTCCTCATGCTGTGCGCCGTGTCGACCGTGGTATTCGGCGTGGTCGCTTTCATCGCCGGCGGCACGGTGCTGTTCGGCTGGGCCGGCGCCCTGCTCGGGTTTTTTATCCCCTACGCCTATGCCTCGCACATGCGGACCAAGCGCTTCCAGAAATTTGAGGAGAAGTTTCCCGAGGCCGTCGACACGCTCGCCCGCGCCGTGCGCGCCGGCCACGCATTTACCACCGCACTCGAAATGATTGCCAACGAGGTCTCTGAACCGGTTGCCGGAGAATTCCGCCAGCTTTATGAAGAACAGAAATTCGGCCTCCCGGTGCGCGACGCCCTGCTCAATCTGGCCGACCGTGTGCCTCTGGTCGACCTCAAGTTCTTCGTGACGGCAGTGATGTTGCAACGCGAAACCGGCGGCAATCTGGCCGAGATTCTTGACAACCTGTCCTATGTAATCCGCGAACGCTTCAAGATTTTGCGCCAGGTCCGCGTTCACACCGCCCAGGGACGCCTCACCATGATGCTGCTCATGGCTCTGCCGCCCACGGTGGTGGCCGTAATGTTTGTCCTTAACCGGGGCTTTATCCAACCGCTTTTCACCGACCCGATAGGACACGCCTTGATCGTCGGAGGCATCACATTGCAAACGATGGGATATTTTGTGATTCGCAGAATTATCAAGATCCAGGTTTGAAATATGAGATTCATATAAGGTCCGAATAATGCCGCTGGCACTCGCCATTTTCGTTTTTGTCGCCATCGTTGTGACCGTGTTCGCCTTTGGAGCGGCTGCGGTCGTGCCCTCATCGGTGCTCGGATCCCGTCTGCGCGAAATCGGCTGGCAGCGCCCCAAAGCCCAGGCTAAGCCCGTCATCCGCGAACGGATTCAGCAGGCCCTCGATCCGCTAAGCCGGGCCTTGCCGACCTCACCCTCGGAGGTTTCCAAAACCCGTCTCTGGCTGATTCAAGCGGGATATCGCAACGCCCAGCACGCCAGCATCTATCGCGGGCTGCGCGTCCTGTTCGCCGCTCTTGGTTTTTTGTCGGTGTTTGTCTTTACCGGATTTAATTCCCCGCTGCTGCTCGTGGGTGTGACCGCTCTTGGCTTTTTTATCCCGCGATTCCTGCTGAAAAAGAAGCTGCAGGAGCGGCAGCAACGGCTTCGCCTCGGGCTTCCCGATGCCCTCGATTTGACCGTGATCTGTGTGGAAGCGGGCTTGTCGCTCGACCAGGCCATGATGCGAGTCGGCGAGGATCTGCGCACCGCGCACCCGGAACTGAGCGGTGAATTCCATCTCTTCGATCTGGAAGCCCGCGCCGGAAAACCGCGCGTCGAAGCGCTCCGTAATCTGGCCGAGCGCACCGGGGTCGATGATATTCGCGCCTTGGTGGGAACCCTGATTCAGACCGACCGCTTCGGAACCAGCGTCGCCCAAGCCTTGCGCGTGCATTCCGAGTCCCTGCGCACCGAGCGCCGCCAGCGCGCCGAAGAACAGGCGGCCAAGACTACCGTCAAAATGATTATTCCCCTCGTCCTGTTTGTGATGCCCTCCCTGATTTTCGTCACCGTCGGGCCGGCTGTGATTCAGCTGATGCATATCTTCATGCCGGTTGCCGGGGGAAAACGGTGAATTTCTAGACCAATTCAGGAGTTGTCATGTCCCCGCGGGGGCCCAAGGGATACGCTTTTAACCGTACACGTACCACCTATCTAGCGACCGATCTCCTGATCGCACGCACCCACTGGTCCCGCTTTCGCGGCCTCATGGCTACCGATTCGTCGCGCTTCCCCCGCGGCCAGGGATTGTGGATCAACCCATCCCACGGCATCCACACCTTCGCCATGCGTTTTCCGATCGACGCCGTTTACCTTGACCGGGAACGGATTGTCATCCACATTGAAGAAGAGCTCAAGCCCTGGCGCATGGCCGCGATTCGCGTCCAGGCCGCGTCCGTGCTTGAGCTTCCCACGGGCACTGTACGCGAGTCGCTGACCGTGGTCGGCGACCACGTGGATATTTCTTTCGAACAACGTCCGACTCACACCGAGGCCGCCTGAAACACGTAGGGGCGGACGCATTCGTCCGCCCCAGCGCCGCTCATGGACACCAGCAACCGAATTTCCTGCGCCGTTTACAGGTAGCAGCTCAGTTGGGTCGTTATCCCGGACAAAGTCTAGACCAAATAAAGAATTGTCATCCTGAGCGGAGCAGGCCGATGCGCGAAGCGAATCGGCCTGCGGAGTCGAAGAGCCTGCCCTGAGCGAAGTCGAAGGGACCCCTACTCCACCGAAACAGCCCGGTGCGTGGGATGCCGCCGAGGCGAGGCTGCGACGCTGAAAAAATCGGTTTTGTTCTTGCCTTTGGGTGGCGCAGCGGTTTTCCGCTGCGATAAGTGGCTTGTTTTCGGTGGCGGCTTTAGCCGCTGAGGTAAGGCTGCGACGGTGGGCGGCCGACATTACGTGGCCCACCCGGCGCGCACCACCAATGGTGATGAAAGATTCTGCCCCGCAATCGCGGTGAGAGCCACTTCTCGAAAAGCGCGAGAAGTGGCGCACCCCCAGTTGTTTCGGTCAACGTTGAAAGACACACCGGCGTTATACTTCGCCCGTTAATGTGGCCCACCCGCCTGCCTTTTCGTTCTCACTTCCCTGCGATTAGTTGCTCGTGTGCTGTCTCCACAGCAATCCGGTTGCGCAGATCATCGATGCGTTCTAGGAGCAGTTTACTTTCAGGTATCGCAGAGAAGTATTTCTCGACGTAAGGCTCAACCGCACACAACACAAACACGCCTGTGGGACCAAACGCACGGGCGTCAGTCGGTCGCCATTTGGAGCGCGGACTAAATAGCTTGGTCTGCAGGTCGTACTCTAGATGCTGCTTGTATAAGTCCACCCAGGTTCCGTGGACGGCGTGAGAAGGCAACCGATGCATGAAAACATACTGCTCTTCCTTCTGTAGGAACTGGAGACGCTGCTTGAGACCGCCCGCCCAGTTGCTCCACTTCGGATGCACGTCTCCAACTTTCACGCCAGAAACATCGCAAAGGCGATCGACCGCGCTTAGCATTCTCTTTTCTATCGGCAGCACGGTGCCGTCATTTCGCTTCGCGATATTGGCTTGAATCAAGTCGTAGAGTTCTCGCTCGGCACCGAGACTGTGCTCTACGAAATCGTTGAAGTGCTTGTCGTCATTCGCACGCACCAGAAATTCCAGATCAAACGCGGATTCCATGATCGATCGAGTGAGAGACAGAACGACCTCTCCGCGATCATCCTTGCAGGTAAGCTGAAGCACAGCGATCATGAATTTGACCATTCGGATCAGCAGTCCTGCGCAAATCGCCTGGTTTCGTGGCAGACCGCCGCTGGCGCTAGCTGCTTGATCCAAAATATGTGCCGCCAGGTTGAGGACCCTGATCGTCTCTTTGTAGAGTTCAAAGGCGAGCGTAGTGACTTTGCTACGGCTGGTTTCGCCGGAGACGCTCCCAATGTCAACCTTAGGGCCGAGCATCTCTTCGATTGCTTCTGCGTTGCCGATCATCGCCTCATTCTACTGCGATTCGCGCTGGGAACTCGATAGCAACGATCCACGAAACGCGGCGATGCCGGTGACCGCTTTGAGCACACCTCAACCTAGGACTGGGCGACTTACGTGCGCCGAGCCGTCAGCCTTTGAATTGCGGATGACTAGCGATGCCTCAAAAGCTGTAGAAGCACTTGCACTATAAACCGGGTGCGCCACTTCTCGTGCTTTTCGAGAAGTGGCTTGCCGCGGCGCGGAAGATACTTCTTCCGCAAGCCTGTTAGAACTCTCCGCGCAAATGGTTTCGGAACAAAACGCACTTGACTCAACTGCTAAAATAGATTCACAGCAAGCATTTGCCCAAGCACCACCTGCTCCTTGACAACTAATCGGACCTGCAATCGGTCATTGTTTCAGTGGCCCACCTCTGCGACACGTTCATCGGGCGTCGCGCGAACAACTCCATCCCTTTCAATACTTTGAAAGCGACTGGCAACTCGTACCAAAAGACCCCCGCTAAGTGATTGATTTCCCATCGCGCGTACCAGTGAGAGCGCGTCGAACCGGCCGGAAACCAGGCTAACTCCTTATTCCGGAATACTTTACCTATAAGTCCTTATTCCCCAAAGACCTGGAAGGAATTTTCCCTAAGTCAATGATTCCAATAGACCGGGGGGAAGGGGGGGTAGGGAGTACCAACTAGTAAACACCTCGCCTCGACGTTCGACGTTCGAAGCGACCAAGAAACTCTGCTCCAGCGCGAAAGAAAAAAAAGACACAAAAAAAACTGAAGTCAGGCGAAATCAGACAATCCTTCTGGCACACTACACTAGTACCAATCCCCCAGAACGTAGTCCGAAATAAATAATGGTCGAAGTTGCCACCATTCCCGAAACGGTCACCCAGTGGCTCGAGCCGCCTCGCCTGCTGGTGGAATGGTCATCACCATGGGAAGAGTTCAAGTCGGCTTTGCGCCCGGCGCTCACCCGCGCTCCGAGACGTTTGGCCGGAGAAGCGCCCGTTGGCATGTTCCCCTACCGCGGCATGCTCATCAGCTGGCTGCTCGAGTGCCTTTTGCTGATCGCAGTAATCGTCATCCCCGAAAAATTTATCAGTCTTGAGATCCCCCTGCCTCCAACTCACCCCGAAAGGGACGTCATCTATTACTCCGGCAACGAACTGCCGAAAACGCAGGATCGGGGCGGCGCGCAATCCGGCAAGTCCGGACGCGCCGGCGGCCGGCAGGCCCACCACCGCACGCAGACCATCCGCGTAGCGCGCGGCGACCAGCCTCGCGAGACCGTGGTGGACGCTCCCAAACTCAACCTGCCTCATTCCGATTCCGCAGTCGCCAATCTGCTCGCGTTCAAACCGAATCCCGGACCGCCGCCCGCCGAAGGTCTGCGTTCTTCTCTCACCGCGCCCATCCTGCCTGCGATGAGCCCAGTGCCGCCTGCGCCGGATGTGAATTCATCGGCCCGCCGGACTCCGAACAATCTTGCGACCAGCATCGTCGCTCCCGCGCCTGAAGTTTCGCGCTCCAGCACGCGCAATTCACCAGCCTTAAGCGCTGAGATCGTCCCGCCGACGCCGAATATCTCGCGAGACAAGATGCGTACCGCAAATCCGATTGCGCCCACAGTCATCGCACCGGCCCCGCGCGACGCGCAGCGCGACCTGGCCAGTTCCCGAATCCCGTTGACGCAGACCGTCGACGTGGTTGCACCACCGGTTTCTGCGCCGCCACGCGACGTGTCGTCCACATCAAGGCTTTTGCTGCCGGCCCCAGCGATCGTGGCGCCTCCGCCGTCGCAAGTCAGCCGCGATCTCAATAGCTGGGGAAGTTCCGCAACGGGCGACTTGCGCACGAATCCCGTGCCTCCTCCACCAACCGCGTCCGGCGGAGGGTCAAGTGGAAGACTCGGAGGAAATGGCGCGGGCGCCCTTACCGCCCAGGTAGTGCCACCTCCAGCCAGCATCGGCGGACAGGGCTCTCAGGGAAACAGCGGCGGCCGCGCTGGCCAGGCCGCAGGTTCGCTCCTCGGCTCCGCCGACGTCATACCGCCTCCGCCCGGCTTGGGCGGCGGCAAGGCCCTCTCTGGCAGCGGACGAGGCAACAAGGGAACCGGCGCCGGCGGCCCGCTCGACCTGGGCTCCTCCGTAGCTCCGCCGAGCAACGCCGGAGGAAACGCGGCCGGCAACGGGATCATCGTCTCCAGCCAGCCCGGAACGCAAGCGGGACTTCCGAATTCGACCGGCGGTGGCGCAATCGCGATGTCACCCAGCGGCACGGCAAAAACCGGCCTCGGCGGCAGCGGCGGCGGATCGGGCATTGGCAATGGCAATGGCCCCGGCAGCGGGCTGCATGGAGAAGGTTCAGGCGCGGGCAAAGACAACGCAGGCACGGGCCGCGGCTCCAATCCCAACGCGCAGGGAGGGATTTCGCCATATCCTGGGTCTGGTGGCACGGGAAACGGCAATAACGGCACGCCGGCCATGCCAGGCGTGTCCGTAGAAGGCGGCACGACCACCGTCACGCTCCCCAGTTTCGGAGTGCCCGGCGGCGATGCGCCAGGTACGGGCCCCGGACATTCCTCACTGAATGACCACAAAAGATCCGGAGTTACGGTAATCGCAACCTCTCGCTCGGGTGGCGTGTTGCCCTACTACGGTTTGTTGAAGGGCGACAACTATTCTATCTATATCGAAACCTCGCTGGGGACGGCGGTGATGCAATACTCCGATCCGTCTTCGGCCAAGCATCCCTCCCGCGAAGCGTTGAGCGAACCCGAGCCTCTCCGCAAGGACATTCCGGATGGCCTTCGCCCAACCCACGTTGTGTTCACCTGCATCCTTGACCGGACCGGCGTTCTGAAGGACCTGAGAGTGCTGGATCCGGGTGCGGCCGAGACCACCTCGAAAATCATGGCGGCGTTGCCCAAGTGGAAATTCCGCCCAGCATTTCGCGGAGAGGAGCCAGTGGAAGTGACTGCGATTATCGGGTTTGGAATTGATACGCGGTAGACCGTCTTCGCCTGTCCCATGGAGAGGCGGGCGCTCCATTGTGTTTGAGAATCAGTAGCCTTTGTGCTTATCCACTACCGCCAGCAGCGGCTGGCCATTCAGATAGCGCCGCAAGTTCTCGGAAAACAACGTATAATGCCGCTCCCATAACTTGTCAGTCAGCGCCGCCGTGTGCGGAGTAATCAGCAAATCAGGAACGTCCCACAGCGGCGAATCAGAAGCCAGCGGCTCCTTCGGAAACACATCGAGAGCGGCGCCGCCAATTTTCTTTTCACGCAGCGCGGCGGCGAGCGCGGGCTCATCGACGAGCTGGCCGCGACCGACGTTGATCAGGCAAGCATCCGATCTCATAAGCGCCAGGCGTTCAGCGTTCGCAATCGCCTTCGTGCTGGCCGTAACCGGCGCAGCCAGCACGATGTAATCGGCTTGCCGGAACACTTCGTCGATTTGACCCGGAGCGAAAACGGCGTCCGCGCCGTCGCTTCCCTTCTCCGGATGCTCACGCACCGCGATCACCCGCATGCCGAGAGCTTTCGCGCTCTTCACCACCGGGCGTCCGATGCTGCCGAGGCCGATCATGCCGAGGGTTGCGCCCGCAACTTCCCGGATCCGAGGCAGTTCGTCCCACAGAATCTGCTGCCCCCAAATATGTTTCTCCTGCAGACGTGCCGAGTCCGGGATTTTCTTGGCCAACGCAAAGATGAGCCCGATTACGTGCTCGGCCACCACTGGCCCGTGCACTTCGCGCGCGTTGGTGAGAATAATGTCGCTGTTGACGAGTTCCGGGAAAATCAGTTGATGAACCGCCGCCGCCGGCGAGTGAATCCAGCGCAGCTTTTTTGCCGCTGCGATCTGCTCGGGACGGATCGACCAGGCGACGACAATTTCAGCGTCCGCAATTTCTTCATCGACGCGCTTGTAATCGGGAAGATGGACGGTTTCAATTTTCGGAAACTCCTTCCGCAAGCGCTCAGAGAACCATGTCGGCGCGTTCCATTGATCAAAAGGATGGCGGACGCAAATCAGCAGCTTGCGGATTGGGTCATCGGGTGATTGGGGCATTAGGGATCTGATGATCTCTCGGTGTATTCTGCTAAGGCTTGGGAATCTTCGCCGTTACCGTCCTGTGGCGGCAGTGCGTCCTTAATCAAGTGGGAGCAGATAGCCGGGCGTTCTCATCGCTCCTCCGAAAACGGCGTCGTCGAGTGTACGCATATCCCATGCATACCAGCGTGTGGGGGTCAGCCTGAGGGTGATGTCGTCCATTGCCGCCATCGTGCCTCCCGCGCGCGGGTCGGCCAATGCAGCCTCGCTCATATAGCGACCGTGGATGCGAGCATTGATTTCTCTTGAGCTTTCGCCCGCGATAATGTCTGTGGTGCACACGGCCACCAGACCTCGCTCCGATGCGGGTTTTCTGATGTCCACCATGAGGGAAGCTTTGGGCCGGGCCGCTGCATTGCGAGCCTTGCGAGTCCGCGAAGAAGTCGCCACATAAAAACAGGCACCGTCGAACAGATACCAAACCGCCGTAAGGTGTATGGAACCGTCTTCGTTCTCAGTGCCCAAACTAGCGATGAAGCGTCCCGTCAGAATTTCTTCAGCCCCAGATGGCGTAGTGCTTTGCATAGGTTATCGGAACCTCCCGACGCGCAAATGATACATTACGCTTCTCTGGTTCGGTCGACTACTTGGGTCGAAGAAATCCCGGCGGTTCAAGCCTTCAGCGGCTTCCGCAAATCCGAGCCCGTCATTTCTTTCGGCTCGGTAATTCCAAGCATACCCAGAATCGTTGGCGAGATATCGCGTAGAGAGCCGTTGGACTTGAGCGTAAATTGCTTTGCGTCCTCCGCCATCACGATAAACGGCACCGGATTCGTCGTATGCGCCGTATGCGGACCTCCGGTTACGGGGTCGATCATCATTTCGGCATTGCCGTGGTCGGCCGTAATCAGCATGGCTCCGACTTTAGCGCGCACAGCTTTTTCAATCTCGCCCAGGCAGGCGTCGACCGTCTCGACCGCCTTGATGGTGGGCTCAAGCTTGCCTGAATGCCCGACCATGTCGGCGTTCGCGAAGTTGACGATGATTACGTCGAAAGTGCCTTCGTTCGTAGCTTTGACAACTGCCGCGGCGACGCCGGCGGCGCTCATCTCCGGCTTCAGATCGTAGGTCGCGACCTTCGGCGATTGAATCATAACGCGATCTTCTCCGGGGAAAGGCTGCTCCACTCCGCCATTAAAGAAGTACGTTACGTGCGCATACTTCTCGGTCTCGGCAACACGCAGGTTGCGCATCTTCAGCCCGCACATGACGTTGGCCAGGATATTCGACATCGACTCCGGTGGAATCACGACTGGCAGGTCGAAGTTCTTGTCATACCGTGTCATGCAAACGTACTTCAGGTTCTTCGGAGCACGGTCGCGCGGGATGGTTGCGTCGAGGTCGGCCGCGCCCGGCAAATCGCTCCCACCCTTCTCGTTCAGCCCGCTGTTGCGGCACAGGGCACGCGTGATCTCGCGAACACGATCGGCGCGAAAGTTAAAGCAGATGCAGGAATCGTTTTCGCTGATCTTTGCCAGGCCGTTCTTTGCCAGCGCCTCGCCGCGCTTGTCGGTGCAGACGAACGGCACCACGAATTCGTCGGTCACACCTTTGTTATAGGACTCCTTCATGCCCTGCACGGCGTCGACACAGGTGCCGCCCTCGGCTTTGCCATCGACCATCGCGCTGTAGGCCTTGGCGATACGCTCCCAGCGGCGGTCGCGGTCCATGGCATAGTAGCGGCCGTTGACGGTAGCGATCTTGCCGGAGTTGTACTCGCGCATCTTCTGCTGCAGTTGTTCAAGATAGCCGGCGCCGTTGGTGGGAAGCGTGTCGCGCCCATCCATGAAGGCGTGCACGAACACGCGCTCCACTCCCTGCTGCTTGGCCATTTTCAGGAGCGCGTAGAGATGCTCCTGCCGAGAATGCACACCGCCGTCCGACACCAGCCCGAAAAGGTGCAGCTTGCGGCCGCTGGTGCGGGCGTTCTTCATGGCTTCGACGAGCGCGGGATGCGAGAAGAATTCGCCGTTCTGGATCATCAGGTCGATGCGTGTGATGTCCATGTGCACGATGCGCCCGGCGCCAATGTTGAGGTGGCCGACTTCGCTGTTCCCCATCTGGCCTTCCGGCAGTCCGACAAACGGCCCGCTGGTGTGAATCAGAGTATTAGGATAATCGCGCAACAACCGGTCGTAGATGGGCTTGCGCGCCAGGGCGATGGCGTTCGCCTTGGTTTCGGCTCGGTATCCCCAGCCGTCGAGGATGATTAGGACGAGAGGTCTAGGACGAGGCATAAAGTCGCTTTAGCTCCTGGCTTCTAGCTTCTGGCTCTTGGCGGTCGGCTGATAGACTGAATCGCTTCCGGCGGACGCACATCTTATACTATTGCAGAAATCGTCCCAGAGGATAAGCATGCCCATCAATGAACTTCTCCTGACCGAATTCGACGAAGAAATCAAGAAAACGCGCACGATGCTGGAACGAGTTCCAGAAGACAAGAAGGACTTTGCGCCGCATCCCAAATCCATGCCCCTGAACAAGCTTGCGCCTCACGTGGCGCAGCTGGCTGGCTTTGGTCTTACGATCCTCACCACCCCTGAACTTGATTTTTCGAAAAGCAGTTTCAAGCCTCTGCCGTTTGAGTCCGCGGCGCAACTGGTCGCAGCTTTCGATGAAGGCGCTGCGAAAGTACGTACCGCACTCAAGAACACCCCGGATGAAGCCTGGACGCAGCCGTGGAAGCTAAGTTTCGGAGACAAGCCCATCTTCAGCGGATCGCGCTTTCTGGCATATCGGCAAATGTTCCTCAATCACATTGTGCACCACCGCGCCCAGCTCGGAGTGTATCTGCGGTTAAATGAAAAGCCGGTGCCGTCGACTTACGGGCCTTCGGCGGACGACACGATGGGGTTCTAACCAGGAGTAGTATCACCAGAACAGGTCTTCATCTCCTTGGGCAGGGGGGGCGTGAAGTCATCCGGCCCGTTGAACTCGTTTTTGCAGAGACTAACCGAATCCGCTGCGGTTCTACTCCGACGTAGGAATCGGCACAAGCTTTGCAACAGGCTCACCATGGTCCGTGATCACGACTTCCTCCCCGACAGCGATCCTGTCGAGCAACTCTTCGAACCTATCCTGCGCTTCGCTGACGCTAACTTTCATAGCTATGTATCCATCGGCGGCCTATCCTTTATAGTTCAGCGCCTTCACCCCCAAAAACCGCGCCGCCCCACCCAACTCTTCCTCAATCCGCAGCAACTGGTTGTACTTGGAAATTCTGTCGGTGCGCGAAGCCGAGCCGGTCTTAATCTGTCCCACTCCAGTCGCTACCGCAAAGTCCGCAATGAATGTGTCTTCGGTTTCGCCGGAACGGTGCGAGATCACTGATGTGTATCCATTGCGGCGCGCCAGGTCGATCGCGTCGAGCGTCTCGCTGACCGTGCCGATTTGGTTGAGCTTGATCAGAATTGAGTTGGCAATTCCCTTCTCGATGCCCTTGGCGAAGATCTCAATGTTGGTGACGAAGATGTCATCGGCTACCAGCTGAATCTTCCCGCCTAGTTCTTTGGTCAGCAGCGCCCAGCCGTCCCAGTCGTTTTCGGAAAGCCCGTCTTCGAGGGACACGATGGGGTAGTCATTCACCCATTTTGCGTAGTAGCGAATCATGTCTTCGGAACTCTTGGCCGACTTGTCGGATTTCTTGAAAACATATTTTCCGTCCTGAAAGAACTCGCTGGCCGCCGGATCGAGCGCAATCGCAATCTCCTCGCCCGGCTTGTAGCCTGCCTGCTGGATCGCCTCCAGCACGACTTCGATCGCTTCGACGTTCGATTTCACCGACGGGGCAAAGCCGCCCTCATCGCCGACCGACGTGTTGTATCCGCGCTTTTTCAGCACGCCCTTGAGCGTATGGAAAACCTCGACGCCCCAGCGCAGCGCCTCGGAGAATGACGGCGCTCCCACCGGCATCACCATGAACTCCTGAAAGTCGACGTTGTTGTCGGCGTGCGCGCCGCCGTTGAGGATGTTCATCATCGGCACCGGCAACACGTTCGCCGCTGCGCCGCCTAAGTAGCGATAGAGCGGCAGTTCGCAAGCGTTCGCGGAAGCACGCGCCGCCGCCATGGAAACAGCCAGGATCGCATTCGCGCCCAGCCGTCCTTTGTTCGGCGTGCCATCAAGCTCGATCAGCCGGGCGTCGAGCGTGCGCTGGTCAGCCGCGTCCGCTCCGCTGAGGGCGTCCGCAATCTCGCCATTGACGTTCGCAACCGCCAGCAGAACGCCCTTGCCGAGGTACTGGGTCTTGTCGCCGTCACGCAATTCAACGGCCTCGTGCTCACCGGTGGAGGCGCCACTCGGCACAATGGCCCGCGCGTTGGCGCCGCCATCAAGAAATACTTCAGCTTCAACCGTCGGATTGCCACGCGAGTCGAGTACCTGGCGTCCGCGGATATCGGCAATGCTGGTAATGGGCATAAGTGCGTCCTTTATTCGTCAGATGGATTTGAAGACACAATCGGTAGTCGTAGCGAGCAATCTGAAAACGCAACTTGCTGAGTCTCCTGCCTGCGAAGCGGATTATATCGGACGCGGCGGGACCCAGTCAGTGTGCCGGGACATGCCCAAGCGAATCGCCCACCGGCTTAACCCCGTACCCCATCCGTTATTGTTCCTGATTTCCACTTCGCCTAAAGTCGAACTCAACATGAAGGACCGCACTGAAACTCTGGAGATCGGCGCACGCGCCCCGGACTTTTCCCTGGGAGCGGCCAACCGTGAGGGCACATTCACTCTCGGCGGGCTGCTTGCGCAAGGCACGCTGGTTCTCGAGTTTCTGCGCGGCACATGGTGACCGAACTGCGTGAAGCGCATGACTCAGTTGGAGTCGAAGAGAAAGGAAATTGAAGCAGCGGGAGCGCAGTTGGCGTTCCTTGCCGCCGAGAAGCGGGACGGTATGTGGAAGCCGGCAAAATTCCTGGAGAAGCATCCGATCGCCAGCGTCTTTCTGCTCGATGAGGATCGCGCCGTGACCAAAGCTTACGGGCTCTATCACGCGCTCGGCACCGATGCAATCAAGATCGCGCACCCGGCTACCCTCGTCATTGATCGGAGCGACAGTGATCGTAGCGACATCGATCGCAGCGCCAATGATGGCAACGGCGTTGTGCGCTATATCTATCGCGGCGATAACCAGCTCGACCGTGCGCCGCTGGATGAGGTCTTTAGAGCTTTGCAAGAAAAACACAACTGAATTTTGGAGGTAAGAGATTACATGAAGAGAACACTTTCACTGACATCGCTCATCCTGATCGCAACTTTCGCCTCGGCACAAACCGCCCTGCCCACCGGAACCGCCGTCAAGATGAAACTCGAAACCACGCTCGCCACCTTCAGTTCGAAAGCGGGAGATCCGTTCTCGGCAAGAGTCACCGAGCCGGTCGTGATGGACGGGAAAACCGTGATTCCGATTGGCACGACCATCGAGGGCCGGGTCACCAAAGCGAACGAACCGCGGCGCATTGCCGGCAAGCCCACCATCGCCATCTTTCCGGAAAACATGGTCCTTCCGAATGGAGACAGGTTCATGCTGAACGCCTCCCTGGTTGACACCAACGCTCGCCGCGGCACCGACGTCAACCAGGAAGGGCAGTTCAAAGGCAATGGCCTGGACGGCAAAGATCTCACCGAAATCGGCTTTGGCACCGGCGGAGGAATGCTCGTGGGCGGGCTGGCGGGCGGCGGCAAGGGCTTTCTCATTGGCGGAACCGTCGGCGCAACGGTGACCGTCGCGCACTGGCTTGGCAAACACCGTTCCGCGATGCTTCCCGCGGGAACGGAGTTGGTGATGGAATTGAACCGTCCGATGACGATGACCAGCGCAGTAGCCGGCCAGTAGAGAGACCTAACGCGGGTCCAAAAAGAGTATTCCCGGGCTTGGACGGGCTTGACCCCGTCCAAGCGGGGCGTAGCATCGCTTCCACACAATGTATTATCCGCTATTCGCTATCCGCGGGCCTTCAACCACTCACTGCCAGCAGATCTTCTTCCGCCAGCAACTCCAGTTCGATCCAGCCTTCAACCGGCAAGGCGTCGACCGGCAAATGGTTCTGCCACAAGCTGAAGCGCAGGCGTAGCCGGGTCGTCAGCAGATCCGAACTTTTCGGTTCTCGCACTTTAGCGATCTCCAGTGGAGCCGCAAGCAACCAGGTGAGAGGCAGGCGAAACTCAAAATTCTTGACGAGCGCCACCCGCGCGTCTTTCTCTTTCGAATCCGTCGAATCTGCGACGGGCTTGTCTTTCCCCTGCGTCACTTCCCACGACTGAATGCGGCCTCCGTCCACCACCGCACCCAACCGCAGTTCGCGCCGGGGCTTGGCTGCTTGGTTGGCCCACGACTCCAGATTCACCACCACTTCGAATGCGTCCTCTGGCACTTTACCGGCGAAATCCAGCCGGCCGTAAACATACTGCTCGTCGATGCCGGCAAACACTTCATCCATCAGAAACTGCTTGCCGTGCATAGAGCCCGAGCGCTGGTCAGCCGTGTAACACGCCGCCCCCATCCACTCGAAGTAGCGCACCGTGTCGCCTGAAACCTTCGGATGAATGTAGGCGGTCTGCGGCGCGAACGAAGGCCGCGCCACGGCCCCGCTGATCGGCTGCGCCAGA
The DNA here is from genome assembly GCA_035272625.1 of Terriglobales bacterium. Taxonomy (GTDB): domain Bacteria; phylum Acidobacteriota; class Terriglobia; order Terriglobales; family Acidobacteriaceae; genus Acidiflorens. The sequence goes on along the minus strand of DATEQN010000051.1, from coordinate 36,566 downwards.
TAATCCGGTGGGGGTCCACCCAGCGCCTGGTAAACATTCGACAGGTGTTTGCGATAGAGTTCATCAAAGTCGCGATCGTTCGCCGTGTGGTGCTCCGGCCCATACCACCAGTTCCAGTCGCTGCCTTCAGCGATCAATATCTCTTCAAACGCCAGCTTGCGTTGCTCCTCGGTTGCGCCCGGTGCCGCCTGCGCATAGAAATTGCGCGCATGGTAGAGGTAGTCCCAAGCCTTGTTGTCCTCGGGCGCTCCAATCCAAACGTTGAAGTTCGCATTGATCCACGACCCCGGCACGATCGACTGGAGATGAGTAACTGTCTTGTGTCGCGCAATCGCCTCGGTCACCGTCACCGCTTCAATCCCCGGATCTTTCTGCAACGCGTCGTAGAATCTCCGCAAGAATTCTCGCCCCGAATGCGGGTAGTATTCCCAGGCATTCTCGCCGTCCAGAATGATGGGGACCACGGCGTCCTGCCCGTTCTCAACCATCGGCTTCGCACATTCCTTAATTTTGTGGATGAGATTATTGGCGGCGTCTTGCGGCGGCATTCCTGAATATACGAACCCGATCAGGTCGGAGAGGGTGTGATCACGGAAGAGCAAATTCATCAGCGTATCGTCATTCTCGTAGCGATAGATCGTGTAGAGCCGGTGCGCCAAATCGGAATTCAGATGGCCATAACCGTCGCGTGAGAAATTTGTCCCCAGACTCCGCCCCAGCACGCCTTCGTCGGTCGCCATCCACTGCACTCCAAGCTGGTGCGCAATCGTCAAAACCTCTTCGGAAATGCTGCCCTCCGACGGCCAGACCCCTTGCGGCCGCGCTCCAAACACTTTTTCGTGCAGGTCGAGCCCGCGCTGCAATTGCTCGCGAGCATCTTCTGGATGTTGATACCGGTTCTGCGGCAAGGGCAGACCCGGGGAGGAAACCGCTCCCATCTGCGTATCGCACACCAGCGGCAGAATGGGATGATAAAAAGGCGAAGTCGAAATTTCGATCAGGCCTTTCTTTGCCGCCTCCGCATGTACCGGCAGGACCCGGCCGAGCAGTTCACGCTCCAGCGCGATCACTAACCGCTGGTCCTCGAGCGAATAGTTCCGGCCTTTGCGGATCAATTCCGCAACGTCTTTCTCCGCCAGAAAATGCTCGTCGAACCATCCGATCTGCGAAAGCACCTGCAGGTCGGTGAGGTCCTGAGCCTGAAAATATCTGTCCGCCCGCTCGGGCGAATCGCCCACCCCGCGAAATTTCTCCCACAGCTCGCGATAGCGCGGATAGCGCCCGATGACATTCACCGGATGCGCCTGAAACAGATATTGCAGCGCAAACCGCCGCTCCCCTTCCGTCAGGTCTTTCGCAGGCTTGCTCGCAACCTGAAGAAAAGGGTCCTGGGCGTCTCCCGAAACATAATCCTGAATCTGCGCGATCAGCGAGGGTACCAGGTTGAACGTCTGATGCACTTGCGGGAACTCGTCCAGCAGCTTCACCATTCCGTAGTAGTCTTTCAAAGCATGGAGGCGCGTCCAGGGCAGGCGATACTGCCCCGTCACCAGGTCCTTGTAGAAGGGCTGGTGATGGTGCCACAGGACGACCACTCGCAGTTGGGCCATGGCTTCGGATTCCACTTACCTATATCGGCAGTTTTTCAGTTTAATTCATTCGGCAATTTTTACGGCGCGGAATCGCCCGCAGCAAGCGTGATAATGGGAGAGCGGTACACACCATGAGCTCGCAAGTCAAAGCCATCTTCTTCGACGTCGGCAACACACTGCTGTTCCCCAATCGCGAGCGCATTCACGCGCCTCTCGCCGAACGCGGCATCATACCCGATGGCGAGCACCTGCGCGATCTGGAATGCCGAACCAAGAATGAGTTCGACGAGATGATGACCGAAAACGGCAGCATCGACCACAGCTTCTGGTGGATGTTCTACTCCCAGTTGCTATCCGAGATCGGACTTGCAGACGACGCAATCCGTGACCAACTCGTCGCTGGCATAAGAAATTCCGGCAACTGGGACACGATTCGCCCCGGCACCGCCGAACGATTGCATGAGATCGGCGCGCGCTATGAGGTCGCAGTAATCTCCAATGCGGATGGCAAGATCGAAGACGTGTTGCAAAGGTGCGGCATCGCCCGCTGCTTCCGCACCATCACCGATTCCGGACTCGTCGGATACGAGAAACCGCACCCGGAAATCTTCCGTCAGGCCCTCAACCGCATGCATGCCAAGCCCGAAGAAAGCCTCTATGTCGGCGACGTCTATTCCGTGGACTACCTCGGCGCTACCGGCGCAGGCATGCAAGCAGTGTTGATGGACGTGCCCGGCGCTTACCGCGACAAGGGGGTACCGCGAGTGGAATCGCTCGCAGAATTGCAGATCGTGCTGCGCGGAGGTTGATATTTGTTCGCGGGAGACGGGGCAAACCCCGTCTCTACTGCACCTCAATCACCTGGTGATCGTGACAGTCGGGATGAATCGTCTGATAGAGATCCGCAAGCAACCCCGGCCCATAGCGCGCCACAAAGCTCACGCCTGCGACCTCGCGCTCCTGGAGCGCCTTATGCGGAAATAGGGCATGGCTCAGCGCATCCGCGTGCCGCGTGATGACCTCGTTCCGCTGCTGTTCCGCCCGTGCCACTCGCGCCTGCAGGCGATCGATTTGATGCGACATGCTGCTCCGGGCACTTTCGGCCGTATCGATGAGCGTCGAATCCAGACTGCCGATCGATTCACGAAGCGCCGCCATCGACTGCTCCACACTCGCGTAGGCTTCCGAAAAGCGGGCCTGCAAATCCGCTGGCAGGGAACGAGCGGCAATGGCTTCTCTAACTTTTTCTGGACCCTGGAGCACGTCGGACAGGCCTAATTGGTAGCGGCTCAGAATGCGCTCGGGTTTCGGTTCGACCAAGGTCGCCGAAAAACGCGGCAGGATGGGTGTCACTCGTCCCAGCAGTTTTTCGTAGACCACGGCAACCTGGGCGAAGTATGCGACTTCAGCCGCTCCGCCGGTATAGGCGAGTGTCGGCAACAGGTAGTCCTGCACCACGGGACGAAGAAGAACATTCGGATTGAAGTGCTCCGGAGTTTTTTCAATCCGGTCAAGCAGATATTGGGGCGAGTTCCGCTCCTCACCCACCGCGAACTCACCGCCGCTGGCGCCATTATTTCTGCGCCGCACTACCGTGCGCGCGCCATTCTTCACTTCAAAAAGCAGCGTGGTTGCCGAAGTCACTTTGACTTGCTGGTGATATCCCGCCGCCTCGAGCGCCTTGCCCCGCGCCAGCAGTGCCTCATCGAGTTCGGAGGCGCGCTCGATCGCCGCGCGGAACAAGGGTTTTGCAAGATCGTGGAAATCCTTGTCGGCGGGATCGAGCAGGATGACGCCCCAATCCGCAAACAGGCGCGCAAACAGCAGGGCAAACGCACTGCCAAGACTTTCGCCCGGCCGATACGCCTGACGCAGCCACGTCGTGACTTCGGCGTCTCCCAGCAGCGTGGCGGCGCGCTCGACCACCGTGTCAATTTCCGGCCCGAACTTGACGGTGCCCACGGGCGCATCGGCGACGGCGTTACTTTCAAAGTTACTTTCGACCCCGAGGCTTTCCACCGTGAATGGTTCTGGAAGGCCGTGCTCGGAAACGAGCGCTACCTGGTTGACCTCGGCCAGATCGTGATCCTCGGTTGCCAGCCAGAAGACCGGAACGCAGTCCACTCCGGCGACCGTTGCCTGTTCCGCCAGTTTGACCGCGGTCAGCGCCTTGAAGATCGAAAACAACGGCCCGCCAAAGAGACCAACTTGCTGTCCCGTAACCGCCGCCAGCGCTCCTCGCCGGAACCGGTCGATATTGGCCAACGTCTTGGCAGAGGCTCCCCACGCGCGATTTTGCCGCTCGAGAATTTCGCTCACCTTGGAGCGACGCGCGGCGTCGTACGCGACACGCTGCGATTCGTCCTTCACCCACTCGGAAAAAATCGGCGAGCGTGGATACATCCCGCGAACGGAAGGAGTGTAGGAAAGATAATCAAGGAAGAGACGTGTGGTGTGCGGAATCTGCGTGAACGGTAAACACTGCGATTTCATCGGCAGCTCTCCGGACATGTCTCGACACACCGTCGTGCAGTTGCGATCCGCATACATTCAGTCCTTCTCGGAAGCCAACGCGCGGAACTCTCGCGCTCCAAAAGTAGCACTTCCCCAGCCGGTTAGGCCCAAACTCAACTACATCTGATGATACGAAAGCGCTCAGGTTGCAGAGAGTGGGTAGGAATTCGCGTCAGGCAACCCCCAGCTTTCATTGACTTGCAGATTTCGACAACGTAAGATTCGCCACGAATGATCGGCCAGACCATCTCGCACTACCGCATCATCGACAAGCTCGGTGGCGGCGGCATGGGTGTGGTTTATAAGGCCGAGGACACGCGGCTACATCGTTTTGTCGCACTCAAATTCCTACCCGAAAACATTGCGCGTGACACGCAAGCGCTCGCCCGCTTTCAACGCGAAGCTCAAGCTGCGTCGGCGCTTAATCACCCGAACATTTGTACGATTCACGACATTGGTGAACAGGACGGGCAGGCGTTCATCGCCATGGAGTTTCTGGACGGCATGACGCTAAAGCATCGTGTCGTCGGAAAGCCCTTCGAGACCGATATTTTGCTCGGACTGGCGATTGAGATTGCCGATGCGCTGGACGCCGCGCATTCAGAGGGGATCGTCCACCGCGACATCAAGCCCGCCAACATCTTCGTCACCAAGCGCGGCCACGCCAAGATTCTGGATTTTGGGCTGGCGAAGCTTTCCGTGAGACCGGGAGCCCGCGCGGACGCAAGCGCCACAACCCTCGACGTGGAACCCCACCTAACCAGTCCCGGTTCTGCGCTGGGCACGGTAGCTTATATGTCTCCCGAGCAAGTCCGCGCCAAGGAATTAGACGCCCGGACGGATTTGTTTTCATTCGGAGTCGTCTTGTACGAGATGGCAACTGGGATGTTGCCTTTCCGTGGGGAAAGCTCGGGAGTGATTTTTGAGTCCATCCTGAACCGAGCACCTGTTCCTCTCGTCCGGCTCAATCCCGACCTGCCGGCCAAGCTGGAAGACATCATCCACAAGGCTCTGGAGAAAGATCGCAACTTACGCTATCAAAGCGCGGCGGAAATGCGAGCCGACCTGCAACGGCTGAAGCGCGATACGGACTCCCATAAGTCGGCGGTTGTGACTGAATCGGCACCCGTGTCCCGCAAGAAACGGCTCCAATGGGTCGCTGTGGGAGCTGTTGGCGTTATTGCCGCACTTGTGACGGCCGTCTTCTTCTGGCAGTCTAGGCATCCCGACGTCTCCCGCGTTGATTCTGCAACCCCGAAGACTATCGCCGTGCTGCCCTTGCAGAACATGAATGGGGACAGCACGGTGGAGTTTCTGCGCTTCGCGCTGGCCGATGAAATTGCCAACACACTCACTTACACCCGGACGCTGGACGTTCGCCCATCTTCGATCACGCAGAAGTATGTCGGCAACAACGTCGATCCGCAGCAGGCGGGACGCGAAGTGCACGTTGCCAACATTCTTACTGGACACTTCCTGAAGCAAGGTGACCGCCTTCTGATTACGCTGGAGGCAATCCAGGTCGAGGGGAACCGACTTTTGTGGCAGACCAACGTGACCGCGCCCGCTCAGGACCTGATCGCATTGCAGGCGCAGATGGCTACCCAGATTCGTCAAGGGTTACTGCCGGCGCTCGGTGCGGCCGGCGATTTTCTCAATACCGGCACGCGCCCGAAAAACGAGGAGACTTACGATCTCTACCTGCATAGCCTCGCGCTGCCTCACGATCCCGGGCCGAATAAAGACGCAATCGCGGTTCTCGAGCATCTGGTCGAGGTCGATCCTACCTACGCGCCGGCATGGGAACAGCTCGGTTTGCGTTGCTACTATGACGCAGACTATTCCGATGGTGGCGAGCCCATGTTCCAGCGTTCCAGCAAAGCCTATGAACGTGCGATTGCACTCGATCCCAATCGGGTTGTTGCCGCGGGACAACTGATCGGCAACCGCGTGGAGCGAGGCGAGCTGGCGAAGGCATACCAGGAGGCGCAGGCGCTGGTTAAGCGGCGTCCAGAGAGTGCACAGGCCCATTTCTCGATGGGCTATGTCTACCGCTACGCGGGGATGCTGGAGCAGTCGACGAATGAATGCAACACCGCGCTGGCCCTCGATCCTGGTAGCTACACTTTTCGTTCCTGCGCGTGGGCATTCATGGAATTGGGTAAGACCGAGCGGGCGAGGGAGTTTATCCGGCTGGATGCCGGTTCGGAATGGGCAGCGTATGCGACGCCATCCCTTCTTCTGCGCGAAGGAAAAATTGAGGAAGCACGCGAGACCGTGAAGCGCATGTCGACCAACCCGCGCTACCATGGCGATCTGCTCAAGGCTTGTCTGCAAATGCGGTCAGTTGCGGATCTGGATCGAATGGCGCAGGAAGCGGAAACCAGCCTGCCCGCCGACCCCGACCCGGAGACGTGGTATTACCAGGGAGCGCTTTTCGCATACGCCGGCAAGAAGCAGGCGGCTCTGCATCTGCTGCAGAGCGCGGTCGAACAGAATTATTGCGCGCGCGAGAACCTGCTTTCCGATCCGCTGCTGGCAAAACTCCGCGCAGATACAGCCTTTGACAAAGTGTTGACCGCTGCGAACGCTTGCCAGGATGCCGTTCGGGCGGCGACGAAATAGAGTTCGTACTGAAATGGCGATCTCAACATCTATTGACGCTGTCGTCCAACATCTAGCGCCTCTCAAACACCACCGCAACCTTGTCTTCATACGCCACCCGCCAATCCTGCGGAACTTCGCGGAGCAGATTCGCTAGTGTCGATCCAGTCGGCAAGAGCACCGTCCGAATCTGCAGCTCTTTCAGCACGTTCTGCCATCCCGGCTCGGCCTGCATCAGGATCAGGTACTGGCGAATCCGGCCGGATCCATAGAGATCGTGACGGTCATCTACTACGACCTTCCGCTCGGGATACAGTCGCCCGGGGTTCATTCGCCCGGGGTTCATTCGATAGATAAGGTAGCCTCCCCAGGAATCGGTCGAGAAAACCGGTTCCGTGCTCGCTTGCTTCCCCTTAAGTTCTTCCTGCAGGAAAGTCACGGCCGCGACCGGCATTTTCCGCGGGTCAAATTGGGCATGAATGAGTTGTCGCGAGCCGAGCCGGCCTCCTTGAAGGCAAATCGCCAATGCAAGGGCGACTGCGAGAACCACCCATAGATGACCTCGAAACTGCATTTCCTGTGCGCCCATGCGATCACTGAACTTGGAAATTCGGTCCGCGGAGTTGCGCAACCATTGCCACGCACCCGGCTTATCCGCCAGTGCAGTGAAATTTCCCCACAGGATCGGCCCGACTATCAGCACCAGCAGGATCGACGAAACCGGCAGATTGCGTGACGAATAGAATCCCGCGTACGCCGCCAGCAGTACGACCAGCAGGTAACTGAGTCGCAGCTTTCTACCATGACCCCAAAACGCGATCAGCGTGAGCATCAGGATGACCGCAAAACAGCGCTCCGCCCAACCGTGGAAGTCAGGCGATTTGAACTCGTCGATCCGGCTCATCAGGTAGCGATCGCCAAGATAGTGGTAGATGTGTGCGTGCAGCCGCCAGCCAAACGGATTCACCAGCGTCGCCAAGGCCGAGACTACCCATGCGGCAGCCATGGCACGAGCCCGATGCGCGGCGCGGATCGCGGCCAATTCATCGTGTGCGCGAAGGCTTTCGGCGAATGCGGCGAAGGTGTAGATGCTCAGCAGGGCCATGCCGAAAAGCCATCCGCCATGCAGGTTCACCCACAGCAGCATCGAGGCGGGAAAAGACCAGGGGATCCAGCGCGGCAATCTTGCGTGCTCGCATCGATCCCAATCCTCCCATCGTTCCAGCACGACAAACCAAAGCAGAGAAAGAAACCAGCTCACAATGTGCGGGCGCGCGTACAGATGAATCGCCGAGGCGGCCTCCGCCAGCAGCATCAGTACGATCGCCAGCGGCAGGCCGGTGCCGCGCTGCAGCAGTTGCGAAAGCAGCAGCACAAAAGTCGCAGCTATCAGCAGGGCGCACAGCCAAACCACTCCGTTCAGTCCGCAGGCCTGATGGAGAACCCCAAGCGCCATGTCGTACAACCACTCCCAGGCAAACCACGGCTGACCTTGCATGGTGGAAGAAAACGGATCGGTGCGGGGAAGGGTGTGGGTCGCCAGAATCTGTTCGCCGGTTCGAATGTGCCATCCGATGTCCGCATCCGCCAGCGGCCGGTTCGACAAAGGTCCCGCCAGCAGTGACCAGAAAAGAAAAACAAAAATGATGTCGCGGACCGAAGGCTGGAGAAAACGCAGGGCTGACGAACTGGGCTGCGCTGGGGTCATTATCGGTGAAGAAGCAGTGTATAAGGTTTCAAAGTTTCAAGGTTTCAGAGTTTCAAGGCTGGAGGCTTCTTCGGCATGGTCACGGCTATGGTCAGCCCAGCACCAAAAGTTTTCGACTGAACGGCAATTCCATGAATCTCTATAGTAGGCCAAAGTAGCGCCCATGAACCCAATGCCAACGAGCGGCAGTCCGAAACTGAGAGTGGTGATCGTGGGGGCTGGTTTCGCGGGACTGACCGCTGCCCGGCGGATCGCCCGGCTTCCAGTTCGGGTCACGGTCCTTGACCGGAGGAATCACCATACCTTCCAGCCGCTGCTCTACCAGGTCGCTACCGCCGGCCTGTCTCCGGGCGAAATAGCGGCGCCCATCCGTTCGATACTGAGAGCGTACTCCAATGTTGAAGTATTACTTGAAGAAGTGATTGATTTTAACTTGGGGAAAAAGCAAGTTATCACGAAGGAGCAGGCGCTCGATTACGACTTCCTGCTGATCGCCTCCGGAGCGACCCATGCCTACTTCGGTCACGAAGAATGGGAGCCGCTGGCGCCCGGTCTGAAGACAATTGAAGACGCACTCGAAATCCGCCGCCGCGTTCTGCTGGCCTTCGAACTGGCCGAGCGCCACAAAAACGACCGGCAGAAAAACCAGCGGCAGACCGCCGACGACAAATCTCCGCTGCAGTTCGTGGTCATCGGAGCCGGCCCCACTGGCGTCGAACTCGCGGGAACGCTGGCCGAAATCGCGCACCACGCGCTGAATCACGAATTTCGCAATATCGACCCGCGGCAGACCCGCATACTGCTCATCGAAGGCGGACCCCGCGTCCTGCCAGCCTATTCTGAGGAGCTTTCGCGCAAAGCTGAAGCTCAGCTGCGACGCCTCGGCGTTGAGGTTCGCACCTCCCACATGGTCACCCGCATTGAGCCCGGCGCGGTTTGGGCCGGCGACGAAAGGATTGCATCCCCAGTAGTCTTGTGGGCAGCGGGTGTGGCTGCTTCGCCCCTGGGCCGAAAGTTGGGAGTGCCCGTCGACCGCGCCGGTCGCGTTCTCATTCAACCCGACCTAAGCATTCCCGGACATCCCGAAGTATTTGTCATTGGCGACCTCGCCGCACTGAACGACGAAAATGGCAAGCTGTTGCCTGGAGTCGCGCAGGTCGCGATCCAGCAAGGGAACTGGGTTGCGGAAACCATCGCCCGCGACCTTGAAAATCAACCGCGACGCAGTTTTCATTATCACGACAAAGGCAGCCTGGCCACGATCGGCCGCGCCGCCGCCGTCGCCCAGTTCGGCAAGTTTGAGTTGTCCGGCTATTTCGCATGGCTGGCGTGGCTGTTCATCCACATTCTTTTCCTGATCGGCTTCCGCAATCGCCTCCTGGTGATGATCCAGTGGGCATGGTCATATCTCACATACGAACGCGGCGCGCGCCTCATTACCGGCAGCGATGAACTGCCGGGCTGGACCGACGCCCGGCCCGGAAAAGGTGGGGACGAGGCTGAGTCTCGTAGGGACGGGTCAAAGACCCGCCTCTACACGGACGCAACCACTGAGCCCGATGTTCCCGCAGGTCAGCGAAGAGCGTGAGGCGTTGTCTCCTATCCCGATATAATCAAAGTGTGGTGAATCGCGCCGCTATTTTCGTCTGTCTAGCTTTACTGTTTCTCTGCCCGCCGCTTCGTGCCCAGGACACTTCCGCCGCCGGCCGCACTGTAGCCGGCCAAATCGTGGCTGGCCGGACCCTGGTCGTGATTCCCTTCGAGAATGCTTCTCCAACGCCGGGCCTGGAGTGGATCGGTGAATCCTTTTCCGAAACCTTCCACGCGCAACTCAATTCTCCCGTGCTGTATGTGGCCAGTCGTGAGGAGCGCCTGCGGGCCTACGACCGCCAGGGCATTCCGGCCGGCGTTCACGCTTCGCGTGCCTCTCTCTACCGGCTCGCCGAACAGATGGATGTGGATTACGCCGTGCTCGGCTCCTATAAATATGACGGAGCGCACCTGACGGCCATCGCCCAGTTGCTCGATATGCGCGGTCAGAAACTCTTGCCCGCCGCCACAGAGTCCGCGTCACTAGCCGATCTCGGCAACCTTCAATCCGCGCTGGCCTGGGATCTGCTTCGCCTGATCCGCGCCGACTTCGCTGTGCCCAAAGACAAGTACATCGCCAGCGTTGCCGTCATCCGCCTGGACGCGCTGGAAAATTACGTACGCGGCATGCTGGCCCCGACGGCTGAAGAAAAAGTGCAGCACTATCGCGAAGCGGTTCGCCTGAATCCGGATTACGCTCAAGCCTGGCTGGAACTGGGTAAGACCTACTACGCCCAGCACGCGTACGAACCGGCGATCGCCGCGCTCGGCCAAATCCCGCATTCTTCGGCAGTCGCGCGCGAGGCAAATTTCTATCTCGGTCTCGCTGCCTACGCTCATGGAGACTTCGCGAAATCCGAAAGTGCGTTTGAGTTCGTCGCCGCGCGTCTGCCTCTGGCCGAGGTGTATAACAACCTCGGGGTAGTCGCTGCCCGCCGCGGCCACAGCCCGAAGCAGGCCGCCGAGCGTTTCGAGCGAGCGATTCAGAACGATCCGAGCGATGCCGACTATCACTTCAACATGGGAGTGACGCTTGCCGCGGATGGCGATCGCGCCGGCGCGGCCCGTGAACTGCACACCGCGCTCGATCATCGTCCGAGCGACGCCGAGGCGAAAATGCTGCTCGACTCCCTGACGTCCCCTGCCGGCAGTATCGTTCCGAGCAGCGCGACTTCGAAGATCCCATTAGAACGGATCAAGCGCAACTACGAGGAAGACGCTTTCCGCCAGATGACGATGCAGATGGGGAGCTGGGCAGAAGAACGCTTTGCTCGCTCCGATCCCCGCGCCCACGCGCGCTTTCATCTCGAACTCGGCAAAGAACTATTGGCCCACGGATTCACCACCGAAGCTGAGGCCGAATTCCGACACGCCGCTGCGGTCGATCCCTCAAGCACCGCGCCGCTCACTGCTCTTGCCGAAGACTATGACGCTCGCGGCGACGCCCGCGAAGCCCGCGCCCAGGCCGAGGCCGCACTCCGCATTCGCGAATCTGCCGAGGCGTACGTGATTCTTGCACGGCTCGATTTGAGAGAAAATAGAATGGAAGCGGCCGCCCAGAACATCAACCGGGCGCTGCAATTGGAGCCCGGCAATTCCGCCGGCCAGGATCTGAAGCGCACCCTAGCAGCCAAGCTCGCGGAGAAAGCGCAGCCGCTGCAACAGCCATGAAGCCATTCAAACCAGCTCTCGGTTCTCGGTTCTCAGTTCTCAGCGGTGGTGTGGGGACGGGCCCCCTCGCCCGTCCAAGCCGAGCGAAGCTCGGCAGCTGCCGGCGGCTACAGCAACTCTGGATTCGCCACGCAATCTGCTGGTTCGCCGTGCTCTTTCTGTTCACCACCTTTTCCTCCGCCGACGTCCTGAGGATCGCAGTAGACGACGCCATCCAGCCTGTCACCGCCGAATACATTGGCCGTGCGCTCGACGCAGCAGCCGCGAACCACGACCAAGCCGTCCTGATCGAGATGAACACACCTGGCGGACTGGTTGATTCGACGCGCGAAATCATCGAGAAAATCGTGGCCTCGCCGGTCCCGGTCATCATCTACGTGACGCCCAGCGGCAGCCGCGCCGCATCCGCCGGCTTCTTCATTCTCGAATGCGGAGACGTTGCAGCCATGGCCCCGGGAACCAATACCGGCGCGGCGCATCCCGTAATCCTGGGCGGCAAGATGGACGACGTGATGAAACAAAAAATGGAAAATGACGCCGCAGCCCTGATGCGCTCTGTCGTTGCCAAGCGCGGACGCAACGTCGAGTTGGCGGAGAGCGCCGTGCGTGAGTCGAAGTCCTTTACCGACCAGGAAGCTCTCGACAAAAAACTGATCGAGTACATCGCCCCAAGCGAGCAGGACCTGTTCCACCAGTTGAGCGGGAAGAGCTTCAAGCGTTTCAATGGCACGACCGTCACGCTGAGCCTCAATGACCAACCCGTGCGCGACTACCGGATGACGCTCAAGCAGCGCATCCTCTCTTACATCATGGACCCGAACGTAGCGTTCATCCTGCTAGCCATCGGCTCGCTTGCGTTGTATGCCGAATTCAACCACCCCGGCGCGGTCATTCCTGGAACCGTCGGCGTGGTCTTCATCCTTCTGGCGGCCTTTGCGTTGAACCTGCTGCCCGTGCGCTTCGCGGCAATTGCGATGATCATAGGCGCCTTTGCGCTCTTCGCCGCGGAAGCCAAGTTCGCCAGCCACGGCGTGCTCACCACTGGCGGGATTGTCCTGTTAACCATGGGCGGCCTGTTCCTGGTCGACGCGCCCATCCCGGAAATGCGCGTCCACCTCGTGACCGCGCTCGCCGTCAGCATCCCGCTCGGACTGATCACGGCCTTCCTGATGAGCATCGCGGTACGCGCCCGCCGCAACAAGATTGTTACCGGCAAACAAGGATTGATCGGCGAAATCGGAATTGCGCAAACCACGCTCGCGCCAGCCGGAAAGGTGTTCGTGCACGGCGAGCTTTGGGACGCCGTCTCCACGGTCCCCGTTTCCGCCGGAGAACAAATCGTCATCCGCCAGGTCGATGGACTCACGCTCCGAGTCGATCCCGTGGCGGCGGCGAGACCAGTGATGGCGTAAGGCTAGTGCCCTATCCTAAATGTGCCCCATCCTAATGTCGCGCTCTTTGACGTTACGATGGCGTACTCGACCTGTACGCCGTGTACATACGACGTGAACATTACAACTGCACCAGCCGTGCACGAGCTTTCTTGCACGCCCGCATCAGATCCTCGTCCAAGGTAGCAATTGGTAGGCCGCTGTCCAGCGCCAGATCTAGGTAAGCCGCATCGTACGCAGTCAAGCCGTGCTCGCGGCTAATGTGCTGAATCCGGTCAAAAACAACTCCAGCAGGAAACTGTTCCAGCACGATGGGGAGCGTTGCCAGGTCGTCGAGAAAGCTGCGCACCAACTCCTTGGAAATGCGCTTGCGTTTTTCTCCAACCAGCAAGGCGTTCAGGACCTCGTGCGGCCAGAAGGAGGGCGTAACGGCGGTATCGCCGCGTTTGAACATGCCGGCTACATGCTGCGCCATGGCAGCGTTCTCATCGGGAAAACACCAGGTCAGGACGACCGAAGCGTCGAGGACAAAGCGGCTCACCGGTGTCCTGCCGGTCTTGCTTTCGGCCTTGCTTCCGGTTTTGCTTCCGGTCTTGCTTCATTGATCAGATCTTTGATTTTCAGGCCGCGCAAGGACAACCTGTGCCGCTGGCCGAAACTGGCCAGCCGCTCCGCCGCCTCCGCGGCAGAGCTGCCCTGGGCATTGACGCGCTCCTTCAGGAGCGCTCCCAGGAACCGCGAAAGGCTGGTATCCCGGCGCGCCGCCTCGATCCGGGCCCACTGAGCCACGTCTTCTTCCAGGGTTACGGTTACGTTGCGTAAACGACGCGTGGACGACACGGTTCCAGTGTAACACGAACTTCGTGTCCAGTGAAACAAGGAACTTCGAGCAACTCACTGATTCACTCGTAGCAGACATCGTCCAAGGCGGGTGGAGCGGGCCGCCATTTTGAAACAAAACATCTTTTCCCTTGACCCACTACAGCCTTGGGCGGACAATGCAGCGCAAATCGGGCCCTTACTTGCAGGAAACGTCTAGACATTAGGCTTTGAAGGAGGCGCACCGTCACCGCCAATAACTGCTCGCGTGCGCTACAATCCGCTCATACACTGAAGAAGCAGTTGCGTGGAGGCATATATGGATAGTCTCGGGTTTCCGGTGGTCACGGTTGCCATCGTCATCGTCATCATCTACTTGCTCAGTTCCATCAAGATCCTGGCCGAATATGAGCGCGGCGTCATCTTCCGCCTTGGACGCCTGCTCGGGCACGCCAAAGGTCCAGGCGTAATCCTGGTCTTCGCTCCGATCGACCGCATGGTGCGCATTTCGCTCCGGCAGGAAGCGATCGAGGTTCCGCCGCAGGACGTCATCACCCGCGACAACGTCACGTTGAAAGTCAACGCGGTCATTTTCCTGCGCGTGATCGACCCGAACAAGGCGGTGGTGGAAGTCTCCAATTACGCGTACCAGACTTCGCAGTTTGCGCAGACTACTTTGCGCTCGGTGCTCGGCGAACAGGAACTCGACGAATTACTCGCGCACCGCGACAAAATTAATCTGCGCCTGCAGAGCATCCTCGATACCCACACCGCGCCCTGGGGCGTGAAGGTCGCCAACGTGGAAGTCAAGCAGGTGGATATGCCCGAGTCCATGTTGCGGGCCATGGCCAAGCAGGCCGAGGCGGAACGCGAAAAGCGCTCGAAGATCATTCACGCCGAAGGCGAGTTCTCGGCCGCCCAGCGTCTGGTGGATGCCGCACATTTGTTGTCGTCTGAGCCGGCCAGCATCCAGTTGCGGTATCTGCAGACGCTGACTGAAATCGGTGTCGAGAAAAATACGACGGTGGTGTTCCCCGTGCCCATCGATTTCTTCTCCGGTTTGCAGAACTTGCTGGCAAGCCCGAAAACAGCCGCCCCGCCGGCAAAAGGCTAGAGGCCAACTATTTCCCATGCCCACGGCGCAGCAGGATACGGAGATCACCATTGGCACCGGCCGCATGCTGGTCCTCTTTTTCGCCTTGGTGCTGGTCTGCGCTTTTTTCTTTGCGATCGGCTTTTCGCTAGGCAGGAAGACCACTATCGCTAGCACGGGTGGGTTGCTGCGCGCTCCCGCTGGAGCTCCGGCGACCATCGTTCGGCCCTCGGCTGCAAAAAACGACGCTCCCCAGCCAACACCGCAGTCGGGCGATTTTAGCTTTTACAAAACCGTAGGCGAGAAGAACGTCGACGCCGCGCTCACGCCGCCGGATTCCAAGGCACAACCGCCGGCTTCCACAACCGCGAAGAGTCCAACCGCAGAAGCGTCCAAGGACGCCACAGACACCGCTGCGCCGTCAACCCCCGGTTACTATGTGCAGGTCGCCGCCGTCAACCGGCAGGAAGACGCCCAAGCGCTGGCCGAGGCACTGAAAAAGAAGCAGTATCCAGCCTTCATTGCGAACAATTCTCCGACCGACAAGTTTTATCACGTTCAGGTCGGACCCTACGCCGAGTGGAAAGACGCCGAAGCCATGCGCACCCGCCTGGTCAGCGATGGGTACAATCCGATCGTGAAAAAGTAGAAAGGAATGGCTGACGCCGCTCCCAATCTCGATCGCTTCCTGCACGCCATCGCCGACCCCACTCGCCGCCGAATTCTGCAGGCACTCCAAGAGAAAGGCGGATGCTCCCTCGGTAAAGAAACCGGGCTCTGCGCCGCCGATATCGAGCAGCGTGTGAAGCTGGCGCAGCCTACCGTTTCGCATCACATGCGAATCCTCGAAAAGGCGGGCCTGGTGGAGGCCAAAAGAGAGGGGCACTGGCGCTGGTACCGGCGCAACGAAAAATTGATTGCAGAAATGACGCGGGACTTGAAGGGACAACTTTAGAAGAGACAACTTTGGACGGGACAACTCAGGCGCTTCGGCTTCGGCGGCGACTATCCTCCCGCGCGCGCCATGGAGGCTTTTTCTTCGCTCTTGTCATTCGACTTCATGGCAGAGCTCCCCTCCCTGTGGCTCAACCCGCGCACATGTGAGATCAGATCCGCCACTTCAAACGGCTTGGACAGCGATGGCACCTGCTTCTCCTGGAGGAAACTTCGAGTCTGCTCGTCGGTCACGCTGGAAAATGTCAACAACAGCCCTTTCTCCAGGCCGGGGCAGTTTTGCGCGATCCACTCGTACATTTCCCGTGCGCTGCACCCTCCCGGCATACGACCATTCATCACGATCACGTCGAAAGAGCCTTGGCGGAGCCGCTCCTGTGTGTCGGCCACGCTCATGGAGGTTGTGACCTCGGCTCCCGCACCGACCAGCACGTCGCGCTCAAATTCCAAAACCGCTTCTTCGTCTTCCACCAGCAGTACGCGCCCTGTCAGCACCGACTCTCGGCGCCTGGGCGCCTCCGTCTCCGGCGACGCGAGCTTCTCGCTGGCCAGCAAACGGACGGCAATCGTCGCTCCGCCCTCTTCCCGGTTGCGGGCTACGATTTCCCCGCCATGTTCCTTGACGATCCCATAGCAGATGCTCAACCCGAGGCCGGTTCCCTTGCCCACGGACTTGGTGGTGTAGAAGGGATCGAAAATCCGGCCGGGGTCCTTGATTCCCGGCCCACTGTCATCGAACTCCACGCAGACGTAGGCGTCTTTCTTGAAGACGCGCACTTTCAACCTGCCGCCGCCGTTGCCCTCGCCGCTGCTCTCTACTATGGCATCGAGCGCGTTGTTGACGATGTTCAGGAAGACCTGTTCCAACTGATGCGGATCGCCTACCACCGAAGGCACGTCGGCCGCAATTTCACGTTCCAGGGAGACGTTGTTAACCTTCAAATCGTATTCGCGCAGTGTGAGTGCCTCTTCCAGCACCTTGCGCAAGTCCACTTCCTGTTTTTCCGGCTTGCGCTGGCGGGCAAAAGAGAGCAGATTCTGTACCACCCGGTGGGTTCGCTGGGCCTGCTTGAACAGCTTAGTCACATAATCGGCGGAACGGTGATCCAGGCCCGCGCTTTCCAGCAGTTGCGCGTAACCCAGGATGGCGGTCAGCGGATTGTTCAACTCATGCGCCACGCCGGAAATCAATTGGCCGATGGCCGACATCTTCTCGCTTTGCAGCAGTTGCTCCTGGGTCCGGCGCAGGTCTTCGTACGCCCGGCAGGTCTCCTCGTAGAGCTGCACCTTCTCGATGGTAGTCGCCAGTTGCCGGCTGATCGCGACCAGCAGATTCTCATCATTACTCGAGTAGTGCCGGTCTTCCTTGCTGGCAATGCCCATGATGCCGATGGGCTTGTCCTTACTCCAGAGCACAACCCAGATCCAGTAGGGCAACCCGTCGGCACACACGAACTCCACCACCGCCGGTGGCAGGTGCGGCATAAAATCCTGCGTCACCACTTCCGCTCGCGAGCGCATCACCAGTTCGCCCAGCCCCTCCGGAAAGACGACTTCCGCCATGAGCACGCGCGCCTCGCTCCGCGGGCCCCCACCCGCGCGCCGCCGATAGGTGCCCTCCGGTTCCGCGGCCAGATAGACCGAGCCGGTCTCGGCCCCAAACAGCGAGATCACCTGGCGCAGTGTCAGGTTCAGAATTTCATCCAGATCGAACGACTGGGTCGCGATGACGGCCATGGCGTTGAGCGCGTTCAACTCGCGATTGCGCCGCCGCATCTCGTCTTCCGAGCGTTTCTTCTCCGTGATGTCGAGAACGAAGCCCTGATAGCGCTCAATGTCTCCATTCGAATCACGCGTGGCAAAGCAGCTCTGCGCCACCACAAGCAGCGTGCCATCCTTGCGCCGCACCGTGATTTCAAAGTTACGCACGTAGTTGTGCGCCTTGATTTCCTTGAGAAAAGCTTCACGCTCCTCGGGAACCGCGTGCAGCACGCTCCCCATGTCGAGCGCCATCAACTCGTCCCGGCTGCTGTAGCCGAGCATGGTGACAAAGGCGTCGTTGCAGTCGAGCAAATCGCCATCCGGCGTCGCCACGAACACGCCTTCCTGCACCTGCTCAAACAACATGCGGTACTTTTCTTCCGCGATTTGACGAGCGGTCGTATCGTGCACCACATGTATGGTGCCCTTCAGCTGGCTTCCGTGCTCCGCATACGTCGAAGTCGATACTACCGATTGCCCGCCGAAACACGCATCCATGCCTTCCGTCAGCCCCGAACCGCGTTCGCAATACGGGCATCCGCTCCAGGCACGCTCTTGCGGGAGAACCTCGTCGCACCGATTGCCCAAGACATCGGCCGGCGCCTTCTCCAGCCGCTGCAGCAGAGCCTGGTTTGTTTTGAGGATGCGGAAGTCCGCGTCGTGGGCCAGAATCAGATCCTGGATGGAATCGAAGGTATTGGTCCACTGGCGCTGCGAGCGCAGCACCTGCTCCAGCAACCGCAGATTCTCAGCTGCGATGCCCAGCGCCTGCGCCGCCGTTTCCAGAAACTCCAGTTCTTCGCGGGTGCGGCGGCGATTGGAGCAGCCGAGCGCCAGCATCCCGATCACCGACTCCTTGCCCTGCACCGGCAGCCGCACCACGTGATGAATGGCGTGCTTCGCCAGTTGTTCCCTTTCCAGCTCGGACAGTTCCGAGAGTTTCATCACCACCGCCCGGTTTCCCTGGAGGATGCGGGCCTGGATTTCATCGGTTCCGACTCGCCCTATGGCCCGGAGAGATTCCGGCGACAGGCCTGTGTGCAGCGTCGTCACCAGACGATCGCCTTCCATTAACTGGAACCACACTGCCCTCGCCCCCACCACGGCTTTCAGTTTTTCCAGCGCCGCCTGCATCATGGGGGCACGATTCTGGGCGCGCGCAATCGTGACCGCCAACTCATTCAGAACCGCCAGTCGCCGCATGCGCAGCCGCGAATCGTCCAGCACCAAAAGCAGGATGCTCGAACCAAACAGCATTTCGGCCAGCAGGTAACCTTCACTCGGGATGCGATTGGTGAATGGAGGCCAGTTCAAATTCAAGGTCAGCAGCCCGGCGCCGAACAGGAAAGGCCCCAGCCCAATACGCCCGAACCGGTGGCGCAGCAGTTCGACGGCTGCCCCGGCCGCGAGCAGCCGGGAGGCTACATCCAACCCCAGTTCGAGGGTCCTTGAATTCAGAAACTGCTGCGAATTCAGAAAATGCTGTGAATCCGGAAAATACAGCGGCCGCATGGCGGCGCAGACCACCAGCACCCAGGAGACGGCCAGCAGCGCTATCAGCGCTCGCCGCGCCTGCACCGACATCAGTGCCGCCGCCGCAAACAATCCCATCGCCAGCACAAAGTCGGCCTGTGCCAATGCCGCCACCAACTTCGAGGTGGCCTGCAACTCGCTCACGCCCGTCGCCGCGTCCATTGTCCAGAGAAATACTCCATAGGCGAGCCAACCCGCGCCCCACACGAGGAGATATCGTTCCCGAAAAACGCGGAAAAAAAGCAGGCTTACGACCACCAAGATCAGGGCGGCCGTTTCTCGCGCCGTCAACCAAGGAACAGTCACACCAGCCAAACTCCCGAATGTGCCGGCAGGATTCATAGACAAAAGCCAAGAATAAAAAGCAAAACGCACAAAGATGAGCGCACCAACACCTAAGCTTCTAAGTATCACGCTCGACCCGGCGCGCCGCACGGATTTCCGTCTCCACTTGGTTACTTTCGGAATGTGAAAGCGTGGCCTAAAATGAGCGATACATTCACTCAGCCCCATGCCTAATGACCGCATTCTCGTCGTGGACGACGAGGAGACAATCCGCGAGATTGTTTCCTCGATGTTGGGCGGAGCCCATTTTCAGACACGCCAGGCCGCCAGCGGCGTCGAGGCGCTCGCGATTCTGGAATCGGGTGACGACTTCGATCTCGTGCTCTCCGACCTGATGATGGCCGAGATGGATGGGATTGCCCTTTTGGAGCGTGCCAAGGAACGCTACCCTGACATGCCGATCGTGATGGTCACCGCGGTCCACGACATTCAGGTCGCTCTGCAGGCTCTGCGCAACGGCGCCTACGATTACCTGCTCAAACCCTTCGAGCGAGAACAACTGCTGGCCACGGTCCGCCGTGCGCTGGAGAATCGCCGCCTGAAGCGCGAAAACGATGCTTATCGCACCAACCTGGAAGCCCTGGTTGCCGCCCGCACTCAGCAATGGAAAACAGCGCTTTCCAACCTGGAGAAGTCCTACGACATCACCCTCGAAGCGCTGGGCGATGCGCTCGACCTCAAGGACGCCGAGACCGAAGGTCACTCCAGGCGCGTAACCGCCTACACCATCGCGATTGCGCGCAAAATGGGACTGCCCAAAGAAGAGGTCGACGTGATCGCCCGCGGAGCCTTCCTGCACGACATCGGCAAGATGGCCATTCCCGACGAGATCCTGAACAAGCCCGGCAAGCTCACGGGCGACGAAACCGCCATCATGCGCGAGCACTGTTACCGGGGATACAAGATCATCTCCCGCATCCCCTTTCTGGCTGAGGCTGCAGAAATCGTTTACTCCCACCAGGAGTGTTATGACGGAAGTGGCTATCCCCGCGGTCTGAAGGGCGATGAGATCCCGCTGGGCGCACGAATCTTCGCAATTGCCGATACACTGGATGCCATGAGATCCGACCGTCCTTACCGTAAGGCTCAAAGCATTGAGGCCGCCCGCAAGGAAATCGAACTCTGGTCCGGTCGCCAGTTCGATCCCCGGATCGTGAAGGTATTTCTGGAAATGCCCGACAATATCTGGGAAGACCTGCGGCACGACATCAATGCTGCGAACGCCTCTTTCCCGAAGGTGTGACCACGGACACCGCTGGGTGAGCTCGCAACGCTGAGAGCCAAACCCGGCCAACATTTCCCGTCAAGCGCCAGGCATCGTTTTACTGTCATCCCCTCATCCAATCGAGCAGTGAAGTCGATCCAAACGGCCCCCACGACGGTCGTGTACCGCCGTTCTGGGGTGAAGTGACGGGCGCCCGCCAGAGTGTGCCTGTTTTCGCATCTGGCGGGCAGGCCCGGGGCCTCTATTATTTTCCTTTCCCTCAATTTCACTTTCCTCACGTTCTTTGGACTGCTTCTTTCGAGTGCAACTCCGGAAGCTCGGCGCGTTCTAACAGCAGAGGTGTATAAGGGAAGTTTTAGCTGCGGTTTCCCATGTTCAGCTTTTCCAAGATGCAGATTTCGAGATCCATCAAGATCAGATCCACTAAGATCAGATTCATCAAGATCGGGAGAGATCCGATGAAAATCCTCATGGTCACCGTTTGCGCCCTTCTCGTTCTAAGCGCACTCTCGGCCGCGCAGAGTCCTACGCTGAATGCCGTGCCGAACACAGTTTTTGTCGGCGCCGATGGCAAGTTTGAAACCGCGCCGGATACCGCACTCATCCAGTTCAACATCTCGGCCCAAGCCGATAGCGCCAAAGAAGCCTACGATCTGGCCGCTAAACAAGCCGAGGCCGCGCGCCAGGTTCTGCGCGCCAACGGCATCGATCCGAAGTCTGCGGAGATCGGCTTCTTCTCTGTGAATCCGCAATACGACTGGAAAAACCAGACGCACAAAGTCATCGGCTACCAGGTCAGAACCAGCGTCAGCCTGAAGCTCAAGGATTTTTCCAAGATCGGCCCGATCACCCAGCAACTCGCCGACGCCAGTGTCGGTGAAAGCCAGTCGCTCAGCTACACGCTCGACTCAACCGAGGAGGCTAAGAGCAAAGCCGTCGCCGACGCCTATCGGCGCGCGCGCGCTTCCGCGCAGTCCCTCGCCAGTGCCAGCGGACGCACACTCGGCGAACTCTCCTATGCCTCCGTCGATACCTTCGAGAACATTCGCATCCTTGCGCCCATGGCGCGCCGTGCCATGACGCCGATGGCGATGGGAGCGGCAGTCCCCACCCCGACCGAGGAGTTTTCGCCCCAGAACGTGACGGTCACGGCGCATGTGAACGCTATGTTTGTTTTGAAATAGAAGATTGGAGCGCCGGGCGTCCCCGCCCGGCTGAACGGGGCGAGGCGCCCGTTGCTCCACTATGACTGACTAGCCGATGCTAGTCGTTGCGAACGTTAGTCGTTTCGAACAATGACCTCGCGTCGTGAGGAGACCCGGCTCGCATCCACCTGAACTTCCCGCTGGATCTCCATCTCGATCGAAGTCCCCGGTTCCAGCCTCACGTCAGCGCCCCGCGAGAGCATTCCTACCGCCAGCCCGGCGACTCCCCCAATTCCGGCTCCGATCCCGGCGCCTTTCCCTCCGTTGGTTATCGCACCGATCACCGCTCCCGTGGTAGCCCCGCCCGCGGCTTCCCTGGCTTTTTTCCCGGCGTCGCTATCCTCGCGAATCGTCCCTTCCGAATCTTTCATCGATGTGTGGGCGGCCCCAGGCGTGTTCTCCACCGAACCGCCCAGCATCACCGTGTAGCCGTTGGGATAAATCATCGAGGTGAAGTGGACGAGCACCTCGGCGCGTCCCTTGACGTGCCCACCGCGCTGCGCGCGCTCGATCCTTCCCTGGATGTAAGTCCCCGCCGGAATCACGACTCGATCGTTGACCACAAACGGAAAGGCAGTCTCCGCATATACCGGGTCTCCGTCCTTGGCCGTCTTCGTCGAAATCGCCTGCTTCAGCGATAGCGGAACCTTCGTTCCCGCTGGAATGGTCAGCATCGGCTTCGCCGACTCCACCGCAGGCGCAGCCGGATCCGGGGTCAGAGTCGACTGTGCGGCCGCGATCCCCGCCAGCAGCACAACCCAAGCAGAAGCAGCACGGATTCTCATCGAAGACCTACCTCTTCAAGACAATTTAGCAACAGACTTGCAATTTCAGATGCGTCCACGGGAGTGCCGGTTAGCTGAGGACAGTTGTCTTCTGTTTTCCAACTTCTGTGAGCTAACTTCCATCAGCAAAACCCTGCCCCCCCGCCTTTCTGCGCGCAGTCCTCGCCGCAAACGGCGGTAAAACGGACGGGGGATGAGAAGTAGATTTCTTGTCGTGCACAACCGGCTCACCATGGGTAATTGTAGCTGAGGAGTACGAGCGGGGCGCTACTTGTACAGCAAATGCTTTTCTCGCAACCGTACAAATCCCTCCAGCCGCTCCTGCCAGTCCTCGGCAATCCGTCTCGGATCCTCTCCTGCCCCGATCGCTTCGAACGCCGCCTGATTCACCAGCAGATCCGCCATTCGCTCCTGTTTGAAATCGTTCGGATAAAGTTTATGCAGCGCCGACGCCAGCTCGACCCCCAATTCTGGAGAGTCCAGCGTATTTCGATCCAGAACGATCAGGTTCACGCCTTCACACCGTTCTCCGGCAAAATTGCTCGATGACGGAGTGAACGTTACAGGCACGAACCGCACACTTTGAATCTCGCGCGCGTTCAGGTAAGCCGCGAGTTCCTTGCTCTTCATCCAGGGTGCGCCCACTACTTCGAACGGCGTATCTGTACCTCGCCCCACCGAGACATTCGTCCCTTCAATCAGCGCCACCCCCGGATAAAGCGTCGCCTCTGTCAAACTCCGCAAGTTGGGCGAGGTATTCACCCAGCCGAGGCCGGTCGAATCGAACCAGTCGCCCCGCTGCCAGCCTTCTATTGCAACCACGTCGAGCCGCGCCCCAATGTGCCGCTCGGCATTAAACATTTTCGCCAGCTCACCCAAAGTCATCCCGTGACGCACCGGCTCGGGAAAATAATTCGTAAAACTTTCTCGCCCGCGATCGGAATCCGAGACCGGCCCCTGCACAAACGACCCCGTAATTGGATTTGGCCGATCCAGAATGACCACTTCAATTCCCGCCTGCGCGGCCGCTTCCAGAAAATATCCGGTCGTAGTCTCGTAGGTGTAAAAGCGCGCGCCCGCATCCGCCAGATCAATCACCACCGCGTCCAGTCGCTTCAGCACGTCCATCGGCGGACGGCGCGCCGCGTCGGTCGCCCCATACACGCTGTAGACCGCGACCCCAGTCGCCGCATCCTTCGCATTCTTGACGTCCGTCGTATCGAGCGTCCCCGTCACCCCATGTTCCGGACTAAAAATCGCATCCAGCGAGATCCCGGGCACGTTCGCCAGCACGTCAATCGTCCGACGCCCTTCGGAGTCCACGCCCGTCTGGTTGGTCAGCAGTCCAATACTCCGCGGAGCCCCGCCCTTAGCCGGGTGCAGCGCCACAAACTTCGTCTCCTCCAGCACATCGATTCCCGTCTTCACGGTTCCGTTTCGCGCCGCCAGCTTGCGCGCCGCGCTTTGCATTTCGTTGTAGCCGGTGATCGTTGCCACCCGCATCTTCTCCGCTTCCGCCGGATCGAGTGCCAGCGCCGCTGCTACCGCGGTCGCGGCCTTGGTTCGAAGCGCAACCGCGCTTCCCTTCCCCTTCTCCTTGGGCGGCACCACGTTCATGTGCACCGCGTTCGTGAACAGCACGATGTAAGTCTTCGTCGCCGGATCAATCCACAGCGAGGTCCCGGTAAATCCCGTGTGTCCGTAACCGCCGACCGGCAGCAATTCTCCACGGTTGGTGGAAAAAGGAGAATCAATGTCCCACCCAAACCCGCGCAGCGCCGTTCCATTCACCGGCTGCTGCGGCGCAGTCATCTTTGCAATCGTCGCCGGAGTCAGCACGCCGCGTCCGCCATCCAGCAGGGCTTGCGCAAAAAGCGCTAAGTCGGCGGCGGTGGAAAACACTCCCGCATGCCCCGCCACGCCGCCCATCCGCCGAGCCGTAGGATCATGCACCACGCCGCGCAGCAGGTGATGGTTCTCATCCTCCTCGGTCGGAGCGATCCGCGACTCCCACGACCGCGGAGGCAGGAACCGCGTCTCCTTCATTTCCAACGGCCCAAAAATGTGCTTCGCCGCATACTCATCGAGCGACTCGCCCGAGAGCCGCTCCACCAGCGCTCCCAGCACGACGAAGTTGACATCGCTATAGCTAAACGCCGCTCCCGGAGCCCGCTCCGGAGCCGCTTCAAACGCCATGCGATACGCCGTCTCCTTCCCTTCCCACGCCTTGGTCAAATCCAGATCCTCAGCCAGCCCCGAGTAGTGCACCAGCAACTGCCGGATCGTAATATCCTGCTTTCCGTTCTGCGCAAACTCGGGAAGGTACTTCGCCACCGGATCGTTCATCCGAAACTTGCCCTGCTCCCAAAGCTGCATGACCGCCGTCGTGGTTGCGATGACCTTGGTCAGCGACGCACAATCAAACACCGTATCGAGCGTCATCGCCTCCCGCCGAGGCTCAAGCGCGCGGCTGCCGTAAGCCTTGCGATAGACCACCTTTCCGTCGTGGCCGACGATGAGGACCGCTCCCGGAATTTGGTGTTGGGCGATGGCTTCGTCGATGATCGGATCGAGAATAGAGAGGCGCGAGTCAAGTGCAGGCTGGGAGAACGCAAGAGCAGAAAACAGGAGAGCGAAGAGGGGCAGATTTTGCGATAAGTGTTTCACGTCTGCTGTGACTCTACATGACACCGGAGACGCGGCTCAAGGCTGAACGTTACAAACGATGCTCTCGAGGTAACTCCCTGTTTGCCTCTGCTCGCCGCCTTTGCTATAACCCCATCAGTTCACAAAACCCCTTGAACTTGACAATGCCGAGTCGAGAGTCCGGCTTTTCCTTCCTCGTGCGCAACCCCGCCGCGCAGGATGATCGCTTTCGCAGCGCTTTCAGCGTTCTGGAAAACGCCATCGCCGCCCGCGCCTTCCCCGCCTGTTCGATCGCCGTCACTTTCCGCGGAGAGCTCGTAGCCCACAAAGCCCTTGGCCGCTTCACCGACGATCCGTCTTCGCCTGAAGTCACCACCGCGAGCATCTTCGATCTCGCCTCGCTCACCAAGGTTGTCGCCACCACCGCCATGGCCATGATTCTCTACGAGCGCGGCCTGCTCGATCTCGAAGCCCCGGTCACCGCTATCGTCCCGGAGTTCGCCCTCGCATTGGATGACAACGACTCTCGCCGCCGCGAAGTCACGCTGCGCATGCTGCTCGCACACAGCTCTGGCCTGCCCGCCTACGAGAAGCTTTTCCTGCGCGCTCAGACGCGAGAAGCCCTTCTGCAGGCCGCGTTCAGCACCCCACTTGCCGCCGCCCCCGGCACCTGCGCCGAATACAGCGACGTCGGCTTCATCATTCTGGGCGTCGTCCTCGAACGCCTCGCCGATGAATCCCTCGACGCCTTCTGCCAACGCGAAATCTTTGGTCCGCTCGGCATGACCCACACTACCTTCATTCCCACTTCCGCCTTTAAGAACTCCATCCCGCCCACCGCCGACGATCGCACTTTCCGCCACCGGATCATTCAAGGCGAGGTGCAGGACGAAAACGCGAGCATCCTCGGCGGCGTTGCCCCACACGCCGGCCTGTTCTCGACCGCCGAAGATCTGGCGATCTTCGCGCACGCCATGCTCAATGCCGGATATCCCATCCTCCGTTCCACCACCGTGGAACTGTTTTCGCGGCGAGAATCCGCTCCCGAGGGTAGTTCCCGAGCGCTTGGCTGGGAAACACCCTCAGCGCCCTCGCAATCCGGAAAGTACTTCTCGCCCCGCTCCTTCGGACACCTCGGTTACACCGGCACATCTCTGTGGATCGACCCGGACCGCCAACTTTCGATAGCGTTGCTAACCAACCGAACCTGGCCGGATTGCCAGAACCAAGCAATCAAACAGGTGCGCCCGGCATTTCACGACGCGGTGGTGGAAGCCTTGGGGAAGAACGCTTGAAACGCAAAGGATCGCAGGGCAAGTCCTCGAATCGCAAAGCGAGCGCAGAGCTCCGCCACCTCAGCACCGAGAAAACGAACTCTGCCTCCGCCGATCTCGATCGCAAGTCCGCACTCGAAATCGCCCGCATCATCAACGCTGAAGACGCCAAGGTCGCTGCCGCCGTGAAGCGCGCTCTGCGGCCAATCGCACAGGCTATCGATCTGATCGCCGCGGCGCTCTCCCAAGGCGGCCGCCTCATCTACGTCGGCACCGGGACCAGCGGACGCATCGCCGCCCTGGACGCCGTCGAGTGTCCGCCTACCTTTGATGTCGACCCGCGTATGGTCCAGTTCATCATCGCGGGAGGCCCAAGAGCGCTGGGTGTAGCCGTAGAAGCCGACGAAGACTCCCGCGAACTGGGCCGCAAGGCCATCGCGAAGAAGAGGCCAACCAAAAAAGATGTCGTCGTGGGCATCGCTGCCAGCGGACGCACTCCGTTCACCATCGCCGCCATCGAATATGCGCGCGCGCGCGGTGCACAAACCGTTGCCGTCGTCTGTAACCCGAAATCCCCGCTCGGCAAGGCCGCACATGTAGCCATCGTGGCGGAGGTCGGCGCGGAAGTACTTGCGGGCTCGACGCGCATGAAGGCCGGCACCGCGCAGAAGATGATTCTGAACATGCTAACAACCGGAGCGATGACCCGTCTCGGCTACGTCTACGGCAACCTGATGGTCAACCTCCACACGAAGAACGAGAAGCTGGCCGAACGCGGTGTGGGCATCCTGGAAAAAGCCGCCGGACTGAACCGTGCAGCGGCTCGCAAGCTCCTCGCCGCTGCGGGAGGTCGCATCCCCGTGGCTCTGGTGATGGCGAAGACTGGCGCGAGCCGCGCTGACGCTGTCGCTGCCCTGGACAGGTCCGCCGGCCGTGTCCGCCAAGCTATCGCTATCGGGAGGACCAAGTAGGTAGCCGGAGTTACAAAGGGCACTCCTGCACACAATTCCGAGTCCCACGCCCTCGCAATCCCCGCTAAAATAATCGCAGCACCCCGTCTAGAAGCTTCAGCGTGGGGCATCTCAGGAACTCATCACGACATGGATAAGCTCGTAATCCGCGGTGGCAATCCCCTGCTGGGGACGGTCCGAATCAGTGGCGCAAAGAACGCCGCCCTGCCTTGCATGGCGGCAGCGCTGCTCACCGAAGAACCGGTGATTCTTGAAAACATCCCGCAGGTGCGCGACATCGAGACCACGCGCAAGCTGCTTGCCGCCATGGGCGCCGAAGTCGAACTCGGCTACGGACGTGCTCATCATCGGACAACGATTTGCGCGCGCTCGCTCGCCGCTCCCGAGGCGTCTTACGAACTGGTCAAGACCATGCGGGCCTCCACACTGGTCCTCGGACCGCTTGTCGCCCGCTGTGGCCGCGCTCGCGTCTCGTTGCCCGGGGGATGCGCCATCGGTGCCCGACCCATTGATCTTCACATCAAGGGTCTGGAACGTCTGGGCGCCAAAATCACGCAGGAACACGGCTACGTCGAGGCCGTCACCGATCCGCTCAAAGGCGACCGCCTCCGCGGCGCCGAAATTGTCTTCGACAAAATTACCGTCACCGGTACCGAAGACGTGCTGATGGCCGCCACTCTTGCCGATGGCGAAACGATCATGGAGAACTGCGCCCGCGAGCCTGAAGTCGCCGACCTCGCCGCGCTGCTCAACTCCATGGGCGCTAAGATCCATGGCGCCGGCACGTCCACGATTCGCGTAAAGGGCGTCACCAAGCTCCACGGCGCGAAGCATCGCATCATCCCCGACCGTATCGAGGCGGGAACCTTCATCGTCGCCGGAGCCCTCACCGGCGGGGATCTCAACATCGCCGGATGCGACCCCGCGCACCTTACCGGTATCCTGCAGAAGCTCGCGGAAACCGGGGTGAAGACCGCGGTGAAAACCGACTCTGTCCGCGTCATGGGCGATCACCCTTTGCAAGCCGCCGACATGAACACCGAAGAATATCCTGGCTTCCCCACCGACATGCAGGCGCAATACATGGCGCTCACCACGCAAGCGGCAGGCACGTCGATCATCACGGAGAACATTTTCGAGAACCGATTCATGCACGCGCAGGAACTGGTCCGCATGGGCGCCAACGTCAAGATCGAAGGCCGCAGGGCTATCGTCCGCGGCGGAACTCCGCTCAGCGCTGCCGCCGTCCTCGCTTCGGACCTGCGCGCCTCCGCCTCGCTCGTGCTCGCCGCCCTGGTCGCTGACGGCGAGACCATCATTGACCGCGTTTATCACCTGGATCGAGGTTACGAGAACATCGAGGAAAAACTCAAAGCCGTGGGTGCTGAAATACGTCGTGTAGGCAACATCTTCCCCAAGCGAGCCGCAGCTCCCGCCCAATCGTGACGGGTAACGCGTTCGGCTCCGCACTCCGCCGAGCCTCAACTCCAGGAACTGTGGCCTGCTGCGAAGTCTTACTGTTTCCAAAACACCTGGAAGATTCCGAAGCGCGTGGTATGCGGAAATCTCTTCATCACCTCGGCCTTCACATCCGGCCGCATCGCCGCTCCCGGAAAATACGGCGCAT
The DNA here is from genome assembly GCA_035272625.1 of Terriglobales bacterium. Taxonomy (GTDB): domain Bacteria; phylum Acidobacteriota; class Terriglobia; order Terriglobales; family Acidobacteriaceae; genus Acidiflorens. Next base: position 7,258 of record DATEQN010000051.1, on the reverse strand, counting down.
CATTGATGACCACCAGGGAGAGATTGTCAGACTGGATCGCCTGCAGAATTTCCTCTGGCGGCGCGCCCGTATCGTCGTGCGCAACATTCGTCAACCCGGAAAGAAAGTACAGCTCGGGACAATCATTCCCCGCGTACATCAATCCGTTCGGACTGTGCGCTCGCAGGAAACGGGACAAGTCATCGAAGAACACGGCTTCTTCGATTTTCAACCCACCGGCTCGCGGCGCCCGCATCGTCTGCATGGGGCCGACTATCCATGTGATTTCGTAGATGTAGCGTGGAACGAGGCTGACCACACCAAACGCCAGATACAGTCCCACCAGCGAGGCCAGCGCATACGTCCCGCGCTGCGTCTTGCCCGTGGAGACGATCGCCACCAGCGCCAGCAGCGTGAGCGGCACCGAATAACTCAAGTAGATCGCAGCTGCAAATGGAAATTGCACCAGGCTGCAGGTTCCCGCCAGCGAGATCAGCAGCACAACCTGCTGCCGCTGAAGTTTACTGCGCGCGCCTGGCTTTCTCCGCACCCAAACCAGCACGGCTCCGAGCAGCACTGCAATCGGCGTTATTACCGTCACGGAACGCCAGACCGCCAAGACAATCTCGAACGACTGCGCGGCCCTCACCACAATTACAATCGCTCCCAAACCGAGAACCGCCCCAATAAGTTTTCCCTGGAACTTATCCCAATACATCGCCGCCGCAAGAACGCCCACCAGCGGCAGTGCCCACATAATGTTTTCAATTCCTACCGGGCGAATCACTCCCAGGCCAGCCGACCGCGAAACCGCGCTCGAAGTCACCCCCGACAGGAATTTCCACCCCGCCCCCGACCGCGCGTACGGTATCAGGAAAACGATGATCGGGCTTACAAAGCCGCACAGAAACGGAATCACCGCTGGCAATAACGTTCTGAATCGTTGCGCTGTTCCCGCCCGTACCCTCGCTTCTCCCAGCAGGAGAAGCCCCACAACCACCGCCGATGGAAGCACGAAATGGTACAGCTCCGGCAGGCCCAGTCGGGTGCGCAGCACCGTGAGCAGCACTGCCAGGAACAGCAGCAGCGCGCCCCCACTGAACACGCGGTATGGCCAGCTCGTTTTCGAGCTCTCTCGCTCCGAGCTTTCGCTCTGTTCGAGGAAGGCAAGAAATAGCAGCGCCCCGGCAATGTAGTACGCTCCGATCACTTTGATCAGGATCGACACTCCGCCGCATACTCCCGCCAAAAACAGCCATCGCCGCGTCCGCGCTTCCAGGTAACGCAGCAGCGCTGCCGCCCCAAACGTCGCGAAGAACAGGTTGTACCAGGAAGGCATGGCGGCGGGATAATTTGGATAACTCCACGCCACTGCGAGCAAAGTGACCATTCCCGCCGCAATTGCCGATGTAAAGCGCAGCGCAATATAGTAGACGGCCGGAAGCCACGCCAGAAAAAACAGAAACACGCAGATGCGCAGCGACATCAGATTCACGCCGAACGCTCGAAATGCCAGCGCATGAATAAAACTCAGTCCGCCCGTATAAATCTCCCCAAAGTCGCGATGCGGAAGTTGTCCCTGCATCACTCGCAGCGCGCTTTGGCTCAGAGTCCCGTCGTCGGCGGGGACCCAACCGCTGCCGACACGGCCGCCAACATACATTGCGGCGATGACCATCACCGCAACCAGCACCAGCAAGCGAACTACCCAGCCTTGGGCGGCCGCAACCACTGCCACTTCACTTTCGCTGGCCTCCAGCGCCTCCCAAGTTTGTTCGCAAACCCTTATTTCCACGCTCGGTATTTCTACGTTCTGGGCGGGGTCAATCTGAATTCCTGATTTCGTGGAGGTGTTCTCCATTTCCTTCTTCACTTTGCCTCCAGCGCCGTCAGACGCAGCTTCGCTTCTTTGCTGTCACGGTTCAGTTGCAACGCCCGCTGATATTCGAACCGGGCAGCGGACATATTCCCGCTCTTTTCGAGGGACACAGCGAGCCAATAGTGGTAGTCCCAAACCTTCGGGTCCATTGCCGCCGCTTGCAGCAGGTAAGGTTGCGCCTCCGCGTTCCGTCCATCCTGCAGAAGGGCGCGCCCCAGAAAATGTTTCGGAGCCGCTTGTTCCGGCACTAACTGCACCGCGCGCGACAACAACTGTTCTGCGTCCTTGTACTGGCCGTCCATCAAGTGAATATTGCCGCAGTTGTAGATAGCCGAATAAAGATTTGGTTCCTTCGACAGGATCTCCGAGCAAAGCACGAGCGCGCGTTCATAGTCGCCCATTTGTCCGTACAACCCGGCGACTCCCGCCATCCCTACTTCCGACTTGGCGTAATCCGGATCCACCCGATCCAGCCAAACCCGGCCCTCTTCGAATCGACCGGCGTGGATGTAAGCTTCCGCCAGCGCCAGCGGCCCATAGCCATATTCGGGATGGTCCCTCACCACCGACTGCGCCAGTGCAATTGCGCGATCATGCACTCCCATCTGGCTGTATTCCTTCGCCAGCCCCGCCACCGCATAAGGATTCCCCGGATACAGAGATTGCCCGCGTACCAAGAGCAGCAGATCGCTGCCCCAGTACACCTGCTGTGCGATCGACGCGCACACATAACTGCCGCAGAGCACGAGCACAGCGCACCCCTGCACCACTTGTGTGCTCCAAGCTTTGAGGGAGGGCAGCTTCCGCAGCCCCATCGCCGCCAGAATTGCAAACCCGACCGACGGCAAATACATGTAACGGTCGCGCACAAAATCGCCGTTGCCAAAGTTCCGCAAATACAGCGCGGGTGCAAGCCCGATCAAAAGCCACAATCCTGCAAAGGCAACGGTGGAATTCCCTTCGCGCCGATTCCAGTACCACAATCCAACCAGCACCGCTCCCAGCACCATCATGGGCACCACAACTTGACTTAGGATTGCGCCTGTAACATACGGTGTGTAATAAAGTGCCGTGATGCCCACCGGAACCAGTAACTGCCGCAAATAAATGGCGAGCACCAGCGGTAAAGTCCGCGCCACATCCATCATCCCGTGACTCGGATCAAACTGCCCAGTTACGTGCGGCAGTGCGTGCTCACGCAACAGCGCATAAGCCAACGTCACCAACGCATACGGAGCTGCCTCCATCGCCGCCCCAAGAACTCTCTGCCCCGGCGACGGTTTTTCTATCGCCGGGTGCAGCCACGCGTAGATCCCGACCAACGCAGAAAACACAACCGCCATTTCTTTGGTCAGTAGTGCGCATGCCAGCAGCGCCAGCGACGCCATCCACCAGGCGACTCTCTTCTTTCTTGCGGGATCGCGTCCGTTAAGAAACGCCGCAAAGGCCAGTGCAGCAAACATCGTCACCATCGTGTCTGAAGCGGCGGAAACCCACGCAACCGGTTCGATGTGGATAGGGTGCAGCGCAAAAATCAGCGCCGCCAATGCTGCCGTCCAGTAGTCCAGTCCCAGTCGCCGCACCAGCCAAAACACTGCCGTCACCGCGCCCACGTGTAACAGAACCGCTCCCAGGTGCCATCCCCACGGGCGCAATCCGAACAATGTGTAGTTCAACATCGACCAGGCCACGAACAGCGGACGGTAATACACCTGGTGTCGGGCCACGTGATACCACAGGTCACTCCCGAACGCGCGCGGCAGGTTGCTCCATGTCCGGATGATCGGACTGTTCACAATCTGCGGCCAATCGTCCCATACAAACTCGAAAGAAAGCGAGCCGCTGTAAACCACAAAAGTAACCAGCCCCAGCAAGGGCAACAACATGCCCGGCCGGTGCAGATACTTGGCCAGCAATTCGGATGCGCCAGGTTCCCGATACCCTTGCGTCTCGTCCATGTGCTTCGCGTCCGGAATCGATCGCTCCGCTCCAGATCAGAGCTGATACTAACTGGCCCTCTCGCTCGGCGCATGTTACCCAGGTTACCTAGGTGTGCCGCTTATTCCCGCATTTTGCCCTCCCTTTTATGCGACGATAAGCCCATGGGGTCTGTCACCGCAGTCGGATCCGCCAAGGCGGCGTGCCTGGTTTTGTGCGTCGATCTCGATGGCACCTTGATCCGCGGGAACGTTGTTTGGGAATGCGTCCTCCTGCTCCTCAAGACCCACCCCATCACGCTCCTGCGGCTTCCGTTCTGGCTGCTTTCAGGACGAGCCGCCCTTAAACGAAATCTCGCCGCCCAAGTCCGCCTCGACCCTACTCGACTGCCTTACCGGCAGGAAGTTCTTGATCTTATCCGGCAGGAAAAAGCCACCGGCCGTCGCATCGCGCTGGTCACGGCAGCCGATCGCGAACTGGCGGAGTCGATTGCGCGGTACCTCGGTTTGTTTGACGAGGTCCACGCCAGCGACGGCCGGGTAAATCTCAAAGGAGCGGCCAAAGCTGAGTTTTTATCCCAGCACTTCGGCGACGCCGGTTTTGAATATGTGGGCGACTCGGCCGCTGATGTGGAAGTTTGGCGCCACGCTCGGGCAGCCTACGTGGTCGGCACGGAAGCTCGCGCCGAGCAAGCCGCCGCCGTAACTGCGCTTAAGGGCGCCATCCTCGAACCGCATGCATCGTTCCGCACTTCGTTCCGCACCTCGTTCCGCACTTGGATCAACGCCATTCGTGGCCAGCATTGGGCGAAAAATCTATTGCTCTTCTTGCCCCTCGCCCTATCCCACAACCTCGCACTCGCGCCTGTTGTCCGCACCTTCATTGGCTTCGCGCTCTACGGCTTTTGCGCTTCCGGACTCTACATCCTCAACGACCTTCTCGATCTGCATTCCGATCGCGAACATCCCTGGAAAAAAAAACGCCCCTTCGCCACCGGCGAACTTTCCATTCCCGAAGGGCTGCTCGCCTCGTTCCTATTGCTCTCCGCGGCAGTGGGAACGGGGTTCGTGCTCGACGTGCACTTCGGCTTGGCCTTGGTCGGATATGCCGTCCTTACTATGTCGTATTCGCTCTATCTGAAAAGGATTGCGCTGCTCGACGTCTTCGTTCTCTCCAGCTTCTACAGCGTCCGCATCCTCGCCGGGGCCCTGATTTCCGCAACGCCGCTCTCGCACTGGTTCCTGGCGTTTTCAATGTTCTTCTTTCTTAGTCTCGCCATGGCAAAACGTTACTCTGAGTTACTCCATGCCAGCGACCTGGTTCAGACTGGTAACTCCGGACGTGGCTATCGCACCGGGGACCGCGAGCTTCTGCTCTCGCTCGGCGTCGGCAGCAGTTTTTCCGCCGTCGTCATTTTCAGCCTCTATGTGCACAGTCCGGAGGTGCGCCTGCTCTACTCCTCGCCGGAGTTTCTGTTTCTGCTTTGCCCAATCGTTCTCTATTGGCTCAGCCGAACCTGGCTGATGGCGCATCGCGGAGAATTAAAGGAAGACCCAGTTACCCTCGCCATTCGGGACCCAGTCAGTTATGGAGTGGCCCTGGCGTCGGCGGTGGTGATCGCAGCGAGCATGATACACACCCATTGGTAAGAAGATGAATGGTAAGGGGATGAAATTAGGCCAACTGGCCTCAAGTTATAAAGCTGACTTTCGACACACTTGGCTCGGTACACACTTGGTATGACTGGTCAATCATCAGCAGCCGCGACCTTGCGCAAGCAACCCACGGCTTCACCGTCCGTCAGAGGAATCCTCTCCTGGGGGCGTTACCCGAAGACCGCGCACCAATACGTCCACAAGCCGGCATGGAACGACCAGGTGCCGAAAATCCTCAGGGCTGCGGCGCCTGGCTCCCTGCTCCCCTACGGTCTTGGCCGCAGCTACGGTGACTCCTGTCTCAACGCCGGCCGCGAACTGATCGACTGCCGCCGCCTCAACCGCATCCTCGGTTTCGACGAATCCACTGGCTTGCTGCGCTGCGAAAGCGGCGTCAGCATCTCCGACATTCTCGACGTATTCCTCCCTAAAGGATGGTTTCCTCCCGTCACCCCCGGCACCCGCTTCGTCACGGTCGGCGGAGCTATCGCCAACGACGTGCACGGTAAGAACCATCACCGGGCAGGAACCTTCGGCGCACACGTCCGCCAAATCGTGCTGCATCGCTCGAACGACGGTCTTGTTGTCTGCAATTCCGAAATCAATTCAGATATGCTAGGCGCCACCATCGGCGGTCTCGGCCTCACTGGCGTAATCGCCTGGGCGGACATCCAACTGAAACGCGTGGCTGGACCCTGGATCGACGCCGAGTCCGTTCCTTTCGGTTCGCTAAACTCGTTTCTCAATCTCAGCCGCGATAGCAACGACCGCTTCGAATACACTGTGGCATGGCTCGACTGTTTCGCCGGGAAAAAACCTCGTGGCATCTTCTTTCGCGGCAACCATGCCACCGATCATAGTCCCGGCCATGGCAAAACATTTCACCCCAAGCGCGGCCCCAAGTTGCCCTTCGCACTCCCGGCCTGGATGCTCAATCGTTATTCTGTAAGAGCCTTCAACACCGCTTATTACACAATTCATGCAGCCAGGAAAGGCGCAACCGCCGTTGCTTACGATTCGTTTTTCTATCCGCTCGATTCCATTCGGCAATGGAACCTGCTCTATGGCAGACAAGGTTTTCTGCAATATCAGTGCGTAATCCCGGATACGAACCTCGAAGCCGTTGAGGAATTACTCGATCGCATCGCGCACTCCGGCATGGGCTCTTTCTTGGGTGTGCTGAAACAGTTCGGTTCCGCGCCACCGGCCGGCATGCTTTCATTCCCCCGCCCGGGACTCACCATCGCGCTCGACTTCGCCATGCGAGGCGAGCGTACGCTCAAACTGATGCAGTCACTCGATGAAGTTGTCCAGCAAAGTGGAGGAGCGCTTTACCCCGCGAAAGACGCCCGCATGAGCCCAGCCCTGTTTGAGGCCTCGTTTCCGCGCTGGCGCAGCTTCGTCCCCTACATCGACCCGAAAATGTCGTCTTCATTCTGGCGGCGTGTGACGGAGGCCCAACAGTGATGACTGTCACCGCGCCCGCGACAGGTATGAGGAAGGTGGTCGTTCTTGGAGCTACTTCCGGCATTGCGTTAGAGGTCGAGCGGCAATTGGCTCGTCAGGGCTGCGAGTTATTGCTCGTAGCTCGCTCAGCGCAGCGCCTCGCTGAATTACAGAGTGACTTAGCCGCTAGAGGCGCCCGACAAGTTTTCACTTATGCTGCCGAGTTAGCCTACGTTCAGCACCACGCCGAAATCTTTGATTTTGCCCGCCGCACATTCCCCGACTTTGACACGGTCCTCCTCGCTTACGGCTCCATGCACAACCAGAAGGATTCGGAAACCTCGGTTGACGTTCTCCTGGA
>DATEQN010000050.1:0-4975 GCA_035272625.1 Terriglobales bacterium | reverse complement strand
GGTGCTGGGCGGCGACGTTGCGAGCTTCTGCGCACCGCCGCTGCCGGTCACCGAGAACGATCTCGACGCGCTGCCGTGCAGCGCCGGCAATAGCGCCTGCTACGTATCACCCTACGGCGACGTATTCCCGTGTGTGCAATTCCCGCTGCCGAGCGGCAATATCCGCAGGCAGAAGTTCATCGAGATCTGGAAGGACTCACCACAACTCAAGGAAGTGCGCTCGATTCGAATGCGCGATCTGCCGGTGTGCTCCGGATGTGCGCATGTTGCCGGATGCAGCCGCTGCCCCGGGATGGCGTATATGGAAGGCAACATGCGCGGTCCGTCGACGGCGGATTGCGAGAAATCGTTCGCCAAAACTGGCATCCCCACCGCCAATATGACGCTCAAGGGGGCGGCGTTGGGCGCATGAACCGGTCGATCTACCGATTCTGACCCGGTACTCAAAACGTGGTTGGAAAGAGATTCAAGGCGTTTCCACCTAGTGGTGTTTATTGCTATGGTGACCCACGGAACTTTTAGACATGTAGAAGCGCTTTTTCAAGTTCTGCTACATATTGTAGGGGACCAACTCAAAGTCTGAGCGATGCGGATGAAGAAGTTTCCGTCAAGATTGATGCTATGCCATATTGCCACACGGGTTTGCGCCTCTGAAGGAAAGGAATGTGCATAGGCAGAGCAATATGACTTGCTTGCGAATTGCGGCGCTCTTGGGGCTGGCGATGCTGCTGCTTTCGGCGGCGGTCCCGGCCGCGTACGCGCAGAACACGGTCGGCACGATAACCCAACTTCAGGGAGTGGCGGACATCCAGCGCAATGGCGCGACGACGCCAGCCGCGGTGAACGAGCCGGTCATGCTGCACGACAAGATTGTCACCGAGGCGAACGCATCGCTGACCATCAGCATGGTCGATAATAGTTCGCTGCAATTGGGCGCATCGTCAACCCTGACAATCGACGAAAGCATGCTCGTGAGCGGAGTTGGCGCGCCGCGCAAAGTCGGACTGCTGGGCGGCTCGCTGCACTCGACACTGCTTGGCGCAATGCGTGGCAGTTCGACGATGTTCGAGGTGAACACACCGAACGCCATCGGAGCGGTTCGAGGAACCGATTGGACCCAGACTTTCAAGGATCAGCCGCAGTCACAATATAAGGGTTGCCTTCAGTTCACCGACGTTGACGTCAACGAAGGTACGGTGCAGGTATGCAATAAAGAGGGACCGCTGCATTGCACAAAGGAGTGCCGGGACGTCACCGCCGGTCATCACATAACAGTCGCATGCTGCGGATTCTTTCTGGCGAACACGGGAGGCTTGGGTGTATTGGGCCCTATCGGTGCGACCGCGCTCGGAGTGGGCTTGGCGGGCGGCATCGGTGTGGGTGCAGCGGCAGGAGCTGGAGCGTTTAACACGTCGGCGCCGCCGGTCCCGCCACTGCCGGTGACCGGGTCAAGGTAAAAGAGTTGTCCGGTCCTTTTGGCCGGGGCCTGCTGTGAAGCGAGAAGTTTAAACTCTGCAGCAAGGCACGACATTGACGTTGCGAAGGCGCCATACAGAGAGCGCGCTGCTTTCGAGCTCTCATCTCCGGTGATGAGATCGGAGGGTTTGTTCAACCTTTTGCAAAGGCCGGCTGGTGATGAGTGTTTGAACGTACAAGTCTTCTTCGGCGTCGGCGATGCGCGCGACAAGCTCGAGCACTTTCGACAGGACTACAACCAGGTTCGTCCGCACAGCGCACTCGGCGACAGCGCCCGGAGGAATTTGCGAGCGCCTGGCAGAGCCCGGCGGCGACCGCTTCTTCGGACAGTTTATGAGAGGGTCTCAGTTGAGCTACTGGAGGTTCCTAACTGTCGGAAAACCCGGCACTAACGGCCTCGCCTCGACATCCTGGTCCTCCTTCCTCGCGCGCTCAGAGGACCACACCAGTCGCCGATTCCTCAACTTATCACTGTCCTCTGCCGGATCATCTCACGAATCTCGCGATTCACTTCCGGCCGCCCAGCGCGGCGCGGCAGCGCCTTGGCGTCGTTCTTGTCTTCGAGCGGGGCGTCGCGCACATCCCGCCAGAAACAATCTGACGGGACAACAAAGGAGCGACCTTCTTGCGGGAGTCGGGCCAGTTGCTTCTCGTTGGGCTCAGGGTTGTATTGCTCGCAAAACTGGTTAATGCGGCGAGCTGTCTCCCACTCGCAGTTATCCGAGAGCCGCTTCAAGAAAAGCAGAGAGAGGATGTAAGGCTTGTAATCCTCAGCCTTGCCACGCAGGCCCGTGTCCTCAATGCCGCACAGGAGGCTGCCCAGTTGTTGTTTCGAAAGCGGCATTGACTAAATCCTTTCAGGAAACGTTCCGTTCGCACCACCGTCACGACCGTATCCTATATTCGCGGTGCCGAAGCTCAACAGATACGGAACAAGGTCATTCATCCCGTTCGCAACGACACTCCCTCCGAGGAAGATTTCCAGTTCGTTCAAGACGTTATACGGACCTTCGAGATCGAGTAGCGCAAAATCTAGTTCAGCCTCGCACCCGGACGAAGCCCTAAACGAAAAAGGGCCGAACCCTTTCGAGCCCGGCCCCTCATCGTGGCCAAACTACTTCTTGACCTTTGCCTTCCTCGCCCGTGCCGCTGATCCATAGCGTTTAATAAAACACTTGCGGCATTGGCGATCCCGCCGCTTGATGAAACTTGGAGCCAGGTCATCGCTCCCGTAATTAGCGGCATACTTTCGATGCGCCGATCCGGAGGAATGTAGCACGCCCAAATTGAAATGTTCGAGACACGTGGCAGGCATGGGCGACTCTCGAACAATCGAGCCTAAACCATTTGGGCGTTTTCCCCTCGGAATGTCGGAATGGAGGTGATGTCCTCGCAATTGGGTTGGCTAACCCGGATGCCGGGAAGTGCGGAGGCTTCAGGATTTCGAGTCCCAGGCCGAGCTTTCTCGCGGGCCGCGGAACTGCCTTGGAAAGCGACCGGAAGGGCTCGCAGCGGGCTTACTGCCTCCACCGCGAGCGGGCCACGCCAGACGGGCGCGACTTGACGCTGGTGCGGCTATAGGGCTAGAAATCGCTTGTTTGCGAAGTCAAAAACTGAAATTCCGGTTCAACTGATAATCGGGGGTGACTTTCGGATGATTATTGACAGGGGGACCCACGAATCGTGCACAGTTGCGGAGGATAGACGATGAGCGAGGAGCAGAGGGCCCTGTACCAGCGGCTCGGCGGCTACGACGCGATCGCGGCGGTGGCGAACGACCTGCTGCCGCGGCTCCGAAACGATCCTCAGCTCGGGCGATTTTGGAAGAACCGCGCGGAAGACAGCATCATGCGCGAGAAGCAACTGCTGATAGATTTCCTCTGCGCGAATGCCGGCGGACCAATGTATTACCGCGGGCGGGACATGTTGCTGTCGCATCGTGGGATGGGAATCAGCGAGAGCGATTGGAACGTCTTTCTCGGCCACGCAGCCGCGACGCTTGCGAAATTCAAGGTGCCGGAGGCGGAACAGCGCGACGTAGTCGCGTTCGTACAGAGCCTCAAGAAAGACATCGTGGAATAGGTCGAGCCGCCGCTCAATAACTACACTGTCGAGAATCCCATCCACCGCTACTCGCTGGGCAGTGACGATCCGCTGATCAAGAACGCCGATGGCACAGTGACACTGTATTTCCAGAGCGAAAGCCCGGGCCCGGACAAGGAGGCCAATTGGTTGCCGACGCCGAAGTCGGGACGCTGGTACATGAATCTTCGTGCCTATGCGCCGGCCCCTCGAACGATTCAGTCGGCGTTCGACTACAACGTCTACGCGCCCGCGCCAATCGAGGAAGTGAAATAGCTCTGAGTGAGTTCTCTGGGAGAGCCGCGCGGGCGTTGCTCCTACGCGCCCGTAGACGCTCCCCAGGAGAGAGTTCGCGGAGGTTAGTTTGAACTATCAATGCACGAGGGCGATCGCCCTGATCGGTCTCCTCGGCTTGCTGATCGTCGCCCCTGCCGCCGCGCAGACGGCGGATAACAAATCGCTCGACGAGGTTAACAAACAACTGTCGAACCCGATTTCGAGCATCTGGGCACTTCAGCTTCAGGAAAACACTTACTGGCTTAACAAGCCCGATCGTAACGTCGTCAACCTTCAATTTCAGCCTGTGCTTCCACTCGCGCTCACCGAGGATTGGAATCTGATCACCCGGCCCGTGTTCCAGGTGCTGAACTCAACGCCCTACGTCAACGAGAGCTTCCATCTTCATCGCGTCACCGGCTTCGGCGACACAATCCTCGCCATATTGCTCTCGCCCAGTCCGAAACTTGCCGGACCATGGCTCTTGGGCGCCGGCCCGAGCTTCATTTTTCCTACGGCGAGCAACTCGCGGCTCGGACAGAACAAATGGCAGTTGGGACCCGCTGGCGTATTCGGGTACCTCGGTGGCAAATGGATCGCGGGAGTATTTCCTCAACAGTGGTTTTCGACCGGCGGCCCAGGCTCACAGACTGTGAGCCAGATGAACCTTCAGTATTTCTTTCAGTATTTTCCCGGCGGTGGATGGGGGATAGGTACGTCGCCGAACATGCTCGTCAACTGGTACGCAAACAAGAGCGGGAACATGATCACGTTTCCCATCGGCGCACAAATCAGCAAAGTGATCAAAATCGGCCCGTTGCCTGTCAAACTGGCGGTGCAGGGCCAGTATATGCCGGTGCATCCCGATCCCTTCGGCCAGAAATGGAATCTGCAATTCGCCATAACTCCGGTCATCCCCAAGCTCATTAAGGGCAACATTTTCGGTAACTAGGACCATTCCTTGGCGCGCCAGGTGGGGTGGCCGCCTCAACTTGCGACAGCTGTAAGGAGCACAAATGAATCCGACCGGTGTGGGCACTTGGATCGGCGACTGGGCTTGGAGCCTGCCCCTGATTGTGCTGACTGTGGTGATTCACGTAAGTGGACTCGGCCTAATCGACGGAACATTTGTCCCTGTTCT
>DATEQN010000049.1:0-49653 GCA_035272625.1 Terriglobales bacterium | reverse complement strand
TTCGATTTTTCCTTCGTCTATTGGTATCTCACCGAGTTCGCGGGCGAGAACCCATTCGGCTATTCGGCAATTGATATCAAGACCTACGCGATGGCGTTGCTGCGCAAACCATATCGAGCGTGCGGCAAGCAGTCGATGCCCCCGGAGTGGTTCGATCCCGTGTCTCATACGCATGTGGCGCTCGACGATGCCATCGAGCAAGGACAACTCTTCTGCAACATGCTTAAGGCCAACGTCGGCGCCTAACTAGCCGCTCACGGCTGCTGAATGTCGTAATGTCATTCCGTAGAATTGCAGACTCGTCGGTGGCCTCAATCAAAGCCTCAACCGGATCGTGACATCCGCGAAACAATTGCGTGAGATTCTGCTTCGCTTGCCCCAGCGAATCACGTCCCTCTTCCGCTGAGTTCTTAGTGGCGACCGCGGCCCATCGGGACAATTCCGACTGAAACGTTCTTGACCTTCTTTGACCCGATTTACTTGTCGCTCTTTTCCTGGCTCGCCTGGAAGTCTACAAGCTTTTTCAGCAGATCGAGGGGAGTTCCGCCGGGTACGTTGCGCCCATTAATAAATAGAGTTGGCGTGCCCGTTACGTCCACCGACTTGCCCAGCGCAATGGAGGCCTCGACCCGGGCTTTGGTATCCGGCTTGGCTGCGCAGGCGGCGATTTCGTCGCTATTCGCGCCCGATGCGGTTGCGATCGCTTTCAGCTTTTCGTCGATGTTGGCCTCAGTGATATTGGTCTGATCGTCGAAGGTCTTCTGGATGAATTTCCAGACCGCATCATTCGAAGATTGGCCCACCGAGGATTGGCCCACCGGAGATCGCCCCACGCAATCCACGTAGGCGGCCGCTTTCTCCGCCCAGTTGTGCGAGGGCAGCGGAAAATTCTGAAAGACAAAGTGGGCCTCGGGCTCCTGCGCCAGCAGCTGTTCAATCACGGGCGCGGCCTTCTGACAGTGCGGGCACTGCATGTCACTGAACTCGACAATCGTCACGGCAGCTTTCATCGGTCCCTTGGCGGGTCCAGTCACGCCTTTTTCCAGCTTGGCGCGGGCGTCTTCAAAGGGCTTCGCCCCGAAAGGCAGTATCTCGCCCGTGATCGCATGCTTGCCGTCGGCGCTCACCAGCAGCTTATTCGGGTTCGAGCCCTGCGGGTTGGTGATTATAACCAGGACCTCCGCCAGTCCCGGCACCTCGGAGGGATGAATATCCGTCACCTTCCACGTCACCGTAGGTTCGTAGCCAAACATCTGGAACAGAAACGAGTTGACCGTGTCTTCGCTTGGGAGAACCGTCGTAACCGCAGGAGCCGCCGAAGTGGCCGCCGGCTTTGCCGGATGAGCGGGTTGGGTTTGAGCGATGGCGATGCCGGACAACAAGAGAGCGGCGAGAAATGTGCGATGCATGCGTGGCATAGTTTGAAATTCGATTGGAATTCGATTGTTACAAAAACCGGCGCGGTTGTCATTTCCGAAGCTTTGCTAATGGAAAGCCGGGCGTCCCCGCCGGGCCGGACGGACGAGACGCCCGTCGCTCCACTACAGTGATGATGCTAGACCTCCGCTTTGGCTGCGATCGGGAACCTCCGCCCGTAGCCGAACGCTTTGGCGGAGATCTTGATTCCGGGCGCTGCTTGTTGCCGTTTGTACTCGCTGCGCTCCACCATTCGAATCACCCGCCGCACCAGATCCAAATCGAAATTATGAACCCGGGCAATCTGTTCCGCCGAGCACGATTCCTCCACGAAGTCCTCGACAATCGCGTCGAGCACCTCGTAGGGCGGGAGTGAATCTGAATCCTTCTGATCGGGGCGCAATTCTGCGGACGGCGGCTTCTCGATCGTCGCCTGCGGAATTACTTTGCGCCGCGAGTTCGCGTAAGCGCTCAGGCGGTAGACCAGCGTCTTCGGCACATCCGAGATGACCGCCAGTCCACCCACCATATCGCCGTAAAGAGTGCAATAGCCGACGGCCAACTCGCTCTTGTTGCCGGTCGAGAGCACCAGCGCGCCGAACTTGTTCGACATGGACATGAGCAGCAATCCGCGGGCGCGGGACTGAATATTTTCCTCGGTGACATCGGGCGGCGTCCCGGCAAACACTGGAGCAAGTGTCTGGCGTGCGGCCGTGTAGATCTCGTTAATGGAGAGCAGTTCGAAGCGAATCTTGAGGTTGCGGGCCAGTTCCCGCGCGTCGTCAATCGAGCCGGGCGACGAGTACGGCCCGGGCATGCCGACGCCGATGACGTTCTCAGGACCGAGCGCATCGGCCGCGATCGATGCGGTGAGCGCGGAATCGATTCCTCCGCTGAGTCCGATAATCGCCCGCTGGAAGCCGCATTTGTGAACGTAGTCTCGCGTGCCCAAAACCAGCGCTTCATAAGCACTGGCTTCCTCGCCCACGATTTGCGGGTGCATGTCTCCGGTGAGTTTCTGGGAATCGAAATAGATCAGGTCTTCCTCGAACGACTTTCCTTGTGCGATCACTTGTCCGTCGGGCGCAATCACAACGCTTGATCCATCGAAGACCAGGCTGTCGTTACCTCCGACCTGGTTCACCATCGCCACCGGGACTTTCTGGTTCCGCGCGATGGAGGCGAGCATCTCCCGCCGCAGTTCGCGCTTGCCCAGCCAAAACGGCGATGCCGATATGTTCAGCACGAAGTTTCCGCCGGCTCGAACCAGTTCCTCAACCGGGTCGACGCCATACAGCCGCCGGTTCCAAAAGCGCTTGTCGTTCCAGGCATCCTCGCAGATAGTCAAAGCCATCTGCTTGCCGCAAAAACTGAACAGTTGCTGGTTTTTGGCGGGAGCGAAGTTACGCATCTCGTCGAAGACGTCATAGGTGGGCAGCAGCATTTTCGACTGGATGAAGTCGATTCGCCCCTCGCGCAGCAGGGCGGCGGAGTTCATCACCTTCTTGCCAGAGTCCGCATCGGCCGAGGTGACCGTCCCGCAGATCACAGCAATTCCCAGCGTGTCCGCGGCGATCTTTTCCACGGTCGCGTGACAGTGCGCCACAAACGAGGGCCTCTCTACCAGATCGCGCGGCGGATAGCCGGAAACCGCTAGTTCCGGAAAGAGAATCAGGCCGGCGCCCGCATTCCGCGCCTGAAGCGCAAAGTGGATGATCTTGGCGGCGTTGCCAGAGAAGTCCCCGACGGTGGGGTTGATCTGGCCCAGGGCAATCTTCACAGTCCTAGTTTAGAAGGTCTGGTGTAGAAGGTCGAGGCGGGAGGCATCCAATGTCGGGAGGGGAACGACGTAACCCTTTTGATGCGAGCAGCGGAATACTTACATCTTCATCCCGTCGTCGGCGTGGCCGGCAAACTCCAGTTGGGTCCTGGGCCTGAACCCGGGCCGGTCGGCTGAGGCGGCGGGCCTATCGGTGGCGTGCTGGAGGGGTTGGCAGGATTGGACTCCGGCATTTCTTCCCCGGGACGCCGCAGCGTGGGCGCATTCGCGGGGCGGTCCGCCTGTTTCTTGGCAACGGTGGCTGCACCCAGATCGACTTCTTTTTCAACGCGCACAATTTTCTGGCCGTCCACTTTCATGGTCTCGACCCGCACCACTTCGTCGCCCACGAAGCGCACAAAATCCACGTCCTGCGGAGGCGTGCCGTAGATCCATTCTTCGTACTCAACTTCATTGGCCGTCTCGCGCACTTTGTTGGGCGGACGCCCCTTCGCGTAGATCACCATTTCGCGGTTCATTCCCACCAGCACGTGGTGATTCTTAATCGCATCTTTGACCTGCGGAGAAACAGTTTCCAGGTAGGCATCGAGCGCGGACTTGGCATCGAAATCAAACACCGGACGCAGCAACTCCTTCAGCTCCGGGCCGGTCATCTCCGGAACATACTTGTCGAAGTAGAGATCGACAAATGAGCCTCGGGCGTTGGCGGAGGGATCGGAAGGCGAAACCGGCACAGATGCGTCCGCACCCACAATCGTGATGTGCTGATACCACTTCTGCTTCTTGATGGGACCGCCGTTGATCTCAAAGCGGATGTAGTTGTCCTTGATGACGACGTTGCTAATGCGGGCTCGGTCGCCGGGTTTCGCGGCCGGCCCCCAGAGCGCCAGCAAATGATCGAGTTCCGGGCCGCTGGGGGATACGGTTCCGTCCTTGAGTGTCAGTCCGGTCCGCCCCATCGGAAAACGCGCACGAATATAGACCAGTTCTTCATTGAAGGCATGAACGATTTCCTCCCGCGTTTCTTTGGAAATTCTGGGGGCTGGAGCATTCCCAGCGAGCGTCAATGAAGAGAAGGCCAGAAGGGTCGCCAACAGCCCGCAACAAAAGCAGTAAACGTGGAAGGACCGCATGCCGCACCCCGGGCCGACTGGGCATATTATAAACCGGCAATGGCGCCAAAATCAGTTCTCAGTTCCCGGTTTCAGTTCTCTGTCAAAACGAATGGCCCCCCTCTGAGAACTGAGAGCCGGGAACTGAGACCAGTTACTTGAGACCGTGGTACCTGCAGTGTGGGTACCTCGGTAACGGTGACCTGTACTTAAAACAGCTTAGGCCATCCCGCAAACCAACCTAGAATGGATGCAGGACGGACCAACTACCCCGCGCTGGACCGACAGGATTGTCTTTTGCCGTTGAAGCTTCCCATTCCCGCGCGTATTCCACTTCTTTACGTCATCCTTGGCGTGCTGTTGGCCATCAGTGTCCTCCCCATGTACTTCTATTCGGTGCAGATCGAGAACATGAACCGGGAGCGCCTCAAGACCAACGAAATGCTGCTGCAAAACACGGTCACACGTTCGCTGGCGGACGACATCTCCCAGCATCAGGCATCGCTGCGCATGATGCTGACCAATCTATCGTCGTCAATTCAGGTAATGATGCTGGCCAACCCGAGTGGGAACGACCCCGGTGCGCAGAAACTTCTGACGCCAGAGTTACGGGCGATGCTGGAGAATTTTGTCTCGTCATCGAACGACATAGCCTATGCCACGCTGCTGAATGCCGATGCCAAAGGAATTTCCGCCGGGCGTATTGAGCCCGACGCTTTTCTGCAGCGGGAGCTGGAACGAGCCTATCAAGCCGCCCGCGAAGGGCGCGTCTACAGTGGCCAGCCGTTGACGGTGGGCAGTGGAAAGTCGGCGCGAACGGTAATGCTGGTCAGCTCGCCGATCATGTATGGCGGACGGTTCATGGGCATGATCGGGTCGGTGGTAGATATGGACTACCTGATCCGCCGGCTGGAGGAAGTCAGCCTGAGCGGATTGATGCCGTACGTGGTCGACAGCCAGGGGAGGCTGGTGGCGGCCGCGACTGGCCAATACGCCACCGGGCAGGACATGAGCCACTTCGAGATCGTCCGCAGCTTTGTGGGCAAAGGCTCGAAGGCCCAGTTGGCGGCGACCAGCGAGTTCACGATTCGCGACGGCAAACACGCGACCGAGATGCTGGGAACCTACAGTCCGGTGACTTCGCTGGAATGGGCGGTAGTAGTACAGAAGCCGCGCGAAGACGCGTATCGCGGAATCTATGAGATGCAGCGCACGGGGCGCTTACTGGCATGGCTGGCGGTGTTTGTTAGTGTGGGGATAAGTATTCTCTCGGCGCGGCGGATCACCAGCCCATTGCAAGTGCTGGCGCAGTCCAGCCGGGCCATTGCGCGCGGTGATTTTTCCCAGCGCGTGCACCTGAAAACGCGCACCGAGATCGGCGAGCTGGCGACCACGTTCAACACCATGTCGGACGACTTGGAACAGTTCGTCGAGGACCTGAAGCGGGCCGCGGATGAAAACAAGAACCTGTTCATGGGGTCCATCCAGATGCTGGCTGGCGCCGTCGACGAAAAAGATCCTTACACGCGCGGCCATTCCGACCGGGTCACAAAATATTCGCTGATGATCGCGAAAGAAATGGGGCTGGACCCGGGATTTCTGGAGATCTTGCGCATCTCGGCGCAGCTGCACGATGTCGGCAAAATCGGTATCGAAGACCGTATTCTGAAAAAACCCGGCGCTCTGAGTCCGGAAGAATTCGAGATCATGAAGACACACACTACCAAGGGCGCGAACATTCTGCGTCCGGTGCCGCAGTTACGCGAGATGCTGCCCGGCATTGAACTGCATCATGAGTCGCTCAACGGGCGCGGATATCCTTACGGCCTGAAAGGCGACGATATTCCTCTGCTGGCGCGCGTGATTGCGGTCGCAGACACCTTTGACGCTCTGACTACGAACCGTCCTTACCAGCAGGCGCACGATCCGGTGGAAGCTCTGCGCATCATTCAGAATCTCTCGGGACAGCGCCTTGACCCCAGGGCAGTAGCCGCGCTGCTGGCGGTGTTTCAGCGGGGAGAAATTCGTATTCAGAAATCGCTCACGCAGAAGATGACGCCGGAATCGCCGGCTCTGGCGCCGGCGCCCACCGCGCCTCCCCTCCACCCCAGCGATCCTCTGACGGTCGAAATCACGCGGACCTGAACGACGACCCAAAAACCCGCCCTCCCTTCCCACCTATATAATCGGTGACGGATACCTCATGATCCAAACTCTGTTTGGCAGTCTGGACGAAGTACAAAAGCCAAGTTTTATCGAGCGCATGAAAGAGGCCGTCTCGCGCACGCGCGAGAACCTGGCCGAGCGCATCGAAGATGTCGTCTCCATCGGCAAGGAGATCGACCGCTCCACCCTCGACGATCTTGAAGCCACCTTGATTGGCGCCGACCTGGGAACAACTACCACCCATGAGGTACTGGAGAAGCTGCGCGACAAGGCCGATCGCAAGCAGATCAAGGATGTGAATGAACTCAAACGGCTGCTGAAAGAGGAGCTGCTGGCGATTCTGACGTCGACCGGTTCGCGGCCCGTGACCAAGGTGGACGGCGCGCCGGAAGTGATCATAGTTGTCGGCGTGAACGGTACCGGCAAGACAACCACCATCGGAAAATTGGCGCAGGTGTTTCGTGCGCAAGGAAAGACCGTGCTGCTGTGCGCGGCGGATACGTTCCGAGCGGCGGCGATCGAGCAACTCGAAATTTGGGGACAGCGCACCGGGACGGAAGTGATCAAAACGAAAGCCGGAGGCGATCCATCCGCTGTATTGTTCGATGCGCTGCAGTCGGCCACCGCGCGCAAAACCGATTACGTGATCGTGGATACTGCCGGGCGGCTGCACACCAAGCAAAACCTGATGCTCGAACTCGAAAAGATGAAGCGTACCGCACAACGGATTGTGCCGGGCGCGCCGCACGAGACTTTGCTCGTTATGGATGCCACGACCGGCCAAAATGGATTGCAGCAGGCGCGGCAGTTCACGCAATCGTCCGGAGTCACGGGAATTGTACTGACCAAGCTTGATGGCACGGCCAAAGGCGGGGTCGTGGTCGCAATTTCGCGAGAGTTGGGACTGCCGGTGCGCTATGTGGGAGTTGGCGAGAAGGCCGGAGATTTGCTGCCGTTCGACGCGAAGGAGTTCGTGGAGTCGCTTTTCTCCTGAAAACCCACCACGGAGACACGGAGGCTCGGAGGAAAGCATCTAATGGGTGTCTGGTGGCAACTGGCGATTGTTGTCGTTGTGGCGTCGTTGGTTCTACGCTTCGTACGGACCCTGTTCAAGCCCAGAGAACCGTCCGAATCAGTTGAAGATCCTTTGGCGGGTGTACCATCGCCCAAGAGACGTGGTCCGCAAAATCGATCTGGCGCGGTGGCATTGGCAGAGCCCGATGAAGAGGACGAGAATCGTAGTTATCCGCCTCGTAACTTGTAACCGGTTTTTCTTAGTGTCTATGTGCCTCCGTGGTGGTACGTGATGAAATCGTCACTGATCTCATGACAAACGACGAACAACACATGCGAAAGGCGCTCGACTTGGCGCGAGTGGGCGTTGGGCTTGTCTCGCCCAATCCGGCCGTGGGCGCGGTTGTGGTGGACGCGTCGGGCCGCGAGGTTGGGGCAGGCACACACACGTATGACGGTGTAAAGCACGCCGAGGTTCTCGCACTGGAGCAAGCGGGGAATGCGGCACGCGGCGGAACTCTTTACCTGAATCTGGAGCCGTGCTCGCATCAGGGCCGCACCGAGCCCTGTGCCGATGCCGTGATCGCCGCCGGAATCCGCCGCGTGGTCTGCTCCATGGAGGATCCGAATCCCCGGGTGGCGGGTCAAGGATTCGCCAAGGTCCGCGCATCCGGGGTCAAAGTAGAGGTCGGTCTATTTCAGGCGGAAGCAAAAAAGCTGAATGAAGGTTTCGCCAAGTACATCCGTCGAGGCAAACCGCTGGTCACGCTAAAATCCGCCATGACCCTCGATGGAAAAATCGCTGACGCCACCAAACCGGGCACGCAGGCTGACTCGGCCACGCCAGCGACCGAGGGTGCGCGCAGCGGATACCACTGGATCACGGGCGAGGTGGCGCGCGCGCATGTGCAGCAACTGCGCCATCAGAATGACGCGATCCTGGCCGGTGTGGGCACGGTGATGGCGGATGATCCGCTGCTGACCGACCGGAGTGGCCTGCCGCGGCGGCGCAAGCTGCTGCGCGTGATCCTGGATTCCTACCTGCGCATCCCACTGGCGTCGCGAGTGATCCAGACCGCTGAGCAGGATGTTCTGGTGCTGTTTTCCTCGGCGGAGGAACAGACCAGGCGGGGGCTCGAAGCGAAGGGGATCCGTGTGCAACAGATACCGGCGATGGCCGACGGACGGCCCGATTTCGCGGCGATTGTCCAGAGCTTGGGAGAGTTGGAGATCACCAGCCTGCTTATCGAAGGAGGAGCGCTGGTGAACGGCGCGGCCCTGGCGTCGGGTGAGGTGGACAAGGTGTTTCTCTACTATGCACCGAAGATTTTTGGCGAGGGCGCAGTTCCCTTCCTTGCTGGCGAAAGTTTGCACGGGCGGGCACAGTGTGTCCAGCGCTTCGAGTTGCACCGCTTCGGCGAAGACTTCGCGGTCGAAGGATATTTGCGCGACCCGTATGCGGGACAAGCATAAATACTACGGTTTCCATGAGTATAGAGTCTGCGATCCTGAGCGAAGCGAAGGCCCCTATTCACCCGAAAATGTGTACTGGGAGTAGGGGTCCTTCGCTTCGCTCAGGATGACAATATGGATTCAGGAGATATAGCTATTATGTTTACCGGGATTGTCGAGGAAGTAGGCAAGGTCGTAAAGATCGAGCAGCGCGGTGAGAACCGCCGCATCACCATCGAGGCAGCGAATACACCCAAAGGGCTGAGAACTGGCCACAGCATCTCAGTGAGCGGCGTTTGCCTGACGGCGCTTGATATCAAACCAAAATCATTCTGCGCGGACCTGGCGCCGGAAACCTGGGTGCGAACTTCGTTCTCGCGGATGCACGAGGGCGCGCTGGTGAACCTGGAACTGCCGATGAAGGCGGACGGACGCTTCGATGGCCACATCGTTCAGGGACACGTGGATGGCGTGGGCAGGCTGATCGAGTTTGAGCGCATCGTCGACTCGGACGGCAGGGATTCCGAGAACTGGTGGCTGCATATTGAAATCCCATCGGAGATCGAGAAGTACACGGTGTTCAAGGGATCGATCTCGATCGAGGGCATCAGCCTTACGGTCGCCAAGCTCGATGGGAACCGCTGTACCATCGCGATTATCCCGCACACCGTGGAGCTAACTAATCTCGGTTCACTCAAGCCGGGCGATCCGGTTAATCTGGAAGCCGACGTGATCGCGAAGTATGTCGAGAAGATGATGAAAGGCGAGCCCGCGCGGAGTTCGATCACGGTGGAGGAATTGGTGAAACAAGGCTTCTGATCTACATCGGGTAAGAACTCGAATGTCACGCTTCTGCGTGGCCCAGAGCGGCCGTCACCAGTTCCGTGTCGAAGTACTCGGTGACTTCCTTCAACTGGTTGTCAGCAAGCCGAAAAACAAAACAATAGCTGTTGTTGTATGCCGCTCCGCTCCTGGTTGTGTTGTTTCCCCGCGCTTCCACCACAACGAAGTCACCTTCTGCAATCAAGCGATGCGCCGTTGTCCTGATTCTGCCGTTGATCCGGGCGCGCAGTGGACCGAACAACTCTGCGAGGACAGACTGCTTCCCCTCATACGTCCTTGACCAATTCGTCGTGCCGGTAACGGTCCAGCGGAAATCGTCCGCCATGCTTGCAACGAAGGGCTCAGAGTTGCCTTTCGACAGTTCCTCAAAAATTTGTTGCATCAGCTGTTTGTTCTCTCTTGCTCCCATTTTCCTTGCTCCTTCTGTGCACGCTAGAAATGATCGAAAATAACCTGGAATTTCCGATTTGAAACGATCAACAACGAGCCATACCCGATCTTCTAGCACAGTGGACGGTGTGGTTACGCTTCCAGCTTCAATTCATCCAGTTCCAGGAACTCATGAATGATGGGCTCGGTCGATTTCTCCATGTCCTTGTAGGGCCCAAAGAAGATGGCGCGGCCTTCGTGCAGGAAGACGAGACGGTCGGCCAGTTTTTTGGCGAGGCGCATGTCGTGCGTGACTACGACTGAGGTCAGGTGCAATTGCAGTTTGAGCCTGGCAATGAGGTCGCCAAGCAGATTCCCCATCATCGGATCGACCATGGTGGTGGGCTCGTCGTAGAGCACGCACTCGGGTTGTGCGGACAACGCCCGCGCGATGGCGACGGAACGTTTCATGCCAGTCGACAGGTCTGACGGCAAAAGGTCGCGCATCTCCTTGACTCCAACCATTTCAAGCAGGCCGTCAACGACCTGGTAAATCTGCTCTTCGGAAAGCTGTCTTTTTTCGCGCAAGGGAAAAGCGACGTTTTCACCGACCGTCAAGGAATCGAAGAGAGCGCCGTTCTGGAACACCATAGTCACTTTCTTGTGGATCTCTTCGAGTTGGACCTCGTTGTAGTCGGTGATGTCCTCGCCGGCAACAATGATCCGGCCGGAATCCGGCTTCAGGAAACCCATAATGTTGTGGAGCGCCACCGATTTTCCGACGCCGCTACGGCCAAGAATGCAGACCATCTCGCCCGGCAACACCTCGAAGCTGACGTTCTTCAGAACGACCCGATCTCCAAATGCTTTGGAAACGTCTTTAAACTCGATGTAGGGAGACAATGTATCCGCAGCGCCCATGGCTACCAGCATGGCATGAGATGGCAGCACGGCTCAAGGGCCATCCTAGGCACTGGCTGGCATTAGAACGGCCCGCCCTCGGCCGACAGGCGGTCCTGCGGGGTGTTTACGTTGAAAAAATTCCGCTCGGAAAAACCGGCTGCTGCCAGTTCGCTCTCCTCGATCACGCGGACGGTGACGTTGAAAAACGCGGCATCGATCTTATACTTCCCTGCCTGCAGCGCCTGCTCGGCGGCAGTGCGAAAGTCGCGACGATAGACCGCACAAAGCGGCTGAAGACCCTTGTTGCTGCGAGGCACGGTGATGGTGGCGTCAGTGTTCTCTGCCACCGCGAAAAGAAACGCGAGAAGCTCCCTGGAGACGAAGGGCATGTCAACCGCGAGCACCAGGTTCAACTGGGCAGAAGAATAGCCAAGCGCGGCGTGAATACCGGCGAGGGGACCGCAGCCCGAGAAAATGTCGGCCACGACTGATTCGCGTCTCGTTGATCCGCATTTCGCAAATCGGGCGGGGTCGCCGACGATCACGACACGGTCGCAGACTTCGCCCATCACAGTAAGCGCGCGGTCAAGCAGAGTTTGGCCGCCGAAGTCCAGAAACGCCTTATCAATGCCACTGCCCATTCGAGAACTTTTGCCTCCGGCGAGGAGGAATCCCATGCGCGATGGTTCGGTTCGTGCCATATGGAAAAGCATAAGTCATAAACCGGGCTGCCCCAAAGTAACCTACCCAGAACGCCCACGGCGTTGGAAGATGGAAGTGTCCGATTGGCGATGGGACGCTACTCGTCATCATGCCGCAAACTCTCATGGATGTCCTCAAGCTTGGCCGCTGTTCGCACGAGTTCTCCTGGCCGCGCCGCGCGGCGAATGGTGAGTACTACCAGGTCTGCATGGTGTGCGCGACCGCGTACCAGTATGACTGGAAGACCATGCGTCGCGGGAACCGGGTCGACGAGCCGGTGGCAGAAACAGCGACGGTCCGGCGCCGCTCCCGTCAAAAGCAGCCGACATGGATGCCCCGGGCAAGGCGCCTGCGGTTGAACATTCCGGTTCGATACCGCGGGAGAAATCTCAGTACCTGGTACGAGGGCATGATCCAGAACATCAGCCAGTCGGGCGTGCTGTTTCACGGCCCGCAAGAGCTGCCGGTTAATGCCCTGGCGGAATTGATCTTCGAGATGCCGGAACTAATCTCCGGACAAAAGAACAGCAATGTACTTTGCCAGGGAAGGCTGATTCGCATCAAGGACGCGGCGGACAATGTCGAAGACGCTTTCGCGATGGCGGCCTCCATCCTCGACTACAAGTTCCTCCACCAGGACTAAGGTGGCAGCGGTTGCCTCACGCCCGCGCTGCTGCTAGAGTTTTCCTAGGACATCGAGAGCCTCTCTCGCCCGCCCTGATCTATACACCGTCAAGTCCGATTAGCTGGAGCCGACAGCGTTTCAAGAAATGTCGTTTGAAGAAATGTCTAGGATTGGGGCCAATCTGAAGAGTTGGATCGTGCGGAATCGGTATTCGGTGCTGCTGCAATATGCGGGCGCCGCGCTTTCGGTGTGGGTGGCGCTTAGTCTCTGGACGTTTTCCCCTGTGCTCCACCGCCATCTCTTTGTGCTTTTGCTGGCGGCGGTGCTCTTCACCGCTCGTTTCCTCGGCTTTGGACCCTCGGTTTTCTGCTCGTTGGTCTCTACCGCTTGCCTGGATTTTTTCGTGGTTCCGCCCTATTTCAGCTTCGCTATCCGCTCCAGCGCCGACCTGGAGCGACTGCTGGCTTTCCTTGTCATTTCCATTTTTGCTGCGAGCATGGCTCGGCAGAAAACGTTGGCGGAATCGCGCGCGGATCGTACGACCCGTGAAATGGCTGCCATTGTGGAATACTCTCGTGACGCAATTTTCAGTACCCATCCGGATGGCGCCATCGCCAGTTGGAATCGCGCGGCCGAACATCTGTACGGCTACACTGCCGAGGAAGCTGTCGGGTTGCCGATCACGCGACTGGCGCCGCCGGAACGCCGCGACGAGGTCGAGCGCAACCTCGAGATACTCAACCGCGGCGGGCACGTGGCTTCCTATCGGACCGAACGTATACGGAGGGATGGCACCCGCTGGCCGGTACTGCTGTCGGTGTCGCCGCTCTTAAACGCACGCGGTGAAATCGTGGGAGCCTCGGCCATCGCACGCGACATCTCGGCTGAGAAGCAGTCCGAAGAAGCCATCCGCCGCAGCGAAAAGCTCGCCACTGCGGGACGCCTCGCCGCTTCGATCGCGCACGAGATCAACAATCCGCTCGAGGCCGTCGTCAACCTCCTTTACCTCGCGCGCAACGACCCCAGTCACGCCGGCGAGTATCTGACACTGGCGGAAAAAGAGGTGGGACGCGTGGCCCGGTTGGCGCAACAGACTTTGGGATTCGTCCGCGATGCCAGCTCTCCGGCTTCGATGGATCCTGCCGCCATCATGGACGAGATTCTGCAGCTGTATTCCCGCAAGCTTGAGGGCCGGCGGATCCGCGTGTCGCGACGTTACCGCGGTAGTTGCCAGATTAGCGGCTATTCCGGCGAGTTGCGGCAGTTGCTGGCCAATCTTCTGGTGAATGCGCTGGATGCCATGGCGGACGGAGGTTCTCTGCAAGTCCGCGTGGCGATGGGCCACGACTGGTCCGACGGCCGCGACGGGGTCCGCATCACCGTGGCCGACAACGGCAGCGGGATTCCCCGCGACCATCTGCAACAAATCTTCGAACCCTTCTACACGACCAAGAAGGACACCGGAACCGGGCTCGGATTGTGGGTCTCACGCGGCATCGTGCAGAAGCATGGAGGACGGATTCGGGTGCGAAGCCGGGCAGACGGGCGCGTGACCGGAACCGTGTTTTCGATCTTTCTACCGCAGCGGCAGGAAATCAGCCGGGCGGCATAAGCGGCTGCTTCCTGTTTACTCACAGTAACTTGCAGGCGGCGGAGGTACAGTCACCTTCGTACTTAGAAAGCCTCGGTGGCAGCGGCTTATAATCATCCAAGTCCAAGCAAACTGAGCACTTAGCCGAATTGCAAGTAAACGTGAAACTCTTTCTTGAAGCCGCGATCTTCGCTTATGGGCTGTGCTTCGGCAGCTTCCTGAACGTGTGTATTTACCGATTGCCGCGTGGCCAGTCGGTGGTAACACCACGCTCCGCATGTCCGCACTGCGGAGATCCGATCCCGCTCTATCACAACCTGCCCGTACTGAGCTGGCTGATTCTTCGCGGAAAATGCCGGTCCTGCAAGCAGCCCATCTCGCCACGCTACCTGGTCATCGAAGTACTCACGGGCTTGCTCTTTCTCGGCTGCTACCTCAATTTTGGCTTGACGCTGGCGATGTTGAAGTGCGCCGTGTTCGGCTTCCTGCTGCTGGGGTTGATTTTCACCGACGCGGAAACCAAGCTTCTTCCCGACGCGATGACTCTGCCCGGCCTGGCTCTGGGAATTGGATTCAGCCTGGTGGTTCCGGTGAATGATCTGGCTTCGCGAATCATGCCTGGCATGGTGTCGCCTGCAATGAGAGGCGAGATTTCGTGGCGCTTGTGGTCCCTGTCAGACTCCTTGCTGGGAGCGGCGGTGGGCGCGTCGTTTCTATACGGCGCGGCAGCCATCTACCTGAGAACCCGTGGGGTCGAAGGGATGGGATTTGGCGACGTCAAGCTGATGGCGATGATCGGTGCGTTCCTCGGAACCAAACTCACCGTCTTAACCATTTTTGCCGCTTCGCTGGCGGGGTCGCTGTTTGGACTGAGCACGGTTCTCGCAGTCTGGATGAAGCGGATGCGCCGAATCGAGGCACGCGGCACTCCTTCAACCGCGGCCCGCAGGCGAGCATGGCAATCCGCGCGTCTGGCACTCCGCTATTACGAGATGCCGTTTGGCGTGTTTCTCGGCAGCATGGCGCTTTTGTCGTTCGTGTTTGGAAACCGGCTCCTGCACTGGTATTGGGAGGCGCTGTGAAGCTGCTGATGAATCCGGTGGCGCTGCGGGCGGGCATGCTTCTGTTCGCTTCCCTCGCTGCCTTCGGGCTAGGCTGGTACCTGATTCGAAGCTTGCGGAAGAATCTCGTGGCGGGATCGGAATCGCTCAATCAAGGGCCGATGGCGGCGGAAGGATTGCCGGTGCACGCCTATCACGCCGTCATTCAGCAGCTGAAGCAGCAAAAACATGAGCTCGCTACCCAGCAACTCTCGGAGCGCAGAAAAGCGAAGGCTTCCGACACGCTGAGCTCGACCATACTCTCGAACCTTTCCTGCGGCGTTCTGTTTTTCAATACCAGCGGCCTGGTGCGGCAAGCGAACTCGGCGGCGCGCAAGCTGCTCGGATTCGCCTCGCCGGTTGGACTGCATGCCGCCGATCTTTTCCGCACGGCAACACTGCGCCCGGAAAGCGATAATTCGAGATCAGGTTCGATTTCAAGTTTGGGTTCGCGATCGAGCGTCGGACAAGCTCTTGCTCCCGCCCTGGCGGGAAAGTCAGCGGTTCGAGGGCTGGTGTTGAATTACTTCCCACGCGATGGGGAAAGCCGTGTACTCGAAGTGACCGCCTCTCCGGTACTGGCCGAAGACGCAAGCCTCATGGGCACGACTCTGATGCTCACCGACAAGACCGACATTGAGCGCATCCGACACGATCAGAAGTCGCGCGAGGAAGTCTCTTCAGAACTCGCACCCGGACTGCGCAATTCCCTGACTACGATTGCCGGATATGCGCAGCAACTGGCGTGCAGCCCGGACCCGGAGCTGCGCCAGTTGGCGGAAGGCATCGCCGGCGAAGCGGCGCAACTGGACCGGACCCTTGGCAGCTTCCTGGGAGGCGCTCGCGCCGCAACCACAAGTTCTTGACACTAGCAATTGCAGGCCACGATCCGAATCTCGGGCTTGCCAAAGGATGAACACATGAAGCACATGAAACTCACGGCAATCGGCACTCTCCTCCTCTTGGGAGTCAGCGGAGCAACCGCTCAATCGCTCGGGGACTACGCCCGGGAGGCTCGCAAGAACAAGACCGAAACGAGTTCGGCCAGCCACCACTATGACAACGACAACCTGCCTACCGGTGAAGCCTTAAGCGTGGTCGGACCGCCAGCGAGCGATGACAAAGCTGCGCAAGGAACCGAGACGAGCTCTGCGCCAACCGCAAAAGCGCCTGCCGGCGATCCCGCAGCGGCCGCCGCCGAGATGACGAAAAAGATCGACAAGCAGAAAGAGAAAATCGAGTCGCTGAGCCACGAACTCGATCTCGATCAGCGCGAATATCGCCTGCGCGCCGCCGCCTTCTACGGCGATGCCGGCGAGCGTCTGCGCAGCTCCGCCCAGTGGGATAAGGACGACGCGCAGTACAAAAGCGATATCGAAAGCAAGCAGAAAGCGATCGAAGCCGCCCGCCAGGAACTCGATGAACTGCGGGAGCAGGCGCGCAAGGCCGGAATTCAAGAACAGGATAAAGACAACGGCAAAGACAAAGACAACAGTCAGAATAACGACAAAGACACGAGCAAAGACAAGGACAAAGACAAATAAGAGATCCCAACCCGATCTTCTTTAGCTCCTGTTTACTGTCCTCGACATCAGGATTTTCCAATCCGCTCTCGAATCTGCCGCGCGTGATGCCGCCCGTGGATCCAGTGGAACTTGCGCCACTCGTCGGCCGTTAAAGGTCCCAGGAACGGGTGGTCCAGGATTTTCGTGCGGGCGCCGAACCTGCGCTCGCAATCGTCCAGGCCTGAGCCCATCTTCTGCAACTCAGGCGCGATCGCTTGCTGCGCTTCTTCCGGCGACATGCCTTGCGGGACGGCGCGTTCCGGGGCTTTTCGGCCTCCCGGTAGATAACCGAGATTCACTACCAGCAGGGTGGCGAAGCGGTCCTTCAGTGTCGCACGCCTAGCCAAAGGAGCATCCTGTTTCAGACATTTTTCCAATCCCCGGTTGGTGTGCATGTAGGTAAGGAAAAGGTGTTCCAGTATCTGGGCAGCGCTCCATTTCTCAGCGGGAGCCTTCGCCAGATCGCTGGCGCCGGCGCGCCCCACTGCATCTTCAAGCTCGCGCCGCAAGCGTTCGAGATAGGAATTCATAGCGTTGGGTGAAAACAATGTTCGGCGATACAATGTTCGGCCATACAATGGTCGCCGATACTACAATGATCGGCGAACCGAAAACCGATCGGGAAATCGTCAATGAAGAAACTTTTCGTCGTAATTCTAGCAGCCGGATTGATGTTCGCATGCTCGTCGGAGCCCAGCAAACCGGCACCGGCGGAGACGCCAAAGCCGAAGGCTCCGGAGGCCATCACCGGAAGCAGCGCGTTCTACAAGTGTTACGCCTCCGCCCGCCTCTGGGCGCCGGACGCGCAACCGTATCGTGCGGAATCGGGAACGTCGGCCGACTTCAAAGGCCAGGACGGCAAGGCGGGCGAGTGGCGGGTGGGATTCGCCTCGCCGTCGCAGCACGCGATTAAAACCTACACCTGGGCCAACGGCGATATTTCTCACGGCGTCGACGACACCTACAGCCCGACGAATTCCAGCACCCAGATTTTCAACATCCAGTTTCTCAAGACAGATACGGATAAGGCCTTCGCCGTCGCACAGCAACACGGCGGCGAAAAACTGCTGCAGAAGGAACCCGACACACCTGTCCTTTATGTGCTGGAGTGGAACCGGCAGACCAACGAACTTCTGTGGCACATAATCTACGGGACCGACCGCGAAACCGCCAAGCTGCGGGTGGCCGTGAACGCATCTACCGGGGACTTTTCTCGGGTGGAGAAGTAGGAACGATATTGCCGGTGGAGAGCCGGGCGAGGACGCCCGTCGCTCCACATACCCTAACCCCTATTGCGCCTTCGCCAGCCGGTCCAGCGAAGCGTGCGCATCCTTCGCTAGCGGGCCTTCGGGCAGAATCTTCAGGTACTGTTCGTAGTATTTCTTCGCTTCGGCCTTGTCTCCGAGTTTCTCCTGGCACACGGCCAGACGGAAGCTGGCCACGGCATCGCCATCCTTGTAGTAGAGAGCTTCCTTATACCGATCGAGCGCGGCGCGGTAGTTCTTGCGGTTGAAGTAAAAGTTGCCAATGTCAATGTCTTTGGCCGCCTTCATCGGGTTCCAAGGATGGAACTCCTGGATGCCCGAAGTATCCAGGTTATCGGGCACGAGATCCGCGACGGCGGCCTTGCTGGCGGGATGACTCTTGGCATCGTCCTTGGGCGGGCTGATATCGATTCTCGTATCGCGGCTGGAGCTTTCCTCAGCCTCGCGATTACGGGCGGCCGCCTTATCTGACGCGGCCTTGTCGGAAGCCGCCTTGCCTGACGAATCCTGTGCCAGCGAAACAGCAGTCAGCAGCGCCAGTAAAACGATCAGGAATCGAATCCGCACGCCATTATTGTACCGCTTCCCCCTGTGTTCCTCTGTGCCCTATGGTAAAGCTCTTGGGCATACTCGGGAATCGCTCCAGGGTCGCACAAAAAAACCAAGCCGCCCACAAAGGGACGGCCTGGTTTGGCAAAGTCCTCCGGGGAGGAGGGCAAACTTACACTTACAGCGACGGCGGATTCGCGCTCGCCGTGGGAGTCGGATTGCTACTGGGCGCCTGCGCCGGGGTCGTGTCGGCCCCAGTATTGGTCATCAGGCGGATATCGACGCGGCGGTTCTTGGCGCGGCCGTCAGCAGTCTTATTGGTCTCGACCGGCTTATCTTTGCCAAGCCCAATCAGATAAATCTTGTAGGCCGGAACGCTCTTCTCCGCGGCCAAATACTGAATCACAGCATTGGCGCGGCGCTCGCTTAGATCGTAGTTGTACTCGGAGCTGCCCACCGAGTCGGTCGCGCCCTCTACCGTAATGATGTATCCCTTGGTAGTGGCCACGCTCGCGGCCAGCTGGTCGATGGCTTCCTTGGCGTCCTTCGTCAGATTGTCCTTGTTGAATCCAAAATGCACCGCAGTTTCCACCACTGGGCGATAGTTATCGAGGTTGACGACAGCCCTGGTCAGTGCATCCACACGCTGGGTAGCGCTGTTCGCCGACAATTGCGCCTTGTCGGCTTCGCTTCCCGCGGCCAGAGCCTTCTGGTCCACCGCTGCGGCCTGCGCCTGCACGGCCTGGATTCCAGCTTGGGCGCGTTGATCGACGTCTTTGATGTCTCTGGAATTCTTCGCGGTCAGGTCGTCGAGTTCATTGGTTTTGTTGATCAGCGGCGTGGTCTGTTGACGCACATAATTCTTGGTGGTACATCCGATCGATGCCAGCATTGTCGCCGCCAGCATTAGGGTCAGCATTAGGGTCGATGAGATGCGATTCATATGTTGGGAGGGCTCCTTGCCCAAATATTGCTGTGTTGTGAAATCTATTCCGGATCCTGCCTAAAGCCTGTGCACGGGGACCCGCTCGTAGTCAATGCACGGGAGATGCCATTTCGCATCCGCGAAATAAACTGCCAACTCATTTTATATCAATATCTTGCAATCTTGCTGTGGGAAACGCATAAACCGCGGACCCAAGCAATCGCGATATGCACCGTAGAAATTTTATACTGTTTGATTTCTCAGAGAATTATAGGCGCCGGCAACTGATCGCGCTATCCACTAGCTAGATTCTCGGGCAATCGCCTAAGGAGGATTTGGTGGCCTCAGTTCGCGACCCTCACTTCGTCATCTTGTCCCAAGCCTTCTCAAATTGCGAAAATAGCGGGACCTCGCTCTTCTGCAACCCGCCGCGCCCCATCACGCGCCAGAGGTATTGCTGCGAAGGCCTGGTTCCCCAATCACCGCTGTGCGCGTCATAAACGGCCAGCACATCCTCTGACGGACGAGACTGCACGGCCAGGATGATGTCCGCCTCCTGAGGCCGGTACACCACAATGAGTTTCCCCCACTTCTCGATCCCATCCTGAACGCGAGCAATTGCGTCGCGATCCTCGGGCAACAGGTTGGGATTGAATTGATCGCCATCGTAAGCCGTTACATATACGAAGCGGGCGTTGGAAAGAGTGCGCGGCATCTCCGGAACGTTCCCAGCTGCGGCCACGGCGCTCAACGTTGCCAGTGCCAGACTTAGCAGCACAATTGCAAATATGTTCTTCTTCATATGGTTATCCCTACATATTCCCTACTATGAAGGATGCTGTCCGGGGCGCCGGAGTTGCAAAGCCTTTGGTGATCAGGCCGTAATCAATGGCTTACAAATGACTTACATTACCGGCGGGACGGTGATCCCCATGGCCGCGAGAACGCGAATCAGCTCGCGGCGAACCACTGCCGCGGTTGCCAGCAGAAACTTTCTTCGGCCCTCATCGGTTTCGCTCAGGATTGGGTAGCGGTGATAGAAGGTGCTGAAAAGCTGCGCCAGTTGGAAGGCATGCTTGGCCAGATAAGCAGGTTCGGTGGTCGCGATGCACTGGCCCACGATGTAGGAAGTTTTCGCAGCCGAGAGCCACAGCTCCCAGATGTCGTTGCCGGATTCGCCGCTAAGGTACTTAGCAAACTCTTCTGTAGAGGCGCGGCTTGCCGCGTCTCTACAGAAACTCTCCGGATCGAATCCACCCTTACGGAAAATATTGGAAGCGCGGACGACAGCATATTGCGCGTAAGGGCCTGTATCACCCTCGAAACTCAGCGCGTCCTTGAAATCGAAGGCGATCACCGAAGGCTTCGTAAATTTGAGCATGAAGTAGCGCAGCGCTCCGATGGCGAGTTGCGTGGCAATGCCACCGCGCTCGGGCTCGCTCAACTGGGGATGGCGAGCATCCACTTCCTTACGGGCAGAGCTGATGAGCGCGTCCAGCAGATCGTCCGCCTTTACGCCGAAACCCTTGCGCCCGGAAACCTCGATCCACGATCTCGCCTTGTCTTCATCCGTCAGTTGGTAGCCGAGTTCGGCAGCGCAGCGCGGAGTGAGCGCAACCATCTCGTAGGAAAAATGCGTGTAGCGATCGGCAGCCTCGCCGTGGCCGAGTCCGCGCAAAGCTTCGATCACCGTGTTCTGCGCCTCGGACTGGCGGGTATCGATGACGTTGTAGATCTCAGCCACATCGCCGAAGTGTGGATGATCTCTCTCTCCGTCGGTGGTTGAGATCCAGCAGTCGTGAGCATTGGGATAGCGATAGAATTTCCGATAGCCGAAGTCGCGCCCGAGCAGGCCGAACTTCCACATGTGATAAGCGATGTCTTTGCCAACGTAACCGACCGTGCCGTTAGAGCGGACGATGACTTTCTGATCTTCCTCTTCTATCTCTGCGTTCTCCGCGGTTTCGGATTTTGACGTCCCCGCGCGACGCATCACCCAACACCCTTTGTTCTTGCCGTCTGTCTCGTAGCTGAGCACGCCGGCTTCCTGCAGCTTGGAGAAAGCGGCATCCCAGAAATGCAAGTGCAAGATTTCGCTCTCGCGCGGCAGGAAGTCGTACTCAATGTCGAGCCGCTCCATAGTTTCGAGATGGCGCTTAAGCACGGCCGTCGAAATCAAGTCCGCAACTGCCGCGGTCTCATTGTTCCCTTCTTCGATCAAGCGCAGCGTCGCCGCGCGCGCCTGCAGGTTCGACTTGTCCTCTTCGTACCAATGCGAAACGCGGGCATAAAGATCCCAGCATACGTAATCGAAGCGTGGCGCGGCGGCGAGCGCTTCGATCTGAGCACGAGACTTCTGCTCGATGTGCAGAAATCCCACCACCACGTCGGCGACCTGCACTCCGGTGTTGTCGATGTAGTTCTGAACGTCCACTTCCCTGCCCGCAAAGCGCAGCAGGCGGACGAACGTATCGCCAAGAATGGCGTTGCGCAGGTGCCCGATATGCGCGGCTTTGTTGGGATTGATGCTGGAATGCTCGACCAGCACCTTGCCGGCGGGAACAGAGGCCGCGGGTTTTTCGTCAGCGGCGAGCGCCGTGGCCAACTCGGCGCGGCTGACGCGAACATTGATGTATCCGGCGCCCGCCACCTCGAATTTTTCAAGGCCTGGAACCGCGCCGACCCCAGCGACGATCTCTTCGGCAATCTTGCGCGGAGCCTTGCGAAGCTTCCGGGCAAGTTCGAAAGCGAGCGGCAGCGCGTACTCGCCAAATTCAACCTTCGGCGGTTGCTCGACGACAATGTTCACGTTTTCCAAGTCGTAAGTGCGCCGCAGAAACTCGCGCAGATGTTCGACCAGTCGGCGTTCCAGATATCGATACAAGGATGCCCTCTAAACTATTGAAGAAACAGTGATTCTAACAAACTCACGGCAGGCGGCGGGTTTGACGGAGGTGCCGGGGTTCCCTATGATGAAAGTTCGGTCTTCAGTCAATAGTCGCTGGTCGCCAGCCCGCAAACCCGTCAGTAGCGCAATCTGCCAGCTTTGAGACTGGCGCTGGCAGTGCTCGCCAACGACTGACGACCAGCGACTAACGACCTCGATTATGCGCATCGCCTACCTCGACTGTTTTTCCGGCATCAGCGGCGACATGTTTCTGGGCGCGCTGGTGGATGCGGGCGTGTCTCCAAAGCTTCTGGAAGACACGGTCGCGGCGCTCGATATCGGTGCGAGGTTACAGATTACGCGAGTGATGCGCGGCGGAATTTCGGCAACCAAAGTGGATGTGTACGCCAACGGCGAAAAAGACCTGCCGCGGGAACTTTTCTGGGAACAGCAAGGGCACGTCCATGGTCACGGGCATTCAAACGGTCGAGGACTAAACGAGATTCGCCGAATCATCGAGAAGGCAGCGATCAGCAGTACGGCGAAGGCGACCGCGATTCGCATATTTGAAGCGCTGGGCCAGGCCGAAGCTGAGATTCACGATACGTCCGTCGAGCAAGTCCACTTTCACGAAGTGGGCGCCGTCGATGCCATGGTTGATATTGTCTGCGCCGCCGTGGGAGCGGAATCTCTGGCGGTCGAAGAATGGATATGCTCGCCGCTGAACGTGGGTGGTGGAACCGTCAGATGCGCGCACGGAACGCTTGCCGTCCCCGCACCGGCGACGCTGAAGTTACTTCGGGATGCGCCGGTCTATTCGTCGGGTCCACAAGTCGAACTGGTGACGCCCACGGGCGCTGCAATCGTTAAAACGCTGAGCGGCCGCTTCGCGCCGTTTCCGGCGATGAAGATCGAAAAGTCAGGGTACGGCGCGGGAACGCGAGATTTCCCGGAGCACCCAAACCTGCTGCGGCTGACAATCGGCGAATCCACGGCGGATATTACCAATGCGTCGCCAAGTAAATCGAATGAGAGGATCACGGTGCTCGAAGCCAACCTCGATGACCTGAGCCCGCAGGTGTTGGCCTACGCCATGGAGCGCCTGCTGGCGGAAGGAGCCCTCGATGTCTTCAGCGTCCCCGTACAAATGAAGAAGAGCCGCTCCGGCGCTTTGCTCACCGTGCTTGCGAAAACGGAAGACGCAAATCGCCTGACAAAATTGATTTTTGCCGAGACCACAACTTTGGGCGTGCGCCGCCGCGAGGAACAGCGGCAGACGCTCTCGCGCCGATGGGAGACAGTGGACACAACATGGGGTCCAGTGCGCATCAAAATCGCCAATATGAATGGCAGCGTCTCCAACTATGCGCCGGAATATGAAGATTGCAAGGCGCTGGCGGAGGCACATCGCGTACCGCTGAAGCAGGTGATCCAGGAAGCGGTGCAAGCGTATGCCAGCGTCAGCAGAAAATGATGCTGCAAATCCCGAGTTTGTAATTCTGATTTCGTAATACTTAAGTAGGGGAGATTCATGCCAGTGCTCAATTTGTTACGCGACCTTTTGGAGCGTGTGCCAGGCCGCCTCGAAAACCTTTCTAAAGACAAGGTCGAAAGCAAGTCGACACCGTCAAACTGGTCTCCGAAGGAGGAATTAGGGCATCTGCTCGATTCCGCCGCCAACAATCATCAACGGATCGTGCTCGCGCAATTCGAAGATAAGCCGGCCATGCCCGGCTACGAACAGAATCGCTGGGTAGCTGTGCATGCTTACCAGCGCCGCGACTGGAAAGAGCTGATCGAAGTGTGGCAAGCAATCAACCGGCAGTTGCTGGCTGCCGCCGAAGCCGTGCCCGACCCCGCCTGGTCACGGACACTGACCGTTGCCGGTTCTGAACCGCTGACGCTTCAGTTCGTGTTCGACGATTATGTCGTGCACATGTTGCACCACCTGCAGCACATCGGAATCGAAGTGGACGACATTAAATCAAAAGCGTCGAATGCAGCGTAAGCACACAGAATTCGGAAGGATTTTTTCCAGCAAGGCACCGAAATGAGCAAGAAGTTTTACATCACGACACCGATCTATTACGTCAACGCGCACCCGCACATTGGGCACGCCTACACCACAATTGCCTGCGACACGATCGCCCGATGGCACCGCATGTTGGGCGATGACACCTGGTTCCTGACCGGTACCGACGAACACGGTCAAAAGATCGAGCGCGCAGCCCAGGCTGCGGGCAAGTCGCCGCAGCAGTTCACCGATGAAATCTCCGCGGAATTCCGCGCGCTGTGGGATCGCATGGGTTTGACGTATGACGATTTCATCCGCACCACCTCCGATCGGCACAAACAGGGCGTGCAGGCCCTTTGGCGCAAGATTCGCGATAACGGATACATCTACAAAGGGACCTACACTGGCCAATACTGCGTTTCCGATGAGCTTTATGTGGACGCGGTCGGGCCGGGCGCTCCCTGTCCGATCTGCGAACGCCCAACGGAAACCGTCCACGAAGAGAACTACTACTTCAAGCTCTCGGCATTCCAGGACGAGTTGATCCGCCTCTATACCGAGCAGCCGGATTTCATTCGCCCCGAGACGCGGCGCAATGAAGTGCTCTCATTCGTGCGCGGCGGCCTGCGTGATCTTTCCATCAGCCGCTCGACGTTTTCGTGGGGCATCCCAGTACCGGACGATCCCAAGCACGTGGTTTACGTCTGGCTGGACGCGCTGGCGAACTACATCACCGCGCTCGGCTATGGCCAGAGCGATACCAGCAAGTTCGACAAGTACTGGCCCGCCGACGTGCACATGATCGGCAAAGAGATTGTGCGCTTCCATTGCGTTTACTGGCCGGCGTTCCTGCTCGCCGCGGGATTGCCGTTGCCCAGGGGCATCACGGCGCACGGCTGGCTGCTGTTTGAAGAAAGCAAAATGTCGAAGTCGCGCGGCAATATCGTGCGCGCCGAAACCATAGTGGATGTGCTCGGCACCGACGCCCTGCGATACTTCCTGCTGCGCGAAGTCGTCTTCGGACAGGACGGCGCGTTCAGCTTCGATGCGCTGGTGCAACGCTACAATTCCGACCTCGCAAACGGACTCGGCAACCTCGCCAGCCGCACCCTGACCATGATCACGCGCTATTTCAAGGGAGAAATACCGTACCCGTCGAACGCAGCGCACACCCCGGCGGATGCCGCAATTGCAGATGCGGCGAGGAAAACGATCGCTGACTTCGCCACGCTATTTGACCAGTACCAGTTCTCGCGGGCGCTCGAAACAGCCTGGGGACTGGTTAGTGCCGTCGACAAATACATCGTCGAAAACGAACCCTGGTCTCTGGGCGAAAAAAAGGACAGGGACGAGGAGAGCCGCGCGCGCCTGGCAACCGTGCTTTACACCAGCGCCGAAGCTCTGCGAATTGTGACGGCTCTCGCGCATCCGGTAATGCCCGACGCCACTGCGAGAATCTGGACGCAGTTGGGCCTTGGAGACATCAGGAAATTCGACCTGACGCAATTGCAGTGGGGACAACTGCATCTCGGCACGAAGTTGGGCGAGGTGCAAGCTGTGTTTCCGCGAGCAGACAAATCGGCAGTCGAGAGGATGCAGAAAATGGAAGAACAGAGTGGAGCGACGGGCGCCTCGCCCGTTCAGCCGGGCGAAGCGAGCCAGCCAGCCCCACCGGCCAAGCCGGAAACGGCGTCAGCCAAGCCAGCCGCCACAATTCCGGATGGCAAAATCAGCATTGACGACTTCGCGAAAGTGGAACTGCGCGTGGCTCAGGTGAAGACGGCTGAGCGCGTAAAAGGCGCCGACAAGTTGCTGCGCCTGGAGGTCGATCTCGGAACCGAAGTGCGCCAACTCGTGGCCGGAATTGCCGAGGCCTATGATCCGGAAACACTGATCGGACGCAAGGTCGTGATCGTGGCGAACCTCGCGCCCCGCAAGTTGCGCGGACTGGAATCAAACGGCATGATCGTCGCCGCATCGCCTGAAGGCGGCAAGCCGGTGCTGGCCAGCTTTTTGGAAGACGTACCCGTAGGCACGCGGCTGAAATAGATTGTGTGGGGACGGGCGCCCTCGCCCGTCCAAGCCGAGCGAAGCTCGGCCGCTTCTTAACGACCGTGTTCATCGATTCGCACGCCCATCTCGAAGGCAAGCGCTACGACAACGACCGTGACGAGGTGTTGGCGCGCGCCAAACAGAACGGGATTGAGGCCTATCTCGCCATCGGAAACGGCGACGGACCGGAGACCGCCGATTGCGGGATTCGGTTGGCGGAGAAATACGACGGGGCAATTGAATTTCCGCGAATCTGGGCGAGCGTGGGAATTCATCCCCACGAAGCAAGCCTTGCAAATGAAGCGGCGGATGCGCAAATGCTGCAATGGGCGCGGCATCCCAAGGTGATCGCGTGGGGAGAAATCGGCCTCGACTATTTTTACGACCACTCGCCCCGAGAGATACAGAAGACGGTGTTTCTGAGGCAAATGGAACTGGCGCAAACCGCGAAGTTGCCCGTCATCATCCATTGCCGCCCATCCGATAACAGCGAGAACGCATGGGACGACTGTCTCAAGATGATCGCTGAACATTGGGCTTCCAGTGGATTGGGCGGCATTCTGCACTGCTTCACCGGAAGCGTCGAGCATGCGCGACGCGCGCTCGATCTCGGCTTCATGATTTCTTTTGCGGGCAACATCACGTTTCCCAAGGCACAGCCGATCCGCGACGCCGCTCAAATGGTTCCCCTCGACCGCATGCTGATCGAAACCGACTCGCCCTACCTGGCGCCGATTCCGCATCGCGGCCAGCGCAACGAACCGGCATTTGTGCGGGAGGTAGCCCGCCAGCTTGGCGAACTGCGCGGTTTGTCGGCGGAAGAAATCGGCTCACAAACCACGCAGAATTTCTACAAGTTCTTTGGACTCGCGCCGGACGATTCAGACCCCGCTCTTTAACTCGCATTTCACACGACTTTGTCATCGTGACCCTGAGCGGAGCCGATGGGAAAGGACCTGCTGTCCGCCGCAAAATGCAGATCCTTCGCTTCGCTCAGGATGACAATTCATGTTGGCTTTCGCTCGTGTACGTTCACAACCTCATCTCACCACTGCCCAGCCTTCGCAGATAATGCCTCTTCTGTTACCCTCAGGAGTACATGTTTGGGGTGAACGATCCGTGCGGCTCTGAGTTTTCGAGCATTCGTCCCTCAGCGTGACAATCTGAATTTTACAAGGCCGCTGTAGCTTGTAGCGCTGACATTCCATGCCCGATAACAGTTTCGATATCGTCAGCAAAATCGACCTCGCGGAGGTCTCCAACGCCATCCAGCAAGCGATGAAAGAGGTGACCACTCGCTTCGATCTGAAGGACTCGAAGTCTCAAATCGCGATGGAGGGAACCGACGCGATCATGCTTCACTCCGCCGATGAATTCAAGATGAAGGCGGTGAACGACGTCTTCCAGCAAAAGCTGGTTAAACGCGGCGTGCCCCTGAAAGGCTTGACCTACGCGCCGTTGGAGCCGGCCGCCGCAAGTACAGTGAAGCAGAAGATCACCCTGCAGCAGGGGATCCCGATTGAAAAGGCGCGGGAGATCGTGAAGCTGGTCAAGAATTCTAAGAAAAAGGCGCAAGCTTCCATCCAGGGCGATGTAGTGCGGATCAGCAGCAAGGATCGCGATACGCTGCAGCAAATCATCGCCATGGTCAAGCAGCAGGACTTTGGCATCGATCTGCAGTTCACGAATTACCGCAGCAACTAATTAACGGAGCAACTGAGCAAATTGGGCACCACGACGTCCATCAACGGGAAAGAAATCTTCGATCTTCTGCGTGACGACATTGTCGCGATCGAGGAACAGTTCGGTCGCGACACGATCTCGAACGTCGCCGCCATTACGGAGATCGGCGAGTACCTGCGCGCGGGTGGGGGCAAGCGCATCCGTCCGGCACTGTTGTTGCTCTCGGCCAAGCTTTTAGGCTACAAGGGCGAGGGCGCGGTAAAGCTCGCCACGGTCGTCGAGATCATCCACACCGCGACGCTCGTCCACGACGACATCATTGACGAAGCCCAGATCCGCCGCGGCCGTCCTGCCGCCAATACGCAGTGGGGCAACTCGATGTGCGTGCTGGCCGGCGATTGGCTCTACATGCAGGCGTTCAAGATCGCGGTGCAGGAGCGCAATTTCCGCATCCTGGACGTGCTCATCGAACTGACGCAGCAGATGGTTGAAGGCGAACTGCTGCAGATGGAGAAGCTCGGCAAGCTGATCTCGCTGCAAGAGCATCTCGATCTGATCTATCGCAAGACCGCGTGCCTGTTCTCGGCGTGCATGCGAGTCGGCGGCATCCTGGGCGGCGCCACCGAGCAACAGGAAGAACGCCTTGGTCAGTACGGACGCGATCTCGGTTTAGCCTTCCAGATCGTGGATGACGTCCTCGACCTCACCGCTTCCGAGAGCGTGCTGGGCAAACCCGTTGCCAGCGACCTGCGTGAAGGTAAGGCCACCATGGCCGTCATTCACGCGCTGGAACGCTGCACCGCCGCCGAGCGCCACCAAATCGAAACTGTATTGCACGACCGCGCGTTCAATGGCGTCACGCACGCCGATATCTTGACCATCCTGAACCGCTACGGTTCTCTCGAATACGCCTCCAAAGAGGCCGCCCGGTATGCTGAGTCGGCGCGCCAGAGTATTTGCGTGTTTCCGGACTCCGAGATCAAACGGGCGCTGCTGTGGGCGCCGGAGTTCGTGGTGGCAAGAGAGAAATAGTACCCATAACTTTGTCATCTTGAGCGAAGCGAAAGACCTATGCATTGGGACGGGCACAACTCCATTCGTCCTTTGCTTCGCTCGGGATGACACGCACCGTGGTTAGTCCTTCACCGCAATCCCCAGCATCTCAAACCGCCCCTTCATCAACAGCCGACCCGATCCCAGAAACGCGCGGGCGGGAAACTCGCGCGAAAACAGTCTCACATAGGCGGAGTTGAACTGTTGCCATAAAGAGACATCAGGGCAGTAGACCTGTACCCATACCAGATCGTCCATGGTCATGCCCGCTTCGCGCAGTACCGCCAGGAAGCCGTCAAATAAGAGCTCGATCTCGGAATCAATATTCGCGGGCGCCTCGCCCGTCGCCGGGTCAAGGCCGATCCGCCCGGAGATGTACAGAGTATCGCCCACCAGTACGGCGTCGCTGAAAGGAAGACCCGCGGGACGATTCGGAAGATTGATGTAACGGCGGCTCTCGGCTGCCAAAGGCTCCTCCTGAAATCGTACTACTGTAGCAGGAGTTCTCGCTCCCAAGCGAGGTTCCCGTGATGGGTTCGCTCTGAGTAGCCCGGCCTCTATGCGATGCCCTCCCAGCGTACTTTCTGGGTACATCGTCGCTGCTCCGGAAATGAGCCGCCACCTGGATTCAAGTCACGCGCAGTAGTCGTGTCGCGATTGCTATACTGACAACGTCCCTTTTCTCAATGACCGACTTGCTCTCATTGATTTCGCACCATGGCTACTTGTTCCTGGCGGCCGTGTGCTTTGCGGAGGCCATCGGTCTTCCATTGCCCGCCGCGCTCGCCCTGCTGACCGCTGGCGCAGTTGCAGCCTACGGAGACCTTCACTTCTATCTGGTGTTTGGCGTCGGCCTGTTGTCGATGATGAGCGGCGATCTTCTTCTCTATTTCATGGGCCGAGTCAGCGGATGGGCGTTGCTTGGCATTCTGTGCCGGCTTTCGGCGAATCCGGAAACTTGCATTCTGCGCTCGGCAGAATATTTTTACCGGCGTGGCAAGCAGACGCTGCTTTTTGCCAAGTTCATCCCCGGCATCAACACCATGTCTCCTCCGCTCGCCGGGAGCATGAAAATGCGGCTGAGCCAGTTTTTGCAATTCGACACTCTCGGGGCGGCCTTCTACGTGGGCGCATACGCCCTCGCCGGATATCTTTTCAGCGACGCGCTCCGCGCCATCACCCGCGGTCTGCGCTCCGCCGGCTTTGCCGCTGAGGTCATCTTCGGTATCGGACTCTCCGCCTACATCGCCTATCGCATCTGGGTGTATCGCAAGTACCGTCTGCTCGACGTGATTCCCCGCGTACCGGCGGCGGAGCTCGCCCGCAGATTGACGTCCGATGCAGCTCACAACATGCTCATCGCCGATGTCCGCAGCCACGGTTACTACGATGCCGACTCGGAGCGCATTGCCGGATCGATTCGCATTGAACCCAACAACCTGATTGAAGAAATCAAGAACCTCCCCAAGGATCGAGAGATCTATCTCTACTGTACTTGAGCACGCGAAGCCACGAGCGCCCGGGTGGCGCGCGAATTACAGCAGCTCGGATTCAAGGTCTTCGTCATCGCCGGTGGCCTGCGCGCCTGGCGCAAGGCCGGAAACCCGGTAGAACGCGTTCCCGACGACGACCTGGTCAAGCTGCCGACCTTCAGTTAACACGCATCATGAACCCACCTCCGTGACCCGCGTCCTTGGCAGAGTCCCAGCAGTTTGCTATCGTGCTTTCATGGGCCGAACCCCGGCTTTTTGCGGAGTAATTCTAGCGGCAGGTGAGTCCTCACGCATGGGGCGCGACAAGGCGCTGCTGCCGTGGCCTCCATCGGCTGTCGGCGACACGTTTCTCTCCGCCGCCATACGGCTCTTCTTTTCGCACGTTGATGTCGTGCTGGTCGTAGTCGGCAAGAATGAAGCCGCCTTGGCCCCCGTCGTGTATGCCAATGGCGCGTCGCTGCTCGTGAATCCCGATCCGGCGCGCGGGCAGTTCAGCTCCATGCAGGTCGGCCTGCAGGAGGTTCTGAGCCGCGGCCGCGATGCCGCGATGATCACGCTCGTTGACCGGCCGCCAGTCCAGGCAGCAACGCTGGCGACCCTGGAATCGGCGTTCGAACGGGCCACCGCACACCGGAAGTGGGCGGTGATTCCCGAATACCAGGGAAAACACGGCCACCCAATTCTGGCCGGCCGCGAGCTGCTGGAAGCGTTTCTGCGGGCTCCGGAAACATCGAGTGCGCGCGACGTCGAGCACGCGCACCAGAGCGAGATCGAGTACGTTCCGGTGGACGATCCGCTGGCAGCAGTCAACGTGGATACACCGGAACAGTATGCAGCTTTGCCGTCAGCTCTTCTGCCCTCAACCTAATTCCCGCTAACGAGTGCGCGCGAAAATCCGGTCCTGGAGGGACGACCCAGCTTAGCCCAGCGCTTCAGCGCTGGGAAACGTGGAAAAAGTGATTCCAGTCCCGGAGGGACGACTCACGCACCCGCTAAGGCCCGACTATTCATGACAGTTCTAACACCTCATCAAACCAAATTCATCGAAAGTGTACTCAACCTAAAACCGCGCGTAGCCACGTTTGACTGCGACGGCACCTTCTGGTCCGGAGACGCCGGCGAAGGCTTCTTCTCCTGGGAAATGGAGCAAGGCCTCGTGTCGGAACAAGTCGCCCGTTGGGCCCGCGCGCGATATGCCGAGTACAAAGCGGGCAACGTTGCCGAAGACGTCATGTGCGGAGAAATGGTCACCATGCACCGCGGACTGCGTGAAGAACTCGTGCAACAGGCGTGCGACACATATTTCGCCCGGGCAGTCGCTCCCAATATTTTCCCGGAAATGGGCGAGTTGGTGCAGCGCCTGCGCCAATCCGGATGTGACGTCTGGGCCGTTTCTTCTTCGAACCACTGGATCATCCGCTCCGGCATGATGTACTTCGGCATCCCGCAAAATCGCATCCTGGCAGCCGAGGTGGCAGTCGAGAACGGCATGATCACCGACCACCTACTTCGAGTTCCCAGCGGACCGGGCAAGGTGGAGGCGATTCGATCCGTGCTCGAGTCGTCTTCCGACCACAGGCCCGATTGTGCGTTTGGCAACGCGATCTGGGACCGCGAGATGCTAGCCCTGTCCAAGCACGCGTTCGCCATCAACCCCAATCCGAATTTGAAACAGATCGCCATGGCCAACGGCTGGACGGTGTATCAACCGGAAACGAACCGAGCTGACAGGAAGCTTTGAAAGGGCGCGGCTTTACAGCTTGCGGTAAAACCCAGGCCTTGACCTTGCTTTGAAAGGGCGCGTGGCTTCAGCCGCGCCGTCAGGACCCCAC
Source organism: Terriglobales bacterium (assembly GCA_035272625.1). GTDB lineage: Bacteria > Acidobacteriota > Terriglobia > Terriglobales > Acidobacteriaceae > Acidiflorens. Next base: position 17,262 of record DATEQN010000049.1, on the reverse strand, counting down.
CAAATTTGTCATCCTGAGCGGAGTCGAAGGACCACTGCACCCACAAAACTTCCAACCAAGCATCAAGGCGCTCTCCCCGTGACCCCGTCGCGCTTCGGGATATATACTTCAGGCCGAAACGTTCGGCTCTTCCTATCAGGGGAGTCACGAAATGCACATTATCAGCGACAACATCGGAGCGTGGCTGGCAGCAACTGTAGTGGCATTAATGACTGTTTTCTCAGATAAGCTTTTGGAGCGCATCCGGTTTAAACTGAACCGCGCGGACCTTAGGACTAAGTACTTTGAAGAATTGGCAATGGACCTCAGCAGTTACATCTTTTTCGCTGAACTATTTTGCGAACGTCATCAAAGGAAGTGGGCCAACGATCCAGATGATATGGGCGCGATCGGTGGCGAGGTTAACGAAGCCGTAACGATCCTGCGAAAAAAAGAATACGTCTACCGCTCGTGGATACGGAAGTACTGGGACGAGGCCAGATTGAAACAGTTTGCTGAAGTAATGGGCGCAGTGAAGTCAGTGGAAGACGCTCTCCACGCGTTTAATGACGGGGGAGGGGAAGAGGAAAAAACAACAGTGCTCGCGAGAAAGTTAGGCGAGTTGCGTACGAAGGCCGAACGTTGGATATCGCAAATCACCTAGAAAAACCCAACCGCGAAGCGCCGCGCCTACAACTCAACTTTGGCCGTCTGCACGACATAATTTCCACCTGTTTCGATGCGGCCAGGTAACGAAAGGGACTACCCCCGATTCATAAAGTGAACCTGAATGTCAAAAACAAAATCGGAGCGCGCCGAACAATAAAGCTGCCCACGCTCGAAGATGCAAATTCCGTCCATGCAACCTTGGCCGAGATAATGCGGCTGCTGGCGACAAACCAGATTGAGCAGCGCGCCGCAACCCTGATGCTATATGCCCTGCAAATCGCATCGGCCAACCTGAGAATGACCTCGCTTGAACCCCATCAGGGTTATGACCCAGACTTCAGGCATGAAAATTAGCGCTCGCTCAGAGATTCCGCAAGAGCGCGGCGAGCGTGTCCATCGCCAGGTGGCTGGCGTGGGCGGAGGCTTGCGGGAGGCCTCCAACTTTGCGGACCAACTCTTCCCTGCTCACCTGTCGCGCCTGCTCTATGCTCTTGCCTTTCGCCAACTCGGTGATGGCCGATCCGCAGGCCATCGTGGGAACGCAGCCTTTGGCGCGAAAACGAATGTCGGCGATGCGACGGCGTTCCAATTCTGTCTTTTCTGATCTCTTTTCTAATCTTAGGCTGAGTTCCAGAATGTCTCCGCAAACAGGATTTTCCAATCGCGCGGTGGCGTCGGGATCTTCAATCTCACCGGCGTTTCGTGGGTTCTGGAAATGGTCGAGAAGTTCGGCGGAATACACAGGGCGATTGTAATGCGCCGGCAACACTATCAGCAGGTACGGCTGGTGATTTCCCTCCCCTACAATAGGGAGATGCCCGACACGTGCCATCCGCGGCGCATTGTCTGCCTGCAACCCAGCGCAACCGTTATTCTCGCCAGCGTCGGCGAATTAGGCCGCGTCGTGGCTTGCACGAAGTACTGTGCCGACGTGGTTCGGGAATTGCAAACAGACGCGCGAGCAAATTCACGAAGTGGCAACCGCTTGATTGTTGCCGACTCCTGGAGCTCGAAGGCCAGCGAGATTCTTGCGGCGAAGCCTGACCTCGTGATCGCTGCCGTTCCCTACCAGGAAGCCGCGGTCGTGGAAATTCTTAAGGCTGGCATTCGCTTTCTTGGCTTGGCTCCGCGCACGCTGGACGACATCTACACTGACATCGCGTTGATCTCGGGCTCGGTCGGCGCGGGCGAGCGGGGAGCGAAAGTGATTTGCGAGATGCGAGCGGCAATCGACGACGTGCGACGCCAGACCGCAAACCTGCCACGAAAGCGCGTGTTCTGCGAGGAATGGGGAAAACCGATCATCGCATCGCAGGCGTGGGTAGCCGAACTGGTGCAGGCGGCCGGTGGCGACTTCCTGGGCACGCCGGGCGTGCAGTGCTCCACCGAAGAGATCGCTCGACTGGACCCGGAAGTCATCATCGCCGCCTGGTGCGGCGCAGGGGACCGAGTGCCGCTCGCAAGAATAACTTCCGCTGCTGAAAGAGGCTGGTCGGAAACCACTGCGGTGCGGAATTCACAGGTGTATTGCATCTCGGATGAACTTTTGAATACTCCCGCGCCCACGCTGGTTTCGGGATTGGGCGCGCTGGCGGGGGCGATTCATCCCGCGGTATTTGGCCCCCAGTCCGGACTCCGTTCTATTACGCAAGTACCGCGGACGCAAACACCGCAGTGAAGCTGAATCGCGGCGGCTTGGTTTAGGATTATCACTATGGCTACCAAATCCGATACTAAGCTTGACGAAGTCCGCAAGGCAGTGGACCGCTTAAATTCCGAAGCGCTGTCGCCGGATCAACTGATGGACGGCATCACGCTTCTTTTGAACAAAGAAATGCTGAAGTACAACTGGGTTGGCTTCTACATGCTGGAAGCTGGAGCCAACCCGCCCATGCTGGCCCTGGGACACTACCAAGGAGCGATGACTGTGCACACCCGGATTTCGCTGCACCAGGGCATCTGCGGCGCGGCGGCCTCGTCGGGGAAGACGGTGGTGGTGGATGACGTAAAGAAGGATCCACGCTATCTTGCCTGCTCGATCGAAACCAAGTCGGAGATCGTGGTTCCAGTCTTTGTGCACGGCAAGGTGGCCGGCGAACTTGATATTGACAGTCACTTCCTGGCGGCGTTCGCCGACGAAGACCGTGAACTGGTTGAATATTGCGCTCAGCTTGTGGGCAAGCGACTGGAGGACAAATAAGTCGCCGCAAGATGATTCCTCGCATTTCTGAATGCCATGAAACGAGTCGTAGCCGCGCTGATTCTGAAAGACGACCTCATCCTTGCCTGCCAGAGGACGCGGCACCAGGTTATGCCGTTGAAATGGGAATTTCCCGGCGGCAAGATCGAGGAAGGCGAGCAGCCGCGCGATGCGATGCGCCGGGAGTTGGAGGAAGAGCTGGGAATCGTGGCGGAGGTCGGTGTGGAGGTCGCCCGCATCGTCCATGAATACCCGAGCGGCGGGTCGGTGGAACTCCGCTTCTACGAAGTGCGCAACTACCAGGGTGAAATTGAGAACCGGATTTTTCGCGAGATACGCTGGGTAACGCGGCGTGAGTTGCCGGCGCTGGATTTCCTTGAAGCGGACCTGGGACTGGTGAAGGAACTGGCGGCGGGAAAAGTGATCTGAGACGCTCTATCCCGTCCCGCCGCGCACCTGGCTGTAGACATACAGCACGGTCAATCCAATCATAATCACGGTGGTTGCCCATGCGATGATGTTGAACGTCGGTTTGTTCACATATTCGCCCATCAGTTCTTTCTTGTTGATCAGCAATAACATGAAAATCAGCACGAAAGGCAACACGGCGCCGTTGACCACTTGCGAAAATACCGCGATCTTGATCAGCGGAAGGCCGGGGATCAGGACTACGGCTGCGCCGGCAACGATGAGCGCGGTATAAAGCCAGTAGAAGGCGGGAGCTTCGGAAAACTTGCGTTCCACGCCTGACTCGAAGCCTAAGCCTTCACAAACCGTGTAAGCCGTCGAAAGCGGCAGAATCGAAGCCGCAAACAGGGACGCATTAAAAAGCCCCAGAGCAAACAGTATGTAGGCCCAGTCGCCCGCCAAGGGTCGCAGCGCCTGAGCGGCGTCGGCGGCGTCACGAATGTCGCGATTGCCATGCAAGTAGAGCGTGGCCGCGCAGGCCACAATGATGAACCAGGCAACTACGTCGGTGAAAATGCAGCCCACAATCACGTCGAGCCTCGAGGTTTTGTACTGGCGCCGGGTGACGCCCTTTTCCACGATCGACGACTGCAGATAGAACTGCATCCAGGGCGCGATCGTGGTACCGACAACGCCGATCACCATGTAGAGGTACGAGCTCTGCCGGAAGGCGGCCATCTGGGGAGGCTTCACCGTGGCCTTCACGGCCTCGATCCACGCCGGCTTGGCCAGCACTCCGGCAAATATATAAGTGATATAGAAGAACGAAGCCGCCAGGAAAACCTTCTCAACGCTCTTGTACTGCCCCTTGACCGCGATGAGCCAGACGATCACGGCGCAGATCGGCACCGCGATGTACTTCGAGACTCCGAACAGCCCCATGCTTCCCACAATGCCGATAAACTCGCCCACGACGTTTCCGAAATTAGTAATGAGAATGCCGAGCATCATGAGGAAGGTAATCCGCAGGCCGTATTCTTCGCGGATCAGATCGCTCAGGCCCTTGCCGGTCACCGCTCCCATGCGGGCGCACATCTCCTGCACTACGATCAGGGCGATCGTAGTCGGGATCATCGTCCACAAGAGCATGTAGCCGAACTGCGCGCCGGCCTGTGAATAGGTCAAGATGCCGTTGGCATCGTTGTCGACATTCGCGGTAATGAAGCCCGGCCCTACGACGGCGAAGAACAGCAGGAACCGGAACTTCCAGCTTCTCAGGAATTTCATGCGCACAGGCCCGCGGGGACAGTCTAATTGGCAAAACAGAACGATCAGAATAAATGCTGAACGCGGCGTCTGGATAGGCGAATCTGCAAAAGGGAGAAACTTTTGTGGGAGCCGCAGGTCGCTGCCGAGCTTCGCTCGGCTTGGAGGGGCAAAGTCCCGTCCCCACACGACCGCTACAGCTTGGCGCGCAGCATGGCGATCACGTCATCCGGCGTGATCACGCCTGTGAGGTAATTGTGCTCGTCGATCACTGGTAATGTCAGCAGGTTGTACTTGTCAAAGAGTTCGGCGAATTCCTTCTCTTTCGCGTCTTCTTGGCAGGAGATGAGGGGCTCCTGCGCCAAAGCCAGCAGGGGAGTCGAGGCAGGCGCCAGAACGATCTTCACCAGCGGCACCGCGCCCGCCAGGGTACCGTGAGAATCAGTCAAGTAAATGGTACTCATGTTTTCCATGCGGCCTTCGAACGTACGCATGGCCTCGATCGCGTCGTGGGCCGTGGCCGCCACCGGCAGGGCAATGTACTCGGTGGTCATGCGGCCGGCGGCTGTGTTCTCTTTGAACTCTAGCAGTTCCGTGACTTCCTGGCGCTCTTCGGGCTGCATCTGCACCAGGATTTCCTCGGTCCGCTCGTCGGACAGGTCCGCCAACAGGTCGGCGGCCGCGTCGGGTTCCATCTCCTCGACAATGTCGGCGGCCCGGTCGGAATCGAGCGATTCCAGGACCGCTTTCTGCACCTTGGGTTCGAGTTCTTCCAACGCGCCGGCGGCGACGTCTTCGTCCAGAGTCTCAAATACCGCTTCGCGCTCATCGGGAGCGAGCTCTTCGACGATGTCGGCAATGTCGGCGGGATGGAGTTTGGCCAGGCGCTCGTGCGAAATCTTCAGCCTGACGCGCCGGGCAGGATCAGTCTCGATGAGGTCCACGAAATCCCAGGGAATTTCGCGGGGAGGAATCCGCAGAAGCAAAGCCCGAAGTGCAGCCGCTGGAACCATGCCTTTGAGGAGACGGCGAAGGGCGCCCCGCGCGCCCACATCCACGCCGCCGACTCTCAGGACCGAACGATTCTGGGCGCTGTCGTGGTGAAAATCCACGTCGTTCACGCGCACCACTTTGCGGCCGTGCACGTCAATCACCTGCTGATCGAGAAGATCTCGACTGAGCAACAACAGTCCTTCGGAGCCATCGGCCGGGGTCCATTCGGCGGCCACGGTGGAGGCTCGAATGCCGCCATTGATCGCGGAAACAGCGGTCAGGGGCAACACGCGGTTTCCCGCAGGCGTTTTGACGATCAGGAGCGAAACGCGGGAGCGGTCTTCCTGCGGGGCGAGGGCCACCTCCCGCACCCGTCCGCTGGCGGCGCCGGAGGCGTCATAGACGGGCAAGCCCAAAAGTTCGCTCAAGGAGACGGTAGCCATCCCCAAGAGAATACTCAAGAGCGCGTACAGATGCCAGATGAATGAGCCCACCTTCTGAACCGTTGTAACCCTGTGACATTTCTAATTTGGAATGAGACCGGCCGCTGCACCGGTTGACACGCCACCATCGGCTGACTAAACTCTGCCTTCTTCACTTCGAACCCACGTCCGCTGTTTGAGTGTGTGGGCTGCAACGACAATTTATGGCAAAGCGTCCTCGCATTGCGGTTGTGGGTAGCGCCAATGTTGACTTGACCACGTTCGCAGACCAGTTTCCCAAGCCGGGGGAAACCATCTTTGGCAAGAAGTTTGATCTGGGGTTTGGTGGGAAAGGCGCGAATCAGGCCGTTGCGGCGCGGCTTTGCGGAGCTGAAGTCTTCATGGTGGCACGCGTCGGTGACGATCTTTTCGGTCCCTCAACCATCAAGAACTTCGAAAAACTGGGTATCGATGCCACGCATGTGCGTCAGGTAAACGGTGTGTCCAGCGGAGTTGCGCCGATCTTTGTCGATCCTTCCGGACAGAACCGGATCATCGTGGTCAAGGGCGCGAATGACACGTTGAAACCTGCCGACGTGGATGCCGCGGCGGATACGCTGAAGAGCGCCGACTGCATCGTTCTCCAGTTCGAGATCCCGCTGGAGACCGTGTACTACACCATTAAGTTTGCGCGACGAAATGGCATCCGCTGCATCTTGAACCCGGCACCGGCGCAGCCCATCGACATGGGCGCGGTTGCCGATCTCGATTACTTTGTTCCCAACGAAAGCGAGGCCGAGGCGATTTCTGGCGTGCCGGTGCGCAATCTTGACGACGCCAAGCGGTGTGCGCTCAAGCTTCTTGCCAGCGGCATTCGGCGGGTGATTATCACTCTGGGTGCGAATGGCTCGCTGCTTGCCGGAAGTGAGGGCATGGAGCACGTGCCTGCGTTTAATGTGAAGAGCGTGGATAGCACGGGAGCCGGTGACGCTTTTATTGGCAGCTTCGCTACTTTTCTTGGTGAGGGCTTGCCGGAGCAGGAAGCGGTTAAGCGCGCCAATCTTTACGCTGGCCTTTCGACTACGGGCGTGGGGACACAGAAATCTTTCTATGACCGGGCGCGCTTCGACGCGGAGTGGACGGGCAGAGGCAAGGCCTAGGCCGGCCCTCGTCTACTGCCCCTTGCACTTCTGGAGGGCACACAAGGCGACTATGGACGATATATCCACGTCTGGGTAGTGCCGCGGTCGCTATCCGGGTAGCCGCCCGCCAGAAGCACCCTGCCATCCTGGAGACGAGTCTCGCTCATGAAATGCCACGCGTCGTTCATCTCACCCGAAGCGACAAGAAATTTCCCGCTCTTCGGATCGTAGATCTCCACCTTCTTGCTTCCCCCGGAAATAAGCAGCTGTCCAGATGCGAGCTGCACGGCTTCCTCGGGAAGCTTGAAGCGACTGTCGTTCAGGGGCGATGTGGCCCTGAACTTGCCGGTATGGGGATCGTAGACTTCCGCTTTGCTCATCGTCCCGTGCCAATCGCGTTCGTCGGAGCCGCCGACAATGAGGACCTCGCCATCCGGAAGCAGGCCCGCCGCGTGCTTGTAGCGCGCCGTGAGCAAACTCCCGGTCTCGGTGAACCGGCTCGTTTTCGGATCATAAAGCTCGGCGCTTGCGGTGACATCATCCCCGCGTCCACCGGCAATGAGGACTCGCCCGTCGTCGAGTAGGGTTGCGGTGTGTGAGATGCGCGCATGATGCATCGATCCAAGCGGCCCGAATGTGAGGGTGGACGCGTGGAAGATCTCTGCCGACGCCAGCCCGCCTGGACTATCGTGGTCGGCCCCGCCTGCGATGAGAACATCTCCATTCGCCAGCAGCGTGGCGCTGGGCTGACCGCGCCTAACCGTCATCTTCGAGATGGTGGTAAATCTTCCTGTCGTGGGATCGTAAAGCTCGGCTGAATCGGTGCATCCATGGCCCACCCATCCGCCCGCAATCAGTACTTTCCCCGACTGCAACAATTTAGCGACATGCCCGACACGCGCTGTGGTCATATCACCGGTTGCCTGAAACTTGCCGCTAGCGGGATCGTACAACTCGGCCGAGCGGTAGAAATCCTGGTTGCGGCGCATGCCGCCGGCGATGAGAACCTTGCCATCCGGCAGCAAGGTTGCGCTGTGCCCGGACCGGGCCTCAAGCATGGGCGCTGCGGGAATGACCGACCCTACCTGCGAAACTGCGGGAACAGCCGATCGAAAGGCCATCACTCCGACAGCAAGACTGGCTATTGTCAGGGCAACGAGAAGAGAGTGGAACCGGCGCATGTCGTCCTCCTGGGCCAACATCTTCTGATCAATTATGACGGGCTTAGTATTGATTCGTTAGCGAATTCCGCCCAAGAACCCACATCGCCGGTTGCCTTGACGCAGCTTGCGTTTCCGGCGCGAGGGATACCGATTTCGAGACGGCTGCCAGATCTCACCTCTCCATCAAAAGAACCTTCTCCACTTCGTCGATCTCGATCAGCTTAACCTCGATGACTTCACTGGCGGTGGTCTGCACGGTTCGACCGATGAACGTTGCTTCGACTGGCAATTCGCGATGGCCGCGATCAATCAGCACCAGCAACTGCACCAGGCTGGGGCGTCCATGCGAAAACAGGGCATCGAGGGCGGCGCGCGTGGTGCGGCCGGTGTAGAGCACATCGTCGATCAAGACGATCTTCTTACCCTCGATGGAAAAGCCAATTTCCATTTCCTGCACCACGGGCTTGGGCCCCAATGTAGAAAGGTCGTCTCGATAAAACGTGATATCGAGCGTGCCCACGGGAACTTTCTTCTTTTCGACCTGATGAATCATTTTGCCCAGCCGCTCGGCGATCGGAACTCCGCGGCGGCGTATTCCGACTAGTCCCAACTCCTCGACGCCACTGTTCTTTTCGAGGATTTCGTGGGCCAGGCGCACCAGAGTGCGCTCAATCTCCGAACCCGACATCAACTGTGCTTTTTGCGTGAGCGTCGTTTTGCGGACCGCGTTTTTCTTGATGGTCATGGGGCGAGTTCCTCGTCAAATCATTTTGGATGCAGAAGACGCTTGCAGATTGATCCGGCCTTTGAATGTATTGGAGTCTTCTCTCGAACGTCAAGCATACTTGATCCGCGTCGGCTTGCGGCTCGGTTACGGGCGGATCCCTCCGGGGGCTGGGCGATGGCTCTGCCTTTGAAGGCCTGACATCCAGCCAAGACTTCGAACGCCGCGGCAAAGTCCGGCTTCTCCAAGCCCATGCCGCACGCGACTGTGAGGAATTCGTTGCTGATGGTGGTGGTGGGAACGGGGACAATCAGCTTGCGGCCCAACTCCAGTGCAGGAAGCACGTCCTTCTGCATCATGTTGACATTCGAACCAAGCTTCTTCCGGTTGCTGCAAGACGAAAGGACCACGGTATTGAATCATGGGCGACCCGATCGCGCTGTGCACCAGAACATCGACTGCTACTTCGCGCGGAATCCCGCTTTTCTCCGCCAGCAGAACGCCTTCGGAAAAAGCCAGCATCTCCACGGCGAGGCTGAGGTTCGCGGCGACCTTCATGGCCAAGGCTAAGCCGTTATCGCCCGCATACGGGCTTCTCCGGCGGCGGAGACTCGATCCGGGCCTGCCATTTGAAAGCCTCAACTGTCCCCGTAAACCGGCACGGCTGCGCCATGAATTACCTTGGCATCGTCGCTGCACAAAAACAGAATGACACGTGCGATCTCGCCCGGCTTTGGCCACTTGGCAAAGTCGGCGTTGGGCATTGCTTTGCGGTTCGCCTCGGTGTCGATGATGCTGGGAAGAATCGAATTCACGCGCACCCCAGTGCCCTTGACTTCCGCGGCCAACGAATCCATCAGGGCCAACGCACCCGCTTTGGAAGCGGCATAGGCGGCTGCACCGGCGCCGTGATCCAATGCGGCTTTTGCCGCGACGTTTACGATCGCTCCGTGTTTTTGTCTGAGCATTGCCGGTATCGCCGCACGCGACAACACGTAGCCCGACCGTAAGTTGAGCGCGAGCATCCGATCGAAAACCTTCGTCTCCAGTTCCCACAGGTTCACGCCACCGGCGTAGCCGCCCACTGTGTTCACCAACGCGTCTAAGCGTTTGTGTTCCGCGAGAACGCGGTCGAGGAGCTGGCGCACCGCAGTTTCATCGGTGACATCCACAAGGTGACTCTCGACCAACGAGCCATTCGCGCCGGCTTCACTCTTGAGGGCATCAAACTCTTTCTGGTCCCGATAAGTCACAAGCACCCTGGCGCCTTCCTCCAGAAACGCGAGGCTCACCGCGCGTCCCAATCCGCCTGTGCCACCAGCGACCAAGACCAATTTGCCTGAGAATCTCATAAGTTAGTTTGATTTCTCTCTGCTACCGCCGCCGTTTCCGCCAGCGGCAGCCACACTTGAAAACGCGTGTCACCGGGTTTCGAATCGACTTGAATATTGCCCCTGTGTTTCTTCACAATGCGCTGAACCGTGTCGAGACCCAGCCCGGTTCCCTCCCCGACTCCCTTGGTTGTGAAGAAGGGCTCAAAAATGTGCGCCTTAACCTCGGGAGAAATTCCCGGACCGTTATCGCCGATCTCAACGACGACGCAATCGTCGTCGCGATGAGTTCGAACTCGAAGCTCGCCCTTGCCACCCATCGCGTCGATGGCATTGTCGATGATATTGGTCCATACCTGATTGAGCTCGCTGCCGAATGAATTCACGAGCAGCGGAACCCGCTGGTAGTCGCGTTGCACCACCACCCCGCGTTTCAGCTTGTGGTTCAGGATGGTGAGCGTGGATTCCAGGCTTTTCACGATATCGACATTCTGCACCGGCGCCTGATCCATGTGGGTGTATTCCTTAATGGCGCCCACGAGGTCGGAGATTCGGGATGTGCTGCTCTCGATTTCGTTCAGCAGGTTCGCAATCTCGAGCGAGGCAGCGATTCTCACCAGAGCGGCCCGTGCAGTGCCGGCATCGAGGACCGCAAACAACGATTCCAGCACTTCCGGTTTGAGATTCTTGCGCGCCAAATCGGCCGCCAGTTGCCACAGGTCATTCTGACCGTGACTGCGCAACAAGGAATCAACCTGCTCTTCCAGGTCGCTAACGGCCAGGGGATCGGGCCGAGGTTCGTCGTGCTGGATGAGCGACGTTTCCAGCTTTTCGATTTCCGCTTTCTGGGCGGCAGTAAGATTCTTCCTGCCCAGTTCAAGACTCGCGTCCTTGATTTTCTTCAGAATATCGCGCAACTGGCTGGTAGCGCGTTTGGCGGCCGAAGCGGGATTATTGAGTTCATGAGCCAGACCCGCGGAAAGTTTGCCTAGACCGGCCAATCGGTCTCGTTGTTGTTCCATCCGAGTCGTTTCACGGATCCGGTCGGCCATCAGGCCCACCAGGCGCTTAGCCAGTTCGGGCATTTTCTGCACGAGTTCCGGGAACAGGGCCGCCGGAAACCGCAAGACGCGGATATCCATGACCGCCCGCCCTGTCACCGTAAACTGCTTCATCCGCGAGAACGGAAGCACTCCGGTGACGTCACCGGCCTTCAAGGGAATTACGATGGTTTCGCCGCCCAACTCTCCCCGCATCTCAATCTGCCCCTCAAGAATTACAAACATCGAGTCGGCCGGATCACCTTGGCGTGAGAAGGTATCCCCCGTCTTGTACCGGAGTTCTTGTGACTGGCTGATGAACCAGGCGATCTGACCGTCGGGCAAGTCCGCGAAAGCAGGGACGCGAAGTAATTCAGAATTTTCGATCATTTATACCTTGCTCAAATACTGATGGATGAACTGCACGGCTACCGATCCTTCGCCGACGCCGGAAGCGACCCGCTTCACCGAACCATGACGCACATCACCCACCGCAAAGATGCCGGGAACATTCGTCTCGAGCAGGAAGGGGTCCCGGTCGAGCGTCCAACCCTTGGGGCGCTGCCCGTCGCGAATCAGATCGGGACCAGCCAACAGAAAGCCGCGCTCGTCGCGCTCGACCAGATCGCCCAGCCAATCCGTGCGCGGCAGGGCTCCAATAAAGATGAACATCGCACTCGCCGGCACGCGCTCCAGCTTGTTGGAATCCGAACAAAGGACCGAGATCTCTTCCAGATGCGTTTCGCCGTGCGCCTCGGACACGCTGGCGTGGGCCCACACTTGAATGTTGGGCGTCTCTTTAATCTGATCAATCAAATACTGCGACATGGTGCTGGCAAGCGAACTGCCTCTGACGACCATGACCACGCGTTCCGCATACTTGGCAAAGTTCATAGCGGCCTGGCCCGCCGAATTTGCGCCGCCAACGACGTAGACAATTTCGCCTTTGCACGACAGCGCTTCCGTGGCGCCACCGCCATAGTAAACACCGGCACCCTGCAGCCGATCGATTCCCGGAGCTTCCAGCCGCCGCCACTGCACTCCGCTCGCGATCATCAGCGCGTGGCATGATATTTCGTTGCCGTCCGCCAACTTGATGATGCGATACGATCCTTCGGTGCGCACGCCGACCGCTTCCTGGGGAGACAGAATCTCCACTCCAAAACGTTGCGCCTGAACCACCGCGCGCCGGGCCAGATCGTTGCCGCTGAGCCCGGCTGGAAATCCGAGATAATTCTCAATCCGCGAACTCATGCCCGCCTGGCCGCCCGGGGCTTCGCGCTCAATCATTACCGTGTGCAGACCCTCCGAAGCGCCATAAACGGCGGCCGCCAGGCCCGCTGGTCCGCCACCGACAATCGCCAAATCGTAAAAACTGGTTTGTGCTCGCGTCCGCAGACCGACTTTTTGCGCGACATCCGCCGGCAAGCTCTCCAGAAGCTTCGTTCCATCCGGGAAGAGCACGACCGGCAGACTGGTGGCCTCCTCGCCCAGAGCTTCCAGGAGACGCTTGGTTTCGGGGTCGTTGGCGGAAGTTTCTACGTCGATCCACTGATAGGGAACGTGATTGCGCGCCAGAAAGTCCCGCAACTCATAAGACCGCGGCGACCACCTGGTTCCGAGAACCCGGATCCCCTGAAACGCCGGCCGGTAGGATGCCTGCCAGTCATCGAGCAAGTCATTCAATTGCGGATACAGATTCTGCGAGGGCGGATCCCACGGCTTCAGGAAAAAGTAGCTGATGCTGGCTTGATTGATGGCGCTGATCGCGGCATTGGTGTCGGCGTACGCGGTGAGCAATGCACGCTTGGCTTCCGGATAGATATGCATTGCTTCCAGCAGAAATGTGACTCCGTCCATCCGAGGCATGCGCTGGTCCGCCAGCAGCAGGGCCACGCTGTCATTGCGCAGCTTTAACTGCTTCAACAGGTCCAGGGCCCCTTCTGGAGAATCGCTCCCGATGACGCGATACTCGGCACCGTACTGCGAGCGCAAATCGCGTTCGATTGCCCGCAAAACGTCGGAGTCGTCGTCGACACTCAGCAAAATCGGTTTCGGCATGATCGTTCCTACTCTGGATCGTTCTCAGTCTGGATAGTGAACCTGATTGCCACTCCCCGGTTTAAGCTGCAAGTTCGCCTGCCTCGATCTCGTCCACGTAACACCAGATCCAGGACTCTCCGGGCTCGATGGAGCGCATCAGAGGATGCTTGGTGTGGTGAAAGTGCTTGGTGGCGTGCTTGTTCTTGGACGAGTCGCAACAGGCCGCATGTCCGCAGATCAGGCACATGCGCAGGTGAACCCACGTATCGCCCGTCTTGACGCAATCTTCGCACACATGCTTATTTGTTTGTTTTATCTTGATCTGATCAAGGTGAGTGCATTGCTCTGGCATTGATTCCTCCGCGGGTTCACAAGTGAACGACAAATGAAGTTATTCAGCGACTAGCAGATTCTCCGCAAATTGCCACTGCTCGTCAATCCACTGTGCCTGGCAGCAAAAGCCAGCAGCGCGAGCCATCTGGAACACTTCCTCCGGCGCGTACTTGTGGCTGCTTTCCGTCCAGATGGTCTCCCCTTCCAAAAACTCGACGCGCAGATCCGCTGCCGGGATGCGCACCGTCTGCCGCCGCTTTGATTGAAGATGCATTTCTACGCTTCGCGCTTCGAGATTGATCCGCGCCACGTGGACGAATTGGCCTAGGTCAAAATCGGCATCGAGTTCGCGATTGACGCGGGCCAGCAGATTGAGATCAAAAGCGGCGGTCACTCCCAGTTCATCGTCGTAAGCCTTGAGCAATTGTGCGCTCGATTTTTCCAGGTCCGTTCCCAGCAGAAGTGAATCTCCGGCCTCGAGAATCCCCCGCACCGCCGCCAGGAATTTCACTCCAGCGGGGCGATCGAAGTTTCCGATGGTGCTCCCCAAGAACAACACGAAGAAGTGTTGGCCGCTCTGCCGGTGCGCGGCCGCCTCCAGCAAGCCATCGAGATACTCGCGCTCAAAACCCACAATGCTGATCGCATCAATGTCGCTGAGTTCGCGCTCGCACATGGCCAAAGCCGAGCGCGATATTTCGACCGGATAATAAAATGTCCGTCCCCGCCCGCTAAGGGCCTCCAGTATCCAGCGCGTTTTCTTGCCGCTGCCGCTGCCGAGTTCGGCGACGGCGACCGGAGCGTCCAGCCGCTCCACGATCTCATTCGCATGCCGTTGCAGCAAACGCTCATCGGCCCGGGTGAGTCCGTACTCGGGCAGATGGCTGATCACTTCAAAAAGCGCCGAGCCCACGTCATCGTAGAGGTACTTCGAGGGGAGTTCCTTCTGTCCCGGCCGGGTGAGGCCGGCACGAACGTCGTAAGCAAACTCGTAAGTGGCGTTGGCGGGAATCGCATGAACCAGCATTTCCTCAGTCCTCCTCGATCGTCGATTCGATCATCGGCTCGACGCTCAGCTCGACCATCAGCGGCTTACACAACGGAAACCCGCATACACGTATTGGTAATGCGCCTGGAACCAGTTGCGAAATGTGGGCCGCAACATGCACGCGGCGGTGCGCGCCGAGCCGCCCTTCATGACGGAATGCTTGCCATCAAAGAAATCAGCCGAGTATCCACGGTAGAACGGAAACGGCTCGAAACCAGGAAACGGACCGAAAACGGTAGAGGTCCATTCCCACCCGTTACCCAACATGTCGTCAACGCCGAATGCGCTCTGGCCTTTGGGAAACGCATTCACCGGCATCGGGTTCCAACGGTGAAAGTCAAAGTTGCCAAATTTGAAATCGGGCGCCTCATTGCCCCACGGATAAGCTCTCATGCTTCCGTCTACGGTGCCGTAGGCAGCGCGCTGCCATTCCGCCTCCGTGGGGAGTGACTTTGCTGCCCATCGCGCGTATGCGCTTGCCTCCGCATGGCTCACATAGACAGGCCAGTCAAGCGCGAGCGGCCTTTCGTTGAACATGGCGCGCCAAAGCCATCGATTCCCATCCTTCTTCCAGAACAACGGATGAGAAATTCCGCGAGCAGTCTTCCAGTTCCAATCATCGTCATTCCAGAAAGTACGCGTATCATAGCCACCGGCCGCCATAAACTGGAGATACTGCCGGTTTGTTACCTTGTACCGATCGATCTCGAACGCAGGAACTTCCACCGTGTGAGCTTGATACTCGTTATCCCAGCCGAAGGTTTCAGAGTTCCGGCCGAGACCAAGCGTTACGCTACCCGCGGGGATGGCGACAACCCGGTGGGCGACTGGCGGACCAGCGAGAATCGGAGGATCGAGTGTCGCCATCTTCATGTCGAGCGGCAACTGATGCAGCATGTAGGCCAGCGTTTCGGCATGCATCAGCCGATGCTCAACGGCTACATTCAGCAAAGCGCGCAGCGGAGAACCATCGCGTGCGGGCGTTGGCTCGCAACTTATCTTTATCTTTGCGAGATTTTTGTCGAGAACGCTGCGGACACTGCTCACATAATCGCGGACGGCCTCCACGGAGGGCCAGTCGGATGGCAGATCAGCGGGCAGTCCGCCGCCGACTGGATCGATGCCGAAGGCAAAGAGCCGGTCAAATTCAGGATGAGCACTCTTCGACCCGAAGACGGCATTGTTCAACAAATTCCAATCGAATGCCTCGAGATGTCCAACATAAAAGATGATGCGGTGACGCTCCGGAATCGGCCGCTCATAGAGTGAGCCAACGCGCACCAGACTGAAGAGTGCATCGCTCTGCCGACGGGCATCGGATACCCGCTCGATGAGCTCCAAAAAAAGCTCATTAGGGACTGCAACGCTTTTTTGCGCAGTAAGCATTCGGCGCTCCCGGTTTGGCCGCGATGACTGGACGAGTGGTCTATTTGAAGGCAAGCCGACCCCGACTTTGCTATTCGAGGTTTAGTTAGATGACGAGTCGCTGCGCACGGTCGCAGGAGAGTTTACTTTTATTTCGTAGCATGTTTGAGCCTCGTCCAAAGGACCGGTCAGCTTTAGAATGATGAATCAGCAAAGCTGTTGACGTGAGGTTGACATGAAACTGCTTCTGAGTCTCGCTTGCTTCTTCTTCGTTACGTCGTCCTTCTCCTACTCTGCGACTGCAACGCAGACGTTTCCAACCTCGGCAGGAGCGGTCAAGATCACTCCGCTGTATCATGCCAGCACCCTGATCGAGGCGGGAGGCAAAATCATCTACCTCGACCCGGCCAAGCCTGCAAAGTTGGGAGGATCCCCGAAAGCGGACCTCATTCTGATTACCGACATTCACGGCGACCACATGGATCCGGCGTCCATCGCCGAGATCAGCAAGGCTGGAACGGAGATCCTGGCGGCGCCCGCCGTGGTGGCAACGGTCACGACTGCCAAGCCGATTGCAAATGGTGAGAGTAGAACGTGGCAAGGCTGGACCATCGAGGCGATTGCTGCCTACAACCTGACGCGCGGTCCAGCTCCGGGCAAGCTCTTTCATGACAAGGGACGCGGCAACGGATACGTGCTCACTTACGGTGGCGTTCGCTTTTACTTCTCTGGAGACACGGAAGGCATCCCGGAAATGCGCGCCCTGAAGAACATCGACGTGGCGTTCGTGTGCATGAATCTGCCGTACACCATGCCTCCCGAAGAAGCGGCGGACGCGGTGAAGGCATTTCACCCGAAGGTTGTGATTCCATATCATTACCACGGCTCCGATCTGGCGGTGTTTAAGAAAGGGCTCGAAGGTACCGGGATCGAAGTCCGGTTGCTCGACTGGTACCCGCAATAGGCAGATCCAGGACGCCCCTGAACATTAGCCGTCTTTAGCTTATCCGGTTGTTTCAGCAGACCGCAATAGATTGAGGTTTGGCCTCGGGTGCCGGTTCAAAAGGTCCGATGCCCCGCGTATCTGCTGGTAGGACGTGGGCTGGCGTCCGGTTCCGAAACCGAGCAGGGTCTGG
>DATEQN010000048.1:0-3636 GCA_035272625.1 Terriglobales bacterium | reverse complement strand
CTAACTCCGCCAGCCGCGCCCAACGGTCGGAGCTTTTTCTAGCCGACCGTCACATACAGCTGCCGGATTGCACGGGCGGCACCTGAGTCGGAAGGAGTGTCCCCGCGCTGATAACCTGATCCTGGTCGAGCAAGTCGGCTTGATTGTCGCAAAGCGCAACACCGAATAGTCCTCCGGCTACCTGCTGGGGGTCGAAACCTAGCGGCACGTTCGCGTTCAAGCACTCGTTGGTAATGTTTCCAATCATCATGAGTGCATTCTTATCCGTCGGATCAAGAATGTGCGCGACCACGGCGGTCGGGTGAAAAGACTGCTGGCGTGACGTCGGCTGGCAGAGGAAGGCGAATTTGTCGATCACGCACTTCTGCTGAGCGGCGGTCGCTGACCCGAGCACAAGATTCACATAGCCAACCACGTTGGCGCAGACGTCGGGCGGCAGGTCCGGCAGATCGGACCCTGCAGGAGGGCCTGCATAGAGGCAGAGCTGGCCGCCTGGCGGGCTGGTAAGGAGTGGTGGTTGTTCTGGGCACGGCGGCGGCGCCGATGGGTTAGGGTCGGAGCTTGCTAGGCACCTGTCCACATCGTTGCCGGGCGGAAACGACTCGAATAACGCGCTGCTGCTGTTGTGGGCGTCAAAAGGAAAGTGCGACTGAACCTGCGGCGCCTTCAAAGGATCACCGAAAGAAAGACCTGCTCCGGTGCCAAGGCGGAACCGATGAGACTCGTCGAACGGACCTGAGTCGTAGTGGGCAAGCGTCTGACGGAAGCTAATCAGGGGACTATTAGGGGGAGTGGCGTCGATAATCGTTAGTGTCCCGAAGACCGTATCGATCGTTATAACCAGATCCACTTCCACGCCGGCGCGTGCGTCGGCGCTCACACTGGGTTCTATTGAGACTGCGGAGATGGGATTAACGACCAACGGCTGGTCGACGCCGAGCGCGGCGTCGCGCAGCGTGTGGCGCATCGCGATGCCGCCAGTGAGTCCGCCCGAAGCAGCGAATCTAAGGTGGATCGCACCAAGAGGTTTTAGTGAAACGTCCACCGGTGGCAACTTACCAACGAGCTGGGCGGAAAGCCCGAGCGTGGTGCTGACCCAAACCTTGCGATCGTCGTCCTCAAGCCCGCGGATGAGCATCGGATCGAAGGGCTGCAGGTTGAAAGACTCGAAGGAAGCAAATGGCAATACCTCTACAGTGTTTGACAAACTTGTGTTGGCCGTGTCCAACGCCGGCGACCAACCTCCCTCGTCCCAGACCCCAGCCTGCGGAAAATTCTGGAGGTCACCGTCCCTGATGGGAGAAGGCCAGAACGACGGCACGATTGCGGCGAACACGCGATCATTCGTAGGCGGGCATTGATCTGCTAGCTGAGGAATATCCGGCTGTATGGGCCCTTGCTGAAGCGGGCACATGCACGGTGCCGGCGGGGGCTCGGTAGCCAAGGGGGACGGGAAGCCGATTTGTTCGTCGCTGAACAGCTGGCCCACGCCGAAACCTACGCCGATATTCACCAAGAACATCAGAGGTCCAATCGAGAAGAGCGGGATCGAGTCTGAAGCGCCGCCAGTGAGCTCAGCGCTCAAAATGGCATCGGTGTGCGTCACCGTTTGGTAGGCTCTTTGGCCAACGCCCGGCCCCCCTGGCGGCCCGGGGAATTTCGCCGATGTCAGGACCTCACTGTCACCGGTAACCATCACGACCGGTACTCGGATCTCAGGCAACGACGGCAGGAGACTGATGGGTGTGATCTGCGTGCCGACCAGGAACGGCACCATGAAAGCTTGCGCACCGTCGTTCTCGAGAGAAGCGGTGCCACAGTTCTGGCCATCGACTGGGCAGCGCGGAAAGTTCGGATCGAGGTAGGGCTGTGGCCCATCAATCACTAGCGTCGGCTCGATCGTCAGGAAGTCGATTTCCTGGCCGAACAGGTTGATCGAGAACGGTACCAGCTTGCCCATCGACTTGGTGCTCGGGGTCTGCATCTTCTGCGCTTCGCGGGCGGCGCAATAGAGCCGCGCCCCTCGCTCGCGCAAGTTGGCCATCACGATCGGATCGGCAAATTTAGTGGTCCCACCTCCAAATGGGGGGACAACGCCCACAAAAGGTGAAAAGGCGCGTAGCCAGCGGCCAAACTCCGGGAGGAAGTTGGCGTTGCCACTGGGATTGTTATTAGAGAACGCCACAAACCGCGGCTCGCGCTTGGTGGACTCGGTCAGCGCGCCGAGGTCCTGGAGCACCGTCAGCGCGCCGTTTGGGCCGACCAGGATATCTGCGTTGAGGTCCTTCAGCTCTGCATTTGCATCCTGGATAGCGTTCGCGAGGTCCGCCGAGAGCGCTGGTGTGGCAGACCCGGGCGTGGTGAAGCACGTGTGCGAGGTGCTGCACACGTGCTGCAAGAAGGGGACTTCATTGATAGTGCCATCCATTGGAAATGACTGCGCACCAGCGCCGCAACCTCTAGTGGCGTCCGTCTGATTGGGGATGAGCCACCAAGGGCCGAGCAGATCGAGGCCGTTCGTAAACGATCCTTCGTGGATAGTCGTAGGATCTATTTTGAATTGCTTTGCTGGAAACGTAGCTCCCTGCACGTTGAGCGGCGGAATGTTCCCGACGATCGCCCCTTCTTGCACCGGTTTGGACGTGTTGACAATTGCCGCGGCCCGAGGCGGGCTCGCAAAATCCCATGCCAGCAGCGCGGCAGCCAGCATCAAGCAATAGCTCGTCAGGCGCAGATTTTGAGAGCACATTTTCCTACTCCCAATTGCTCGGGATCAGGGGCGCGCGCAGAACCAGCCAGCTTCCCTCCGGTTATCAAATTGCCGCGCGAGCGTCCAGTCCGCCTTTCAGCTAGATGGCCGGACGGTGATGGGTCGTCTATCGTGGATTCGAACCCCTGTTGGCGCGATGGCCCATGTGCGCGGAATTCGGCCCGAGGTCGGTGTTTATTTGGCCGAGAAAAAAGCAGACGTGCTGGAGAGAATCTTGTTCGCCAAGAATTCGGCGCTTTTTCTGACCTGTGTGTGGCGAATTGCCGATTCTGGGAAAATCAGTAATTCGCCACACACAGGTCGCGCCGCATTTGCATCCCGGCTCGATCGTGGTGGCCGACAATACCGCCTCGCCAATGTGGAACGATGGCTACAAAGGCTACTTCAGGTTCATCGCCGATCCGGCCAACCGTCTTCGTACCATGACGCTGCCGGTTTTCGGGCGGTTTTGAGCTGACGGTGCGAGTGTGAGCCTCATCCGTGGCCCCTTATCCGCGACGGCGACGGTAGGTTTGCGTGCGGAATCGGTTGACATTATTCTGCTATGCACACCTGTTTTTCACCGTAGAACGATCTCTGATCCCCATTGCGCGAATGCGGCGGGTATAGGCTGGACCATAAGCGCCGTCGCGGTCACGAATCAGGTGACGCGGCGTTTCGTCCAGGGAAGCTCTGCACCTGCGCATCTATTTCCTGCAGCAATGGTTCAACCTGTCGGACCCGCGGGCCGAAGACGCGATCTACGACAGCGAGTCGATGCGGCGCTTTGCGCGGGTGGAGCTGGGCGACGAGGTGGTGCCGGACGAGAGTACGATTCTGCGCTTTCGCCATCTGCTTGAGCAGCACGGGCTGACCAAAGCCATCTT
>DATEQN010000047.1:0-31175 GCA_035272625.1 Terriglobales bacterium | reverse complement strand
CGCCGGCTCTCCCGCCCGCAATCGTTGCACGGCATCCAGCTTGAACTCCCTGGTGAACTTCCTTCGAGATCCCATCCAGTTTCCCCTTTCGCTGCATTTTAGGGCTTAACTGGTTGTCTCAAAATTGGGGTCCACTCCAGGGATGAAGAATCTGGTGGCAGTCCTTCTTTGTATCGCGATCCCAATGATGGCCTTCGCTGGAGACAACAGCTACAAGGTGACCTACGACGGGGGATCCTTGCCCGATATTAAGTCGGGGACCGGAGTGAAACTATACATCGAGGCTAACGACATTCGTCTGGTGAAAGACAAAACGGACATAACGACGATCCCGGCGTCATCCATAACCGAGATTAGCTACGGGCAAGATGTGCATCGGCGCATTGGAGCGGCCATCGGCTTGGCTGTAGTGTCCCTTGGGATTGGCGCTCTTATGGCGCTTACGAAGTCAAAAAAGCACTATGTCGGGTTGACCTGGGCTGAGGGGGACAAGAAGGGTGGCTTTGCCATGCAATGCGACAAGAGCGACTATCGCGGTGTTCTGGCGGGTCTGGAAGGCATAACCGGCAAGAAAGCTGTTGACTCCGACGCGATGACGGTGAAGAACTGACAAAGAGCTGAGGCAAAAGGGAGCACCGGAGTGCTCCCCTGTTTGTCTCGGTGTTCCAGGAGTTAGTGAGTTACTTGGTTGAGGTTCCGCTCATTTCGGCTTTCTCGGTCGCGCCGATGGCTAAGGCGTACTTCTTGCCGGCGAAGCGTACTTCAGAAACCGTTGCCTTACCGCTGGCGTGGTCGAGGATTGCCGAGTCGTAGCCGTAGGCTTTGTCCAGGGCGACCACTTTTGCCGAAGCTTTCGCGACTTCCTTCTTTCCTTGCATGAAGCTTACTTCGACGTTCGATCCCGTGCCATCCCAGCGCAGTTGATACTCACCGGGGGCGAGTTGCTGGCCGTTGATTTCGAACGGCTCCCGCACCTGCAGCGTACCCTTGTTACTTGCGAAAGCACTCGATGCGAGCAGCACGGCCAGCCCGAGCACCACAGTCTTTGCCACATGCGTCAGTTTCATTTGCTCCTTCGCTTTCTGTCCGGTTTCCGGCCGGGACGTTAGGGGCGGCTGGTGGTGGTTCGACTGAGGGCTTGCCTTTTTCCTGCGAAGTCCTACAATACGCGCATCAGGGTGACGCAAAAAGACGCGGGCCTCAAACTCGTTCTTTTTACCGGACTCGGCGCACCCAGGGCCGCCAAACCATGCGTGCGCCAGTCCTGTCACCCTGCAAATTCTCTTAAGTGGACCGAGATTGGTTTCGTCTACCCCCATCTTGGTTCGCTACAGGATACGAATCTCGGTTTGAGTAAGTTCCCGATTTTTTTCTTTGCGAACCATGCTTCTTTCTAATGGCACTTTTGGTGCCAGAGCAGAGATACCCTAAATCACGCACTGAGAATGTGATCCATGCTCAGCCAGCGCCGTGATTTGTTCTCTTTCGTACATCGCTGTCCGAAAATGAACGGAAAAGGGCTGCGGGTGCGCTTGCGACCGGATTGCACTTCGCGCAGGCCGCCGCTCGCTATCCTCGCGAAAGACTCGCTCGTCAAGCTCTTGGCCAACATGCCTGTTGGACGCGTGGGCGCGTGCTGCGTTAGCAGAAGTTGGTGCGGGTTGGCGGAGTAACAGAGTGTAGATGTTTTGTCTGGGGTCGGAATATGGCGACGAACAGCGGGTCCTTCCCCTTCGGCTCCGCTCAGGGTCAGGATGACAACTCTTCAGGATGACAACTCTATAGAGAGTTTCGGCCCGTGCTAACTAATCTTCAGCACGATCTTTCCGTAATTCTTGCCTTCCTGCATCAGCGTGTAGGCTTCTCGCGCCTGCGCCAGCGAAAACACTTTTCCGACCACGGGATTGAGCTTGCCAGCTGCCAGCCATTCGGAAAGCTGTTTCCATGCGGATTCCATGAGCGGGCGGTTCGCACTCAGATAGGACAGCCAGAGTCCGTGGACGCTGGCACCTTTCGCGTAGAGCAGGCGGGTGTCGAGTTGCGGAGTTTCGCCGGTGGCGGCGCCGTAGACAATGACGCGTCCGAAGTCGCGCACGCATTTGACGCTTTTCGCGACGTGCTCGCCACCGAGCATTTCAAAGACCGCGTCGACGCCTTCGCCGCGGGTTAGATCCTTGATCGCTTCGGCATAGTCGCGCTGCTTGTAGTTGATGCCGTGTTGCAGGCCGAGTTCGCGCACTCGCGCCAGCTTGTCTTCGGAGGAGGACGTTCCGTACATTTCGATGCCGAGAATTTTTCCGATTTGCACGGCGGCGGTGCCGACGCCGCCGGCCACGGCGTGAATCAGGACGCGGGCAGTGGGCTTGTCGTTACTATGAACTAGCAAACCGGCCTTCCAGTAGGCGAAGTAGGCGGTGAAGAAATTTACGGGGAAGGCCGCGGCCTGTTCGGCGGTCCAGTTTTCAGGGACGGGCCAGACCAGGTTGCGATGCGCCACGGTTTTCTCAGCGAAGGCGGCCCACTGCGTGTAGCCCATGACGCGGCGTCCGCTCGAATCTTCGCGTCCGGCGAATTCGCGGCCGGCGGTGAGCGGCGGCTTGGGAGTACCGGCGTATCCACCGCGCGCGGTGAGCAGATCGGCGAAGTTCAAGCCGCCCGCCTCCACCTTCACCAGAACTTGCTCCGGGGCGGGATGCGCGTCGGGAACCTGCTGCAATTCGAGGACTTCGGGACCGCCGAAACGAGTGATGACGAGGGCTTTCATGGGGAAAGTTTAACAGTCCTGTGGAGGGATGGGTCGCAGCCTCTGGCCGGGCGGGGACGCCCGGCTCTCCGCCGGCGCGTTGGGGTGGTTCGCGGAGTCGGGCTTCGGCATCTATAATGATGACCGAGTTTCCGATCCTCGTGGCCTGAGACTCTCTGGCCGCGGGGACGAGGGTCGTGCGGGGCTTGACCGGCGCGATTCGAGGGTGTGGATGGAAACGTCCGCGCCTCCCGTGTTGGAAAGGAAACGCTCGCTGGGATCACTCCTGCCGGTGTTTTCCGCGCCCGAACACATTTTCGAATTTCGATCGGCCCCTAAAAGGGGCGTCTGCTTTCGAAGAACTTACGGCATCGCTAAAGCGATGTCCTGATACGAAGCAACCGCTGAATGTTTCTTACCGACAAATTCGGGCGTTCGATTCACGACCTGCGGATCTCGATTACCGACCGCTGCAACTACCGGTGTGTGTACTGCCGAACGGGAACCAATGGCGCAGCTTTTGCCGAGCTTCCGTTTGACGATTATCTGCGGATGGCGCGGATCCTGGTCGGGCTCGGGATCACGAAGATTCGCCTGACCGGCGGCGAGCCGCTGCTGCGCAAGGGCATTGTGGAGTTCGTGCGGGACCTCGCGAAGCTACGCACCCTGGCGGGCAAAAAGCCTGAGATTGCGTTGACGACGAACGGCCATCTGCTGGCCGAGATCGCTCGGCCGCTGAAAGACGCGGGACTCGAGCGCGTGACGGTCAGCATGGACGCGGTCGATCCGGAGCGCTTTGCGCGCATCACGCGCGTTCCGAATGGATACGAGAGCGTGCTGGCGGGAGTGCGCGCATCGCGGCGGGCGGGGCTCGATCCGGTGAAAATCAATTGCGTGCTGCTGCGCGGCTTCAATGAAGATCAGATTATTCCGTTTGGGATGTTCGCGCGGGAGGAGCGGGTGATAGTGCGCTTCATCGAATTTATGCCACTCGAAGAGGACCGCGTTTGGACACCGCAAATGGTGGTTCGGCTCGATGAGATCGTCTCCCGCATGTCGGAGTATCTGCCGCTGGAGGAGATGACGCATGAGCGCAGCGAAACGGCGCGGCGCTATCGCTTCTCGGATGGCGTGGGTGAGATTGGGATCATTGCGCCGGTGTCGCATCCATTCTGTGGACACTGCAGCCGGATTCGCATCACCTCGGACGGCAAACTGCGCACCTGTTTATTTTCCGTGTGGGATCACGACTTGCATGAGTTGATGCGGCGAGGCGCGACGGACGAGAAGCTCACGGAGTTCATCGTGAAAGTGGTGGAGAAGAAAGAAGAGCGGCACCACATTGGGGAGCCGGGATTTGTGCCGGCGTCGCGGACCATGGTGCATATCGGGGGGTAGGCAGTCGTTGGTCGTTAGTCGCTTGTCGTTAGGAACGGCGCTTCAGCGCCGAGACGCGGAGTGCGCTGAGGATTGCCGGACGCTGTCAGTAGAAGGAGTCGTACTTAGTAACTACCCAGCCAGAATCTTTCTTCTCTTCGGTCACTGAGAGAAGATCTTTGTAGGTGGCGTCCTGGCTGGGACTGCTATAGCGCTGTCCCTTGTAGTGCAGAATCACGAGCGGCGGCGCATCTTCCCATTGCACCAGGTTCCAGGAAATCAGCGGGTGCTGGGCTTCGGAGTTGCAAAGGAAGTCAGCCCGCTTCTTGCGGTAGTCCCTTTCCCACTGCGCGAGCAGGGTGCGGCAATTGCCGTCGCGCATCGCGGAGATGAAGCTGTTGGCGGTGTGTTCGACGGTGCGATCGCGAAACGGATTCATAGTGATGCTGACCGGCATTTGCGTGAGCGGGTCGCGTTCCTCGGAGCGCGACAGAACCGGCCCCTGGTTGCTGAGCCAGTAGAGATAGCCGAGGAACACGAGCACCAGCAGGCCGGCGGAGCCCATGGCGATGGCGAGATGGGCGCGTGAAAACTGCATCAGGATGAAGTTTGGGGGATGGGCGCGGTGACAGCAAGGTTACTTCCGATACTTCCGTAACTGGGAATTGGAAGTCTGGACTGTCCTCAAATCGCTGACGCGCCGGTTGGCTGCCGAGCTTTGCTCGGCCTGGACAGCCGAGGGCGGCTGTCCCTACGCGGGCTTGTTCGCGGCGAATCTTGTGCCGCGATCCAGCGCCTGGCAGTGGACACCCTGGTTTGTGTTTTCCATATTGGCGGCGTATAGTTGGGGATGAATACTGTTGTGTCGTAGTGTCAGGATTGTCGAAGCACACCAGTGGGCGAAAGCCCACTTTTTAGTTTGGGCCGATTAGCGAGGATGGACTGACGCGGCGACTTGGGCGCAAATTGCTGAAAACATGGCTCTTGATCTGGACAGGGTCCGGCAGATTGCCGAGCGGGTGGCAGGCTCGAGCGGGCTGGAAGTAGTCGACGTGGAGGTGTGCGGGGCGGGTAAGCACCGCATGCTGCGCGTTTTTATCGACAGGCCCGGAGCGGTGCCGGCGCCAGATCGTCCGGACGGCGTGACGCATGAGGACTGCTCGAAGTTCAGCCGCGAGTTCGGGACGATTGTGGACGTTGAAGATGCGGTGCCGGGCGGATCGTATGTGCTGGAGGTTTCTTCTCCGGGACTAGATCGCAAGCTGACTAAGGCGGCGGATTTTGAGCGCTTCCGCGGACATCGCTTGAAGTTGACGACACGAGAGCCGGTAAACAACAACCGGCATTTTGAAGGGAAGCTGGAAAGCTTCGAGGATGGAAAGCTGCTGCTGGATCTGAGCGCGGCGCGGAAGAAAAAGATGCGTCCGAAAGAAGGCGCGTCGGTAAGCGTTGAGATTGAGTTGAGGAACGTGGAGAAAGCGAATCTGGTGCCGGAAATCTAGGAGCAAGGTGTCAGGTGTTAGGTGTCGGGTCTCAGGAAAAGCAAGTTCCGAGACCTGACACCTAAGACCTGTAGAGTTTGGATCTTTTATGGCTAGTGAGCTTTACAACATCATCGAAGGGGTCAGCCGGGAAAAAGGCATTGATCCGCAGATTGTGGTGAGCGCGGTTGAGGACGCCATTGTGGTGGCCACGCGCAAGTACTACAAGACGCAGGAAAACTTGCGCGCGGTGCTCGATAAGGACAGCGGCAAGATCAATGCGTATGCGGTGAAGTCGATCGTCGAGACGCCGGAGCAGGTGGAAGATCCGAATCTGCAGGTGACGGTGGAGCAGGCGCGGAAGCTGGATCCGAGCGCGGAAGCGGGTGGAGAGTTGCTGATCCCGAAAGTGACGGAAGGGATTCTGGGGCGGATCGCGGCGCAACTGGCGAAACAAGTCATCTTCCAGAAAGTGCGCGAGGCGGAACGCGACACGGTTTACAACGAATACATCGGGCACGTGAACGAGATCGTGAATGCGACCGTGAAGCGGCTCGAGGGTCCGGATGTGATTCTCGATATCGGCAAGGCCGAAGCGCGCATGGGACGCAAGGAGCAGTCGCGGCTGGAATCGTTTGCGGTGGGCGAGCGGATTCGGGTTGTGATTGTACGAGTGGAAAAAGCGACGAAGGGTCCGGGCGTGATCGCTTCGCGCTCCGCTCCGGAATTAGTCCAGCATCTGTTCCAGACGGAAGTGCCGGAAATTTACGATGGCACTGTGGTGATCCGCGCGATTGCTCGGGAAGCAGGCGAGCGCACGAAAATCGCGGTGATGTCGAAAGACAAGGACGTGGACGCGGTCGGCGCATGCGTGGGAATGAAGGGGATGCGGGTGCAGTCGATCATTCGCGAGCTGCGCGGAGAAAAGATCGACATCATCGAGTATCACGAGGATCCAGTTACGTTCGCGGAGAAAGCGCTGCAACCGGCTAAGGTTAGCCGGGTGACGATTGTCGATGCAGCGGACAAGCATTTGGAAGTGGTGGTGGACGATACCCAGCTCTCGCTGGCGATCGGGAAAAAGGGGCAGAACGTGCGGCTGGCGGCCAAGCTGCTGGGCTGGAAGATCGACATCAAGAGCGAAGAAGAAAAGCGCCAGGAAGTGGAACAGCAGATGTCGGCGCTGGTCACGCAGACAGTAACTCCGCTGGAGAACGTGACGGGACTGGGCGAGGGGCTGGTCGAGAAATTGAAGGCGGCGGGCGTGAACACGGTGGAATCGCTGGCCGATATGACGCCGGAGCAACTGGAAGCGATTGAAGGCATTGGCCCGAAAACGGTGGAAAAAATCAGTATAGCGGTCAATAATTACTTTGCCAGTCTGGATGGCGGCGAGGCGGTGGCCGCGGAACCGGAGAGCACTGGAGAAGCCGCCACCGAAGCGGCAATCTCCGAAGCGGGAATCACCGAAGAATCGCTGGCAGAGGGTTCGGTCGAAGCGGATGCGCTGACCGCGGAACCGGAGAGCACCGGAGAAGCGGAATCGCCGGCAGACGGCGAGTTAGAGGCGGTGAGGTTGGCCGCTGAAGCGGAGCCTGCCGAGACGGCGCCGGGAGAAGAAAGCGCCGGACCTGCAACTGAGGAAACCGCGACTGCAGAAGCCGCGACTGAAGAAGCCCCGGAAGACAAGCAGAGCTGAACTGGGAGCGTGGCGAGTTCGGACTTGCATCCGAACCGAAGGCGCGGAGTTCGTCAGCCGGTGGTGAGATAGCATAGGGATTTTATGAGGTTAGATATGCGAGCTTAGATACTCGACATTAGTGGGACCGAAGAGGAAACGAGAGCGGATGAGTAAGATTCGAATCAACGATCTGGCCCGTGAGCTGGAAGTCAAGAGCAAGGAAATTCTTGACGTGCTGACCACGGTGGGCGTCACGGAGAAAAAAACGCACTCCAGTTCTCTTGAGGACTTCGAAGCGGAACTGGTGCGGAAGCATCTCCGCGGCCGCTCTGACGCATCACCTGGTTCAGCGAGGCCTTCCGCGCGCGCCGCTCACGGCGAAGAAGAGATCAAGACCAAGATCGACCTCTCCCATATTTCGCGACCCGGAGACGTGCTGCGCGCCATCACCCAGCAAAAGGGAGCGGTTGAGCATCCGGCGGCGCGTCCGGCGCTCAAGCCGCCGGCTGCGACGCCAGCGGTGGAAGCCAGAACAGAAGCTCCAGCGCCCGTGGCGCCGGCGAAGCCAAAGCCGGCGAAGCCCGCGAGCGAAGCGCCTGAGCCGCCGGCGCCGAGAATGGTGACGCCTGCTTCGGTAGCGGCCACCTACCGCCCGCCCTCGGTGGTCGTGATTCCGCCGAAAGTTCCCGTGACGCCACCCGCGGCCACTACTGCAAGTTCCGCGAGTACCGCACCGCCTGCTATCGCCGTTCCGCCTCGACCCACGACTACGACTCCCGCAGCCCACGCCGGAATCGCCCCACCACCGGCACAGCCTCCGGCACACAGTGTCACGCAGATGCAAAGCGCGGCGCCGGCGAAGCCAGCCGCTCCGATTGCGCCACTGCCGCGAATGATCATGCCGCAGACCGGCCCGCGCCCGGTATATAAAGCGCCTCTGCCTGCGCCTGGTGAACCTGCGGCGGGAGCGCCTCCGCGGTCGGCGCCAGGACGTCCGGTGCCGGGACAACCAATTTTTCAGCGCACGGCACGGCCGCAAGCGCCGGGATCACCGCGTCCGCCGCTTCGTCCGGGGGAACGGCGTCCGATGCATCCGACGCGCGTGGCGCCTGCGGGATCGCGCCCGCTGGGTGTAGGTCCGGGAGGAACGCTGCCGCCGCCGGGACCAACGCGTCCGGGAAGCCGTCCGGGAGCTCCATCTCGCCGACCGGGACAGAGATATGTGCCGAGAGGCGTGAAGGAAGGCCCGATGAAGGGCTACACTCCGCCGCCGCGCATGACCATCAGCAACGAGCCGGCGCCGATCACGCGGAACATCACGATTACCGAAGGAATCTCGGTGAAAGATCTGGCCGAGAAGCTCGGTATTCGCGCCAAAGACTTGATTGCGCGGCTGGTGGTTCGGGGCGTGTTCGCCACCATCAATCAAACGCTCGATGCGGAACTGGCGAGTGAAATGGCGCGCTTCTTCGGGGCGGACACGGAAGTGATCACCTTCGAAGAACAGGCGGCGAAGGATACAACCGAAGCCACCGAGAGCAGCGAGGAAGGCGCGGAAGCCGTGCCGCGTCCGCCGGTGGTGACGATCATGGGCCACGTGGATCACGGCAAGACGACCCTGCTGGATTCGATCCGCTCGACCAATGTAGCCGGCGGCGAGGCGGGTGGCATTACGCAGCATATCGGCGCCTACAAGGTTGCGATCACGGACCAAGCGTCTCCGGCCTACGGGCGGGAGATCGTATTCCTGGATACGCCGGGTCACGAAGCGTTCACGCGTATGCGTTCGCGCGGAGCGAAAGCGACCGACATTGTGGTGCTGGTGACGGCGGCGGATGACGGGGTTATGCCGCAGACGGTCGAAGCGATCGACCACGCGCACGCTGCTGAGGTTCCCATTATTGTGGCGGTCAACAAAATCGACAAGCCGGGCGCGCTGCCGGAGCGGGTCAAGAAACAACTGGCGGATCGAGGGCTGGTGCCGGAAGAGTGGGGCGGCAAGACGGTGTTCGTCGATGTTTCCGCCAAGCAGAAAACGAATCTCAACCTGCTGATGGAAATGATATTGCTGACGGCGGATTTGCAGGAGTTGAAAGCGACTCCGGGACGCGCGGCGAGCGGGTTGGTGTTGGAAGCGAAACTGGATCGGGGACGCGGTCCAGTGGGGACGATCCTGGTGCAGAACGGCACGCTCCACGCCGGAGACAACTTCGTGGTGGGCAACGTCTACGGGAAAGTCAGAGCGATGTTCGACGATCGGGGCAAGCCGCTGAAGGAAGCTCCGCCCTCGACGCCGGTGGAAATCATCGGCTTGGAAGGGCTGCCGCAGGCGGGCGATCAGTTCGTGGTGGTGACCGACCGCGAGAAGGCGCGCGATATCTCGGAATACCGCGAGCAAAAAGCGCGCGAAGCCACGCTCGCCAAGAGTTCACGCGTATCGCTCGAAGGCCTGGCGGAGCAGTTGAAGACCGCCGGCATGAAGGAACTGAACGTCATTCTCAAGGCCGACGTGCAGGGGTCGGTCGAAGTGCTGGGCGATTTGCTGGGCCGGCTGTCGAACGACAGAGTGCGATTGAAATTGCTGCGCTCGGGCATTGGCGCGATCACCGAGACGGATGTGCTGCTGGCGTCGGCGTCGAATGCCATCATCATTGGATTCAACGTGCGTCCGGAGCGCAAGGCGCAGGAACTGGCCGATCAGGAAAAAGTCGACATCCGGCTGCACTCGATCATTTACGAACTGCAGGACGAGATCAAGCGCGCCATGACCGGTCTGCTCGAACCGACGATCAAAGAAACTTACCAGGGCCGCGCCGATGTGCTGGAGACTTTCCGCATTCCGAAGGTGGGGACGATTGCCGGGTGCCGCGTGACCGATGGCCTGATCAAGCGCGATTCCGAAGTGCGGCTGCTGCGCGATAACGTGGTGGTGTTCAAAGGCAAGGTCGGATCGCTGCGGCGCTTCAAGGACGATGCTTCGCAAGTGACCAGCGGCATGGAGTGCGGCATCTCCATCTCGAATTACGGCGACATTAAGGCTGGGGACGTGATCGAGGCGTTTGTGACCGAGCGGATCGCGGCGGAAGCGATTAAATAGGTTAGTTCGTGGAGCGCCAGGCGTCCCCGCCCGGCCTGAGATAAGTCTGGGGAGGCCGGGCGGGGACGCCCGGCTCTCCATCGAAGACATTTACACGATCCGATGCAGCTACTTGCGTCGCGCGGCTAAGCGTGACCGGACTGCCGACCGCAACACTGCCGGGCGCGCGAGCGAGATGCGCGACTGCGCCACTGACCCAGACGGTGTACTTTGCAGTTGGATTATCCCCGCCCCGATCTGATTGCTATCGGTTTCAAGGAGGAAAAGCATGTCACTGCTCACGGGGTAAAAGTTGAAACTGACATAGGCGGTGCCGTTGGCGGTGGTGGTGGCTGCGCCAGTGCCAGAAAAATTGAGAGTGTAGTTGCCTTTCAGCGACTGGCTAGTCTGGACGATGTTACCGCTGCCAGAGTCATCGTTGATGTCAACAACTCCGCTGAAAGTGCTGCTGGTTGTGAGGAACTGAGCGATATCGTTTTCCTCAAACCCAGCAGTGTTAAAGGCGCTGAGATTCAATCCGTAATTTTGCGAAGCGGCGATTGTCTGACCGGGTGTCTGAGTCAGAGCGGCACCTAGAGTAACGTCTAGTGCATCCGCTTCCAGCATCAGAAGTCCGCCACTGGAGGGATAGACCACCCACGTGCTCGCGGGGTTGAAGCCACTGAGGGAAACCACTGCCCGGCCGCCGACCGGACCGGCAGTGACGGCAGTGCTGGTGAATACCACTCCCGGAAAAAGTGTGCCGTTGCTGTTGAGATCCTCGGAGCCGCTAAAGGTAGTTCCGTCATAAGTCATAACGCCGGCGTCGGCGATGACCGAGAAGGCGCCGCCAGACATGGCGAATACCATGGCGCCAGTTGGAAGGGAAGCCGAAGGCTGAGAGAATACGTCGCCGGCAAGGAAGTCGGTATTGTCTGTTTCAATGACCTTGAAGTGCGTGGCGTCAATCGGGTAGAAGTCAAAGATTTGCGAGCTGGAAGTAAGAGTGATTGTTCCAGGAGCACTCCCTGCACTCACGATTGCGGTACCCGCGACGGATAGATCGGAAATTAGGCTGCCGTTGTCGTTGAAGTCCTGGACACCGGTACCGGCAGTGATGTTGCCGCTTTGATCGAGCCTAAACGCCCCCGCCGAGGCGAATGGATTGCCTACGCCATCAAAACCGCCAAGAGTGAATGCATATGAACCTGCGAGCTGACTCTGACCGGTGAGAGCAGTCTGCAAGTCAAGAGTGCCACTGCCGGTGCCGTTGCCGTCGAATTCGGTGACCAGCCCATGCGAACTCGAGGTCAGGACGAAATCCAGAGCGAAAGTCCCCACCGGAGTGACCAGCGTGACCTGTCCACGGCCATCGCCGTTAACTTTGTAGGAAGAGGAGGTGCCGATCGCCTGGTTGGTTTCCACAGCGACCGTTGGGTCGACGATATCCATCGCGCCCCCGGCAATACGGCCGTTTCCTTCGGCCGCGAAAGCGCCCGCCATGTTTATGGGGGCTCCTGAGGAGGAATCTACGCCTGACGACGAGAAAACATAGGTGCCAGTGAGGCTTGCATTGGTGAAGCCGACAGTGTTGAGCGCGGGCCCACTGCTGCTGCTGCCGCAGCCGGCTATCAAAAGGATGCTGGTCATCGCTGCCAGAGCCACGAGCAGGCGTCCGGCACACTTATAGGAAGCAAGGGGATTCATAAGACACTCCTGTCTTTTCCTTAAGATGCCATAACCCGGGGTGTTAAAAAAGGTTTCGGTTGTAAAAAATTGTCACAGGCGCTTCCTCAGGCCTTCAGGCTTTGGTGACTTCCGCCCGGCTCCGGGCCGGAGCTGGGATGGCGGGCTGCGCACGCTCTTCGAAAATCCAGGCTAAGAAGCGGTAGAGCAACAGGATGCCGAGCACGACTCCGTATTCGATGGGCTTGCGGAGATCGGCCTTCACCAGCCAGGTGTAATGCACCACCGCCAGGATCCCGGTGAGATAGATCAGTCGGTGCAGCCGCTGCCAGTTCTTGCCGCCCAGACGGCGAATCGACCATGCGGTCGAGGTCAGGGCCAGGGGAATCATGAGGACGAAGGCGGAGAAGCCTACGGTGATGAACGGGCGCTTGGCGATGTCTTTCCACATTTCGTGGGTGTCGAAGAACTTATCGAGCCAGATGTAGGTCAGGAAGTGCAAAGTTCCGTAAAAGAAGGCGAACAGCCCGACCATGCGGCGGACACCGATCAGCCAGTATTGATGGGTGATCCGGCGTAGAGGCGTGATCGAGAGGGTGGTGAGAACGAGGATCAGCGTCCAGTCGCCGGTCGCGTGCGTGATGACCTCGATGGGGTTGGCACCCAGGCCGCCATGCAGCGCTTTCCACGCCAGGCGTGCCAGCGGAATGAGTGCAGCGAGGAAAATGGCGATCTTGGTTAGACGCAGTTTCATTTTTTGTAATCTATCGCTTATCTAGAGGTGTTGTGCTCACCGGCAACGGCCGAGCTGTGCTCGGCTGGGACGGACGAATGCGTCCGTCCCACACGAGAAATTCTCAGAAGTTCTTTTTCAGGTCCATGCCGGAATAGAGGCTGGCCACCTGATCATAGCCATTGAACATCAGAGTTGGCCGCTTGAGGAATTCACCGAGGCGACGTTCCTTGGCTTGGCTCCAGCGCGGATGGTCGACGTTGGGATTCACGTTCGAATAGAAACCGTATTCGTGGGAATTGGCCTCCTGCCAGGTGTTCAGGGGCTGGTCGTCGGTGAAGCGGATGCGGACAATCGACTTGGCGCTTTTGAATCCGTACTTCCATGGAATCACGATGCGAAGTGGGGCGCCGTCCTGATTCGGGAGCACCTCGCCGTACATACCGAAACAGAGCAGGGCGAGGGGATGCATGGCCTCGTCCATGCGCAGACCCTCGACGTATGGCCACCGCAATACGCTGGTGCGCTGGCCCGGCATTTGTTTGGAATCGTACAGCGTGGTGAACTCGACAAACTTTGCTTTGGGCAGGGGGTCGGCGCGCTGGATCAGTTCGCTCAGGGAAAATCCGACCCAGGGAACGACGATCGACCAGCCCTCGACGCAGCGATGGCGGTAGATGCGCTCTTCGGGGGCAGCCATTTTCATGATCGCGTCGACGTCGAGCACCTGCTTTTTCTTGACGTGGCCGTCGATGGTCACGGTCCAGGGACGGGTCCTGAAATTCCTGGCCGCGTCGGCAGGCTCATATTTGTCGGTGGAAAATTCGTAGAAATTGTTGTAGTTGGTTACGTCCTTGTAGGGCGTTTCTCTTTCCGTCGTGCTGAAGGCACTCTTCTGGAGACCGTCGATTTTGGCGTTGGCCTGGGCGGTGAGCGACGGATCGACAAAATCACGGAAGGCGATACCGGTGACGGCGGCTGCGCTGGCGATCGCTGCGCCGGCGAGAAAGTTGCGGCGGTTCAGATAAGTCGCCTGCGGAGTAATTTCAGAAGACGGAATCGCCGGCGATTTCCCAATCAGCATTGCTCACCCCGATGATGCTCATCCCTATTGAAGTACGCTCGGCAAGCAGACTTTGGATGTGTCCGATGGCGGAAGACCACACTTCAATATTTAGCTTGAGTATAGGACGCGGGGATGGAGAAAAAGTTGCAGTGGAGGGTCGGATGTCCCGCCCGCTGCGGGCATTCCTCCGGACGGGCGAGACGCCCGTCGCTCCGTCGCGCACGACGCCCGTCGTTCCAGCGGCAGGCGGAGTCAGTTCGAGGTGGATTTTGCGATTGACTTGGGGATAGAGTTTGGGGCGGGCGTGGAGGCGCCTCGGGAGCGCAGGACTTCGCGGACTTTCTTGGCCAGATTCTGAAGCGTGAACGGCTTCTGCAGGAACGCGGTAGAGGGGCCGAGCGCGCCTTGGGTGACGACGGCATCTTCCGTGTAGCCCGAAAGATAGAGCACGCTGATGCCGGGCCGCAGCGCCAGCAGCTTCTTGGCGAGTTCGCGGCCCCCGATGCCGGGCATGACCACGTCGGTGATCAGGATATCGATGTGATCTTTGAAGTCCTCGGCGGTTTGCAGACCGCACTCGCCATTTTCGGCTTCGAGAACCTTGTAGCCGCGGGAGGCGAGGGTTACACGCACCAGTTCCCTCACCGATTCCTCGTCCTCGACCAGCAAAACGGTTTCGCAGCCGCCCGCTTCGTTCTGCTGCGACTTGACCGGGCTCTGCTCTTCGGCGGACTCCTCCACGCGCGGCAAGTAAACGTAGAAGGTTGTGCCGGCTCCGAGTTCGCTTTGTGCGAACACGTATCCATTGCTCTGCTTGACGATGCCGTACACGGTCGA
The DNA here is from genome assembly GCA_035272625.1 of Terriglobales bacterium. GTDB lineage: Bacteria > Acidobacteriota > Terriglobia > Terriglobales > Acidobacteriaceae > Acidiflorens. The sequence continues at coordinate 16,495 of DATEQN010000047.1, read as the reverse complement.
GAGGCCGAGGCCGGTGCCCTTCCCTTTTTCCTTGGTGGTAAAGAACGGTTCAAAGATTCGGGACTGGGTTTCCTTGTTCATGCCGTGGCCGGTATCGGCAACCGAGATCACGGCATAGCGTCCGGGCTGGATAAAACGCTGTTCGCTCAAATTTTGGCGCACGGTAACGTCGGAGCTCTGCACGGTGAGCTTACCGCCTTCGGGCATGGCGTCTTTAGCGTTGACGACCAGGTTCATGATGACCTGTTCGAGCTGGCCGGCGTCGGCGCGGGTGTGACCGGCGTCGGGCGAGAGGCGCGTGACCAATTCGATGTTTTCGCCGATCAGGGGCCGCAGCAGCCGCTCCATGTCGCCGATCACGCTGTTGACGTCAATCACTTTGAGTTCGAGGAGCTGCTTTCGGCTGAACGCCAGCAACTGGCGGGTGAGAGTAGCGGCGCGGTCGGCTGCCTGCTGGATGGACTGGACTTTATGGTGCATGGCGCCGCCTTCCTCCAATTGTTCCAGCAACACCTCGGTGTATCCGTTAATCACCATGAGCAGGTTGTTGAAGTCGTGGGCGACGCCGCCGGCGAGGCGGCCGACGGCATCCATTTTTTGCGCCTGGCGAAGCTGCTCTTCCAGCTGACGCCGCTCGGTGATATCTTCGGCGATCAGCTCCAATACTTCTTCGGGTTCATCGCTGCTGATGGCGGCGCATCCACTGAGCCGCACGATGATGACGCGGCCGTCCTTGCGTCTCCACTGTACTTCCACGCCCTGCAGACTTCCGGTGCGGCGATAATCCTCGGCCAGCCGGTCCAGCTCCTCGGGATTGGCGAAGACTTCACGGCGCGCGTTCAGCTTGAGAACCTCTTCGACCGATCCATGACCGAGCATGGTGATGAGCGCCGGATTCACGTCCAGGAATCTTCCGCCGAGGGTGCAGCGGCAGATGCCGAAGGCGGCGCTCAAGATCAGCGAGCGGGAGCGGGCTTCGGAGCGGCGAAGCGCCTCTTCATAGCGCTTGTGCTCGATGGCCGCGGCCAAATGCTGCGAAACAAATTTCAGAATCTCGCGGTCGCGCTCTCCAAAGCGGGCATTCTCGTTGTAGCTCTGGACGACCAGGACCCCAATGCAGGTCATGCCGCTTTTCAGCGGGACACCCAGCCAGTCCACTGATGGGGCGCCGATCAATTCCACTTCGCCGCGCCGTAGCAGTTCCTCAAAGACAGCCGGTGTCGCCAGCAGGGGCTCGCCCGAGCGCAGGACGTATTCCGTCAGACCGCGGCCCAGCGGCTTGGGGACGGGCGTCGGATCCTCTTCATCGACGAAGTAGGGAAAGCTCAACAACTGAGACGGCGGATCGTAGAGGGCGATGTAGAAGTTGCGCGCATTCATCAACTGGCCCACGATATTGTGAATGGCGGCAAAAAACTGCTGCAGATCCTCGGCCGACTGGCTGCGCGCCGCGATGGCGTACAAGGCGGCATTCAACTCCTCGGCGCGTTTCTGATCGGTGATGTCGCGATAGGAGGCGTACGCTCCGACTCTTTCGCCATTCAGCATGACGGGTGAGGTGGAGAGCAACACCTCGACCAGTGAGCCGTCTTTTCGCTGCCGCCGGGTCTCCAGGGAAATTTTGCTTCCAGTCTTAATGGTCTCTGTGATCCATGCGGTTTCGGCATAGCGATCGGGCGGCACGATGAGCAGGTCGAGCCGTTTTCCCGCAGCCTCAGCCGCAGTAAAGCCGAACAGGCGGGTGAACTCCCCGTTGATGCGCGAAATGTTCACGTCCCGGTCGACAATACTGATCGCTTCCGGCGCATTCTCGATGAGCTGTTCGAAGTAGGCTTTCTCCAAGGTGAGCTGGGCTTGGGCGGCATTGCCGTTCGGGAGCGCGGTGGCCGGGTCGGAAATGTGAGCTGACGTGCGGGTAAGGGTCGCCGACGCGCCGTGCTCAAGAGCATCCTGCAGCGCCTTCACCCGCGGCAGTTCGCTCGAAGCTGCTGCCGGGGCGATTTTCTCCCCCATACAGTCCTTCCCCAGTGCCCACTGACGATAGTGAGATGGTAAGCGGGCTGGGTTATTTGCCGTTAGTTACTGCGGTAATGGGTTTCAATTTGGGAAGATCAAGTCCGGGAGCCTCTCAGGAGGCGTTGGCCAACACTGCGCAGACCTGGTGCACGACCAGCCTCTGCTCATCGTTCATAACCAAGAACTCGAATCCGCAGCGCAGTCCTTCGCTATAACGCACTACGGCTCGCAGCTTCATAAGGCGCGGCGGGAGCGGGATAGGAAATTCCAGGGAAACGACCTCGCCGGACTGCAACTCGCCGCTGAGGGTCGCCCCGAGGCCATCCTGGCCGAGTTCGCTGGTTCGGCCCCAGTATGCCGTCGTCTGGCCTTCGCGAAACACCGACACCTGAATGCGCGCGTCAAAACGATAACGGGAGAAACGCCGCAGCCGCTGGCGGGCTTTGGCGGTCGTTTGTGAGTGGTCGTTCAAGCCAGCTTCTCCATTTCGGATTCTCCCTTTCAAATCAAACTTCGCCTTGCGATTTTGCTTCAGCGCAAGCCTACGCTCAACGGCATCAAAGTGCATGTACTAACGAAGACAGGATTCCGGCGGGGAGGGTGCCCCCACATTGCCAAGATTGCGCATCTCTTTTCAGTTGGTTGGTCTCGTTCCGCCGATAGAGACGGGGCTGCCGCGGCTCCACGCGAAATCATAAACCTCGCTTGGGGTTGGTCATTGAGAACCGACTCATTCGCAACGCGTAAAGCTGCGTAAATAAGCGTGACAGACGCACGGCTGGCATCTAACATCGATGGTGGCTTCGGAATACAGCGCTGACGCAGCCGCGCCTGGAGCCATTTGAATTCTTATGTCTTACCGCTCAAATGCCGCCGAAGCCTGGTATCCCGACCCGCAGGCCGCCGCCGCGCAGGAGATTCCGCTGGATTTACTCCCGCCGACAAGCCTGACGCAGCCGCTCTGGAGGTCGCTCGTCGGCAATCTGCGCGATACCCTTGCGCCGGAGAAGTTGCCGCCGCTGCAACTTACTTCACGGCCAGTGAATGTCGGCCTGGCGCTGGGGGAGCGTCTGCGCCTGCCCTGGTTTCGCACCGTGTTCACCAACATCGGGGACGTGCTCTCGCCGGAAACGCTGCCGCCGCTTGAACTTGAATCGCAGCCCGTGGATGTCGGTGAACTCGTGACCGATCAGCTCAGCCACTTCTGGTGGGGCTCGCTGCTTCGGAATTTGGCCGATCGCGTCGCGCCGGAATCGCAGCCGGCTCTCAACCTGACGGCCAAGCCGATTCTGGACATCATTCCAAAGTCGTGGATCCTGCTGCCGATGTGGTCGGAAGTCGTAGACACGCCGAAGGTGTTTTATCCCGACAAGCCAAAGCCGACCGATGCCGCAAGGCCAGTCGGTCTGCAACCGGTGGCGTTGCCGGCGGACAAGCGGGAAGCTCTGGTCGAAGCTCTGGTCAGGGAACCCACCGCCGCCGACCTGCTGCGCGACATCCGCCGCTCGCGCATTCGCCAGCGAATCTGGATCGGGCTGGCCACTGCACAAATTCTCTACATGGTTCTGGCCGCGGCAGGGAAACTCTGATCAGGTTGGCTCACGAATATCCGTTGAAGTCCTAGCTCGTCTCGCGGTCCAGCGGAGCGGGGACGCTTGGCTCTCCACGCGCGCAACTTACTGGCGCAAGCCCATCCAGCCTTCGGCAATCACCATGGAGTTTCCGGGGTTGCGAGCGTCGTACTTCACAGAAGTGGGCAGGCCGAGCCGGCAGGAATGTAGATTGATCCACTGCCGGAGATAGGTGACGTCCTGGGAGGCCTCATAAGAAACGCCGGCCACATCATACTGGTAAATCAGCATGGTGGCGGGCCGGGGCGTTTCGATTGCGATTTCCTGGACATCGATCACCGTGCCATCGGTGATGCGCCCGACAGTATTCAGCCAGGTGCGGCGTTCGCACTCAATCTCATTCGGGTTCTTGGGTTTGCGGCGGAGCAGAGAATAGCCGGCGAGGGCCAAGCCGATCGTGCTCAGCGCAAATATATAAAGACGAAACGAAATCATTGGCAAACGGAACCTGAGCCCTTCGAAACTGCTTTCAGCATAAGCTGTAACCTCTCTAACCGCCAAGGGCACTAAGGTGCGCAATTATGTACCGCAGCTGTGGACAAGAACTTTTGCCCAGTGTTTGCGTGCGTCGTCTTGGGTGTCGTGTTCGCAATCGCATAAAGAATTCCGGTCCGTATCAGGGTATCGCTTTTATCGGCGCCGGGAGTTGCCTTTCCGCAAAGCCCGCAATTATTTGACAAGAAAGTGACAGTTTGTTGACAACTCGGCCGGAGCAGGGTTCTACGATGAGTCCAAACGGCAGGATCGTTTTCAACCCCGGAGCAAATTGCTGTCCCACGAACCGGCTTCAACGAGCTTGACGCGGCATACGACGCCAAAGCCGTGGGCGACTATACGAGGCTAACAGCGCCGTAACGACGAGTCGAGCTCGGAGAACAGGGGCCGGTCCCACACTCGGCCCCTGAATTGTTTCTTTTGCTAGGCGCGGCTTCGGGTGCGGCTTTCATAGTCCCGCCAGGGAGTCAGCACTTTGTAGCGCGGCGTGGCAGTCACGGTTTTTTTGGTCGATGCCAGCAATTTTCTCTTGATGAGCCAGGCGACGGCAGCCTGCGCCGAACTTTTTGATACTCCAATGCACTCGGCTATCTGGCGGTAGCTGGCCTCGACCACGTTTCCTTTTCGCTGTTCACCGGCGAACCAGAGATAGACCAGAAAGCTCACGACGCGGCGGTCGTGACCGACGAGGTCGCGCATCAGGACGTCAACCACGTAGTCGTCTATCGTAATCATCTGTCGCAAATCCATCTGTCGGAAATCGTCTGTCGCAAATCATGGAGCGGAATCATGCTATACCGGCTGTAAATATAGCATTAAATAGGCGATTGCATCCTCACGCGTGGTTTTCTATGCTCGTTTTCTGTTGGTGTTTTATTTGTGGCCGGCTTCACTACTTTCCAAGGAGACTGAAAAATGATTCGTGGCATTAAGTTCGCATGCGTTCCGACTCGCGATCAGGATCGCGCCTTGAAGTTCTACACCGAAAAACTCGGCTTTCGCGTCATGACTGACCAGCCCTTCGGAGCGCAGCGTTGGATTGAGCTGGGCATTCCCGGCGCCGAATCGCAGCTCGTTCTGTTTACTCCGGAAGGGCAGGAAGACCGCATCGGCGGCTTTCAGCCGCTCGCGTTCTGGACGGACGATGTGTTCGCTACCGCCAAGACGCTGAAGTCCAAGGGAGTGGAGTTTGCCGTCGAGCCGAAGAAGGAAGCTTGGGGAACGTCGTCGATTTTCAAGGATGCGGATGGGAATCAATTCGTGCTTTCGAGCAAGTGAGGGTGGGCAGGATCTCCCCTACGGAGCAAGGTTCCGCTGTCGATGGATACTCAGACTGTAAACCGCTCCAAATCGCCGGAGTTGTTGAAGTAATGGGGATGTTACAACGACTAGTAACGTGCAGCGAAATCACCGGGGGGAGGGGGTGCCTGCCATAAAGACAGGAGTTTTGCGGCTAATGGCGAAACAACAATCGCGAGCAGATAAAACAGCGGCACAACCACGACGGAGAATGCGATGATCGCAGAAGTATGTTGCGCTATGCCGTCTATCAATGCTCCGATCGGGGCAAATCCTTAGAAGTAGATCAGCATATTGTTCCCTGCAGCGACTACCCGCATCGCAAGAAACGCCATGGCCATGCTCAGCATGTGAAGAGGAGAGACTCCTATCGCTCCAGCCGACCACGGGTTCAGATAGATCTTTCCAAATGACAATATAGGGCGATGCAGCCATCTTGTTTCGACTCTCTCTGCATGATTTGCTGAGAACGTGACGCACGCGGTCATGATTACCGCACCTGCAAGGTTGACTATTAATGCCCGAGTCGGCAAGTACGCCTGCCCCTTCCTTACGACTGAATTCCCTTCGTGAACGCCGGGTCGCGATAGTGCCACCATTGTCGTCCATAGATCCAAATACGCCGCCAAAGAATAGAGGAGCAGATACAGGATGGCTGCAAGCGCGAGACGGTGCAGTTGGCGTTGGGCTGACATTTCTGGCCTCCTTTGCCGAGGGTCTTGATGGCGGCAAGGCGCACGGCCAGCAATCGTATCATTGCGGAGCCTTTTCAGTTCCCACATTCCCAGAGCGCATCGAAAGACCAGTTGACATAAACCAGGCGATAGCGCTCAGAACCCAAAGATTCGCTCTACGACCGGCGCCGATAGTAGATGTTGAATTCAAACCCCGGATTGGGGGGAAAGATTTCGGCGATTTTGCGCAGGCGTTCGGCCATCGGAGCGGGGGCCAGCAGCGGATAGTCGCGCTCCCGCAGATCGTAGTAATCGACGTCGAGATAGAGCGAGAGCAGGTAGATTGAAATCGCATCCGCGAAGCTTGCCGCCAGATACTCGTTCTTATATTTCTCCGCGTCGGGGCCGTGGGCCGTGGCGAACTTGCGCGCCTCCCAGGCGTCGAGCGAAGTTTCGCCGCGCACTCCGGACTCCACTTGCTGCCAGGCCAGGTCGGCGAAATTCTGCGATACGCCCGCGCGTTCGACCAGCGCGTGCCCCACGTTGATGTAGAACTCGAACGCCACCGAAAACTTGTCGTCCATCAAGCGGGTTGAGATGAAGACGCACTGCGCATCGCCCAGATTCAGGTTGCGATGGCAAACCGCGTTATCGCTGAGCGCAACGTCGTAGCGGTCGGCAATCACCGTCTCCTCGCCCTGGGTCACGGTGAGCGGCACGAAATAGTAAGCCTTGCGGGTGAGCGCGGCGGCCACCGGCACGGGCACGACGGCAATCATGCGGTCGAGGTCGTTGTCGGCAATGGTAATCTCGCCCGAGCGGGCGTAGCAGATGCCATTCGGAGCCTGTGAAACCGGGCTGCTTTGCACGATTTCCGCCGGACTGCGGACGATCGCGGACGCGGTCTGCGACATGACGGTATTGTAGCGTATGGGGGCACGGCGATGGTCGGCTCAAGGAGTCGCGACGGCTGGGAACGATGGTGTAGCTTAGAGGCATGGGCAAAACGAGTTCGGACGGGCCCCGCTGGATTGGGATTCCGGCGCGCGTGTTCGCAATGACGTTTCTGTTGACCCTGCTGTCGTTCGCGATCGCGCTGCTGCTGAGCATTCTGGGGGCGGTGGTGTACTCGCAGGTGAAGCACGTCGCACCCAACCTCACGTTTGCCTACCGGTACATTGCGTTTCCCTTCGCCATTACCGTGGGTGCGATCGTGCTCGTGCTGGCGCTGGTCATGGAAATTCGGAACTACCGGCAGCGGAAAACGCTGGCGGGGATTGAGCGCGCGAGTCAAACATGAGTGAGCCGAAGAGCGCAGCGCCCCGTATCGCTATTCCCGTGCCGCATTCCGGAGACCGCGAGTACGCCGAGCGCGCGCTACCGCAGTATGAAGAAGCTGTGCGCGGGGCCGGTGGTGAACCGGTGCGCATCGAACTGGATCAGACGCCAGTGCAGGTAATGAGGCAGATCGAGCGCTGCGACGCCGTTCTGCTCCCGGGCAGCCGGGCGGATGTGGATCCGCAAAAATACCGCGCGGATCGCCACGAGAAAACGGCGCCGGCTGACGTCAAACGAGACATGGTGGACGAGTTGCTGTTGCAAGATGCCTACAACAAGCGGAAACCCGTTCTCGGAATCTGCTACGGACTGCAATCGTTGAATGTGTACCGGGCGGGATCTCTGGTCCAGCATATCGAGTCGGCGATCAATCACAGCGCGGGACGGGCGGTAGCAAAAGCGCACACAGTGAGAATCGAGCCGGAATCGAAACTGGCCGAGATTGTGGGCGCGAGCCAGGCGGTGGCCGTGAATTCTTCGCATCATCAGTCCGCGGACGTGGCGGGCGAGGGCTTGCGAGTGGTGGCGCGGTCGGCGGAAGACGGCATCATCGAAGCTCTGGAAGGGACCGCTCCTGGACATTTTGTGCTGGCCGTGCAGTGGCATCCGGAGCGTAGTGTGAATGATGGGCCGGAGGTGGCAGAGTCCGCGCACGCGATTTTCCGCGCGTTTGTTGAGGCGGCGAGGGCGAAGCGGGCGGCAGAGCTTGAGCAACATGAATTGTCATCCTGAGCGAAGCGAAGGACCTGCCGTTCGCCGCAAACAGCAGGTCCTTCGCTTCGCTCAGGATGACAAAATCAAATTAACTAGCAGCATTGCAGCAAGACCGCCACATTCGCAATCGCAGCGTTGTCCGTGCCCATGCCTTCCGGCGTTTTTGCTTTGATGCCGACACAGTCCGAGGAAATTCCGCACAACTCGGCAACGTGTTGGCGAATCGCGTCCGCATGCGGGCCGATCTTGGGAGCAGACAGAATCAGCGTGGAATCCAGGTTCAGGAGTTCGTAGCCGGCACTCTTAACGCGCTGCAAGGCCTCGCGCAGAAAGACGGCGGAGTCGGCATTTTTCCACTGCGGATCGGACGGCGGAAACAGCGATCCAATGTCGGGACCGGCGATGGCGCCGAGCAGCGCGTCGGTGATCGCGTGCAGGAGAACGTCGCCGTCGGAATGGCCGCCGAGACCCTTATCGTGCGGTAGAGATACGCCGCCGATTTTGAGCGGAATGCCAGGCTTGAATTCGTGCGAGTCCCAGCCGTAGCCGATACGCATTTCGGGCTTCCGCATTTCCGGACTCACGATTTCTTCCCGTCTTCGTGCTGCAGATAGAACTCTGCCAGCTCCATGTCGGCTGGCGTCGTGATCTTAATATTGCGCGGCGATCCCATGACGACTACGACGGGCAGGCCTGCGCGCTCGATCAGTGAAGCCTCGTCGGTGCCGAGGAAGCCATCGGCAACGGCCTCATCGAAGGCTTTTTTCAGGATGGAGTAACGAAACCCCTGCGGAGTTTGCGCCATCACGATGCTGGCGCGCGGGATGGTGGCTTTGATGAGCGCGCCAGCCGCAGTTCGTTCCACCTGTTTCACCGTGTCCACGGCGGGCCAGCCCGCGATAGCGGCTCCGTGTTGATGCGCCGCCTCGATCACATTGGCAATAATTTCAGGGGTAATAAACGGGCGAACGGCATCATGCACCAAGACGATGTCCTCGGGATCGGCAGGGGTGCTGGCCAGAGCGCTGGCCACCGAGTCCTGACGATGCTCGCCACCTTCGACCATCTGCAAGCGCTTGCTCAAGATTTCCGGGTACTGTATTTCGACCTGGGTGCGAAAGCCGGGGATTTCGCCCTTGCGCAGGGCAACGATAATTTCGTAGACGGCAGGAGTGGCAGCGAATTTACGCAGCGTGTGGACAAGAATGGGCACACCGCCCAGTTCTTTGAACTGCTTGCTAGGCGCTTTCTTTTTGGACTTGGGGGCCGAGGGCGGGGCCATGCGCGTGCCTAGTCCGGCCGCCGGAACAATAACAAACACCTTCATAGGGGCGATCAGTATAGTACAGGCGTTGGGATTGGGTCGAACGCCCTGGCTAGATGGGTGATTTCCGTAGAGACGCGGCTTGCCGCGGCTCCTGCCGCAGAGCGAGACGGGGCAAGCCCCGTCTTACAGTGAAAAGTATGTCCTAGTCGGCCGTCCGGTCGACCACAGCCGAGGTGGGCTTTTTTGCCGGGTCCGATGGCGGTCCATTGGTTCCCGTCGTCGTGGGTACGGTCACGGGTGGGGGCGACGCCTTGGAGTCGTGACGGCTTATCCCGCGCTCATCCCACTTGCCAAAGATCATCTTGCCGGCGGTGGTCTGCAGAACCGAGGTCACCGAGATATCGATGGTCTTGCCGATCATCTTGCGCGCGTTATCGATGACCACCATGGTGCCGTCATCGAGATAGGCAACGCCCTGGTTGTACTCTTTGCCTTCCTTCAGGATGAATACGCGCATGATTTCGCCGGGCAGAACGATGGGCTTAAGCGAGTTGGCCAGTTCGTTGATGTTGAGCACGGCCACGCCCTGCAATTGGGCGACTTTGTTTAGGTTGAAGTCGTTGGTGATGATCTTGCCTTCATACACCTTGGCCAATTCGATGAGCTTCATATCGACTTCGCGGACGCTGGGGAAGTCGTCTTCCACGATCTGGATCTGGACGGAAGCAGTCTTCTGGAGACGTTGCAGGATATCGAGGCCGCGGCGGCCGCGATTGCGCTTCAGCGAGTCGGCGGAATCGGCCACCAGTTGCAATTCGCGGAGCACGAACTGCGGGATCACAATCAGTCCGTCGAGGAAACCGGTCTCGGCGATATCGGCGATGCGTCCATCAATAATGACGCTGGTGTCGAGGATCTTGTAACTCTTCTTGCCCGACCTTTCGCCGCCGAAGATCCCGCCCAGGGCCGCCAGGTTGAGCAGGTCGCCTTTGTTGGAGCCGACCGCCAATCCCACGTAGGCCATGACCAACATGACCATGATCTGCAGGAAACTTTGCAAGGGGCCCGGAGGGACACTGTTGCGAATGACGAGCGCGAAAAGATAGGCGCCAACGATGCCGAGCACGCTGCCGATGGCGGCGCCAATCAGGCGCTTCAGGCTCATCACGCGCAACCGCCACTCGAACACTATGATAGCGACGCCGATCAACAGGCCGACGGCGGCATCCAGGTGTGACGGCAGGCTAAACGGACGGATGAAAAAGCAGATAACTCCGACGACGAGGACAAACAGAAAGCGTATGAGTACGACGTCCACGAGCAATTACCTCTCTCGGGGAAGGCACCGCTCGAGCGATTCCCACCCCCGCCGGCCGTCCAGGGCGAATAATATTAGGATCCCCGCGCCAGCGTTCAATTCACGGAGCTATATGAAAATGAGAATGTGCTCCGCGCCCGGTTATAGCCGGTTACTGCAACGGTAACGGGAGAAGTATATACCCGGTCGAGAAGGGGAGCCAGTCTTTCCCCGGGAGCCCTTAGCTGTTGGCCTTTAGCGCTACATCCCATCGTAATTCGGGCCACCGCCGCCTTCGGGTGGAACCCAGGTGATGATCTGATAGGGGTCCTGAATATCGCAGGTTTTGCAGTGCACGCAGTTAGCGGGATTCAGGCTGATGCGCTTGCTGTTGGGCGCGGAGGAGTCGTCGACCATCTCGTAGACGTTCGCGGGACAGAAATTCTGGCACGGACTGCCGAACTCTTTCACGCAGCGGTCATTACAGATGTTTGTATCTTGAATCAGTAAATGCGCCGGCTGATCCTCTTCGTGCTTGGTGCCGGAATGATAGAGGTCGGTGAGTTTGTCGAAGGTGAGCTTGCCATCGCCCTTGGCGGGGCCAAGCATGTGTGCTTCCGGGCCTCCGTCGGCAGGTCGCTTGGCCACCGGCTCCAAGTTTTCGTACCCGGCGTGCGATGGCACGCGGTTGCGGAGACCACCCGGGAAAATGTCCTGCAGCACGGTGTTGAACATACCGGCGAACATGCCATTCTTAAATCCCTGGTGGAAGTTGCGCACCGGCCAGAGCTCATCGTAGATCCAGCTGGTTTCGACGCGCCGCTGGAACCTGCCGAGCGTGGCCGTTGACGAGTCCGATTTCACGAGCGCTTCGAACGCTGTCTCGGCCGCCAACATGCCGCTTTTGATCGCGAGATGAATTCCTTTCAGCCGCGCGGAATTCAGAAAACCGGCGGAGTCGCCGACGATCATCCATCCTTCTCCGCCGAGTGGCGGCAGCGACCACCACCCGCCGTAGGGAAGCGACTTGGCGCCGTAGCGTATCATCTTGCCACCGGCGAGCAACTTCGCAATCAAGGGATGGTGCTTGAACGCTTGCAGCACATGCTGCGGATCGAGGCGCGGGTCACGATAATCGAGCCCGGTTACGAAGCCGAGCGAGACGGTGCTGTCTTTGGAGCCGTAGATCCACGCGCCGCCGTATTCCTTTGTGGTCAGCGGATAACCCATGGTGTAGATGACTTCGCCCGCCTGGATGCGGCCAGACGGGACTTCCCACAGCTCTTTTACGCCCACGCCATAGGTCTGCGGGTTGCGCTCTTTCATCAAGTCAAATTTCTGGAGGAGTTGCTTGGTGAGCGATCCGCGGGTGCCTTCGGCGAGCACGACCACCTTCGCCTTCACGTCGTAGCCGGGCTCGAAATTCGATTTCTGCTGGTTCTGTTTGTCGACGCCCTTGTCGTCGGTGCGCACGCCGGTGACTCGATCGCCGTCGTAGAGCAGCTCCGATCCGGCGAAGCCGGTGAAAATCGTGATCCCCGCTTCTTCGACTTTGCCCGCCAACCACTTCACGAAGCGGTTAATCGAGATGACGTAATTACCATGATCCTGAAGCGGTGGAGGCGTCAGCGGCAGCTCGTAATGGCCGCTGCGCGTCAGAAAGTAGACGGCGTCTTTGTGGACCACCGCGTCGAGCGGGGCTTCGCTTTCGAATCCGGGCAGGAGTTCTTTCATGGAGCGCGGATCGAGGAGCGCGCCGGATAGACAGTGCTGTCCGGCTTCGCGCGCTTTTTCGAGCACGTAGATATTTTCCTTGCTCAGAGAAGCTTCGGGATGGTGCGCGTTGTGCTCGTCGATCAACTGCGAAAGGCGCAGCGCGCAGGCCATGCCCGCGGGCCCGCCGCCGACGATGACGACATCGGCTGGCATTTCGGGGTGCTCGACGTTGGGGAGAGGTTTGCGAAAGATCAGGGTCATGATGTGCGGGCCTGGAAACTGACCATTGTACGACGATCTTTTTCGGTCTGCTTGCCTCACCACTTCTTGAAAATGACCGCCACGGCGCCGATGATCATGACAAAACCCACGAGGTAGTTCCACTTCAGTGGTTCACGAAGATAGAGGACGGAGAAGATCGAAAACACAGTTAAGGTGATGACCTCCTGGATGGTCTTCAACTGCGCCATCGTGAACTCATAGGAGCCGACGCGGTTGGCGGGCACCTGAAAACAGTATTCCGCAAAGGCGATGAGCCAGCTGATGAGGGTGACCTTGAACAGTGGCGCATGGCGATACTTCAGGTGGCCGTACCAGGCGAAGGTCATGAAAATGTTGGAGAGGGTCAGGAGATGATCGTGGTCATGCGGATATATTGCCTGATCCTGGGCTCCGGTTGCACTCTTCGGGCCTGTGAAGCGACTGGCGTCTCGCCCGTCCAGCATGGCGGCCGGGCGGGGACGCCCGGCTCTCCACCATCAAGAGCGCCGGGTTTCCGCGATCGCTTCGCGAATGGCCGGTAACGCTGCATCCATCTGGCTCGGAGTCCCAATCGTGATTCGGACACATCCCTCGCAGCCTGGGCTTGCCGATGAATCGCGGACGAGAATGCCGCGCCGCTGCATCGACTCTGCGAATGTTTTCACTTTCGCACCTACGCGGACCAGAACGAAGTTCGTCTGGCTCGGCCAGAAGCGGAGGCCGAGCTCCTCGAATAACTGTGACAGCCGCTCACGGCCCTGCTTCACCTGCGCCACGTGATGTCTTACAAACGCCTGGTCGGCCAGCGCCTCTTCGAGGCAAACGAGCGCCACGGAATTCACATTGAAAGGCAAGCTGAAACGCCGCAGGTAGCCGATCTGCTCCGCCGCAGCGATCAGCACTCCCAGGCGCAGGCCGGCGAGTCCGTAGGCTTTGGAAAACGTGCGGGCAACGAAGAGGTTCGGATGGCGCGTCAGGTCGGGGATGAGCGTCTCGCCGCAAAACTCGAAGTAGGCTTCGTCGATCAGCACCGCAGCGTCGGGTGCCGATTCTGCAATCTGCAATAAATCGGCGCGCGCCGCCACCAGGCCGGTGGGATTGTTGGGATTCGCAATCGCGATCACCCTAGTGCGTGGCGAAATGCGGGCTCGCAAGTCGGCAACGGGAAGCGCCAGGTCTTCGCCCGACTGCAGGCGTACTACTGTCGCACCCAGCGCGTTGCCCAACATGGAATACATGACGAACGTGGGATCAGCAAACAGCAGTTCGTCGCCTGCGCCAAGATAACTTGTGAAGAGCAGCGACAGCGCTTCATCCATTCCGTTGGTGAGCAACACCTGGTCGGGCGCGAGGCCCAAGAAATTTGCGACCAGCTGCTCACCGGCTTCGCGCTGCGGATACAGCGACACGTCTGCCGCCGAGAGCGAGCGCAGGCGCGCCAGTACGCGCGGCGAACATCCAGCCATGCTCTCGTTGAGATCGAGACTCAGCCCGGCGCGGCTCAGGATGGGCGAGTGGTACGGACTTAGGCTGGCAATCGGCTCGCGCGGCTTCAGCATCGGATTTCCGCAAACATATCCGAAAACATGGTGTGATGAGTTTACGACAGTCACACTTCGTCCCGCCGCGCGTACTTCACCACGGCAAAGATCACAGCGCAGATCGCGAAATCCACCAGCAGGCCCCAGTCTTCCCTGAAAAGCCGGTGCCGCGCGACCGCGGGGAGATGTGGCATGAGCAAGTAGTAGATCGCGTTGCCTGCGAGCACGGCCACGAGCGCGTCGAATAAATTCTTCATCGTTCTTCTCGTTGGGGTGCTGCCCAAGCTTGCCTCCGCTCCTGCTAGCGTTAGTCCTGCTAACATCGCTTAAGATGCTGGAACCGTCCACTCCAGTGCAGTATGTGAAAGGCATTGGCCCGCGCCTGGCTGAGGTCTTGGCGGCTAAGGGCATTGCTACCGTTGACGACCTGCTGCACTACCTGCCTTTCCGCTACGAAGACCGGCTCAATCCGCGTTCAGTCGCCGAACTGCGCGCGGGAGAGATGGCGACGGTGATTGCCGAAGTTCGCAACTCGGGACTGTTTCGGACACGCCGCATGCCCATCTTCCAACTCACGGTTGGCCAGGGCCGCACCCGGCTGAAGTGTATCTGGTTCAACGCGGCGTATCTTCAGGACCGCTTTCAGCCCGGACAAATGCTCGCGCTCTACGGCAAGGTCGAAGAGGATCGCAACGGCGAACTGCAGATCGTACAGCCGCAATTCGAGATTTTTGGCGATATTTACGAAGAAGGCGGCGCCGACGAGGCCGAAAAGAAAGCGGCCGCCTCGCTCGAGATCGGACGCATTGTTCCGATTTACGAATCGACCGGCCAGGGCAAACTTACCCCGCGCTGGTTCCGGCGCATTATCCGAGGGGCGCTGGAAAATTTGAATCCCGATCTTCCCGATCCAATTCCTGCCGCAGTGCGCGCGCATTTGAGTTTGGTGTCTCCGCGGGAAGCGTTGTGGAAGGTGCACTGGCCCGATGCGGGAGAGAGCTTTAGCGATCTGCAAGCGTCGCGCACGGGGGCGCACGTCCGGCTGATCTTTGACGAGCTCTTCTTCATCGAGCTTGGGCTGGAACTCAAGCGGCGGGAGCAAAAAGCACAAACGGGAATCGCCTTTCAGCTTAATGATGGCGTTCGAGAGGCGATTAAGAAAATACTGCCATTTCATCCGACGGCTGCGCAGAAGCGGGTGCTGAAGGAAATCGCCACCGACATGCAGACGGCTTGCCCCATGCGGCGTCTGTTGCAGGGCGACGTGGGATCGGGCAAAACGATTGTGGCTTTCCAGGCCGCGATCATCGCGATTGAAAACGGCTATCAGGTCGCGTTGATGGCTCCGACGGAAATTCTGGCGCAGCAGCATTATTTTTCTGCGCGACAGATTCTTGAACGCGCCGGATACCGCATCGTGCTGCTGACCGGCTCACTCGAAGAGGATCGCAAACGCGACGTGCGCCGCCACATCGCGCAAGGCAACGCGCAGCTGGTCATCGGAACGCACGCGCTGATTCAAGATCGCGTCGAATTTGAAAACCTAGGGCTGGTGGTGGTAGACGAGCAGCATCGCTTCGGAGTCATGCAACGCCTGAAGCTGATGAAAAAATCGGACGAAGTTCGTGTGGATAGTGCTCGTGTGGTGACGGGGCTCCGCCCCGTGCCGGGCGGGGACGCCCGGCGCTCCACTGAATCGGACCCTGAACCCGACGTGCTAGTGATGACGGCGACGCCCATCCCGCGAACGCTTGCTCTTACTCTCTACGGCGATCTTGATATCTCGGTGCTTGACGAACTTCCGCCGGGACGCACTCCGGTAGTCACCCGCTCGCTGCCCGACGAGCGCGCGCCTGAAGTCTGGGACTTTGTCCGCAAGCAGATCGGCGCTGGACATCAGGCCTACGTGGTGTATCCGGTGATCGAGGAGAATGAAGCTCGCGAAGTGAAGGCGGCCGAGCAGATGCACCGGCAATTGCGCGAGAAGATTTTTCCCAACCTGCATGTCGGATTGCTGCATGGCCGTCTGGACGCCGACGAAAAAGAGCACGTCATGCGCGAATTCCAGCAGGGCAAGATTGAGATTCTGGTCGCGACCACGGTGATCGAAGTCGGCGTCGACGTTCCCAACGCAACCGTCATGGTGATCGAGCACGCCGACCGCTTTGGTTTGGCGCAACTCCACCAGTTGCGCGGACGCATCGGCCGCGGCGCGGCGAAATCTTATTGTGTGCTCATGCACGGGG
>DATEQN010000046.1:0-12580 GCA_035272625.1 Terriglobales bacterium | reverse complement strand
ACTGGTGCGGTTCCTCAGCCCTCCGACGCCACCGGTTCTGCCAGCTACCGCTTAGTCGAGCTGAGAAAAGAAACTCAGCAGGCATATACTCGCAGCCGAAGAGACATTCTGCTGACCTACTTTTTCAACACCCACAGGCGTTTACACCAACTACCCCAAATGCCTACTCATGCGGTAGCCTCTACGTCATGATCCCGACATGAAGGGAGTCATCAGTTGAGCATTCAAGATGAGCAGGAACTACTTTCCCTGAAAGCCGCTGGCCGCATCGTCCGCATGGTGCTGGATGCGATGAAGGCCGAAGTGCGGCCCGGCATCACGACTCGACATCTGGATGAAGTCGGCGCGCGCGTTATGCAGCAGAACGGTGCCCGCTCGGCTCCGTCGATGGTGTACCAGTTCCCGGGCGCCAGTTGCATCAGCTTGAACGATGAGGCGGTCCACGGAATTCCAGGAGAGCGCAAACTTAAGGAAGGCGACCTCGTGAAACTCGACGTGACCGTGGAAAAAGACGGGTACATGGCCGACGCCGCCATCACCGTACCGGTGGGCCGCGTGAGTCCGCAGGCTGAAAAATCGATGGCTTGCGCGGAGCGCGCCTTTCATAAAGCCATGCTGGTGGCCCGCGCCGGATTCCGCGTGTTTGAAATCGGAAAGGTGGTGGAGCGCGAGGTACGCAAATCGGGGTTCGCGGTCATCCGCGAGTTGGGGGGACACGGCATCGGGCGCACCATCCACGAGTTGCCGCATGTGCCCAACTATCCCGACCCGCACGCCCGCCAGATCATGAACGAGGGCCTCGTCATCACCGTGGAACCGATCATCTCCAGCGGATCGGGGCGGGTGTTTACCGGCAAAGATGGCTGGACGGTGCGGACGGGCGATCACGCATTATCAGCCCATTTTGAGCATACGCTGGTGATCACTTCCGGCCCGCCCATCTTGCTCACCGCCGGCTAACCGATCCTTAGGCTAACCGACTGCGGGATCAACCGTCCATCTGCCAGGTCCTAACACGGGCTGCCCGTTTCGTTTGAGGTTCGAGCTTTTCGAAAGAACTTTGTCTTCCTGAGAAGCGGCCTGAGAACTATAGAGAGACCAACGGAAAGGCTTGACTATCTTCAACGAGTTATCGGACGTGAACCAAAAACTCCCAACCCCGCAATCTGACTGACGGATAAGGCGCCGTCGTGTTCATCCCCCGGCGGTCAGGCAGTTCCCATGTAAGGTCTCGCTCGCTGGTTGACCCGGTGACCGGCTTCGGGATAAAGTTCAAGATCAAGGGTCTTAGTTCCTCCCCCCGCCCCTTGGTTTTCATGCGCTCCGCCTATTCCAAACTCGTCCTCCCGAGCCTCGCGGTTCTGCTGTTTGCGCTGTCCAGCATGGCTTGGGCCGCGGCGCCGCAATTCTCAAGCCAGAAGCGGGTCGGTCTGACCAGCGGAGACCAGTGGGAGCCAGCCGTGGCCGCCGATGGTTCGGGACGGATCTACGTTCTTTATCCTCACTACGGCCCAGTGCCCGATTGCAAGCGCTGCCGTGTGCCCACCATGCTGCTGTTGGCGAGCAATGACAACGGCAAGACCTGGCAGCCTCCGCAGGTGATGCTGGAAACGGCTTCGGGCCAGTTTGACGCGCAGATTGCCGTCGATCCTGCGGACCGGCACACCGTGTATGCGGCGTGGCTGCAGAACGGGAAACGTGCGGTGATCCTCGCCAAGTCGACGGACTCCGGCGTGACCTGGAATTTTGCGATTCCGGTGCGCGGCGATGTGGAACTGGATAAACCGGCGCTGGCGGTGCGTGGCCAAAGCGTCTACGTGGCTTTCAATCATGAAGAAGAGGTGTGGGTGGCGGCCTCGCAGGATGGCGGGCGCAGCTTTACACCAACGCGCGTCAATACCGAAAGCCGTCCGGGATGGTCACTGCTGGGTGCGGCCACGATCGATCCGGCAGGCAATGCATATCTGGCTTGGGCTTCCTACTCGAAAGCGGGAGGCGCGCGCGGCGCGGTGAACCTGTATGTGGCGAAGTCGGCGGATGCGGGCAAAACCTGGAGCCCGACTCTACTCGACGTTTCAGCGGCCGCGCCCGACTGCAAAGACGAGGACTGCGGCGAGGCGTTTCTGGGCGCGCAGGTTGCCCTGACGTCTGACGCCGCCGGAACTCTCTATGCGCTCTGGAGCGCGGGCAGCGCACCCCTGGGGCCGCAGCGCATTTACTTCTCGTCGTCGACCAACGCCGGTGAAAGCTGGTTGCCGGGCGTCGGCGTTTCCTCCGCCGAACCGGCAGTGGAGCATGCTTTCCCGGCGATCGTGGCCGGAAACAGCGGCGACGTCCGCATCGCGTGGATGGACAAGCGTAACTCGCCGTATTGGAACACTTACTATCGGAGTTCAAGCAACGGCGGCGCCACCTGGGGAGAAGAAATGCGCGTCTCGGGCTACGTGCCCGGCTATCGTTATATAGGTAAAGAAGGTTTCCGTTTCCCTTTCGGCGACTATTTCGGACTCGCCATCGACAACCACGGCGATACCCACATACTCTGGGGTGAGGGGCTGAACTATCAGTCGCCAGGATCGATCTGGCACGCCAGCGGACGATAGAAGCAGACCGCAAAATCACATTGTCATCCTGAGCGAAGCGAAGGACCTGCTTCCTTGTCAGTTCACAGATACGTCGCTTCACTCAGGATGACAAATGCAAATATATCGCGATGCATCAGTCCGTCAGAAGGCCACCCGTGAGCTCACCGAGCCGCTCGATGCGGTGTTCGAGGCAATACTCCGTCAGTTCCTCGACCAGCGTTTCGGTCGCTACCGGATCAAAGTAACTAGCAGTTCCCACCTGCACGGCGCTCGCTCCTGCCAGCATGAATTCCACCACGTCCGCTGGAGTGCTGATTCCGCCCATGCCAATCACCGGAATTTTCACGGCGTGCGCAGCGTCATAGACCATGCGCAGCGCGATCGGCTTGATCGCCGGGCCGGAGAGGCCGGCGGTGACATTGGCAATCCTGGGGCGCCGCGTTTCCGCGTCAATCGCCATGGCTAAAAACGTATTCACCAGAGAGATGGCGTCGGCACCCGCTTCCTGCGCGACATACGCCATCTGCGCGATCGAGGTCACATTGGGCGAGAGTTTAACGATGATGGGCCGCGACGCCACCCGCTTCGCCGTCCGCACCACCTCGTCAAGCAAGTGCGGATCGCTGCCAAACTGAATGCCTCCGTGAGCCGTGTTCGGACAGGACACGTTAATTTCATACGCCGCTATCCCCTCGCCCTGATTGAGAATCTCAATCGTCTGCTCGTAATCGGCACGGGTGTAGCCGAAGACGTTGGCGAACACGACTACGTTCTTTTTCTCGCGCAACGCGGGAAGTTTTTCCGCGAGGAAGGCTGGTGCTCCGATATTCTGCAGCCCGATGGCATTCAGCATTCCGGCAGCAGTCTCATAGAGGCGCGGCGGAGGATTTCCGGTCATCGGTTCTTTGGAAAGACCTTTGACCACGAATCCGCCAAGCCGGTCGAGATGCACGATATCTTCGAATTCGACGCCATAGCCAAATGTGCCGGAAGCGGCAATGATCGGATTCTTCAGCTCGATGCCGGCGAAGCTGACCCTCAGGTCCGGATTGCCGGTGGGCGTCATTGCGTCCCTCCGGCGGGCGGAGCAGCGGCTGGCGGTGCGGAGAATGGTGTCGTGGGATGACGCGGCGGCTGCAGCGCCTCGATCAGCACTCTTCCCGTGGCTTTCGCGGGCGCGTTGATTCCGAGCAACGAGGCGAGCGTGACAGCGAGATCGACCGGCTCGGCATGCGTCCGGTAGAGTCCAGGCTGAAAGGCTAGGCCATAGAAAGCGAGCGGCACGTGGGTATCGTACGAGAAAGGCGTCGCGTGATCGGTACCCGTCGTGATTCCAACCGAAAATGGAGCGGGGATGCCGATCACATAATATCCGCCTTCGGGAGAGTAGCTGTGGGCATAACGGCGGCCGATTTCCGTGGATGGAATATCTCCGCGAGCGAGTTGCGACTTGGTGAAGTATCCCGTGAATCCCGCCTGCTTCATGGCTTCGCCTACTTCGCCTTCGGCGACGGATTCGTCTTTCGCACCGACCGTTCCGACGAACGCATCTTTGTCCAGCCACGCCAGCGGGTAATCGAGATCGAGCACGTAGTCGGCTTTCTTGGCATATTTCTTCGCGAGCAGGGAATTGATCTGTTCGCGCAACGCTTTCGCGTCGAGGTTGGCGGCGGGTAAACGAAGGGTTTTCGCGAATTCCGGCAGAGGCGCAACGCCGTGGTCGGCCGAAAGCGCCATCCACACGTTCGCCATCCCAATCTGATGACGGAGGAAGTCGAAAAACTCCGCCAAACTCCGGTCGAGTTCAAGTGCCATGCTGCGCATTTGTGCAGAGTCCGGGCCAACCTGGTGGCCGAGAATATCGTTGGCCGAGAGGCTGATCACCAGCAGGTCGGTCGCCGAGCCGGCGCCCAGCTTCTCATACAAAACCAGTTCCTTCGCGAATTCTAGTTGGTAATCGTTGGCAAAAGGAGTGGAGCCGACTACCTCATAGAAGCCGGCGGGCGTACCGTCCTTGGCGTTTCGCGGCGCGGTCGAGCCGAGAGCGTTTCCGTCGCTATCCTTCCACTCCCGATTCCAGAATTTTTCCGCGCGATGGCCGCCATTGAAATTGCGCACCCACTCGGGGAGATCGGGGCGGTAGTACGTGGAGGTGATCCAGTCGCCGCTTTTGGGATCGATCCAGTAGGCGGCGTCTCCGGCATATCCGGCGGGCAACACCGCCGCGCGATCCTTCAACGAGATGGCGAATACGCGGGCCCGGCCGCCCGTGGCCAGTTTCAACTCATCGCCCAGTGTATCGCTCAAGAGGTTATGCGGGGATGCGCCTGGCCCGGTTTTGCTGACGCCGACGCCGACAAGTTTTGTCGTGTCGTCTTCGACCGACGTTACCCGCTTCTTTTTCTGCGGGTCCCACCATTCGTTGGCCACGATGCCGTGTTCGCTGGTGTAGCTCCCGGTGAAGAGGGTGGCGTGTCCCGGGGCAGTGCGAGTGTCGGCGTAGTCGTAGTTGCAGTCGGTGAAATATGCGCCGCGATCGAGAAACACGCGAAAGCCTCCATCGCCAAACTGGTCGCGATAGCGTTCCAGGTAATCACCGCGGAACTGGTCAATCACGATGACGACAACCAGCTTGGGGCGCGCATTGTAAGCGGACGCGGATGCGTCCGGGATAAACCCGAGCAAAACCAATATCGCGCAAAGCAACAGCAGCGCCAGGCGCAGGGAACCGGGGAGTCTCATTGCGAGCTAGTTTACAGGAGAATCCAGCTCCGGTAGGGGCGACCTATCCTAGCCCAGCGCTTCAAGCGCGGGGGAATGTATCTACGCAGCAGCCGTGGCGCAGTCTTGCATCGGGTTGGTTATTGATTCCCGACAACGCCTGATAACGCAGGACCTGTATTCCAGCTTCGTCCCATCCTGCAAACTGAGACACTTGTATCACTCTGAGACGTAGTTCTCCCAAGCCCAAAGAATCACCCTGCTCCGGCCCCTGCAACACCCCGTTAACTGCTTCTCTTTGCTCCACTTACTCGTAAGTGCATGACCTTCACGCTTTTGGTGGGACTCGTGCACCAGCCATTGCTGATAAGGCAGAACTAATCTCCCAGCAGGCCTTCCAAACCGGGAAGAGGGGAGATTGGTCTGCTCCATCTTCCGGGGTCGAGGTCTCACCGTGCCCAACCAGGCCACTGCTCACGCTCTCGAACAAGACATCGTAAGCCGCCTGGCCAAGTTCTTTCCCGAGGCCACTCCGGTGCGGATTCCCATCAAGCTCAGCCGCACCAGGAACATCGCCAATAACAATGCCACCGGAAGTGGCGATGCAAGCGCCCGCGAAAACGATAGCACATTCATTCAAGACACCGTCATCGAATTCGGCACGCCGCGCGAAGTCCTGTTTGCGGTCAACCGTCGTCTGGAATTTGCCGATTGCGTTCTGCTCGAAAGCAAAGACGGCGCGCTGCGCGCCGAAGCCTCCGTAGTCGCGGTTCAATATCACCCGGAAAGGACAGTTGTAGCCGTCCGTTTCCTCAAACAAGTTCCCAATTGGATTGTGAAATCATGACTGAATCCACTCAACCTTCCATCCCGCCTTCATTTGAAGAGCAGGGAATCACCCTCACTGCTCTGCAGCCCATCTACTCTGCCCTGGTGCGCGAATTTGTGATTGAGATTCCCGACTGCCCCATCGAGCCGGGATCCGTGCCCTCGGCCGAGTCCGTCGAGCACGCCGCCGCCTGGTTCCAGCAGGTCGACTCGCAAATCCAGGTGCACCAGTTGCGCCAGTTTCTGCAGACTACGCCCTTGGCCAGCGAAATCGTGCTGCGCGAGCTTCTCCTGTATCACATGCAGAAGGCCGCGAGGTCCGCCAGTGACCGCGACAAGACCGATTTCCTGCTCGTCCAGTATTTCTCCTTGTGCGCGCCCTCGGGCCTGGAAGACGCCGACGTCGACCTCGATTACGTTGCCCAGGTGCTCGAACCGGTCCTCGGCCCGCAACAGTCCGAGCTTCCCGAGTGGCTGAGTTCTCTTGACACCATCATGCAGTCAGCGGCGGGTTGCCAGCGCCTCAGCGAACTGCTCCACGGCGGCATCCTCGAACAGGGCCGCAAGCTCAAGACGCAGAACGCGAGCCGCTACTTCGAGCCCGCGGCCATGGTGGCCTTTGCCCGCTTCAGCTTCATGATCCGGCGGATATTTTTCCGCCTCATGCACGACGATCTCAACGCCATCCAGGACGGTTTGCGCGAACTCGAGCGGCGCGGCGTTTCCACCGTCGATTGCCGGCGCGCGCAATTCTCCGCCGAGGAGCCGGTCGCGCGTCTGCGCATGATCTGCCAGTCCTGGAAAGTCATGTTCCACGCCGAATACTCCTCCGGCCAGCCTTTGCGCATGCTGGTCGACCTCAGAGCCGCCATCGACGACGCCCTCCAGCACGTGACGCACCAGGCTCCGCTCGCCGCCAATGCCGCCGCCGCTTCCGCCAGCTCGGGCGGCGGAATAGATGAGTGATGAGTAATGTCGCGATAGCGACCGGGCTTGCCCCGTCTCCGCAAGCCACTTCGACCTCGGCAGCCAGCGGAGAAACGCGGGATGTGGCCTTGGTTTGAAGGAGCGCGGCCTCAGCCGCGCAGGAAGTGCCGCAAAGATCGATAACGGCTTTAGCCCTGAGGCGCCAGCGAGTTAGACACCGTCTATCGAGCCAGGAAGTGACGATGAGTGCAAATCGCCCGATTGTCCTGATCCTTACCAGCGACCCCGCCTTCTCGCGCGAGATTACCGCGAACTGGCCCCGTGATCCCACTCTCCATCCCAATGCTCCGGAATTCATTGTGCTCGACGGAGGTTTCTCACGCGACCTCGAGGGCAGTAACTACGACCTCGCCATCGCCGACGCTTCTCACGATAAGAAGCGAAGGCACCAAGCCGATGAAAAGAAGAGCATGGACATAAATATAGATATAGACAAAAATAAAGATAAGAACGACCAGCGCCACGACAACAGCGCACAGATCAAGGCCCTGAAGCAGTCGCTCGCCGCCACCAGCAAGCCTGCCATCATGATTCATCCCAATCCCGCGCCCGATTTCTATAACGCCGATCTGTATAAAATCGACGGCGCCGTTCTCGAGTTACGTCGCGAACCCCGACTCTGGCCGGCGATGGCCGGTCTTCTCGGACGCGAAATTCTGCGCCGTCGCCAGGCCGAGTCTCGCGACTGCGAAGCCGAACAAACCTGCGCCGCCGCCCAAGCCGAGGCCACTCTCGGACGCTATATGCTCGAGATGCGCACCAACATCAACAACGCTCTCACCACCCTGCTCGGCAACGCCGAACTTCTGGCGCTCGAGCCCGGATTGCCCGCCGCCGTGCAGGCGCAAGCCGATACCATCCGCAATATGGCGCTGCGGCTCCATGAAGTCTTTCGGCGCTTTTCTTCGATCGAAAAAGAACTCACGGTCGTCGCCCGAGAGTCGGGGAAAAAAGCCGCCCACGCCACCGCCGGCAGAAGCTAAACAGAGCGTTATCGGTTGGGATAGCGGCCCGTCGCAAGCGCGATTCGTATCAGGGCACGCCTTCAGACGTGCCAACAGCTGTCCGCTCACGCGAACAGAAATTCCTTAGTCCGCAATTCTTTGATCGCATCCCGCAGCTTGGCCGCCTTCTCAAACTCAAACCGCTTGGCCGCCTCCCGCATATCGCTCTCTAACTTCGCAATGTAGACGTCCAACTCTTCCTGCGATTTCAGATCCGGAATACCATCGACCTCGGAAGAGGTCAAATCGGTGTAGTCGGCGCCGACGATCGCGACCAGCGTCATGTCGAGCGGGCGAATGATGGATTCAGGCGTAATCCCGTTCTCTTCGTTATAAGCCTGCTGGATCGCGCGCCGCCGATTCGTTTCGGCGAGCGCCTTTTTCATCGAGTCGGTCATGCGATCCGCATAGAGAATCGCCCGCCCGTTCAGATTGCGAGCGCACCGTCCAATCGTCTGCATCAGCGAACCGGCAGAACGCAGGAAGCCTTCCTTGTCGGCGTCGAGAATTGCCACCAGCGATACCTCCGGCAAGTCAAGCCCTTCGCGCAGAAGATTGATGCCGATCAATACATCGAACTCGCCTTTGCGCAAATCGCGCAAAATCTTCACCCGCTCCAGCGTTTCAATTTCGGAGTGCATATAACGGCACTTCACCCCAACTTCGCTGTAATACTCCGCCAGGTCCTCGGACATGCGCTTGGTCAAGGTAGTCACCAGCACGCGCTCATTGCGCGCAACGCGGTCACGGATCATGTGCAGCAAGTCGTCAATCTGTCCTTTAACCGGACGAATCTCAACCGGAGGATCAATCAACCCAGTCGGGCGGATGATCTGTTCCACCACCACGCCCGCCGACTTAGTAAGTTCATAAGGACCGGGCGTAGCCGAGACATATACGATCTGGTTGGTGCGATGCTCGAACTCCTCAAACGTAAGCGGACGATTGTCAAGCGCCGAAGGCATGCGGAATCCATACTCCACCAGCGTCTGCTTGCGCGAGCGGTCGCCGTGATACATCCCGTGGAGTTGCGGCACCGTCTGGTGCGACTCGTCGATGAACATCAGAAAGTCGCGCGGAAAGTAGTCAAGCAAAGTTGGCGGAGGCTCGCCCGGAAGCCGTCCCGTGAAATGCCGCGAGTAATTTTCGATGCCATGGCAGTACCCCATGGCCTTGATCATTTCCAGGTCATACATCACCCGCTGATGGATGCGCTGCGACTCCACCACCCGTCCTTGCTTTTCCAGTTCCGCTTCCCACCAGGCCAGTTCGGTTTTTATCGAAGCAACCGCCGAAGCCCGAGTCTCTTCTTTCATCACATAGTGCGTCTTAGGATAAATCGGCAGCCGCATGTAACGTTGCTTAACTGTCCCAAACAGTGGATCGATCTGCGAAAGCGATTCGATCTCATCCCCAAACATCTCGACGCGATAAGCATTGTCATCATAAGTAGGATAAATCTCAATAACATCGCCGCGCACCCGAAAAGTCCCGCGCCGAAAATCCCCTTCCGTCCGCTCGTAGAGAATTTCAACCAGCTTGCGAGTAATGTCCGCGCGCTTGATCTTCTGTCCCTTTTCCAGGAACAGCAGCATTCCGTAATAAGCCTCCGGCGACCCCAAACCATAAATGCAACTAACCGAAGCCACAATCAAACAATCGCGCCGCTCAAATAATGACCGGGTAGCCGACAGCCGCAGTTTGTCTAACTCATCATTGATAGTAGATTCCTTCTCAATATAAAGGTCCGCCGCCGGCACATAAGCTTCCGGCTGATAGTAGTCATAATAGGAGACGAAGTACTCCACCGCGTTGTGCGGAAAGAAGCTCTTGAATTCGTGGTAGAGCTGGGCAGCCAGCGTCTTGTTGTGGGCCATGACCAGCGTCGGACGGTTGGCCGCCTCGATCACTTTGGCGGCGGTGTACGTCTTGCCCGACCCGGTGACCCCGAGCAGCACCTGATGCTGCTCGCGATCGAACACGCCGCGCGTAAGCGCGTCAATGGCTCGTCCCTGATCCCCTTGAGGCTTGTAGGTGCTGACCAGCTTGAAGTCCACAGCTCATTATATGGGAGCCGCGGTACCCCGCCGCCGCTGCACTTCCGTGTAAATCATGCTCGTCCGCAGCCGGGCATATCGGAAGTTCGTTCTAAGCGATTCACCTTAGAAGCAGGGCACCACGGCGCTGCGTCTCAGCCCGCAAACTACCTCCAAACACCGCGACTGCCGCCATTTTCCCAGCAAAAACGCGCAATCGAAGTTTTTACACTGGATTAACGCCGCCGAGCCCGGTTTGGCCAAGTGTTTGCAAAATGAGACGCAACGACCCGAATCCAGAGGTGCCCCCGGGCTGGGTTTCAGCGCCACTAGCCGCAACCGGAGCATGTCGGACAGGTGCAAGTGTATATGGAAGAGAAGATCCAGCTAGTAGGGCCACGGGAACGGCAGATTATTGCGCTGCTGCTCCAGGGATGTGACAACGCAGAAATCGCTCGCGATCTGAACATCGCCGAGCGCACAGTGAAAGCGCATTTCAACCGCCTGTTTCTGCGTTTTGGAATCAAGGGCGGCATCAAGCGGGTTAAGCTCGCAACTTTACTTTATAGGAGGCAATTATGGTTGGAGAAACAGCAGACTGCCGCAGACCGAGCGAACGCGAACAACTCATCATTAAGCGCGTAGCCGAGGGCTGCAAGAACCGGGAGATCGCCGATTCCCTCGGAACCACCGAGCACGTGGTAAAAAATTATCTGCGCCTGATCTACGACAAACTGGGATTGTGGAACCGAGTCGAGCTCGCCCTCTGGTACGAAGCGCGTCAGCACGAGCAGGTCTATCACGCCTGAGGCAGCTTTCAGCTAAGCCACCCTATCCAGCTTGTCATCCTGAGCGGAGTCGAAGGACCCCTGCCTTCGGCAAGGAAGCGTCAGGCGTTCTTCCCGTGACCTGCGCGTGCCCCATCCTTGCGCGGCCTTGTGCGCAAGAGCCTGCCCTGAGCGAAGCCGAAGGGGTGGGATTCCACAAGAGTGTCCCGCATGGGATTCTCGTCCTTTGACTCTGCTTTGAAAGGGCACGGCTTCAGCCGTGCCACCCAGCCAACTAATCTTGGGCTTTAGCCCCTGAGGGCCCTCCTCGGGATTAGTCCCTTCCGTTCGTGATGAGATAGCGGGTGCCCCATCCTTGCGCGGCCTTTGCGCAAGGGTGGGATTCCACACTCGCGTCTCCTCTTGGGACTTCTCGTAAACCGAGCCCTTAGTAAGCCTACGTATCCACTATTCCCAACTCCGGCAACTTGCTAACGATCCTCGCGGTTTCGAGGCTCACGCTGATTACTTGGCCGATCAGGCGGACGATGTACTGCGGATCGTCGTCGCGATTCGGGTTATTAGTGATGCCGCTTCGTTTGTCGGTCGAGACCTGATATTGATCGATGACCCATTCGAGTGCGGAGCGATTGCCGAGGCGATAGTCGTAGGTTTCTTTCGGGATTTCGGAGAGCGTGAGGAACTGGTTGTAGATGAGCGAGGTTTTGTCTCTGCTGAGCCGCATTTTGGTAACGCGCCAGTCCAGCTTTTCTCCAGCCTTCTCAGTTTTGGTGAGTGGATACTCGAGTTGCTTCTCGTAGTTGACGTGTATGTCCGCCAACCTCTCACCGGCTTTCGCGAAATCTCGGAAACTGTCTACGAACAGGATGCGGGGGAGTTCGCGGCGCAGGTTGGCGGCGTAGCGCTCGCGGTACTCGCGGTGGTGCAGGACGGCGTAGATGTAGTGGAAGATGTCCCACTTGGTGATGGAGGGGTCGTGGTAGTGGGAACGGAATTGTTCGAGGGCCCAGTCGGTGATGTTCTCGCCGCGGTTGGTGCCGTCTTCGGCGTGGCTGTAGAAGGGAAGACCTGAAAGGCATCGCTGGCGCACAGATGTACGTCGGGGAGGAGATTCGTTGCTAACACTGAATGTGGAGAGCGGAAGCCGATGTCGCTTATCACGATCAGACGGTTTCCCCTTTCTCCCCCTCGGACGCGGATTATACGCCCGATTTTATGGGAAGGCCGTGACAGGGCGCGGGCTAGTTCCAAGCCCACTTTACAAATCTAATTATTCCGATAGCGAAAGCGATTAGGCCAGTGAGTCCAGCGGCCATCCCAACGAACCACACCAAGAGCCAGTTGCGTGCCGGGATTCTATCGGTCATTACAGCAACAATTAGAGCTACTAGAATGCCCCCACCACCGCACAGCAGCCATCCCCACCACGGGAGATCAGACGGGTGCAACATAGCGCGATGAATTATACGCTCGCACGGCTATCGCATATCATTAGTTCCATGGGCAATCCAGTCCTAGATGGTGCACGCGCCAAAATCGAGAGGGCAATACACCACCTGCAACAGCTCGATATCGCTGTCAACAAGCTCTGGGCCAGTGAGAGCGAGAGAATCTCCACATATCCCCCTAGC
>DATEQN010000045.1:0-84604 GCA_035272625.1 Terriglobales bacterium | reverse complement strand
ATGAAGCCGCGACGGCTGTGCGATAATCTCGGAAGAAAATTTATGTCAGATCACAAAGTCTTCTGCGCAAAATTGAAACAGGAATTGCCCGGGCTCCCCGAGCCTCCGTTCGACAGCGACTTGGGAAAAAAGATCTATGAGAACGTCTCGCAACAGGCGTGGGGCCAGTGGACGGAACACTGCAAGATGTTGCTGAACGAATATCGCCTGAATCCGGCACGCAAGCAGGATCAGGAAGTCATCGTGAAGCAGATGGAGCAGTTTTTCTTCGGTGAGGGATCGGCCCGCCCCGCCGAATACGTTCCCCCTTCGCACTGAGCCGACGGAGCCAGGAATGCCGCCCAGCGAGCCATTTGCGACAGGCTGGCGATTGGCCAGGCAGGTCACAGGCAGGTTACTGAACAGTTACCTTTGGCCCTCAGTAAGTTCCCAATTCATCACTTCGTAACACTGGCCGGCGACAATGGAAGCCGTGGCGCCGCAGATTTATGACACGCTGATCCTCTCGGATCTGCACCTCGGCGCGGACATGAGCCGCGCCCGCGAGGCGCTGCGCCTTCTCAGGGAAACCCAATATCGCCGCCTCATACTACTGGGCGATATTTTTGCCGACCTCAATTTCGGACGCCTGAAAAAAGAGCACTGGAAATTTCTCGGCTTCATTCGCAAGCTCTCCAATCCCAAGCGCAACGTCGAGGTGGTCTGGGTCGAAGGCAATCACGACCACGGCCTCGCCGAAATCATGTCCCACTTGGTGGGCGTCCGCGTGTACCAGGAATATCAATGGGAATATCAAGGCCTGCGCCACATCGCCGTGCATGGCCACCAGTTCGACGGCTTCGTGGTGAGCAATGTTCGCGTCAGCTATCTGATCGGGACGCTGCTCTACCTGCAACTGCAGAAGTGGGATTCGAAAAACAAAACCCTGACCCGTTTCCTCGACCGGCTCAACACGCGCTGGCTGCGCTTGTCGCCAAAAGTGGCGGACGGCGCCCTGGCCCATGCCCGTCACCATCAGGCAGCGCGCATCTTCTGCGGCCATACCCATGCCGCCATGCACCACCACGACAGCGAGCACGGAACCGATTACTTCAATTGCGGAGCTTGGATCGACGCGCATCCCACCTACATCACGGTTGATGACGAGGGAGTCCAGATTCATGAATACGTCGAGCAACCTGACGATCTCCATCCCGCCGGAGAGCCAACTCTGGCCGATGCCGAAGCTGAATTTGCAGACGACACGGGATTACTCGAAGATGGCGAGTACGAGGGTGTGGCTACCTGACGTCAGTTCCACCGGCCAAATGGTCTTTGAAAAGATGATCTTGCCACAAACGAGGCAAAGGAAATCTTGCGCAAACTAACCATCGTTTTCCACCACGCCGGCGGAGGACATCGCAGCGCAGCGGAGGCGCTTAAAGCCACGCTCTCCGGCCAAGAACATCCTTGGGACGTCAGTCTCCTCGACATTCAGGAATTGCTCGATCCGCTGGACCTCATCCGTCGCGCCACGGGGTTGCGCATTCAGGACACTTATAACCTAATCCTCCGCAAAGGCTGGACGCGCATCACGCCGCAGCTGCTGGTCATTCTGCAGGGGACCATCCGTCTCTACCATTCTGCAATCGTGAAAGCGCTCCGAACTCACTGGGCGCAGCATCCGGCGGACCTGGTGCTCTCCGTAATTCCGCACTTCAATCGCGAGATCGCCGATAGCCTTCGCCCAGCTAGCACAAGAACGCCCGGCACAAGAACGCCTTTTGTCACCCTAATCACGGATTTGGCGGACTACCCGCCACACTTCTGGATTGAGCGCGAGTCGGAATACATCATCGCCGGTACCGAACGCGCCCGCGAGCAAGCCTTAACCATCGGCCACGCCGCCGACCACATCTTCCAAACATCAGGAATGATCCTGAAGCCACGGTTCTACGAGAAGACCACCGTCGATCGCATCGCCGAAAGAAAAAAGCTCGGTTTAGAACCCGGCTGTCCGACGGGCATTGTCTTGTTCGGAGGCCACGGTTCGCAGGTGATGGTCGACATCACCAAAAAGCTCAACGAGGCCGGTAGCGGCGTCCAGTTAATTTTGATTTGCGGGCACAACCAGAAGCTCGCCGCTCAGCTCAAAAACCTCCGGACCAATAAGCCAATCGCCGTCGTTGGATTTGCTCAGAACGTCGAATACTATATGGCTTTGTCCGACTTCTTCATTGGGAAACCGGGCCCCGGCTCGATCAGCGAGGCGCTGCAATTCCACTTGCCGGTCATCGTGGAATGCAACTCCAAAACATTGCCGCAAGAGCGCTACAACGCGGAATGGGTGACGGAGAACGGTTATGGCATCGTCGTGCCGAGCTTTAAAAGAATTGCGCCCGCCGTTCAACGATTACTCGAGAGCGCGACCTTTAATGAATTTCGTATGAGGGCTAACGAATACTCCAATCGAGCGTTGTTCGAAGTGGCCACCATCCTGGAACAATGCACAAAGCACACGGCGAAGGCAACGCAATCTCAAGCCGTTCAGTCTGCGTAGGGACAGCCGCCCTCGGCTGTCCCTACGCCTGCTAGAGGTGCACCGCCACTCCGGTCGAGAACCGCACGCCGTTCTGGCCCTCGCCGTAGAAGCGCGTATTGATCCAGTCGAGTTGTCCGCGGAGCGTTACCGGCCCGAAGATTCGATAATCCAGTCCTCCGCCCGCCGCATTGACGAACGAAGTGTCCGAGTCGGAAATTCCGTTGCTCCGGCTGATGTGCCCTACCCCCACCAGGAACTCCGCGA
Source organism: Terriglobales bacterium (assembly GCA_035272625.1). Lineage (GTDB taxonomy): Bacteria > Acidobacteriota > Terriglobia > Terriglobales > Acidobacteriaceae > Acidiflorens. The sequence continues at coordinate 81,819 of DATEQN010000045.1, read as the reverse complement.
ACGGACGGAAGCGCTGGACCTGCACCGACACTCTCGGACCGAAGAGGACGTTGTGGGCGGTGACGTCCGCGGTGGTGCCGCTGAAATTGTGGTTGCCATAATGCCCGTCCACATCGGCCACCAGACCAATCCACGGCAGGAACTTCCCTTCCAGCGTCGCCTCCCATCCATTCAGATTTGAGGTGTCGTTCGAGGCAATAGAAGTGCGGTCATACGAATAGCCAAAAAATGCGTTCCCCTTCGTCGGAATCTGCGCCCAGACGGTGCTGGCCACCGTTGGTAACAAGACAAGGACCCACAATATTCGCAAAGCTCTTTCTCCTTACGCGTGGTTTGAGCACAGCGGTTTGAAGCCAGCAATCTATAGTGAAATATATAGATGCACGAGCGGCAGAAAACTTTGCCTGCGCGCGAGCCCCGTGTAGAGACGCGGCTGGTCGCGTCTCAGGATTATCGGAAGATGAGCAGGCAGACCAGTGGAATGCAGATCAGCGGAACAGCGCGGCAAAAAATCCGCCGATCTTTCTGAACAATCTGCGCGCCGGCGAGTGATGCGACGATGCCGTGTCGACTGGTTTCAGCGTGTCGTTCGCAGACGGAGGAAGTCGAGCAGCCAAGACCGGCGCCGCGCCTGGACGCGAATCGAGAGGCAGCGCGCGCACCTCTTCAACCGGAGCCGGCGGAGGGCCGGTCGCGTGGAACACGAACGGCGCCTCTATCTGTACGTGAAGCTCGGTCGGCGCGGCAGAAGCGTCAAGCGGCGCGGCCGTGGCCGGTATTCCAGTCGAGACGGCACCCGCCTGCGCCGTCTCCGCATCCGGCGCTGGGCTCGCGTTCAAGGGCGGCATCGCTCCGCTTTGCGCTTGGCTTTGCGTCGGCAGATTGCTGTCCGCCCGCAGCGGAGTGTCCCGCGGTGGTGGACATCCACACTCCAGCGGCACTGCCATGTCCACGCGATCCAGTTGCCCGGAACGAAACACGAGCTGGTCGGTGACCTTGACCTGGTAAGTGCGATCGCCAAGCAACTCACTAATCATCGCCGATGCCGTGTTGCCGGGCAGCGCGCGCACGCAGGTATTGCCATGGCTATCAGCACTGATGGCGTAGTGAAATTCCCCCGGCCCCGCCAGAAGGATACGGAAGTCCGGCGTCATCACCGAATCCGAAGAGGTGTCGAGAGCGAAGTGCGTTTCCAGTGCGCCGGTGTTCATGCTGAACATCAACTTGTGCCGGTTTTGCGACGGCGTCACCGATACGGTCGTTCCCGGACAGACATGGACCTCGCCGCCACTCGACAGGTTGAGAACCGCGGTATCGGGGCCAGCCGTAATCGAAGAGCCCGCACCTCCGTCATTTCCAGCCAGCGCCAGCGAGCCAGCCGCGCGCACCGCCATCACGACCGGTTGCGGCGCGGGCATCAGGCTGGGAACCGTAGGAGCCTGAAATGGCGAACTGGTTGGCTCGTTGGGATTCCTGCCGAAATGCACGACCAGGCGGTTTCCGGCAGCATCCCAGCTATAGGCCCGCGGCGCGAGCAGATCCACCACCAGGCGCGCTACCGGCGGATTCTGTCGAAACTGATCGGCGCGGATTGCGCTGATCTGATCGGCTTGTACGCTGATCCGCTTCCCCTGCGTTTCCAGCCGCGCGTTCGGCAGATCAATCACCAGCCGATCGGGGTTGCCGATCGCCTGAATCGCTGGAGCCAACGGCTTGGTGGAAAGAATCTCAAGTGCCGAGCCGTCCTTTTCCTGCACAATCCGGAAGCTCTTGATCGCCGCAATCTTGCTCAGCGAAGACGAAACGATAGGCTTGGAGACAGGCTGGACTGCCACGTTAAGCGGGGTCTGTGAACGAAGCCACGGGCCTCCGATTACGAGCATTCCCAGCGCAATCGCCGCGCATACAGCCGTCCACAAATTGCGGCGAACCAGCGGTGGCCGGACGGCAAGATTCGGTGAAAAATCTTTCAAAGAGGCACTCGAGTGTTACAGCAAACATACCACTCGCGGGTTGCATGGAGAAAGACAGGAAGAGGTACTTTGGAAGCACATGCCCGGAAAAAGCGCGCTAACTTTTACGAATCGGCCAGGAACTCATACTCATCGATGACGGCCGCCACCGTCATCTTGTTGGCGGGACTGCCACCTTCGACTCGCACCACGCGGCCCTTGCAGCGCACCCGAATGCTTTCGGTCAGCGTGATCTCGGGCGGCAGGGTGAGCGTGAAATCAATCACGGAGCCGGCCTGGATGGCGGAATCGACATAAAAGCAGATTCCGCGGGCACTGACGTCGCGGGTTTGAGCCGCGTGCTGCTCCTCATCTTCTCCGTAGCGGACGCTTACCGGCAGACGAAGAGCAAACCGCCGCGTGGCCCGCTTATCACTGTTCTTGTCATGGTCAGGGTGCCGGTCATGGTCCTGCTGCGTCTCGGCCATTCAACCTCCGAAAATTGCCTGTAAGCATGTCAATTAGCGGCAAGCCTGTCAAGGAGGCATTGAAACCTTGAAACGCTGAAACTTTGAAACCTGGCTCTTGCCCCGCGTCTCAACGGCTACAATAAACTGGTGGTCTTCGTCCTCGATAACTACGATTCGTTCACTTACAACCTGGTCCAGTACCTCGGTGAACTGGGCGCCAAGGTCGAAGTTCGCCGCAACGACGAAGTGACCGTTAAAGAGATCGAGGCGATGCATCCCGAGCGCATCGTGGTTTCTCCCGGACCCTGTACTCCGCAGGAAGCCGGCATCAGCATCGAACTGATCCGCCATTTTGCGGGCCGATCTCAATCCAAAGTGCCGGTGCTCGGAGTCTGCCTTGGACACCAGGCCATCGGCGCAGCGTTCGGAGGCCAGGTAGTTCGCGCGAAGAACCTGATGCACGGCAAAACCAGTCAGGTTGAGCACGATGGCAAGACCATCTTTCGCGGTTTATCCTCACCGATGACTGCGACTCGCTACCACTCCCTGATCGTTGCCGAAAACGGTTTGCCCCACGACCTGGAAGTCAGCGCATGGACTTTGGACAAAGACGGAACCCGCGTCATCATGGGACTACGACATAAGAACTTCCCCGTGGAAGGCGTGCAGTTCCACCCCGAGAGCGTGCTGACGGACGAGGGGAAGAAGATGATTGCGAATTTCCTGTCGCTCGGTTCTTAGCTCTCAGCTCTCCGCAAGACCTTTGTGCGCTTTCGGCTGATCTCGGGGCAGTCGTGCCTCAGGGTTTGATCTCCCCTTCCTCCGGTCTTTTGGAATCAAAGACTTAGAGGGTACCGGGCGACAGGTCTTTGAGGAATAAGGACTTAGCAGGTAATGTCTTTATAAACCAAAGACTTACAGAGTCGATTTCACGCCGTATTCCCCAAACGGAGAGTGTCCGGGGTTCACACGCTTCTGGTTGGGGTACCCCTACCCCCCTCCTCCCCGGTCTAATGAAGTCAAAGACTTAGAAGGTGCCGGCCCGCCAGGTCTTTGAGGAATAAGGACTTAGAGTTAAAGTCTTTATAAACCAAAGACTTACCGGACAAGCGTGCGGGAAACCACGTTTCGAGAGCCGCGAGACTGTCGTGCGCTTCCCGGCTCCGAGTTACTTCAAGTTTTCAAAGAGCGTTGCAGATTTGACTGCTACTTCTATTTTAGCGTGGGGTGTCAAGATGGGGGCGGTATCAGAACGCAGAACGTGGGCTCGTGGGTGTGCGGACCTTATTTCATTTCCTGCTTCGCCGTTTCCGGGCCTTGTCGAATCGGTCGCATCGGAGTTTAGCCTAACCGACTCCGAGCGTCGCGATCTGCTTCCTAGTGGCGGTCAATTTGTTTTTGATAATCGCGTGGGCTGGGCGAGAACCTACCTGAAGAAGGCGGGACTGCTTTTGGCCCCGAGGCGTGGGGTGGTTCAGATAACGGATCGCGGCCTGCAGGTTCTGCTCGTTGAACATGGCGTAGGCGTGTCCATAGTTGCGCCATGCGAGGTCAAGAAGGTCGATTCCGATTACTTCGCAGAGGATTGATCGCTGACTCTGAGTCTCGTGGCTCGCTGTCTAGTGCGAAGAAAATCAAAATCAAAATCAAAATCAAAATCAAAGTCAAAATCAAAATCAAAATCAAAATCAGAGTCAAAATCAAAGTCAAAGGCAGCGGACAGGAGTGTCCGCTCCACACAGGTCAGTTTGCCTGGGTCCACGACGAAAACAAGAGAGACCGCAGTTCCGAAGGCGCGGATGGCGGCGGAAGAACAGATGGCTTTGGGCGGTACGGAGATTGAAGAGCCGTTTTAGAGTTTTCGCGGGCGAGGGCGCCCGCGCCACACGGGATAAGATCCCAAGGGAGAGGGTTCCGTGGAATCCCACCCTTTCGCAAAAGACGCGAAAGAAATGGGGCACCCGCGGCCGGTTGGACAGCCGAGGGCGGCTGTCCCTACGTGGCTCTCGCCATTTCCACTGCCCGCAGCACGGCTCGCGCTTTGTTCTCCGTCTCTTCAAATTCTCGTTGCGGATCGGAATCGGCTACGATCCCCGCGCCCGCTTGCAGGTACGCCTTCTTGCCTTTCATGAGCAGAGTCCGAATCGCAATGCACGAATCCAGATTCCCCGCGAAATCAGCGTAGAGGACGGAGCCGCCATACACTCCGCGGCGTGTTGGCTCCAGTTCTTCGATGATCTGCATAGCGCGAACTTTTGGCGCGCCGCTTAGCGTTCCGGCGGGGAAGCATGCGGCAAAGGCATCCATCGCATTCAGTTCCGGACGCAGCCGCCCTTCGAGCGCCGAGACCAGATGCATCACGTGCGAGTAGCGCTCGACGTACATCAGAGCGCGAACTTTTACCGAGCCGTACTCGCTGACGCGGCCGAGGTCGTTGCGGCCAAGATCCACCAGCATCACGTGTTCGGCGCGTTCCTTTTCGTCCGCGAGCATTTTCTTTTCCAGCGCGGCGTCGTCCGCTTCGTCACGTCCGCGCGGGTGCGTCCCGGCGATCGGACGGTATTCGAGCTTGCGTCCGCCAGCCCGCACCAGCATTTCGGGGGACGAACCGAGCACGTGCATTCCTGCGGAATTTGCCTTTGTTCCGTTCCCGCCGGCCCCGAATCGCAAGAAGTACATATAGGGGGAGGGATTCACCGTTCGCAGCGCGCGATAGAGATCAAGTGGGGCAACTCCGGGCTCGAAATCCCAGCGCTGCGAAAGCACGACCTGAAAAATGTCCCCGGCGGCGATGTACTCCTTGGCTCGGCGAACGCTTTCCAGAAACTTCGGCTTCGATGTGCGCGACCGCGTCTTCAACTTTGACTTCGCTAGTTTTGACTTCGTCGGCGCTTTGCGCCAATGCGCCGGCTTCCATCCTGCAGCGAGTTTTCTCTCGATGCGCGCGATGTCCTTCACGGCCCGCTTGTAGGCAACTCCAGGCGCTTCCCGCGTCACGTCCGCCGACGCCACGATATGGATCTGGTGCCGCAGGTGGTCGAAGGCGAGCACACGATCGAAAAACATCAGCACACAGTCGGGAACGTTCAGGTCATCGGAAGCGTGCTCTCCGATGTTTTCCAGTTGCCGCACAATGTCGTAAGCGCAATAACCGACCGCGCCAGCGGTGAATGGCGGTAAGCCTTCCATCGCCGCGGGACGATGCTGCTGTAGCAGTTCCTTGATGACTGCGAAAACATTCCCCGTGCGCCGCTCGACCTTCTTGGAGCGGTCCCGTTCGATCTTGATTTCGGAGCCACGCGACTCCAGCCTTAGAAACGGGTGCACGCCTAGAAATGTATAGCGTCCAATTTTTTCGCCGCCTTCGACCGATTCCAGCAGGAAGGCATCGGGCTCTCCGTCGGCCACGGCTAGAAAGGCAGAAACGGGCGTCAGCAGGTCGGCGGAGATCGACTTCGCGACCGGAACCAGCGTGGCGCCACGTGATAACCGGACGAATTCTTTGTAGTCAGGACGGATCATGCCTCTCTCGAGAATTTCATTATAAGGAAGCCGATCATTGTGCCTACGTTTCCTATTCATCACACGCGCGCTTGCCTAGCCAGCGGGCCGGCAATATACTTTGCGAGGCTTGCCCGCTGACTTGGGAAGGCAATCACAAGCGCAATCATCATCCTAATCATGGGGGAGACTTTATGACGACAGCTTTGGACCTGGAGCAGGAGACTAATCCCTGGCAGGCGCAAGCCGCCCGTTTCGACCTCGCCGCGCGTAAGCTGAATCTTGATGAAGGGCTGTGGAAGGTTCTGCGTAGTCCGAGCCGCGAAATCATTGTGCATATCCCGGTGGCGATGGACGATGGGCACCTGGAGGTGTTCACGGGATTCCGTGTGCAGCACTCCATTGCGCGCGGCCCGGCCAAGGGCGGACTGCGCTATGCGCCCGACGTGAACCTTGACGAGGTGCGCGCGCTGGCGAGTTGGATGACATGGAAGTGCGCGGTGGTGAACATTCCGTTCGGCGGCGCCAAGGGTGGCATCATCTGCGATCCACACAAAATGTCGCAGGGCGAGTTGGAGCGGATGACCCGCCGCTACACGGCGGAACTCTTCGAATTCATCGGCCCGGAAAAAGACGTCCCCGCGCCCGACGTGAATACCAACGAGCAGACCATGGCTTGGATCATGGATACCTACTCCATGCACATGCGACAGACCTGCACCGCGGTCGTGACTGGCAAGCCAGTGAACATCGGCGGATCGCGCGGGCGCCGTGAGGCGACTGGACGCGGCGTGCTCATGGTCTGCGACAAGGCCATCCAGAAACTGCGACTGAATCGCGACACCACCCGCGTCATCGTGCAGGGTTTCGGCAACGTCGGTTCGAACGCGGCCCGCCTCATGGCGGAAGCCGGATACAAAATCATCGGCATCCTCGAGGTGGGTGGCGGCCTGTACAAGAAGGACGGTATCGACGTGGAAGCGCTGTGGGAATTCCGCCAGCGCAATGGCACCATTCACGGCTTTCCGGGCGCCGAGAAGTACGATCCGGCCGAGCTTTTGCTGGTCGATTGCGAGATTCTGATTCCGGCCGCGACCGAAAACGTGATCACCAGCCAAAACGCGGACCGCGTGAAATGCAAGATCCTGGCCGAAGGTGCGAATGGCCCGACGACCGCGGCGGCCGACGACATCCTCTCCGAGAAAAAAGTCTTCGTCATTCCCGACATTCTGGCAAACGCCGGCGGCGTTACTACTTCTTACTTCGAGTGGGTGCAGGATCGCCAGGGCTACTTCTGGAAGGAATCGGTGGTCAACGAGCATCTGGAGGAGATTATGATTGCGGCCTTCGATGATGTTGTCCGCTACTCGGAAACTCACGGTGTGAACAACCGGATCGCCGCCTATATGCTGGCAATCGACCGGGTGGCGTACACCATCCGCCAGCGCGGGATTTATGCCTAGGTGTGAGGAGATATGAATCACTCCCCAAGCAAAATTACTCTGTGTATAGTCGCTTTCTGTCTGTTTACGGTCGGCATTTCGCCTGCTGTGTCGAAGGCACAGGCGACGCCGAGCGACAGTAGCTCAACCGCGGCAAAATCCACAGCTCAGGCCAATCCCGGGGCAACTTCTGCTGCGCCCGCCGCTCCGCCTTCGTCCGGCAACACGGCAACCAAGTCAGCGGGGGCTAAGCCTTCCAGTTCGGAGATTGCCGCCGCTAAAGCCAGCGGCAAGGTCTGGGTCAACACCGAGAGCGGCGTTTATCACAAGGGCGGCCGCTGGTACGGCAAGACAAAGACTGGAAAATTCATGACCGAAGCCGAAGCGAAGGCTGCCGGTTTCAAGGCATCTCAGAAGGAATAAGGAACATTGACTATGAGAAGATTCATGACGAGAATATTCGTCGCGCTTTTTGCGCTTAGCCTGATCACCGGGATGGCTGTGGCGCAAGCCACCGCCAAGCCTGCCACCGCCGCAACTACCAGGGCCGATCTGCTGGACATCAACTCGGCGACCAAGGATCAGCTACAGGCTCTTCCGGGCATCGGGCCAGCTTACTCGCAGAAAATCATCGACGGCCGTCCTTACGCGAAGAAGACCGACCTGCTCAATAAGAAGATTGTTCCCGCAGCCACGTACGACAAGATCAAGGACAAGATCATCGCGAAACAGAAGTAAGTGAGAAATTTGATCGCAGGATACAGGGGCACATCGGTTCGGCCAAAGAATGACGCCCGTTTGGCACTCCCATCCGACTTTCCTGGACAAAAGCCTTCCGTCCGTTGCCTTGGCCGCTGATGTGGAGCATAATCACCTTGGCCGCCCGCGCGGCCTTGGTTCAGCTGGCTCAGTCATTGCGTGAATCTTCCTAACTACATCACGCTCACTCGCATCGCCGCGATCCCGCTTCTCATCTGGATTCTCTGCACCCCACGTTTCTCGACCGAGCAAACCGGGGAAAGAGAAATTCTGGCCTCGGTCGTTTTCATCCTGGCTTCGATCACCGACGGCATAGACGGTTATCTGGCGCGCAAACGCGGCCAGATCACCACCATGGGCATCCTGCTCGACCCCCTAGCCGACAAGTTGCTGATCGCCGCCGCCTTCGTCACGCTGGTGCAATTCAATCCCGCTCTGGTGCCGGCATGGATGGCTGTGGTGATCATCGGCCGCGAGTTTCTGGTGAGCGGGTTGCGCTCCATTGCCGCTTCTGAAGGCTTCACGATTCAAGCGAGCGAACTGGGCAAGTTTAAGATGCTGGTGCAGATCATATCGGTGGTGGCCGTGATTCTCGCCCGCCGCTGGCACGAGTGGCCGGTGTATGGCATTTACATTTTCCCGGTCTACTGGATTGCCTGGCTCGCCATCTGGTTCATGGTTCTGCTTTCGCTGGTTTCCGCGCTCGACTATTTTGTTGCCTTCTGGTCGAGGATCGACCGCAAGTCGGAGAAGCGGCGCCGCCGCTCCTTCGTTCTCGCCCGGCGGAGAAAACGCGATGTCCAAGCTGTCTGAAACGCCGTCTGAAAATCCGGCCGCGCTGGAAATGGCTCGCCCCGCCCTGGGATGCGCGGAATTTTCTACAGAGGAACGCCGCACTCTGCTCGGCATCGCCCACGAGGCTATTCTTTCCGTGGTCGAGCGTCGGCCTTTTGTGGAAGCGCCGCCTCTCCTGCCCCGGCTGTTGGAGCCGCGGGGCGTCTTCACCACTCTTTATTTGCCATCCGATCCGCCAGACAACGACACCGGCGGTCTCCGCCGCGAACTTCACCGCGAACTTCATCGTGAACTTCATCGCGAACTTCGGGGATGCGTCGGCTATGCCGTGCCCATCGCACCTCTGTATCGCGCCGTGGCCGAAACGGCCCGTGCCGCCGCTTTCGAAGATTCCCGTTTCTTGCCGGTGACAACGGAGGAGGCTCTTGAGCTTGAGGTTTCTCTGAGCGTGCTTTCCCTTTTGTTCCCGATTCGTCCCGAGGCAGTCGAAGTCGGGCGTCACGGCCTGATCATCTCGCAGGGCGCTCGCCGCGGCCTGCTGTTGCCCCAGGTTCCCGTCGAACATGGTTGGAACCGGGAAACTTTTCTGGAGCAGACCTGCCGCAAGGCTGGTCTACCGCTGGATGCCTGGCGCCAGGCCGCAACCATCGAGGCCTTCACCGCCGAGGTCTTTTCCGACGCCGACATCGAAGCGCCCTGATGATCCGTTGCCGTATTCCGCTCATTGTGCGCCTCCCCACTTTCGTACCCTTGCTTTCTCTGCAAAAGGACGTAAGCTGAGCGCTGGCCGCCTGATTCTGAACGGGACATTGTGAGGGCAAGATGGAACTTGTAGTTGTGATTGTCGTGCTTGTCATCGCTGGCGCGATGATTCCTGGGAATCCAAGAATCCTTTTCTTCCGCTGATCGAAACGAACGCGTAGGGACAGCCGCCCTCGGCTGTCCGCGCGAACACAGCTCGCGTGGTTTAGGCGTTCTTACTTGAAATTCAATAGTAAGCGGGGCTTCGCCCCGCCGTACTGCCGAGGGCGGCTGTCCCTACACGTTCACTCCATGCAAAAGAAAAAGGGGAGATTCGCTCTCCCCCTTTTCGATCAAATTGTTTCGCTCTCTTACTGTTGGTCGTCCAGTTCCACGGTGTCGCCGGCGTACACGTCTTCCAGCGCGAAGACCACCATCGCTGACGACGCAGTTGGGGTTACGCTCAAAACGACCACTTCTCCCACGGCGCGCCGCGGCAGATCGCCCACATGAATGTTCGCTCCTTTGGTCTTCGTGAAACGATTGGCCTCAAAGGTAGGCGAGCGCATCTGCGTGTCTTCTGAAGTGCTCGCTTTGAAGGAGAGCGTGTCCACCGGATCGTGCAAAGTGGCGGTGTAGGACCGTACTACGCGAAAATAGTCCCCCACCTTTACCCCCTGGTTCGAACCCATGTTCATATAAAGCTTCATGCCCGTGCCGAGGAAGCCGTCAAAGTCTTTACCGAGCACGATCCGTCCACTCAGCTTCCCATTCGCCGGCGCGAACCGGTCGAAGTGCCCCGGGACGTGGAACGTAACCGGCGGTTTTTCTACGAAAGGCACGGCGATGTCTCCCGGGTTGACGGGATCACAACTGAATTCGACCTGGGCGATGGCGCTGTGACTGCGCGTATCGACTACCCGCACCCTCCCAATTTCCGCATAGGGCTGGCCTGCGGCAGCCATTACTTTTCTCTGCCCCGGATAGACTTCGTACTCGTTGACGTCCCTTATTTCGCGGACGATCGAATACAGTTGTCCTGCCTGGTAGCCGCTCCCCGCCAGGTAGACCAGTTCGCCGATCGCGAACTTGGTATCGTGAGGCGTCTGCAGGCCCCCGTTCACGTAGTTCGCGTCGGGAACCCGCTCTTTGGTAAGAAATCCTGCGCAGTAAATGTCTGCCGCCGTCGGCGTCTGGAAACGCACGAAGGGCACGTTAGCCGACGTGGCGACGATACCCGAGGCATCCGGCGTGACCGCCGTCGTCGACTGCTGCGATGCCGCCAAAGTCGCCGACACCATTAGTAGCAATAACAATCCTGTTTTGTTCATCTTACCTCCGACTCCCAACCGCTCCGGGGCTTCCCCGCTATCTCTCTCGGAAGACAAGGGTTACAGCCGAAAAGTAACAAGCGCGTGGGGAAGGGTCAAGGTTACGAGGGTGTTTAGCCCTTTTGCCCCAAAAGTGTCTCCCGAGTCGTTCGGCAATCCTTGAGTTGCATCTGCGCTTACGCCCCTGTAATATCGCGCCGTCGTTAGAGAATAAGCTGAAAACAAATGGCCTTGGCTTTCTCCTCCACTAGCGCGCCCCGCTTTCTGCCTATGCGCCTGCCCAAGGTCTGCCTAGCGCTGGGTGGCGACACTATCGGCGACACTATCGAAGACATGCTAGCGATCGCCGAATCTATGGCTCGGGATAACCCGTTTATCGAGTTCCGTTTGGACTACCTGAAGCAGCCTCTGGCCGCGCTTTCCAAGATCCATCGTTTTCTCGAAACCCACCAGTACGTCACCGCCATCGCCACCTGCCGCCGCTCTGACAATGGCGGCAAGTTCAAGGGATCGCTCGCTTCCCAGTTGGAAGTGCTCACCAAAGCCCGCGCTTCGGGCTGCCAGCTTGTCGACCTGGAACTTCAGAGTGCGCTGAAGTCGAAGCCCGAAGCGATTGCGCGCCTGCGCGGCCGCGCCGGACTCATCCTCTCATTCCACGATTTCCGTGCCACCCACAACCTCGATCAGACGCTGGAGAAAATGCTCAAAATCCCGGCCGACTTCTACAAGGTCGTCAGCACCGCCACCACGCTCTCCGACAATGTGGCCATGATGAAGTTTCTGCAGGCGCAGAGTGGCAAGCATGCGCTGATCGGATTGTGCATGGGGGAACAAGGCATCATCAGCCGCGTGCTCAGCGTGCGCGCGGGCAGCGTCTTTACTTTTGGCGCAGTCAGTGCCGATCTCAAGACCGCGCCCGGTCAGATCAGCGCGCGGGATCTGCGCAGTATTTACCGCATCGAGCAAGTTGACGCCGCCACGCGCATCTATGGAGTCGCCGGCGATCCCATCGAGCGTTCGCTCTCGCCGGTCATCATGAACACGGCCTTGCGCCGGGAGAACGTGAACGCCGTTTATCTTCCTCTCCACGCCAAATCGCTCAAGGATCTGATCCACTGTGTGCGCGAGATTCCGCTGCACGGCCTCAGCATCACCATGCCCTACAAGCAGGCGATCCTTCCCCATCTCGATAACACCGATGCGCACACGGCGAAAATCGGAGCCTGCAACACCGTCGTCCGCGGACAGGAAGGCAAGCTTTACGGTTTCAATACCGATATCGCGGGCGTCATTCGTCCGCTCGAGCAACGCCTCACCATCGAGAACGCGAAAGTTCTCGTGCTCGGCGCCGGCGGTGCGGCGCGGGCCGCGGTGTTCGGTCTCAAGGAGCGTGGCGCTGAAGTCTGGATACTGAATCGCACGTCCGTCAAGGCGCAGAAGCTAGCGCGCCAGGCGAAAGCACGGACTATCAAACGAGCGGATCTCCGCAAGATTGCCTTCGACGTCATCATCAACGCTACTCCGGTTGGGATGGGGAACACGCGCGACTGCCCGCTCAAAGATCCGGAGATTCAAGCCCGCGTCGTCTTCGACATGGTGTACGACCCGGTCGAGACGCACTTGCTGCAAGTCGCGCGCGCCAAGGGAATCGCCGTCATTCCCGGAGTCGAAATGTTTGTGCAGCAGGCAGCGCGGCAATTTGAAATCTGGACCGGCAAGCCCGCCCCCGCCAACGATATGCTGCGCGCGGTCACGATTGCTCTGCAAGAGCGCGCCGCCGCGCTGAAGCAGCCGAAGGCTTGAAGGGCTACGCGGACGCCGCCATATTGTACGTACAGTGTTTCACGTGGAACACTTTGTAGTAGCCGTATTGTACGTACATTGGCTTGGATGGTTGTCCGTTTGTTCGCCCGAAAATAAATTTCTTGGTGGTTGCCTGGGAAGATGTATTTTTCTGCGTTTGATGTTTACTGGTAAGTAATGGGGGGATGTTTCAACAACGGAGTCGGTCAACGTTTATCGGATACGCTCACGGCTGTCAACACGATTCCGAACCAGAATCTACCCTGCGAAATAATCTTTGGTAGATGATCGCCTCGGACCTAATGCAGCCCTTGGGGATAGTCAGCGGGGGTAATGTTTTGCTGACGTGCTCGAACCTCGTGTTCCCATTGTTCCCGTGCTTTTTCCGTTTGTTGGTCATTGCTTCAAAGCATGTCGGTACCACGGCCCGTACCTCGTCGCTACTTGATTTCTTCAAAGTGGAGAGAGGCGGGAATCCAGCGGTAGCGCAGCGTGCCGGAGCGCTGGCTCACGGTGTGAGGGTTAGCCTTCTCGCCTTCGTAGGTGATGTCCTTGACCTCTTTGCGGAAGGTAACCGCGACTTCCCTGGCCCGGTTCTGCGCGTCGCGATCCAGGGCGATTTGGGCGCGGTAGGTTGTCTCGGAATCGACTTCGGGGTCGTCGCAGTGGCTCGAGTCGTCCCGCGCCGTCGTGACCGAAAGCAGTTCCGCAACGCCGTGCGGTGAATCCGCGAAGACCCGCCACGTTTCACCGGAGCGCGATTCAGGCCCATCGCAACAGGCGTTTCCGGCGGGCTCAGTGACTTTGAGCGCCACTCCCTGCGCACCTTCGAGTGGCAGGAGCTCGGAGAACTCGATGTGATAGAGCGTGGAGTCGTTCTCGGCGTCCGGCCCGAGTGGCAAGAACTCCAGCTTGCCGGTTGCAAGGCGCAGGAGGGCCGGACGCTCATCATAGTCCTTCTCATAGCCGAGTGCGCGCGATGCACATCGAAAGGCCAGCCACAATTGATCGTCTTGGCGAACCAGGACGCGCACGCGCCACTCGCCCGTTCCCTTGGCGATGTCACCCCAGCTTTCCATCAATGAGGGGCACGCAGCGCGGAAATCCTGCGGCAGAGCGCGCACAAGGTCAGCCTGGATCGGTGCGGCGAATGCCACTGGCCCGGTCGAAGATGGTTCGAGGCTGGCTCGAATACTGCCAACCAGAGTTGCAGGCAGTGTCATGACCTGCTTGCTCTGGAGCAGGTTCAGGCGCGCCTCAGCCGGAGCAGCCAGCACGAGCAACGGGAAGAATCCCACCAAGGTCAAGATGCCTCTATTGACACAATCCATGGTCCAAGGGTAGTACGCCAATGCCGAACCCGAAAGTTACCTCGGAGCTTGGAAGGCGTCTGAACTGTTGAAACCAGCGATTACCCTCATTGAGAATTCGAAAGGGGGGTCATATTCCGTCCCGTGGTGTTTCCACCCCCCATCGTCTTGACCCCATTTTTGCTGCGCCTAAGATCAGGAATTGGGGACTGTTCACAAAACGGGCTGCCCTTCGCTCCTTGCTGCCCCGGAAACGCATTGCCGGTGTCGTTTTTCCACAACTCGCGCGTCGGTCGCTCGACTCCACACCCTCGCTGACACGCCGTGCTAGCGCGCCAAAAACGCTTCTGTAGCAATTTGAGACGATTTGCGATGCATTTGTCTCAAGAAAGGTTGCAAATAAGACGTGCCGGCGGTACTATAGCTGTTGGACCCAGCTTTCGCGTCCATCTTGTTCCAAAAAAACTAAAACTTCCAGGTAGAAGCGCAGCCCTAGCTCTAAGAGTAAATCTAAAGGGGTGCCCAAGCCCCGGTGCAATTCGGAGAGAATGCATGTCGTGGTACGCGTACTGCCTCACGGAACACCAGACCCTTGCTAATGGTGTTCGCTCCCGTCGTCCCTTCGTTCTCGATGGAATTCAGGGTGTGAACTCCGCTCCCGTCATGAGCTACCCGAGTGGAGAATTCGCGGTGATTGTCAGCGAATTCGACCGCGCAACCTCCAAACTCGACGAAAAGTCCGTTCTTGAACATGCCCGCGTGGTAAGCCAGAGCTTTCGAACCGCCACCGTTTTGCCCTTCCGCTTCGGGACCATCTTCGACACCGAAGATGCCATCCGCCAAGCGGTTCGATCCAACCGACGTACTTTCTGTGAGAGCGTGGAGCGGCTTCGCGGCAAGTCGGAGATGCGCATCAAGCTGACGGTCCGGGATGGTTCTCTTCGCGCCATGGAGGAGATTGTCCTGCCCGATACGGTCGGCCGCGAGTACCTTATCAAGCTCCGCGAGAAGGCGTCTCGCGAGCGCGAACGGCAGACCAAAGCGCGCGCCCTCTCGGTGCAGGTGCACAAGCTCTTCAACCCTCTCGAAGAGGAAGTCAGCTGCAAAAAGGTTGACGCCGACGGAATGTTGCTCGATATCGCTCACCTCATCGACACCAAGTCGATCGAAAAATATCAAAACCGTTACAGCACGGCTGCCAAACAGCTCAAGAATTGTCAGATGGTGGTGACCGGTCCGTGGCCGCCCTATCATTTTCTGCCCGGCAAGGTGCGCACCGTCGCCGGAGACAGCTAGAAGCCTGTGCCGGATGTGTCCGAAGCCTCCTTCCGAGGGGGCTTTGCTTTTTCTGGGGGGAAGTGGAAGTGCCGGCTGGAATCTTTGCTTTGAACTTCTGCCTTGAACTGCTGCCAATGTGCAGCTTTATGCACCCGGCCGCGAATCGTCCGAAAGTCCGCGAACCAGCCTGCTTCTAAGGGATTCACCCTAAGGCATTGATTTTGAATAGGTTCCCAAAATGGGTCACGGCTCTTGTCCGCGTTTCCCATTTTGGTTCGGCAAATGCTCAGTTCCATGGCACTGAAGAGGCCGCACCGTTGGAACAACTTCACTCTCGATGTTTGCGACAACTCACCTCTGTCCGTTCCACTCCCCGGACGGCGTCAAATTGACTTACCTCTGATACCCGCCACTTAGCCTCTTTGAAAAGGGTGGCCCCGAAAGGGGCCGCTTTTTTTGTTTCTCCCGCTCATGCACTCGCCGTCCAGATGTTAGAAACGGCAAAGTAGGGTGCCATACACTGAGAATTGTTTTCAGTTCGAAGAGATGCCACACCACTGCCTCCTGCAGTTGACGCCCGACTCTCCCGCGCTTACGATAATTGTTCGACTTCGTGCAGGACGGGTCGTTGTGGGGCGGGAATTCTGCTTCACGGCAGGCGGCAATTGCAGGGCAGCAATCGCAGGCAGCAATCATGGATAAGAAGAAACTAGAGACGTTCAGAAAAAGATTGGAAACTCGGCGCCAGGAACTGCGACACATGGTTGTCCGCAATCAGCAAGACGGGCGTACCGTCGACGATGAAGCCACGCAAGACGTCGCCGACCGCGCCGCGAGTTCCTACAACAAGGAATTCCTCTTCAGCCAGAGCAACAACGACCGCCAGTTGCTCAATATGGTCGATGGCGCTCTTGCTCGCATCCGCGAAGGCAGCTTTGGGGAATGCGTCTCCTGCGGCAAAGAGATCAACGCCAAGCGCCTCGAAGCCGTGCCCTGGACCCGGCATTGCATCGAATGCCAGGAAAAAGCCGAGAAGGGCCTGCTGGAAGCCGCGCAATAGTTCTTCGTGTGGTGCGGACACTTCCGTCCGCGGTCCTTCGCGTAAACCTATGATTCCAAAAGATTGGAAGCGAAGGGGTACTTCTGTCTGAAAGAGGAGCGGAAATGGCCCCTTCGGGCCATACCGATCCCCAATTTTCCCGGATCAATACACCCTCAGCAATGGTATGATTCCTCCAATCCTCACGCTGCGCTTTAGGGGCGCGGCGAACGAAAAATCTCTAACTCTAAGGGGTGTAAGTTATGGCGTGGACCAGTCCTGTTTTCGAAGAAGTCGTTCTCTGCTGCGAAATCAACTCCTACGTGAGCGCAAAACTCTAAATCAGCAAGATGCGCATTCGGATCCTCGGTTCTGCGGCCGGGGGTAGGTTCCCGCAGTGGAATTGCGGCTGCGGCAACTGCGTTGCTGTGCGCACGAACGCGCGCGACAATGTGCACGAGAAAAAATTTCCCGGCAAGGCGCGTACCCAAGCCCAGCTCGCGCTGAGCGCGGATGGCTCCACGTGGTTTCTCGTTGGAGCCTCTCCGGACTTGGCCTTTCAAATCGAAAGCTGCCCCGATCTTCATCCTCGGGCATTGCGCGACACTCCGCGCGATTCGCCTATTGCTGGCGTGGTATTGGGAAGCTGTGACCTCGACCACGTTGTGGGATTACTTCTGCTCCGCGAACTTCAGCCTTTGCGCGTGTACGCCGCCCCATCGATCTTACGGATTCTGCGGGAAGAGAACAGCATGTTCGGCATGCTGAACCGCGTCGAGCCGCAGGTGGTTTGGACGCCCATGACTGCGGATGCACCGTTTCCGTTATTGACCCCCGATGGGAAAGACTCGGGATTGCGCTGTGAGGTCCACTACCTTTCCGGCCGCTATCCTAAATATGTTACGACTGAGCTCGGGAAGCTCGCCCGCCAGGAAGCGACGGCTGCGTTATTCTTTTACTCTAAATCTGACTCTAAATCTGAATCAGCTTGGGGAAAGAGAGTCGCTTACGTTCCCGCCGTCGGCAGCCTCAGCGATGTGCTGCTTGAAAAGATCGGGCACGCGGACCTGCTTCTGTTCGACGGCACCTTCTGGAGCGATGACGAACTGCAGCATGTTCAGGGGAGCGGCGAAAGCGCGCACCAGATGGGACACATACCGGTGGAAGAAAGTCTCCGCCTGCTGAAACGCATTAAAGTTGGACGCAAGATGTTCGTTCATCTCAACAACACGAATCCGATCCTGAACGAAGCAAGTCCTGAACATCGGGCCGTGCGCCAAGCCGGCTGGGAAGTGGCGGAGGACAATTGGCAACTGGAACTGTAGTTGACAAAAAAAAACCGGGGAGCGTTGCAAATGCTCCGAAGCTTACGTTTGAGGAATTGCGCGCCGCGCTGCGCCAGGTGGGCGAAGAGCGTTATCACCACAAACATCCCTTTCACTTAATGATGCACGAAGGCAAACTGAGTCGCGGACAATTGCAGGCTTGGGCGCTGAACCGCTACTACTACCAGTCGATTATTCCGATCAAAGACGCGATCATTCTTTCGCGCGCCACTGATCCGTCATTCCGCCGCGTCTGGCGGAAACGCATTGTCGATCACGACGGCCAGGACGGAGATGACCAGTTGCAAGGCGGAATCCTGCGCTGGGTGAAACTGGCGGAAGCGACCGGGCTGGATAGAGAGCGCGTGGTGAGTGCACGTGAAGTTCTGCCCGCCACGCGCTTCATCGGAAATGAGTATCTCCACCTGGTGCGGACGCGGCCGTTTCTCGAGTGCGTCGCCTCGTCACTCACCGAACTTTTCTCGCGCGACTTGATTGCGTTGCGCATGGAGAGGATGCGTCAGCATTATCCGTCGCTCGCTTCCGCGCTCGACTATTTTGAGGCGCGGCTGACGGAGGCTCCGGAAGATGCCGCCTTCGCGATCCGCTACGTGTTCGAACACGCCGCGACGCGCGCGGAGCAGGAGCGCGCCATTCAATCGTTGCGCGACAAGTGCGACATTCTGTGGGCGCAGCTCGACGCGCTCTATTTCGCTTATGTCGAGCCGGGCTGGCCGCCGCCGGGCGCTTTTCGCATCGAGGAGAAGCGTGGCTGAGCTTACCGACGCGAGCGTTCCAAAGTTTGCCGCGGGATGCCGCTGGGGTGGGACCGCTGACGCGCCGGTCGTGCTGTTTCCAGAGGGCGCGATCCGCGTGGAAGGTACGGGCCGCATCATTCTCGAACTCTGCGATGGCCATTTTTCGCTGGCTGAAATTGTGCAGAAGCTGGAAACGCAGTTCATGCTGGCGCCGAAGGGCAAGGTTCGCGCCGATGTCCTGACATTTCTGGAGCAACTGCACGCCAAGCGCATTATTGATTACTAGAACGGTGCAAGTGCCAACCCTTTATGAATTGTCATCCCGAGCGGAGCGAGGGACCTGCATCTTGCGGCGAACAGCAGGTCCTTCGCTTCGCTCAGGATGACAAGGCCTGGTGAGTTGATTTCTAATGCCGAATCCGCTGGCCCTGATTGCCGAGATCACGCACCGCTGCCCGCTGCACTGCGTGTACTGCTCAAATCCGCTGGAGCTGACTTCGCGGAGAGAAGAGCTTGCGACTGCCGACTGGCTGCGCGTTTTCGGCGAGGCCGCCGCGCTCGGCGTTCTGCATCTTCACCTCACCGGAGGCGAGCCGCTGGCGCGTCCGGATCTGGTCGAAATGATCGAGGGCGCGCGCCGTTCGCGTCTGTACACGAACCTGATCACTTCCGGAATTGGGCTTTCGCGCGATCGACTGGCCCAGCTTGTCGACGCGGGCCTCGACCACATCCAACTCAGCTTTCAGGATTCGAGCGAAGGTCATGCCAACTGGATAGCTGGCGCCCGTGCGCACGCGCATAAGATCGAATTGGCCGCGTGGATCCGCGAGCATCAGACTGGCGAAGGGCGCATCGCGTTCACCGTAAACCTGGTGGTTCACCGGCAGAACATCGAGCATCTTGAGGAAATGGTGGCCGCGCTCGAAGCGCTGCATCCCGATCGCATGGAAATTGCGCATGCGCAGTACTACGGGTGGGCGCTCCAGAACCGGTCGGCATTGCTACCCACACGCGCGCAACTGGACCGGGCGGTAGCCGTGGTGGCTTCGGCCGAGGAGCGGCTGCGCGGCAAGATCCGCATCGACATGGTCGTTCCCGATTACCATGCCCGTTTTCCCAAAGCCTGCATGGGCGGATGGGGACGCCAGTTGATGCTGATCGATCCCGCCGGGCGCGCGCTGCCTTGTCATGCGGCGGGAGTGATTCCGGGCATGCGCTTTGACAATGTGCGCGAGCACACGCTCGACTGGATCTGGCAGAGCTCCGAAGCATTTCAGAAATTTCGCGGCGAAGACTGGATGCCTGAGCCCTGCCGCTCGTGCGACCGCCGCAAAGAAGATTTCGGCGGATGCCGTTGCCAGGCTTTTCTGCTATCAGGCGATGCCAGCGCAACCGATCCGGTTTGCGAGCTTGCGCCTTTGCATCATCTGATTGAAGATGCGGTGCGCGAAGATGCGGTGACGGGTTTAGCTCCCGAAGTGCGCGAGGCTCCCTTCCACGTTCTGCAGGAGAGGATGGCTGGGTTCTGGAGTTACCGGACGGACCCGAAGTGAAGTGCTCTGTGGCGACGCCATGCCAGCAACCAGGTCGCTCGTATATCCTTGGCGAGTACCCATCCCTATGAACATGCTGTTGGCAACACTTGTTTTTGCTTTGGCACTGGACTCTCCAAAGGGCATGCAGCCTCGCGTGTTGATGGGTGACTCTTCACACTGCGACGCGGTCATGGTTCGGGATGGTCACCTTTCCATCGAGGAAGTCTGTCTAACGAGCACAGACGGACGAAGGAAGGGTGCGCAAATAGCGTGGGACGGACACGTGGTTGTCATCACTCAGGCTGACGAGAAAGCATCCGCAGACTGGATTCGGTCGCCTTCCCTCCTCGCGCGGCTCACGACACAGCACCATGATCTTTACTGGGATGGCAAGAAGGTGGATTTGGGCAGGGTCGATGTCTTCGACCTGTACGAAGCTATTCCGTGGCAAAGTGGCATCCTGATCTACGGGCGGACGATTCCGCGCAGGCGTTTTTGGGAGTCTTGGCCGTTTAAGGGGGACTTCATCGAAGCTCGAGACATCGAACCGTTCTGTGCCATCTACTTTGACCCCAACACTCTTAAGGGGGAAGACCTTTACATTAACGGCAAGGCCTATCGGGGCCTTTTTGTATTTCCTATCCCAGATTGACTGCGAAGTGCTCGACACATGTTGACGGGCGATTTCGCTAATTGAGAATTGCTGACGAGGCGCAGTGGTCGGCGAAGCCTCCGCTTTGACGCTGCCGAAATCCGCCTGTTAGACTGAAGAATTGCCAGCCTACATTCAAGCCAAGAAGGAAGCCTGTGCGCGCAGAAACCCGGCATCAACTGAAACAAGATCGTTTCAGACAAAGTACATTGGATGCGGCTGAGAACGCCGCCCACTGGACGGTGGAACACCAGTCGAAACTCATCGCCGGGGTGATTGCGGTCGTCGTCATTGCCGCGATCGGGTTCGGCGGCTGGTATTACGTCAACACGCAGGACGAAAAAGCGAGCGCCGAACTTTCGACAGCGGTCCGTACCTTTGAAACGCCGGTGCGTCCGGCAGGCGTGCCCGCGCAGCCGGGGTTCGATAGCTTCGCATCGCCTCAGGAACGCGCCACCGCGGCGCGCAAACAGTTCCAGGCCATCGTCGATAAATATCCGCACACTCACACCGCCGATATGGCCCGCTATTTCGCGGGATTGACCGCGGCCCAGCTTCGCGACAACACAGCGGCGGAGCGCAGCCTGCAGGAGGCGGCCGGGTCTTCGAACGCGGACCTCGCGGCCTTGGGCAAGTTCGCGCTGGCTTCCGTTTATCGTGCGGAGAATAAGAACACGCAAGCCGTCGACCTTTATAAGCAGTTGATCGATAAGCCCACGCTCGTCGTCAGCAAAGTGACGGCGCAGGTTGAGCTCGCCGAGTTCTACGAGTCGCAGCAGAAGCCGGACGAGGCCAAGAGGATCTACGACCAAGTGGAGAAGGAAAATCCGTCCACCGAAGCGGCATCGCTGGCGCAGCGGCGAGCGGCCGCGCTCAAGCAGTAGGTCTTGTGGTGAACGGGGCTCTGCCCCGTCCGGGGCGGGGTAAAGTCCCGCCACCAAACAGACATATACTTTGCGGACGTGTTCAAGCGATGCGGCGCAGGCAGGCGATAAGCTGCTCGCCGTCCTCGGCCGTGTTATAGACGTTGGGCGTCACTCGAATCGAACTGCCGCGGACGCTGACGAATACTTTCTCTCGGGCGAGCACCTCTGGAAGTTCCTTCGGAATTGCCGTTTTCCTTCGCAGAGCCAGGTAGTGAGGCGCGCGCAGCGGTTCGGCGGGCGCTGAAAAACCCATGTCCGCGGCGGCGCTCGCCAGTTGACGATTGAGGGCGCCGGCAGTGTCGGAAATCTGCGCGACTTCCCACTCCAGCAATTGCTTCATCGCGCGCACAGCGGCAGGCAGCAGTGCGAAGTTGGAGCGCTCACCCATGTCGAAACGCCGCGCGCCCTCGTCGTAGTTGTTTGTATACAGGACGTTCGCAAAATCGCGGGCGTTGGCGCGCTGAATCCAATTCTCTTCCAGAGGAATTCCGCCGTGCCATTTTGGAGCGACGTAGAGAAGCCCGGAGGAATAGGGCCCGAGCAGCCATTTGTAGCTGGCGGCAACGGCGAAATCCGGCTGCACGTCGCGCACGCTGAAGGGCAAAGCGCCGAGCGACTGGGTGAGATCGAGAACGAGCGCGGCGCCGAGCTTGCGGCAAGCCTCGCCGATGCGGACCAGGTCGAGTCTTCCGCCGCTCGTCCACTGCACGTGCGGGAGCGCCGCGACGGCCACATCGGCGATCAGGGAATTCAGAACAGCAGCGGTCCAATCGTTGTTTTCGGGCCAGGCGACGACTTTCAGCGAAGCGCCAGTTTCATCAGCCAGACGTTGCCACGAATAGTAGTTGGACGGAAACTGCTCGGCGAGCACAAGAATGCTCTGGCCTTTTTTGACCGGCAAATTTCGCGCGGCGGTAGCAATGCCATAGCTGGCGGAAGGAACAATCGCGATGCATTCGGCAGAACACCCGATCAGCTGCGCGGCGGTGGTGCGAAACTCGTCTGCGCCGGTGAAGAATTTGTCGGAAGTAAGTTCCCACGGGTGCGCTTTGCGGGCAAGACCCGCTGTTCCGGCCTCCAGTGCCGGCTTCATCAGCGGTGACATGTAAGCGCAGTTCAGGTAGGCGACGTCGTCGGGGATGTCGAAGAGATGGCGCTGGCAGGGAATCATGGGCTAGTCTTTGGGCTTGGCTATCAGTGTATCAATGCAGAAGGGATTGCCGGCGGTGTATCGAATGAAGAGAGTGAAGCTCCGAGTCGCTTTCATGTTGTTGTCAAGTCTGCTGGCAGGCTGCGCGGCGGCACAGACTGGTAGCGCCGCGAGCACCAAAGCCTCGCTAGCTTCTGCGCGGGCTGAAAAGTTGAAGCGGGGAATCAACGCCAGTGAGTGGTTCGCGCAGGTGTATGACAAGCGCGGCTACACGCCGGAACATTTTCAAGCCTGGACGACCGCTGAAGACATCGCGCTGATTAAGTCGATGGGCTTCGATCATGTGCGGTTGAGCGTGAATCCGCAGCCGATGTTTAACGAGCACGAGCCCAATAGGATTCCGGCGGATTATCTTAGCAGCCTGGATGCGGCGGTTAAGATGATCCTCGATCACGGGCTGGCGGTGGTGATCGACCTGCACCCGGAGAGCGACTTCAAGACACGGCTGGCAAAAGACGACGAGTTCGTCGAGCGATTCGCCGATTTCTGGCGGGCGCTGGCCGCGCATTACTCGACGTGGGATGCGGAGCGGGTGTTTCTGGAAATTCTGAATGAGCCGGAGTTCACCGACCGCTATCGGTGGCTGGGTGTGCAAATGAAGTTAGCGGCGGCCATCCGGGCGGGCGCACCTGCGCACACGATCATCGCGGCGGGCGCGCGCTGGTCGGATGACGACGACCTGGTCTTTCAGGAACCGCTGCACGATCCGAATGTCATTTACAACTTCCATTTCTATGAGCCGCACATCTTCACCCATCAGGGCGCGACTTGGAGCGCGTATTACTGGCATTGGGTGCGCGGTTTGAAGTATCCGTCGAGTCCGGAGTCGGCGGCGCGCGTGGCGGCGCTGGTGCCGGATGACGTCGACCGGCTGCAGGTCATTCGCTATGGGCGCGATCACTGGGACGCCGCCCGCATTGAGTCCGAAATGAAGCAGGCGGGGGAGTGGGCGCGGCGGCGCGGAGTTCCGCTGGTGTGCAACGAGTTTGGCGTGTATCGGGAGTATGCCGATCCCGAGGACCGGGCGGCGTGGCTGCACGATGTGCGGTCCGCGCTCGAACACAACGGGATTGGCTGGGCAATGTGGGACTACTCGGGATCGTTCGGCGTGGTCACGAAGAAAGACGGAAAGACGGTGCCGGATGAGGGCGTGCTGCGGGCACTGGGGATGAAGTAGGCAACTTCCCAGTCATTCACTCATTCACTGATTCCACTCATTCGCAAAAGGCGAACGCGAATGAGTGGGGCAATGCGAGCCAGCCGGGATTAGGAGTTCAGCAGCGCCCTGAGTCTTTTGACAACCAGCAACAGGTCCTGTAAGTCTGCTTCCAGTGATTCGGCGCTGGAAGCCGGCAGGGCGCCGTATCCCCGGATTCGGGCAGGCCGGCTGTCCTCCAAAGCCACCCATATCTGGGACACGTCCGATGCCAGGATGCGACGGAGGTCTTTCTTTGAGGGCTGAAGATCATTCTTCCGCACAAAAGAAGCGATGAGCGCCTGAAGTTGATGCAGACCCGCCCTGATCTGCTCTCTTTCGCTCTCAGTAACGGAGCCCTCGATGGTCTTCATGGCCGCTGGCGAATTCCGGTCTTCCAGGAGATCGAGCATACGAACCGCCGCGGCATCGACGATCAGCATGCCGCTCGCGATGACTCTACGATGGTTGTCACTGAGTCCATCATCCATGGGTGGCACCCCACCGCAGCCTGAAGTCTATGTACAGCGGCGAAAGCTTGACATGCTGCTGGGTAACGTACCTTGGACTGGCTGCCATTTGGAGCATAGCGACAATCGCGCCCGGACTCCCCTTGCTGTAGTGGACGATCTTCTGAATCGCTTCGTCGCGGTTGGCGGCGTTCAGGTGCAGCTCCTGTGCGGTTTGCACCGCAAACTCTCGTGCGGTATCCGAATCGAAATTCCGCAGGGCATACTTCTCGGAGCGATCGGAGAACATCGGCAGCAAGAACCCGACATCTTCCATGTGCGCGGAGCGGGCAACCGCAATGAGCGGGGTTGCCGTCCAATTGCACACATCCTTCAGTGAGGCAGCAAACGACTGCGACGAAGATTGCAAGTGGTCGAGCACAATCCAATGGCTGGCTTCCCGCAAGGCGTCGGCGACGATCCCCCGGATGGAGACGGCCGACTTGTCCTTGATGGCATTCAGTCCGCCAGTCCCGCAGGCTTGGAGGACATGGCGATTCTTCCTCGCTAACAGCCCAGCCGCAAGCTTCCGAAAAACAGCTTGACTGCTGGAAGATTCGTCGCAATACACCATCTCGGATACCTCGCCTGCCAGACGCTTCAGGAGCAGTGTTTTGCCAACGCCAGCGGGACCGTGCAACAGGAAGGAACGACGCCGAGACACCAACTGCCGGAGTTGCTCAAGCTCCGCCTCTCTCCCGTAGATGGCGGCCGGACTCATGAATGCTCCAGATGAGAAGCGTCGGCGCCGCTTAGGCGAACGAGTTCAGCCTCTATGCCCGACAGTCTTTTCAATGAAGATTCAACCGATGGGGCGCCCGCTGCGTGGGCGGTGCGGGCACGAGCCAGCGCCCGCTCTGCGACTGCGCTCAGTTCACGCAGCATGGCGCGTATTTCGGCTTCGAGACAACGGCGGCTCTCCGTGACACGCTTCTCAAGATCGTTTCGCACGCGTTCGCTGTTGGTCTCCAAGAGCAGATCGAGAAAAGCATGGGCCGCGGCATCAATCACCGAGTGCGCCCGAACCGCACCGAGCATAAGGTCAGCTACGTAACGCACCGGGGAAGCTGGGACAGCCAAAACAATGTACTCGTAGAACTGAAACTCAGAGCGCGTTCGGAAATCCTGTTCAGCATTCAACTCTTTTGGCAGATACTCCAGCTCGGAGGTTCGGATGCGACGCGTCTTTGACAAGAAATCAGTTGTCAAATCCGTGAATCTGTTCGCTATCTTGCGGTACGCTTCCTCACCCTTTGTTTTCTCGGTTTCCAACCACGGCATCGTGTGATTCCGAGCAACATCTTGAGCCACTCCCATTGCAGATCGCCGATACCGGGGCCCGTTGGTTCGCGGCAGTGATTGTAGGATCGAGCCAAGTTCGTGGTGCGCCACTTCTCGCACGGACTTGAGGAAGAGATCCCGATGATCACCAAACGTCTTTGACAGGCGCTGCTGCTCTCCTGAGAACAGGTATCCGAGATCACTTAGGGACTGCTCCGCTTGCGACACTATCTCGCGTAGTTGGCTGATCCGTCTCTCAGACTCATCAAAGGGTCGAGTCAACGCGTCTCGCTCCTCCTTCACTACGATAAGGAGTTGAGTAGATAAACGTCGCACCGAACGATCCTCAGCATCGCGGACAAGTTGCCGGCTTGATTGCCGCGTCAACTGCTCCAGGGCATCGACCAATTGAGGCCAGTCTCTTTGAGAACCACCGTTGTCGAGTTGTTCGAGGGCACTGATTTCGAAAATCGAACGGACAGGACGCTGGAGCCGACTCTCAAGCACTTGCCTGGCAAAGGAAACGGCCGCATCCCGGTCTAGTTTGGTGACACGATCTGCCTTGTTCAAGACGAACAGGATGTCAGGAATTTCTTTCGCAACGCTCTCGACCAGCGCCAATTCATCTCCGCCTATCGGAGGATCGGCACCGATCACGACGATGGCAGCGTCGATGTGTGGGAGGAATGCATGTGTGGCAGCAGTGTTCCCCGCGAACACGGAGCCGAGCCCCGGTGTGTCCACGAAGCACATGCCCTCTGCCAGCAGCGGGCTGGGCACAAATACCTCCAAGCCGGCGACACCCTTGCTGTTCTGCGGGTTCCGTACTTCGGACACGTACTCCTCAATATCGGCGATTGCAATGTCCGTCCATTCACCGCTGCTTAAGCGAACACGGGCCCCGAGGCTCTCTCCGAATCTCAATATCGTGGGGACAGCCGTGACCGGAACCACTCCACTGGGCAGGATGGGCTCGTCCATCAGGGCGTTCAACAGGGTGGACTTGCCGCGTTTGAACTGGCCGACGCACGCCACGTAGAAACGCCCTTCCGCAATGCGCTCGGCGGCAGAGCGGGCATCATCCGTGATTTGGTCGCAGTTGAATTGCTCGGCCAGGCTGGCAATGCGAAGCAGGGTGTCCGGCTCCCTGCCGACAACGCTGCTTTGGCCTGAATCGGACGGAGAACCAGAGGCTCGCAACTCGTCGGATACTGCGAGGCGCATCGTGTCACTTGCGCGACGATGTGGTGTCCGGCGATCTGAAGTCATTGCGCTGACCGAACTCCTTTTGTGCCAGGTGCCGCACTCGTTGTACGGAGCCCGCTTCACGTTCTTCTGCGTGTTCCCCCTCTCCTTCAGTCCAAACTGCCTTGCTCGATGACGACGTTTTCTCGCACGATGAGCCGGTGGGCGGCCATCTCTCTGAGCTTGGGCAGAGCGCGGTTGACGTGCTCGTCGGTATCGACGAACGAGATGACGACGGGTAACTCGCCCCCGGCTTCGACCAGGTGCGCGGTGTGGACTCGGCCGCGTCCGAGGAAACCGGCCACGGCGTGGAAGGCGACGGCTCCGAAGACGTTTTCTTCGCGTAGGTATTTCAGGATCTCCAGATGCAGCGGTCGATGATGCCAGGAATCGCCTTCGGTGAGATAGATGGTGACTTGAACGGCCATAGCGGTTGCCATTTTACATCCCACGGGCAAGTGCGGCGCCAGCCAAAACGGCGGCCAGGCAGAGGACGTTGCTGGCCACGATATTGATGCCGGTCAGGAGCCATTGTCCCTGTTCCATCAGCGCGAAGCTTTCGAAGGCGTAGCTGGAGAAAGTAGTGTATGAACCGCAAAACCCAATCGCGACCAGCAGGCGCCAGCGCGGGTCGAGCAGTACGCGTTCGGTCGAGAAAACGAGAAAGAATCCGAGGACGAGGCTGCCGGTGATGTTGATCAGCAGCGTGCCGTAGGGGAACGCGGAGGAGAAATCGCGGGCGATGAGAGTGCTGAGGAAGTAGCGGGCGCTGGCTCCGACCACGGCGCCGAGCGCGATCCACACATAGTTGGAGAGATAGTTTGCGAGATGGTTAGCGTGAAAGTCCACGACGGAGTCCTCCTGCAAAAGTTCTGTAGGAGTTATCAGCCGAAGGGCGGTTACCGGCGAACTCCATCGCCAACGGATCAGTGTAACTGAAATGAGGTTCCGGTTGCCTCCCCTTCAGTCGTGAAAATCTCTGCCAGCTCTCGATGCTAGGCAAAGAGCGATCGACACCTGAATTGGACAAGGGCACAGCACCGCCGGTCGCGTCGGGGCCGGCAGATACCGTCTTACACATGATGCCGTCCGCTCGGTTTTCGCTAACCGTGCATCAGGGCCGACTCCACGATTTCTCTTGGGTCTTCGACTTTGGCGTACTCCCAGAGGCAGAGTTCGTTACCGTCGGGGTCGCGGAAAAAAGCCAGCTTGCCGTCTTTCTGCTCCTTGATCTTGCTGGTGCATACGCCGCGGGCCCGCATCTGCTCCACCGCCTCCTGCAAATTCGCGACGGAAAAGCAGAGGCGCGCATTGCCACTGCCGGGGACCACCGATCCGGGCGGGAGGGGCACGAGCTCGATGAGCACGCCATCGAGATCGAAGCGGGCAACGTAATCCTGCGAAACCAGCGGAAGTCCGAGGGTCTCGCGGTAGAAGTTGATGGAGGCTTCCATGTCGGTGACGTAGTAGAAGACGGTATCGAAGGAGAGTTTCAGTTTGTTAGTAGAATTGTGAGTAGAAGAAGATGAGAAATGCATGGCAAGGTACCTCCTTTCCTCCGCCAGGTGGCTGAGGAAGTTGTGGACTGGTTTGCCGACGAGCACATTCTAAGAGGACGACAGCGGGCTTGTCAGTGAGGATTGGCACCGGTGAAGGTGACGGTGAAAAGGGGTCTAAGGCAGCCTGTGTGCTGGGAGGCGGGGATCCGGCTAGAAAGCTCCGAGCCAGCGGACGGGGAAGCGGCTTCCGAGGGCGTTCACCAGGCGTTCGTCCGCGGTAATGAGTTCCGTCTTGGTCGTGAGCGCCATCGCGACATAAAGGCTGTCGTAGAAACTCTGGTCGCAAGCCACGGCGATCTGCAACGCTTGACTCAGCAAGTCAGAGGTGGGGACGACTTGGATCGCAAGAGCAGCGAAACGTCGCAAGGAATTCTCAGCTTCCGCCAGGCTGATCCGGTTGCGCCGCACGGCTTTCCAGAGGACATTGCCGATTTCAGCCTCGATCAAGTCCGGCGCCAGCAGTTGCAACTCACGCCTCACGTGCAATACGACTAAGCGATTCGCTTGGTCGAGAAGACCTTCGCCAGCTGCGGGCAGAAGCCACTTGGCGGCGACATTGGCGTCCACCACGCAGGTGGTCACCGTTCACGATCCTCGCGGATCATCTCTTCTGTGCTTTGAAACGGCCCCGGGCCGGGAGGCGTGGAAGCTTGCAGCCGCATGAGCTCTTCATACGCCCGCATCCGGCGGCGCAATTCCGCGGGGGTTGGAACGAACTGCTCCAGCAGAGAGATCACCTCGGCGGCGATGGAGCTCCGGTTCTTGCGGGCGCGGGCGCGCAGGGCTTCGTAGAGGTCTTTGGGCACGTTTTCTACGTATAGGGTTGGCATAGGGATAGTCTAGCACATTCCTAGGCCGAGGTTTCGCGTCCCCTCCTTGACACCGCTATTCTTGGCCTTTATTCTTAATCATTGCTCCCTGGGAGACTTTCGTCTCTGTGCGCACTTCCGCGGGCCTTTGCGGTAATTTGAGTGGGGGCGGCGGAGGTTCCAAGTTCCAATGTTCATCGAACTTAAGGATCTGGAGATTCACCCGGTCGATTTCCGGGAGGAGCTCAGCCCGGGTGCGATTGATCTGGGCGCGGAGGTCCACCAGCGGTCGCCGCTGCGCAGCGAAGGCCGGGCCGATCTGGTCGAGGAGCATCACGGCAAGCACAAGGTGGTACAGGATATCCGGGTGAAGGGCAAGCTGGAGACGAGCCTGGAAGTGCCTTGTGCGCGTTGTCTCGATCCGGTCGTGCACCAGGTGGAGCGCAGCTTCGATCTTTTGTACCGGCCGCTTGGAACCGATTCCGGGCATGAAGAGCTTTCGGTCACCGACGCTGAGGCCGAGATCGGGTATTACGAAGGCGAAGGATTGTTGCTGGAAGACACTTTGCGCGAGCAGGTATTGCTGGCGCTGCCCTTGAAGACCATTTGCCGCGAAGATTGCAAAGGTCTGTGTCCGCACTGCGGCAAGAATTTGAACGAAATTCAGTGCTCGTGCGTGGATGAAGTCGAAGACCCGCGCTGGTCGGCGCTGAAAGAGATACGCGATAAGTTGACTCAATAAGAAGAACTGCAAAGGAACTTCATGCCGAATCCGAAACGCAGACATTCCCAGAAGCGCACCGCTACGCGGCGCGCTCATGACTCGCTCTCGAAGCACTCGCTGTCGGAGTGTCCGAACTGCCATGAGCGGAAGATGCCGCATCGTGCGTGCCCGAAGTGTGGAACCTACAAGGGCCGCGAAGTTGTAGAGGTCGAAGAGAAGTCCTAGTTGCCTTTTTCCGTCATCCTCCATGCCTAGCGTAATCGCACTCGATGCGATGGGGTCCGACAAGGCGCCGAAACCGGAGATTGAAGGCGCATTGCAGGCGGCACGCCATCACGGCGTCCGCGTGCTTCTGGTGGGCCCGGAACCGCGGTTGCGGGCCGAACTGGCACGCTATCCTGGCGCGCGGCGGCTGCCGGTTGATGTGGTTCACGCCAGCGAAGTCATCACCATGGAAGACAAAGTGGACGCGATTCGCGCCAAGCGCGATTCGTCGATCCGCGTCGGACTGCGACTGGTGCGCGAAGGCCGTGCCGCGGGCTTCGTCACGGCGGGCAACACGGGCGCTGCCATGGCCACGGCCAAAGTGGTGCTGGGGGCGCTGCCGGGAGTGGATCGTCCGGCGCTGGCGGCGGCATTCCCAACGGTCAATAATACGGCTGCCGTTTTGTTGGACGTGGGCGCGAATGTGGATTGCACCCCGGTCAATCTGGAGCAGTTCGCGGTGATGGGGGATATCTACTGCCGATCGATTTTCGGCATGAAGCATCCGCGGGTGGGACTGCTTTCAATTGGAGAAGAAGAAGGCAAAGGCAACGACCTGACGCGCGAGGCGTTTCAACTGCTCAAGCGGCTGCCGATTAATTTTATCGGCAATGTGGAAGGCCGCGATTTATACAACGGCCATGTGGACGTGATCGTGGCCGACGGCTTTGTGGGCAATGTTGCGTTAAAGACTTCGGAAGGCGTGGCGCGGCTGGTGCGCGCCGTGCTCAAAGAAACCTTGAAGTCAACGATCACGCGGCAGGTGGGCGCGTATCTTTCGCGCAACGCGTTTTCCGATTTCAAGAAGCGGCTGGATCACACGGAATATGGCGGCGCGCCGCTGCTGGGCGTAAAAGGCGTGTGTATCATCACGCACGGATCGTCGAATACGAATGCCATCAAGAACGCGGTGCGAGTGGCGGCGGAATTCGCCGAGGGCAAAGTAAACGAGACCATCGAGCGGGAATTAGCGCAACTGAGCGCGGCGGTCTAGGAAGGTCAGAGATTAGAGGTCAGATTGCAGAGTGAAAATCCCGCGATTGCCGACGGCGTTTGCAGCGATGGTTTCTTACCTCTGCAATCTGACCTCCAACCTCTGACTTCGCTCTTTCATATGACGAACAGTGCTTCTCGAATTGCTTTTCTTTTTCCCGGCCAAGGTTCGCAAGCCGTTGGCATGGGCAAAGAGCTGGCGGACGACTACCCGGTTGCCCGTCGAACCTTTGAAGAAGCCGACGAGGCGCTCGGCTACAAGCTGTCGCAGCTTTGTTTTGATGGTCCGGAAGAGAAATTGAAACTGACCGAGATCACGCAGCCGGCCATCCTGACGGCTTCGGTTGCGGCGTGGCGGGTGCTGCAGGAAAAAGGTTTGAAGCCAGATTTTGTCGCCGGGCACAGCCTGGGCGAGTATTCGGCGCACGTAGCCGCGGGCACGTTAACCTTTGCCGATGCGCTGCGGACGGTTCGCAATCGCGGCAAGTATATGCAGGAGGCGGTGCCGGTGGGCGTGGGCGCGATGGCGGCGATTCTTGGGATGCCGTTCGACCAGGTCAGCGAAATAACGATCGATGCAGCGAATGGAGAAGTGTGCCAGGCGGCAAATATTAACTCGCCCGAACAGATCGTGATCTCGGGAAACGCCGGCGCAGTGGACCGAGCCATCAAGCTGGCCCACGAACGCGGAGCGAAGAAGGCGGTGAGCCTGCCAGTTAGCGCACCTTTCCATTGCTCGCTGATGCAACCGGCACAGGATCGTCTGGCGCGAGACCTGCGCGGGCTGAGTTTTCAGAATCCGTCATACCCGGTGGTCTGTAATGTCGATGCTGCGATCGCTACTTCCGCGGAGGCTTCGCGCGAAGCCCTGATTCGCCAGGTGACCGGCTCGGTGAGGTGGGAACCGTCGGTGCGGCTGCTGATCGAAAAGGGGGTCGACCTGTTTGTCGAAGTTGGTCCGGGAAAGGTTCTGTGGGGACTGATGCGGCAGATCGACCGCTCCAAGACCTGCGTGACGGTGGGGGATGATGTGTCGCTGCAAAAGACGCTGGCGCAGATTGCGGCCACGGTGGTGTAGCTGGCGAGCTGCGCTCGGCTTGGACCCTTCGACTTAGCTCACGGCAGGCTCGCGAGGGCGCCCGTCCCCACTCTAGTACGGATACACCGTCAGTGTCTTGTCTGATTTCTGCACGAACATGCGGGCGTGCTCGGCGCGCTCATTGACGATCACCTCGACCACAACGCCTCCGCCACCAAAACCTTTGGTGTTCGCCGATCCGTAGATTCTGTGGGACTTGATAAGGCCCCATTCGCCTCCCGGCCCCCAGTCGCGATAGAAGTCCGCATACGTGTATTGGGAATATTTCTGCTGATGCTGGCGCCAGCCGGGATCGCTGAAATAAATGCCGTAAGCGGTCTCATAATGCTGCTGCTGCAGCGCGGTGAAGAACTTGTCCACGGAGTGCTCTTCGGGCCAGTTGCGGTACATCCAGGCGAGCACAGCCAGAGCGATCACGGACAAAATGGCGACCGCGATCTGGATCTTTCGCCGCCGTGCTTTCGCCGTGTCGTAGGGCTGGGCGTCGAGCAGGGTCATAAGTCTCCACTAAGCATAACGGATTTGGGGAAGATTAAGGGCGAAGGCGCGGGTACCGGCTGAAATCGGTCTCCGGTTACAGAAGTCCCGACTCTCCCATATTTCGGCTACAAGGTTCTCGTGCCCACCGTCATCAGCGGCGGAGAATACAACTTCTATTCGCTGGCCGAGGGAAATCTCATGGAAACGGCCATGGTGTTTGAGGGCGCACCGGTTGCCGTTCGTCTTCAACTCAACAACTGATCCCCCAAATCGATATGCCAAGTCTCTACCTTCTTGAGAAAACTTTGCCGGGTCGCGCTCGGCAGAGTTTTCCCCACCCGCAAACTCTAAGGCGCTTCCAATGTTTCTTTTGCCGGCCTCCACTGCTAAGCGGTTCAGAACATGGTCATTTGTGAAAACGTTCCTTTCTCCGTCGTGGCGATTGGCTTGCTCCCTGTTTAACCACAAGGAGCCAACGTGGACAGTGGATTCTACGCGGCGTGCGCCGGGCTGCGAGCGCAGAGCCAGGGACTCGAAGTGGCAGCCCACAATCTAGCCAATCTGAATACAGCCGGGTTTCGCGGGCAACAGACAACCTTCCAGTCGCTGGTGGCGGCGCGCCCAACCGACCCAAATGTGCTCAATAACGTTCTCAACTCGGTTCTCAACTCGGCAACCAACAATTTTGGAGTGCTCGAAGGGACGCACCTGGACCTGACCGCGGGCAATCTGGCAGCGACTGGCAACCCGCTGGATGTGGGGATCGAAGGTGGCGGTTTTTTTGCCATTCAGACCGCGCTGGGCACACGCTACACGCGCAATGGAGGTTTCCAGGTCTCGAGCAGCGGGCAACTGGTGACAGCAGCGGGCGATCTGGTGCTCGGCAACCTGGCGCTCAAAGGTAAAGATAAGGGTGGGATCACGGTTCCGGCGGGAGTGATTTCAATTGCACCGGACGGGACACTCTCGGTGAACGGCGCGGTCGCGGGCAGCATCCAGTTAGTGGAATTCGCTCCGGGCACCAAGCTTACCTCCGAGGGTGAAAGCTTGATCGCTGCCCCCGAGAGTAGCGCGAAGCCAGCGCAGCAGTCCTCGCTCAAGCAGGGCGCACTCGAATCTTCGAACGTGAACTCGGTCAGTTCGGTGCTGACGCTGATCGGGGTGCAACGGCAGGCCGAAATGCTGCAGCGGTGTATGTCGCTGTTTGACACCGAATTTAACCACATTGCCAGCACTGACCTGGCAAAAGTTTAGGAGGAATTATGTTTCGAGCACTCTACACCGCCGCTACCGGCATGCAGGCGCAGCAAACGAATCTGGATACCATTGCCAATAACCTGTCCAACTCCAGCACCGCCGGCTTCCAGAGCCGCCGCATGCAGTTCCAGGATCTTATCTACCAGAACGTGGTGATGCCAGGCGCGGCTGCTTCGCAGCAGACCACGGTGGCCACCGGTCTGCAGGTTGGACTGGGCACGCGTTCCGCGGCCTCGGAAATCCTGCAACTGCAGGGCGACCTGAGTCAGACCGGAAACCCGCTCGATTTGGCCATCGAAGGGCAGGGATTGTTTCAGGTGCTGTTGCCGACGGGTCAGATCGCCTATACGCGCAGTGGCGAATTTCATCAGGACGCGCAAGGCAATGTGGTGACCGCCGACGGGAACCCGCTGCAGCCCGCCGTGGCGATCCCGGCGGGCGCCACCTCGGTCACGATTGCGTCGGATGGCACCGTGTCGGTCACCCTCGCTGGGCAAGCTGCGGCGCAGCAGGTGGGCAGCCTACAACTGGCGCTGTTTCCAAATCCGGGCGGATTAAACAGCGTCGGCCAGAACCAGTATTTAGCCACCACCGCATCGGGCGATCCCGTCATCGGCACCCCGGGCAGCAGCGCTGGTTTAGGACAGATCGAGTAAGGGTATCTGGAGCAGTCCAACGTCAGCGTGGTCGACGAGTTTATCAACATGATCGTGGCGCAGCGATCCTACGAAGCCAGTTCCCGCGTGGTGCAGGCCGCCGACGAAATGCTTCAGCTCGTCAACAACCTGGGAAAGTAGCGTGAAAGAGCAGTCTGAGAAAGTAGAGTGACCCGAGTGACTGTCCGCTTGATTCTCGCCTGCTTCCTGTTCGCCTTCGAAATCATCGCGGACTCGCGGCTCGCAGCCGAAGATCTCGCCCCGCAGCCTGCCGCGCAGCCGACCCCGGTGACACGGCAGGAAGTGTGGCGGGCGGTAGTGGCCGAACTCCGCCAACGAGGGCTTTCGGAACACCAGTTGCCGCGGATCGAGGATCTCGATCTGCCGGTGGCTCTCCCGGCGGTTGCCGGGCGGAAGTTGCAGGTCATGTCGGCCTGCTCGGAGGGGGTTCCCGAACGCACCCAATTTCGCCTGGAATGCGGCGAGCCCGGACAGTGTCTGCCATTTCTGGTCTATGTCTATAGCCGTGTCGAGGTTCACACCCATGACGATGGCAAGGTACCCGCAGGCAGGCGCTTCGGGTCGTGCCGGCTGGAATCGGAGCCGCGCCCGGCTTCGGGTGCTCCGCTGAAACCCCCGCCAAAACCAACGGTGCTCGCCGGAGACCGGGCGACAGCGGTGTTCGTATCCGACCGTTTGCGAATCACCGCGAGTGTGACCTGTCTGGATCGCGGGCGCGAGGGCGAAATCATTCGCGTGCGCAACCAGGATGGGGAGGTTTTCCGGGCGCGGATTTCCGGTCCCGCCCTGCTGGAAGCTGTGCCGCAGTAATCGGCGACCAGTAAGCGCGGTTAGTAAGTAAATTGTTAGTAAGCAATTAAGTTGTTAGCAAGTCAAAGGAGAGCGCCAGTGAAAACCGTGCTGTGTTGCCTGTTTGTGCTGACCGCGGGCTGGCTCCACGCGTCGAAGCGCGACGCCGAGAAAGACAATCTGGCAAAATACGTGGCCCGGGTCGAGATGGCGCAGCCGGCCGCGCCGGCGCTTTCGCTCGGCAGCATCTGGATGGATACGGGGAAGATGGCTTCGCTCAGCACCGATTACAAGGCGATGGTTGTCGGGGACACGGTCGAGATTGTCGTGGTGCAGGGATTGACGTCGACGAACGCGAACTCCGTGAACACGGCGCGCACGCTGACCACCAGTTCGGGCATCAGCTCGCTGCCCGGCAAGATCAATGTTGGAGGGGTGACGAACCTGCTCGGGTTGAATTCATCCGAGGCCCTGGCCGGAAAAGGTGCAGCTTCTACGGCCACGAGCATTACCACCAAACTGTCGGGCCGTGTCGTAGCGGTTCTCGCCAGCGGCAATCTGGTGGTGGAGGCCAGGCGCATCATCAGCATGAACAACGAGAAGCAGACGATCTTGTTACGCGGAGTGGTGCGGCGCGGCGATATCGGACCGACCAACACCGTCTCTTCCGACAGCGTTGGCGATCTGGAACTCGAGATCAAGGGCAAAGGCGTGATCTCGGACAGCGTGCGCCAGCCGAACCGGGTGCTGCGCACCATCTTGCACCTGTTGGATTTTTAGAAGATCGGCTTTTTGGGAGAGCTATTTCCAGGCGATCTATTTTTAGGAGATCTATGAAAGCCGCTTGGGCCACCGGGTTCCTGCTGTTCGCGCTTTCCGGGACGCTTTCGGCGAGCGAATCGGTCGCAATCAAAATTCGCGATCTGACGAGCGTCGAAGGCGTGTGGGAAAATCCTCTGATCGGCTACGGCATGGTGGTGGGGCTCACGCAAACCGGGGACAGCCAGCAGACCGTGTTCACGACCCAGACCCTAGCCAACATCCTGCAGCGCTTGGGCGCGCAGATTCCGCCGGTGACGGCGATCGTCAAGAATGTGGCGGCGGTGTTTGTGACCGCCAGTCTGCCGGCGTTCGCGCGGCCCGGCACCCAGGTGGACGTGACCGTTTCCTCGATCGGCGACGCCAAGAGTCTGGAGGGTGGGGTGCTCCTGATGACGCCGCTGTACGGCGCAGACGGGCAAGTCTATGCCGCCGCGCAAGGTCCGGTCGCGGTGGGCGGTTTTGCGGCTGGAGGCGCGGGTGCGAGCAAGCAGATGAACCACCCCACGACGGGAAGAGTTCCGGCGGGGGGCCGGGTGGAACGCAGTCTGGCCTTTGATTTCAACCGCCTGGCTCCGGTTTCGCTGCTTTTGCGCGAGTCGGATTTCTCGACGGCGGGCGAAATCTCCGATGCCATCAACCGCGAATTCGGACACCCGGTCGCGAGCGCCCGCGACGGGGGACGCGTTGAAGTCGATCCGGCGGCAACCGGCTTGACGAACCTGACGGCGATGCTGGCTCGCATCGAGAACCTTGCCGTGCCCGTACACCGGCGCGCCGGTCGTAATCAGCGAACGTACGGGAACCATCGTAATGGGGAAAGACGTACGGCTCGGAGCGGTGTCCATTCTGCATGGCGGATTCTCGGTGCAGATCCAGACCGAGTATTCCGTTTCCCAGCCGGCGCCGCTCTCGGCGGGAAAAACCGAGGTCGTGGGCCAGACCGAAGTGCAGGCCAAGGACAGTCCCGCGAAACGCCTCGAGATCGGCGAAGGTGCCAGCATCGACGACTTGGTCGGAGGATTGCACAACATGGGCGCGACGGCGCGCGA
Source organism: Terriglobales bacterium (assembly GCA_035272625.1). Lineage (GTDB taxonomy): Bacteria > Acidobacteriota > Terriglobia > Terriglobales > Acidobacteriaceae > Acidiflorens. Next base: position 44,240 of record DATEQN010000045.1, on the reverse strand, counting down.
CGTGATCTCGATTTTGCAGGCGATCAAAGCGGCCGGCGCCCTCGATGCTGATCTGGAGGTGATCTGATGCTGGGTGATCCCATGAATGTCTCGCTCCCTGCCAGTTTGAATCGCATGACCACGGCTAGCGCCCCGGCTGCGAAAGCGGTTTCAAGGAGCGACGTCGCGAAAAATGAAAAAGCTGCGCGCGACTTTGAAGCCCTGCTGCTCACACCGGTGCTCGACTCTTTGCAGAAGACGTTTGCCGGCGACTCCGAAGACGCCAAAACTCCGGGGGCGAGCGATTATCGCGCCCTGGGGACTCAGGCGCTGGCACAGGCAATCGCGGCCCGGGGTGGGATTGGCATCGCGCAGCTCATCTTGCGCCATTTGCAGCCACCAAAGGTATCGGGTGGAGGGTGAACGGGGGTTTCAGTGCGAGCGCTAAAGTTTTTCCCGACTCTGCCGATCTTAGAATTGACCGGTGATGCGTCTGCCCAGGAGCGGCCGCCGCATTAAGGATTGCTAAGAATCTGCCGATACAAAAGGCAGGAGGGGATCGGAGAAATTTATGAGAGTCGATTTCACAACTTTTGGAGTGGAACCACCGGACAAAAGCAAGACGGGCCGCGCCGGGCCGACCGGGGAGTCGGGGAACGGCGCGACGAGCAGCACCTCGGGCCTTGACCAAACCCGCTTCTCGTTCGATCAGACGCGGATGCAGTCGCTCGAAGCTCAGGTATTGGCGCAGCCTGAGATTCGCGAGGCCAAGGTTCAATCGCTGCAGCAGGCGATCGGGAATGGCGAATATTCGGTTCCCGCCAGCCGGGTGGCCGATGCGATGGTCAGCGAACTGGGCAGCGCCGGGGCCTAGCCGGAGCGAATCGCATTCGGTGAATCATGGACCCGTTAATTACGAACCGGATCGATCCGGCGCTGCTGCGCGTGCCGGAGAAGCGAGGCCAGGAGCGCGACCCGGCGCCCCGGCGCAAGCGCCCGGCTGTGCCCGAGAAAACGGTCGAAGAAGCCCCAGGAGAAGAGAACAACCAGGAGCCGGGCCTCGATACTCCGAAGCACACCCTGGATGACCTGGCATGATGGCGATTAAGACCGGCAACCGAGCCGACAACCCGGCTTGATGACGGATTTTGGTTTGACGATCTGGAACTGACGCCGAGAACTGAAGAAGAGCCGCACGGCTATGGATCTTATCGACACCTCGCTTCCCGAACTGAGCAAACTGCTCGAGCAGCGGCTTGCGCTGTTGCGCATCCTAGCCGATAGTCTGGAGGCGAGCAGCCTGGCCATGGCACAAAACGATGCGGAAGCGATCGCGCACGGCGCGGCACATCAGGCGGAGCTGTGCCTCCAATGGAGTCGTCTCGAGGACCAGCTTCGTCGCGAGGCCAGTCGTCATTCTGCGCCATCGGCTGGCGCCTCCGGCACGGCGCGGCTGCAAGCCGAGTGGGAGGCGCTCGGAACCCGGATCCGTTATCTTACGCGAGTGCACTGGTCGCTGCTGCGGCACTTGCAGCGCAGTTTGGCCGTCATGAATCGCGTGGTCGACAGTTGCGCGCTTACCTACACGCCCGGTCCCGGCTCGCTCAGGACAGAATTACGGACTGAAGTCCGGCTCGTATCTCGAGAGTGCGCTGGAGAATAACCATGTCGGGTTTGTTCGGATCTCTTTCGATTGCCCTGAGCTCGCTCGCGGCCAGCCAGGATGAGATGGCAACCACGTCCAACAACGTGGCCAACGCGAACACTCCCGGATATTCACGGGAAGTTCCCGTGGTAACAGCGGGCGACCCGATCACTGAGGGATCGTTGAGCTACGGCACCGGAGTGGTTCTGCAAAAGATCGAGAGCTTGCGGGACCCTATACTCCAAATCCAGATCAATCAGGCAACGCACCAGAACAGCTCGCTCAATGCGTCGCTGACGCAACTGCAACAGATTCAAACTCAGTTCGCGAGCTCCACTTCCGGCATCGGAGCCGACATCAGCAATTTCTTTAACAGTCTGCAGCAACTCTCTCCCGATCCCACGGATCTGACGTTGCGACAGAGCGTGCTGACCGCGGCGGACACGCTGGCCACCGACTTCAACACCGCAGCCACCAGCCTGCAGACCCAGCGCAGCAACATTGACCAAAACGTCGTGGCTTCGGTCACCCAGGTGAATTCCCTGACGTCGCAGATCGCCAGTGTCGACGAGCAGATCACAAATCTGCAAGGCGCAAACCAGGCCTCCGGCGATGGCACCCTGGTGGACACGCAGAACAATCTCATCCAGCAGCTTTCCGCGCTGATCGATGTGCAGGTGATTCCGACCGGTCAGGGCATCACGCTGGCCACTTCGAACGGGACGACGCTGGTATCCGGATCGCAGAATTTCGCACTCACCACCCAGCTTGGCAGCGGCGGCGTACAGCACATCATGGCGGGGGCCGACGACATCACCAGCTCGCTGACGGGTGGAAGCCTGGCCGGGCTGATCCAGATTCGCGACCAGGAGATTCCCAGCATTGGCAGCAGTCTCGATCAACTGGCCGCCGGTCTTGCCAACGGCCTCAACACCGCCAATGCAGAGGGGACCGATCTGGAGAACCCGCCCCAACAGGGCAGCGACATTTTTCTTCCTCCGCCCGTGGGCGGAGTGGGTGCAGCGGCCACGTTGACGGTTAGTATGACCGACCCGTCGAAGATTGCCGCCAGTTCCGACGGTACCACCGGTAGCAACGGGAATCTGGCCAATCTCTCCGCGGTTGCCGATAACGCCCTGGCCAACGGGCAGACACCGATCGATTCCTATGCCAACCTGGTCTCTCAAGTCGGAAGCGATACGGCGAATACTTCGGCCGATGCCGATTCCTCCAACTTGATTCTGCAACAGCTGCAGGACGAGAACGGGAGCGTCTCGGGCGTATCGCTCAACGAAGAAGCGGCCAACCTCATTCAGTATCAGACGGCCTATCAGTCCGCGGCCAAAGTCGTTTCTACCATCAACCTCTTGCTGCTGGATGCCGTGAACCTGGGCATGGACGCGGCAGAGGAGTAAGCGGAGTAGGAAGAAGGTAAACATCGATGCGTGTCAATCCGAATCCCATGCCCGATCTGCTGGCGGCGCTCAACCAGACACAACTGGAGGCGCAAGAGGCGGCGCTCCAGATTTCGACCGGCAAAAGCGTGAACGAGCCCTCGGACAATCCGACCGCCGCCGGCCTGCTGGTCGAGAACAACGATCAGGCTACTTTCAACAGCGGCTATCTGCAGAGTATCAGCGCGGTGCAAGGCCAGCTCTCGACCGCCGATTCGACGCTGAGTTCGGTCACATCCGCGTTGCAACAAGCCATTAGCCTCGGCGTTGAAGGCGCCAACGGCACGGTCTCCGCCAGCGACCAAGCCGCAATCGTGACTCAGCTGCAAGGCATCCAGAGCCAGCTTGTGTCGCTCGCCAACACGACGTACCAAGGCAACTACGTGTTCGGCGGCAGCATTACGAACACGGCTCCGTACGTGGTGGACGATGCCTCGCCATCCGGTGTCCACTATGTTGGCAACAGCGATATCAATGAGGTGTCGATCGGCAACGGATACAAGCTCGCCGTCAACCAGCCCGGATCGCAACTGTTTTCCGCACCCGGCAACGACGTATTTCTCGCCATCAACAACCTGATCCAGGCCTTGCAGACTAATGCCGGAATAAGTACGGCAGTGAACGCCGTAAGTGCAGCCTCCAGCTATCTTTCGGCGCAGGCCGTGTTCTATGGCAACGCCACCGACCAGACGCAGTCGCGGACCACCTACCTTAATGCCGCCCAGCTTCAAATCAGCCAGCAGCAGAACACGCTCGGCGGCGTGAACCTTCCTACGGCCGCCAACAATCTCGACCAAGCCAACACCGACACCCAGGCCGCGCTCGCGGCCATCAGCAAGTTCTCGCAGAACAATCTCTTCGAATACTTGCAATAAAACATTGCAGAGGTCGGAGGTCAGATTGCAGAGGTGACCCCTTGGTTGCAACTTCCCGGAGCCTGATTCATCATCAACTCATGCGTATTCGAACGGCGAGGTTGGGTCTCGTCCTCATCGCGGCTCTCCTCTGGCTTCCCTTATGGGTCCCATCGTCTGCCCAAACCGACCTGGTCGGAGATGTTCGCGCCCAATTGGCTCAGAACTCTTTTTCCGCTGCGGAGTCGGAACTTCGGACCTATGAGGCTCAGCACGGTGTCACTCCCGAGTATCTCGAAGCCTTGTCATGGATGGCGCGTGCGACGGCCGCGACCAAGCAATGGGACCAAGCCGCTGCCTATGCCACCGAGACCCGCAAACTCTCGGAGCAGTTGTTAGCGACGACCAAGCGCAAACTCGATGCCGAACCTCATCTACCGATCGCCCTCGGTGCCGCATACGAAGTTCTCGCTCAGGAAATGGATGCCAAAGGACAGCATGCGCAGGCGGTCAGGCTGCTGCGCTCGGCTCTGACGCGCTATCGAAATATGTCCATTCGAGCGCGCCTGCAGAAGAACCTCAACCTGCTGGCTCTGGTTGGCCAACCCGCGCCGCCCTTACAAGTAACGCAATATCTCGGACCGAAGCCGCCGGCTCTGGCGTCGCTGAAGGGTTCGCCGGTTCTTTTGTTCTTCTGGGCCCATTGGTGTGTGGACTGCAAAGCAGAAGTCCCCGTCATAGCCCGCTTGCGGCAGGAATTCGCTCCCGAGGGCCTGGTCGTCATCGGTCCGACACAACTCTACGGCTACGCCGCGCAAGGAGCCGATGCCGCACCGGAACAGGAGCGGGCGTACATCGAATCCGTCCGCGCACGATACTACGCCAGCCTGCAGGACATGCCGGTACCGTTGAGTAAGCAGAACTTCAATGCGTATGGTGCGAGTACGACGCCGACCCTGGTCGTCGTGAATCGCGCCGGGCAAGTGGCGATGTATCACCCGGGCGCGCTTTCCTACGATGAACTGCGCTCCGCCGTGCAGAAAGCGGTTGCCCGCTGAATGCGCGTGTGGGGACGATCGGGTGGGGACGGGCGCCCTCGCCCGTCCAGGGTTGCGTAGGGACAGCCGCCCTCGGCTGTCCAAGCCGAGCGCAGCTCGGCGGCTTTCTAGCGGCTGCGGAAGATTACAGTGCCGCGGCCTGTTCCCGCCGTCGCGCCTGGATCTCGATATATACATTGATCAGCGAAACGGCAGCCGGGGTCACGCCGGGGATGCGCGAGGCTTGGCCTAGCGTCTGCGGGACGACTCTCCCAAGCTTCTCCTGCATCTCGCGCGACAGTCCGCTCACCGCGCGGTAATCGAACCAATCGGGAATGTGCCGCTGCTCGGCCTTCTTCAGACGTTCGATGGCGCGCTGCTGCTGGTCGAGGTATCCGGCATACTTAATTTCCGTTTCGACCGACTTGAGCTCGTTGCGGATCTCGGACGAAAGATGGCCTGCCGAAACATTAACCGCAGAGGACGCTGAGTTCGCAGAGAAGTTTCTTGCAAAAAACTTCGGCACCAAATCATTGAGAACGATCGCGAGATGTTCGATGGTGATCTCGGGCCGCTTCAGCAGTTGCGCCAAAGGCTGCCCCACGGCTGAAGACAGATCAATCGCGACGGAGCACGCAGGGACAGCCGCCCTCGGCTGTCCGGTCGAGCTAAGCTCGACAGCGATCTGCTCCGCCATCGCTACCGACACTTTCGTCCTCTCCAGCACCTGCTTCAAATCTTCCAGCCGCTGCTGCTTTGCCCCAAACTCCGACCACGCTTCATCCGAGATCAGCCCCACCCGCCGTCCATGCGGAGTAAGCCGCCGGTCGGCATTATCGATCCGCAGATGCAAGCGAAACTCGGCGCGCGAAGTGAACATGCGATAAGGCTCGTTGGTGCCTTTCGAAATCAGGTCGTCGATCAGAATCGCCGTGTAAGCTTCCGTGCGGTCGAGTACCAGCGGAGCTTCTTTCTTCACCTGCAGCGCCGCGTTAATTCCGGCCATGATTCCCTGGCACGCCGCTTCCTCGTACCCCGACGTCCCATTAATCTGCCCGGCGAGAAACAGCCCGGCAATCTTTTTCGTTTCCAGCGTGCGCTTGAGTTCGGTGGGATCGATCGAGTCATACTCAATGGCGTAGCCGGGCCGCATCATCTCCGCGCTTTCGAGCCCCGGAATCGACTTGAGAATCGCAAACTGCACATCAATTGGCAAGGAAGTGCTCATGCCGTTGACGTAGATCTCGTGCGTGTTCAGCCCCTCGGGTTCCAAAAAAAGTTGGTGCGTCAGTTTGTCGGGGAACTTGACGATTTTGTCTTCAATCGACGGGCAATACCGCGGCCCCGTCGAATGAATCTGCCCGCTATACATCGGTGAGCGATGCACGTTCTCGCGAATGATGCGATGCGTCTCTCCCGTTGTGAAGGCGATGTAGCAGGGCACTTGCGAGTCGTGATGGGCAACGCGCCGGGTGCGAAAGCTGAATGGAGTCGGATCCAGATCGCCGGGCTGCCGCTCGAAGCGCACCCAATCAATCGTGCGCCCGTCGAGCCGCGGAGGCGTCCCGGTCTTGAGCCGGCATCCGCGCAGCCCAAGCTTCTTCAGCGCTTCACCCAGCAGAACCGCCGCCGGTTCTCCAGACCGTCCCGCCGGATACTGCTGCTCCCCGCAATGAATCAGCCCGTTCAGGAAAGTACCAGTAGTAATGATGACCGCATCAGCAGAAACGCGGCGACCATCGCGAAGCAGGACGCCGCGGAGGCGGTCGTTGGTCGTTAGTCGTTGGTCGTTAGCGAACGCAGATCCATCGCCTTGTTCGGAGCGACAATTCTCATCGGAACCTGGAAACGACCATCGACCATCGACCATCGACTCCACGATCACATCCGCCACTTCCGCCTGCTTGATCTTTAAATTCGCCTGCGATTCGAGCACCTCGCGCATCTTCAGACGGTAAGCTTGTTTATCGCACTGCGCCCGAGGCGACCAGACGGCCGGGCCACGCGAAGTATTGAGCAGGCGAAACTGGATTCCGACCGCATCCGTGATCTCGCCCATGATGCCGCCCAGCGCATCCACTTCGCGCACCAAATGCCCCTTCGCGATGCCGCCAATGGCAGGATTGCATGACATCTGCGCGATCAGATCGACGTTCAACGTAAAGAGCGCAGTCTTCAATCCCATGCGAGCAGCCGCCATCGCCGCTTCACATCCGGCATGGCCAGCCCCCACCACGACTACCTCGAAATGTTCGTCAAATGGCTGCATCTGCGCTTTCAGGACCCACAACAACGGGGGGAACCACTCTGCTTAATTGTAACAACGTTCTTCGCCTTGGTTTGCAGACGCTCGGCTTGCGCAATCAGCGTCCGCTGCTGGTAGCATTGTTGGAATCGCTGGGGAACGCGTAGAATATCCCGTCCACCACTGTTCTCAGGAGAGCTCGGATGCCGCAAGACACCTTAACCATCACCGACAACCGTACCGGGCACAGCTACACGCTTCCCGTCGAAAACGGAACCATCCGCGCAATGGATCTGCGCAAGATCAAGACCGGTCCTGAAGATTTCGGCTTGATGACCTACGATCCCGCCTTCATGAACACGGCCTCCTGCCGGAGCGCGATCACTTACATTGACGGCGATCTGGGAATCCTGCGCTACCGCGGTTATCCCATCGAGGTTCTCGCCGAACAATGTACCTATCTGGAAGTGGCCTACCTGCTTCTGTTCGGTGAATTGCCCACCGCGAGTGAATTGAAGAATTGGGTGCATGACATCACGCACCACACCATGCTCCATGAAACCACCAAGAAGTTCATGGAAGGCTTCCGCGATAACGCGCACCCCATGGCGATGCTGGTGAGCAGCGTGGCGGCGCTCTCGACGGTGTATCCGGAAGCGAAGAACATTCACGACCCCGCGATCCGGCTGCTGCAGATCAAGCGCCTGATCGGCAAGATGCCCTCCATCGCGGCCATGTCGTATCGTCATATTTCCGGATTCCCCTACATCTATCCGGACAACGACCTCACCTATACCGAGAACTTCATGAACATGCTGTGGAAGATGGTCGAGCCCAAGTATCTCGCGAATCCCGTGCTGGCGCGGGCGCTCGACATCCTCTTTATTCTGCACGCCGACCACGAGCAGAACTGCAGCGCGAACGCGATGCGAGCCGTGGGGAGTTCCCACAGCGACCCGTACCTGGCCACTGCGGCCGCTGCCGCCGCACTCTCTGGTCCGCTGCACGGTGGGGCGAACGAAGAAGTGCTGCGCATGCTGGACGAGATCGGTTCCAAGGACAACGTCCCTGCCTACATCAAGAAGATCAAGGAAGGTAGAGGCAAGCTGATGGGCTTCGGACACCGGGTTTACAAGAACTACGATCCGCGGGCCAAGATCATCAAGCGAACCGCCGACAGCGTGTTCGAAGTCACCGGCCGCAATGCCAAACTTGAGATTGCTCTGGAGCTGGAGCGCATCGCGCTGGAAGACGACTATTTCGTACACCGCAAGCTCTATCCGAACGTGGACTTCTATTCCGGCATCATTTACCAGGCGATGGGTTTCAAGCCGGAGATGTTCACGGTGCTCTTCGCGATTCCGCGCACCATCGGCTGGCTGTCGCAATGGCAGGAAATGCTGAACGACCCCGAACAGAAAATCGCGCGCCCGCGGCAGGTTTGGATTGGGCACGACACGCGGGAGTTCGTGCCTATGGAGAAGCGGGGGGCGGGAGTAGCGCGATAGTTGCGGTGACCATCATCGCAGCGGCCCCGTTTTGCAAATCTACCCTCCCGCGATGGCCCCGATGACGATAAAAGGCTCCGCTCCAGACCGGACCGCGTCGGGCAGCGGGGCATCGGGCGGCTCGTGGGACAGATCCTCCTCGCAGGCAAAGAACCTCAGAAACGGTCGGCGCTGTTGCGTGATCTGGTCGCGGATGGTTCCGCGCAGCATCGGATAGCGGGCCTCGAGGGCGTCGAGGACTGAGCGCTGCGTGATCGGACTATCGACGTCGAGTTCCACCTCGCCGCGAACCTGCGCCAGCGTCCGGAGATGCTGCGGGACTATAACTCGGATCATGTCTGCTCGATCACGCCAGCGTCTGCACCTCAACCGAAAGCACGCCCGGAAGGTCGCGGACAATGGGAGCCCAACTGTCTCCCGCATCGGCCGACGCATAGACCTGCCCGCCGCTCGTCCCGAAGTAAACGCCGCACTCATCAAGCGAATCGACAGCCATCGCGTCCCGCAGCACGTTGACGTAGCAGTTGCTTTGCGGCAAGCCCTTGGTCAGTGGCTCCCACTCGTTTCCGCCGGTGCGGCTGCGGAAGACGCGCAGTTTGCCATCCGGGACAAAGTGCTCCGAGTCGCTCTTGATGGGGACGACGTAGATGGTCTCCGGCTCGTGGGCGTGAACGTCAATCACGAACCCGAAATCTGTGGGCAGGTTGCCGCTGACCTCCTGCCACGAATCGCCGGCGTCGTTGCTGCGCATGACATCCCAATGCTTCTGCATGAAGAGCACATTCGGGCGCTGCGGATGCATGGCGACGTGGTGAACGCAATGCCCGACCTCCGCGCGTGGGTCGGGAATGTATTGCGAATACAGTCCGCGGTTGATCGGCTTCCAGGTAGCGCCGCCGTCGTCGGTGCGGAAGGCGCCCGCCGCCGAGATTGCAACGTATATCCGCTGCGGTTCTCCAGAACCAAAGCTGGGATCAAGAATAATAGTGTGCAGGCACATCCCGCCCGCGCCCGGCTGCCACTTCGGCCCGGTGCCGTGGCCGCGCAGGCCGGGGAGTTCCTTCCAGTTCTCGCCGCCGTCGGTCGAGCGAAAGAGGGCGGCGTCTTCCACGCCGGCGTAAACCGTGTCCGGGTCGGTGCGCGACGGCTCCAGGTGCCACACGCGCTTGAACTCCCACGGACGTTGCGTGCCGTCATACCACTGATGCGTGGTGAGTGGCCGGGCAGACGCGTCGTAGGCGAACTTATTGCTTGCACTCTTCGGTGGACCCGGCACGACCGGCGCTCCGGCGGGCGTTCCCGGCTGATGCCAGGTTTTGCCGCCATCGTCGGAGCGCTGGATGATCTGCCCGTACCATCCGCTCGTCTGCGAGGCGTAAATGCGATTCGGATCAGCGGGAGACCCCTTGAGGTGATACATTTCCCAGCCGGCGAAGTGCGGACCGCTAACATCCCATTTTTCGCGTTTGCCGTCCGACGTCAGAACGAATGCGCCTTTGCGCGTACCCACCAGAACCCGTACCTGGCTCATGCGTAGCTCCTTCGCGAACCTTAAAATAGATCAGCGGCCGAACCAGACCCCCGCCAATCAAGACTTCTTCTTGGTTGGTTTGGGCTTCAACGTCTTGACATATTCGTAGCTTAATTCGAGATACTTTTGCAGTTCTTTCGTCTTTTTCAATAATGCGTCGGGAACCGCGACATACTCTTTCATGATGGCGCCGTACGCCTTGAACAGCGTGGTCTTGTACTTCTTCAAGAACTCCTCTCGCTTATCCTCAGGGAGTCTGATGGCCAGGGAGCGCGAGTCCTGCAGAATGGTAAACATGTGACCATTCAGAGAAGTGTAAGGATTGGCAGCGCCCTTGCGTTCGATCTGGGGATGGGTTGCGATGAGCTTGTCGTAGAGATCTACTTTGGTAGGAATCCTGTTCTTCCTGGGTGAGGCCACGGTGTTTCCTCAATTGCGACATTGGGAATGCAGGAGTAGCAGGATACACCATGAACGGCGGCTGGGCATATGGGAACCGTTTCCCTCCCATTCTGGAAGCGCGAAGCCGGGTGTTTCGGAACCGGACGTACACTCCCTTTCGGTAACCCCCGGTAATCGTCAGTAACCATCGGACTGACGATGCCCGGCCTTACAATCAGCTTACTCCGCGATTCCGTTTGCGCGGTTAGCGGTGTTTCGCCTGGGAATCTCCCGGCGAGGTTCGGACCCGTTGGGCAACGCCGGCGGAAATCGCAGGTGTTCGGCGGGGAAAAGGCTGGAGTCCGCACCCCTTATGGCGTTTGGTTTTGGCTTTAACAAACAAAAGGTTCTCAGCGCCGCGGAAAAGTTTGTCCAGCAGGGCAAGCTGCAGAACGCCATCGCTGAGTATGACAAGATCCTGAAGCACGATGCCAAGGATCTTACCGTCAACAACACCATCGGCGACCTCTACGCTCGTCTTGGGGACAGCGCCAAGGCTATCGAGTGCTTCAAGACAGTGGGCGATGCTTATGCGGCGCAGGGCTTCACCGTCAAGGGCATCGCCATGTACAAGAAGATCACCAAGCTTCAGCCGAGCGTGGATTCATCTCTGAAACTGGCGGAACTTTACACCCAGCAGGGGCTGTTCAACGACGCCCGCGCCCAGTACCTGCAAGTCGCCGAAGATTTCATGAAGAATGGCGACCTCGATCAATCCGTGCGCCTTTTCCAGAAGGTCCTTGAAATGGACCCGGAGAACGTGCCCATGCGGGTCAAACTCGCCGAGGTCTATGTCCGGCTGAATAAGAAGAAAGAGGCGTGGGAGATTTTCAGTGCGGCGGCGGAATCGTTGCGCTCGCGTGGATCGCTCGCCGCCGCCGAGGACATTCTGAAGCGGATGCTGACGCTCGATCCGGGCAACAGTTACGTTCTGTTGTTGCGCGGGAGGGCCGCCCTCGAGGGCGACGATCCGAAGAACGCCGTCGCCTACCTGGAGAAGGCCGCCGACCTCGATTCTCATCCCGAAGGTTTGCGGGATCTCCTGAAGGCCTACCTGCAAATCGGGGACTTGCCCAAGGCTACCCCGATTGCAGAGAAACTGCTCGCGGTGCACAACGATCCCGAGGGTCTGTTTCTGCTGGCGGAGGGCTGCACCCGCCTTGGTCGAAATCGCGAGGCACTCGAGGTTTACAACCGGCATGCCGATCGCCTGCTGGCAACCGACTCGACCAAACTGCTGGCCAGCCTGCATTCCATGATCGGCCATGTGCGCGACGACTCGGGCGCGCTGGACACGCTGCTGCAGCTGCTGAGCAAAGCCGGCGAGAGCACGCACGTCAACGAAGTCACCGAGCTTCTGGCGCACGCCTCGGTCAAGGACGGCAGCCTGGCCCGCGCTCGCGACCTGTACCAGATGCTGGCCACCACCGAGCCCCAGAACTCGTTACATATGCAGAATTATCAGCAGGTGGTGGGGCGCATGGAAGGAGAACCGCCGGCCATCGGGATCACCGCCGAGGAAGGGGCGGTCATCGTGGAGGAGTTGGAAGCGATTGCGCCGGTTATCGACCAGCCCTATCCCGACGACCTTGCAATTGCAGTGCGCTCGGCGGTCACCGATGCGGATCTGTTCCTTTCCTACAATTTGCCAGAAAAGGCGGTCGTGCCGCTGCTGGGCGCGCTGCCGCAGGCGCCGCGCGACGTGCGCCTGAACCAGCGCCTGGCCGGTCTTCATACGCGTTTCCAGCGCTTTACCGAAGCCGCCGTCTGCTGCCGCACACTGGAGGGCGTGTACCACGACGCCGGATACCCGGATGAAGCCGTGCGCTACGGAGAATTGGCAGCGCGCTACGAAAAGACCGCGGAAGCCGCTCCGCTGATTTCCACATCATCGACTTCTGCATCATCCGCCTCTGCTCCGTCCGCCCGCGGTGGCGCTGCGACTCCGACCGCGCCTTGGCCGATGGCCGCGACCGCGGCTTCCGATCGCGAGATTGCCGCTGCCACGCATCCAGAATTCGCCGTCCAGGAATTGGCGGTGCCGGCGCTTTCCGACGCGCACGAGCTTTCCTCCGAACTTTCATCCGAACTCTCCACCGACCTTTCCTCTGAGTGGGAGCATTCTCTTGCCAACGACCAGGACGCTCCGGTCGCAGAACTGTCGGCCACCGTCGAAGGCGAAGCCAACGCCGATGCTCTCAGCAATCCCGAAATCGCCGAGACGGTCGAAGAAATCCGTTTCTATCTCGAGCACTTCATGGCGGACCAGGCTCGCGCCGGGATCCAGAAGCTCGAATCCCTGACCAGCGATGCCCGCGTTCTCGATCCGTTGCGCGCCGCCGTCGAATCCGCCGGCCAGCCTCCTGAGGAGCCAGAACCAGAAATCACCGAGATCAACGCCGACGAGCCCGCGGATTTCGAAGTTACGATGGAGGCTCAGCACGGGTCCGAGATCACAACCTCGTCCGATCTGCTGGCCGCCTACCACCGCCAGACACACGACGAGAACCATAACGAAGCTCCGGCGGAACAAGCTCCGGAACCGGACTACGCCCAACCTCACTTCGCAGAAGCTGCTCACTCAGAAGCCTTACCTGCGCAGGCAAGCGAGCTGACCGCATTTGTCGCAGATCTGGAAGCTTCGCTCGGTGATTCTTTCCCGCAAGCGCCGCCACCTGCTACCCAATTTCCGGCAACCCAGCTACCGATAGCCCAGCCCACCAACACCCAACCGCTGCCGAGTTGGCCGGTCGCGCCCGTGCCGGACACTTCAAGAATGCCGGAGCCGGAAGCGGAGCCTGTGGCAAATGAGCCCGTGGCAAGCATGGAAATTGAAATTGCCCCGGCGGCCATGCCAGCGATCGCAGCCTCGGCGGGAGGCGCCGCAACCGCTGCCGCTCCCGCCATGAGCGTTCCCGCGATGACCGTTCCCGCGATGAGCTATGGCGAAGCTGTCCTACGCCCTCTGGGAGATGGAGCCCAGGCGATGCATCCCTCCGGCAGCGTCGATCTTTCGGAGATGTTTGGCGAGTTGAAACAGGAACTCGAAGAAGAGGTTATTGCCGGCGACGACGATCCGGAAACGCATTACAACCTGGGAGTTGCCTTCCGCGAAATGGGTCTGCTCGACGAAGCCATCGCCGAATTACAGAAGGTCTGCACCTCGATCGATCGCGGCAAGACATTTTCGCAGCCTGTCCAAACCTACACCTGGCTGGCGCAGTGCTTTATCGACAAAGGAGTTCCTGAAGCCGCCATCCGCTGGTATCAAAAGGCGCTCAGCATCCCCCGGCTCGATGACGAAGTGCGTCTCGCCATCAACTATGAGCTCGGCTCGGCATGCGAAACTGCCAAGGACAAGCCCGCCGCTCTGCGTTATTTCACCGACGTGTACGGCGCAAATATCGATTATCGCGACGTGGCCGAGCGCATTCGGGCTCTGAAGTCGTAGAATGCACCAAGTGGGTTCAGAATTTGCGTGGGGACGCGACCCGATCCCGCCACCCCACGGCCTTACTCACAACGACGCGTGCAATGATTTCCGATCCCAAGCTGCCTTTTGCCAGCGACACCACCGGTGTCGGAGAACTTAAGTCTCCGGTGGAAACATCTGTCCCGGTCGTTGGCGTGCCCGTTTCCGTTTCCAGGCGCTCGCCTTCGGCGGCGCGTCTGTGGCTTCGCCGCATCGGAGTGCTTCTGTTCGTGTTTCTGTGTGCGACCATCGGGGTCATGCTCATCATCCTGCCCTGGCGCCCGGAGTGGTCCGACAACCCTCTCCTGCTCCCGTATCCTACGCTTCGCGCCGTGGTATCCAGCGGGTTCGTGCGCGGCCTTTCGACCGGCTTGGGTGCGCTCAATGTGTGGATCGGATTTTGGGAGGCCATTCAATATCGAGAAGAGAATGAATAACGGATGTTTGGTCGATGGTCGATGGTCGGTCCCGAACAGGGGGCTTTGCTGGAGCCTCCATATACTCGACGACCGACGCCGAACGACCGACGACTAGCAGCCAACGACTGATTTACTTATGACTGATCAAAAGCTCAAGCCCGCTCCCCTCGCGTATCAGAACGAACCATTTCTCAATAGTCCTGACGGCAGAATTCTGCGCCTGCTGTCCGAGTACAGCGAGCCGCTCTCGCGCTTCCGGCGCGAACAGATCCAGGACACGGTCGTGTTCTTCGGCTCCGCCCGCATTCACAGTCGCGACAACGCCTCGAACCGGTTGACCGAAGTCCGCGGCAACGGCGCGCCGGCTTCTGTCGCACAGCAAGCCAATAATATGAAGCGCGCCGAGGCTGCGGTTGGCATGGCCCGCTACTACGAAGACGCGCGCCGGCTGGCCTTCCTGCTGACTGAATGGTCCACCCACATCCCCGCCAAGCGCCACCGCTTTGTGGTCACCACAGGCGGCGGCTCGGGGATTATGGAGGCTGCAAATCTCGGCGCTCACGAGGCTGGAGGAAAAACCATCGGCCTCAACATCAACCTGCCCTTCGAGCAGAATCCGAACCCCTACATCACGCCTTCGCTCAACTTCGAGTTCCATTACTTCTTCATGCGTAAGTTCTGGTTCGCGTACCTCTCCAAGGCGCTGGTGATTTTTCCCGGCGGTTTCGGCACGCTCGACGAACTTTTTGAAATCCTCACCCTCGCGCAGACGGAGAAACTGGCCAAAAAAATTGTTGTTGTCATCTATGGCAGCGATTATTGGAAAAAGATCATCAATTTCGAAGCCATGGTCGACGCCGGCGTGATCTCAGCGCCAGATCTCGATCTGTTCAAGATGTCGGATTCGCCAGAAGAAAGTTTTAAATTTCTGAAGGACGGACTGACGAAATACCATCTCACCCCGCAACAACCCAAGCGGACCGGCGAGACAGCCGTCCCCGAAATCGCCAAGACGCGGCCTTAGCCAGTGGGGCGCAGACACTCTTGTCCGCGTGCTCTCGATCAGGATGCGGAGTGCTGGCGCCCCTGCACCCGATCAAGATGGAACCCGCAGCTGCCTGACTCCGTATACACTTCTACGGGTCGGTTTTTCCCGGAGACAAACAAAAATGCTTTCACGAACATTCTTGGCGACAGCACTCGGTTGCCAGATTTTTTTCTGCGCAACTTTCTGCGCGACGACCGCGCTCGCTCAACCACCGGCTGCAAACCAGATGCCATCCGTGATCCAGGTTCCGGCGGAGGCACAGCCCTCGCCGCACTTCGATGCCAGTGCGGCCACCAACGCTTACCTCGCGCAGATTCCTGCCGACAAGACGGCCCGTTCCAACGCCTATTTCGAAGGGGGCTATTGGCTGATTCTTTGGGACTTTCTCTATGGAGTCGTGGTCGCGCTGCTGTTGCTGAATCTGCGCTGGTCGGCACGCATGCGAGATCTGGCGGAGCGGGTCACCCGCTTCAAACCAGTGCACACCTTCGTGTACTGGCTGCAATACCTCCTGCTCACTTCCATTCTCGTTTTCCCGCTCACCGTTTATGAGAATTATTTCCGCGAGCACAAATACGGACTCGCCACCCAAACCTTTGGCCCCTGGATGATGGATCAGGTGAAGAATCTGGGCGTAAACCTGGTGCTGGGCGGCATCCTGGTGGTGATGCTATTCGGCATTGTTCGCCGTCTCCCCCGAACCTGGTGGATCTGGGGTTCGGTCGCGACCATTGTGTTCTTGATTTTTGTTGTGCTCATTTCCCCGGTCTACATCTTTCCGATCTTCAATAAAGTTACCCGCCTCGACGATCCGAAAATTGTTGACCCCATCCTGAGCATGGCGCGGGCCAATGGAATCCCCGCGAAAGATGTATATGAGATCGATGCGTCAAGGCAGACCACAAGGATGAGCGCCAACGTAAGTGGCTTCGCAAGCACCATGCGCATCACTCTCAATGACAACCTCCTGCGCCGCGGATCGCCGGAAGAGATTCAGGCGGTCATGGGACACGAGATGGGGCACTACGTGATGAACCACATTTACAAGAGCATCATGTATCAGCTGATCATCACCGTGGTCGCCTTCGCCTATTTGTTCTGGGGACTCAACTGGACGCTCCAACGCTGGGGCGAGAAGTGGCAGATTCGGGGCGTGGGTGATACGGCGGTTCTTCCGCTCGTGGTGCTGCTGGTATCCATCTTTGGTTTTGTCACCACCCCCATCGACAACACGTTCACTCGCACTCAGGAAATCGAGGCCGACATGTACGGCCTGAACACGGCCCGCCAGCCCGATGGCTTTGCCCAGGCCGCCATCCATCTCGGCGAATATCGCAAGATGAATCCCAGTCCCATCGAGGAGTTCATCTTTTTCGATCACCCCAGCGGGCGCAATCGCATTTACGCGGCGATGCGCTGGAAGGCTGAGAATTTGAAGTTGTTCACCGGTCAGCCGTAGCGCCCCTGTGGGCTCCGCCCCGCCCTAGTTCGTGTAGAAAGGGCTGCCTGCGGCAACCGCGACTCCATATTCGTTGTAGTGCAAAGGTTCGCGAACGGGAGTGTCCGCACTACAGACGAATCTCTCGTAGTACGCTGAGAGCTGATGGCTGACCGCTGTCTGCTCTATTACATCACCGACCGAAGCCAATTTCGCGGCGATGAACACGCCCGCCGCCGCGCTCTGCTCGCCAAAGTCTCCGAAGCCGCGCGTGCCGGCGTCGAATACATCCACCTCCGCGAAAAGGATCTGAGCGCGAGAGAGCTGGAAATGCTGGCACGGGACGCCCTGGCTGCCGTGCGCAACAGCGTTCCACTGAGGACTGAGAACCGGGAACTGAGCACTGGACCAGAATTGAGAACTCGTCTCCTGATTAACTCACGCACCGACGTTGCGCTCGCCGTGGGAGCGGACGGCGTTCATCTGCGCGCGGATGATATCACCCCAGATGAAGTGCGGCAGGTGTTGAACGCTTCTGCCCACCGGTCACTGCCCGCTGACCATTTCCTGGTGGCTGCCTCCTGCCACACTGCCGCCGATGTCTTCCACGCCGAGTCCGAGGCCGCCGACTTCGCCGTTTTCGCTCCGGTATTCGGAAAGAGCAGTGCTCCCGGAACGCGACCTACAGGACTGGCCGCCTTGCATGAAGCCTGCCGGGCGAAAATCCCGGTTTTCGCACTCGGTGGCGTAACCATAGAAAACGCCGCATCGTGCCTAAGAGCTGGAGCGGCCGGCGTCGCGGCCATCCGCTTGTTTCAGGAGAATAAAATCGAAGATGTCGTCCGCGCCCTGCGAGCGCTCTGACACCATGGATCCGACGGAACCGACGTTACTGCTTTCTCAGCCCCGAGCCAAAGAATACGCTTCCGCGCTCGTCCACATCCCCCCGGGATGGTTCCTCATGGGCTGCGACACGGGACAGGACAACGAAAAACCGGTGCATAGGGTCTGGGTTGACGAATTTCTTCTCGCCGCGTGCCAGGCCACCAATGCCGACTACGGGCGATTTCTGCGCGACACCGCTTCCTCGCCTCCACCGTTCTGGAGCGATCCGGCGTTCAACCATTCCGAGCAACCTGTTGTCGGAGTGTCGTGGCACGAGGCAATCCGTTACTGCGAGTGGCTCAGCGCAAGCACCGGCAGAAATTTCCGCTTGCCGACCGAGGCCGAGTGGGAGCGCGCGGCTCGCGGAGGCAGTGAGGTCGCGGGCGCACTGTTCCCGTGGGGAGATGCGCCTCCGCAGTCCCTGCCCGGCTACGACGACCGTTGCAATGATTGTTGGAAGACGGGTCCCGAGCCCGTTGGCCGCGGGGAATCGAATGCATTCGGCCTCTACAACATGTGTGACAATGTGCACGAGTGGTGCAGCGACTGGTATGCGCCCGCATATTATGCGGTTTCCCCCGAGCGCAATCCACGAGGTCCCGAAACTGGCGAACGGCGCGCTTCCCGCGGCGGCTCCTGGCGTCACCACATCAAGATGTCGCGCTGCGCTGCGCGCTCCAGCATCCCTCCGGACTTCAAGTATGCGGACTACGGGTTTCGCGTCGCCTGCGATGCCGCATTGGTGTAAATTGTGAGCGTTCTCGCGAAAGGAGAACTATGTACTCGCTGCGCTCAGTAGATGTTATCTCCTGCGCCCAGATGATGGGCATGATCTACGGGTGCCTTGGACTAATTGCTCTGCCGTTCTTTCTGTTGGGCGGATTTATCAATCTGCTGCTTGGAAGCCAAAGTTCTCAGCCGCTTGCGGGAATTGCGATCTGGTTTTTGGCGCTTCTCGTACCAGTCGTCTATGGACTCATGGGGTTTGTTATGGGAGCTCTTGGCGCGTGGGTCTATAACCTGATTGCTCGGTGGATTGGTGGCATCAAATTAGAATTGGAACCGATTGTTACCAATTCCCAATCGAATATCGGACTCATCTGAACCCTGCGGGAAACTCTGGCAGGGCGAATCAGAGGATGCCTATGACTGACCTGGCTACCCACTACCTCGAAGAAATCAAGCGCCAGTTCCGCGGCCACAAGCGCATGGGCGAAGCTGCCATGGCGCAGCTTGAAGACCGGGATTTCTTCGTGGCGCTCGATCCCGAATCGAATTCCGTTGCGGCCCTGGTCAAGCACATCGCCGGCAACGCACGCTCGCGGTTTACCGACTTCCTCACCAGCGATGGCGAGAAGCCGGACCGTTTCCGCGATCGGGAATTTGAAATCTCGGAAAAGACTACGCGCGAAGAAGTGATGCGCTGGTGGGAGCAGTCGTGGTCGCATGTGCTTTCCACGCTGGACGCACTCAAGCCCGAAGACCTGCAGCGCACTGTGACCATCCGCCAGGAGTCGCATACGGTGATGCAGGCGCTTAACCGCGCGCTCGCCCACTACGCGCAACATATTGGACAAATCGTCTTCCTCGCAAAACACCTGCGCTCTTCAAAATGGCAGACGCTCAGCATTCCGCGTGGAAAATCCGAAAACTACAAGACTGCGAGCCCGAAAACGCATTCTCGCGGTACGTACAAAACGTAGCTGCGATCTCGAATCGGCAAGTTGACCGCAAAGAATCCGGGGACTGGATATGCGAAAGATATTCACAATCACACTTCTTCTGGCTTTGAGCATCGCCCTAACCGCGCAGCAGGCGGACGTGCACGCCGACGCAAATCCCGTCGCAGAAGGCGAAATCAAAGCTCTGGAGTTGAGGCTGGCAGAACTGATCGTGCGCGGCGACTGGGATGAATACGCAAGACATCTTGCATTCGATTACCTGCACACCCGCGATAACGGGCAAGTCGAAAGTAAGGACGAGGCGCTGGCGAGTCTGCGCGACGTCCACCGCAAAATCATCGTCATGGAGATGGAACCGGCGGATCTCGTAATCCGCATCTACGGCGACACGGCTGTCTCTAACGCGGAGTTCACCATCAGAGTTCGGGATAACGGGCAGGTCAAGAGCCGCCGCTCGCGCCAAACCGACATCTTCGTGAAACGTGATGGTCAATGGTGTCAGGTCGCCGGGCAGGGCACGACTATCGGCAAGTAAGCAGTCCCCGGTGCTAGAATAGACCGTTTGCTCTTCTAGTCCGTACTTATAAGGGGGCTTCCATGCCCAGCACCATGCTCGCAGTGGTCAAGCCGGAAGCCGCGCCGGGCGCGGAAATCCGCGAAGTCAAAATTCCTTCCTTCGGCCGCACTGACGTCCTCTGCAAAGTCAAAGTTGCCTCCATCTGCGGCACCGATCTCCACATTTATGAGTGGGACCGATGGGCTCAGGGACGCATTCACCCACCGCTGATCCCCGGACACGAATTCTGCGGCGAGGTGGTCGCCTTCGGCGATGAGGTTACCAGCGTCAAGGAAGGCGACTTCGTATCCGCCGAAATGCATGTGGCCTGTGGCAAGTGCCTGCAATGCCGCACCGGTGAAGCCCACATCTGCCAGAATGTGAAAATTATCGGCGTCGACACCAACGGAGCGTTTGCCGAGTACGTCGTCATCCCCGAGTCGAATATCTGGAAGCTCGATCCCGCGATTCCACAGGAGTACGCTTCCATCCTCGATCCGCTGGGCAACGCCGTACACACCGTGCTGGCCGGAGAAATCGCCGCGAAAACTGTCGCCATCACCGGGTGCGGCCCTATTGGACTGTTCTCGATCGCAGTGGCGCGAGCGGTGGGCGCAACCACCATCTTCGCGATCGAAGTTAACGAACACCGGCGCAAGCTCGCGACCAAAATGAAAGCCGATTACGCGCTCGATCCGTCCAAAGAAGACGTTCGTGCCATTGTCGCCGGAAAAACTGGAGGCCTCGGCGTGGACGTGGTCCTCGAAATGGCAGGCCACCCCGACGCCATCCGAACTGCCTTCGACATCGTCCGCCGCGGTGGACGCATCTCGCTCCTCGGCCTCACTTCGAAACCCATCCCACTCAATTTTTCCGAAGACATCATCTTCAAAGGCCTCACTATTCAAGGCATCAACGGCCGCCGAATGTACCAAACGTGGTATCAGATGACCGCATTGCTGAAGAGCGGACGCCTCGATCTTCATCCCGTAATCACCGACCGCATCCCAATGAAGGATTTTTCCAAAGCGATGGCGCGCCTGAAGACGGGCGAAGCCAGCAAGATACTCGTGTATCCAAACGGAACAAAATAACTTGCGGCGAATCCCATCCGCTGCTTCATGCAACCCCGAAGAGTGTAGTAAAACTGTAGTAGTTCCGGAGAGGTGGCCGAGTGGTTGATGGCTCCGGTCTTGAAAACCGGCATACCCGAAAGGGTATCGGGGGTTCGAATCCCTCCCTCTCCGCCAGATCTTTTTTGATTTCAACCGTTAATGCGCTCCAGGTTCTCTCGGATGTTCGCCGCCAGGCAATGCAGGCATGAAATCCACTACTGGCAGCGAGCCTTTTCCATCGCGACCGCGCGCGGAAACAGGATGTTGTTTTCGAGATGGATGTGCTGGTGAAGGTCAGTCTCAAAGGCAGCCAGGGCCTTGTAGAGTGTCTGGTAGCTCACGCAGGCGTCGGCCGGAGCGGAATAGCCGTTACTGGCCTCACGCATACCACGCAACGCATTCCCGGCGGAATCGTGCTCGTGCTCCATCATGGAAACTGGGTTCTGCACGGTACCAAACGGCGCAGGCACGATCGGTTCCTTTGCAATCGTGGCCTCTTCCATCCTTACCACGTACGGAAACAGCACCATCTCTTCCTTCATCAGGTGAGTGGTCAATTCCTGGGCGAGCCCTTGGAAAATTCCACGAATCTGCAGGAGCTCGGGATGGTTCTTCCCGTGCACAGAGCAAACCTTATCGAAGAGAGGACCGAGACGGGCAATCTCCTCGCGGGTGTACTTGTGGTGAGTGGTCTTGACGTGCGCGATCAGGTCAGCAAGAGCCTCTGTCTGCCAGTTATGCTCTTCTTGCACGGCACGCGCCGACTCCTCGGCCATCTCCAGGGAATCCAGTACCTGGTTCGTGTTCAGCTTCGCGGCGAGGCAAGCCTCTGCGAGCGATTTGTTGCCGCCGCAGCAATAGTCGATGCCCAGCTTTTCAAACACTCTTGTGGCTGCCGGGTTTTCCAGGGCTAACTCTCGTACGGTCTTTTCGGTTATAACGCTCATCGCATCCTCCTGCGAGCCGGCGATATGCTTCCGGCCACGCTTGATGTTTTGAGATTAGCGGATCACAGCGAGGCTGCGATGACTTTTGTCACGCCCCTCACAGAGGCGCATGATGCTGGAACATGGTTAGCTCGATGGTACGAACAACAAAAGGGCAAAACGGTCTTAGAAGAGATCTGCCAGCCAATTACTCTACAGCGTGCTGTTCGGCTTTTGCGACTGCCCGCTGGCGAATGAACTGGATATTATTCTGGGACGCAAACCGAAATCGCGAAAAGTGAACAAGAGCGCGCAGTATGGCGCAAGGAAGAGGCGTAGAAAGAATCGTGAGCAGGGATAGCAAAACGGCAGAAACAGGACAACCCAACTTAGATTTGTGCTTTCAGCGTGCGGCGCTCGAACTCTCTTGCCGGATCAACAAGGCAAGCCGCGGAAACAGGAAGTGCCCGCCGGCGTCATCAATCACATTTACCTGGCACGTGTAAAAACCGGGTTTGAGCGATGTCAGCGGCACGTCCAACTGGAAGACGGCAGCCTTGCGTTCTCGTGCGTTCAATTCCGTCAACTCGATCAAGGAGCTTTCGTAGGCTTTGGCTTTTCCCTGGAAGAAGGCGACGTTCGACAAAAGGCGGATGCCGGGCTTGTTGTTCTCGCCTCTCGCAGAATCTGCGACAGTCGGCCGGGCCGGATCGTACACCTCAAAATAAAGAAGCAGGTGCTGCGTGGCCGAGAAAACATGCGTGATGTTGGGAATAATCTCGGAACCGTCATGCACCAGCGGGTTCAGGTCCACACTCTTCTTTGTTTTTACCGTTTGAGTCTGACTCGCCAGCACTACCGAACTCATCTTCAGCGGCAGTGCCTTTAACTCCGGCACTTCAATGTCGGTTTCGAACGATCCCATGCGGCCGGTCTGATTCTCGCGCACGACAAATTTCAGGTGATACTTGCCGCTTAGCAGGCTCATCCCGGTGTCATACTGCACATTTTTTTTTTGCACCTCGGCCGAGGTGCTCACCGCGAGTTTCACGGTATCGCGAATTCTGTTCAAGGGGTAGCGTTCGTTATCCTGCACCATTCCAATCACGTCCAGCGTTGCCTTGTCGCGGTCGCTGCTGCGGACAAATGGAATCTGCGAGCCCGGCACCACCAGCGAGATGGGGACGAAAAACTTGTTGCCGTCCAGTCGAAAGTAGGAGACGCCCAGATACAGAGGCAAATCTGTCGCCGGCAACTCAGATGCAAGCTCCTCCTCAAGCTGCCGCTCCTTATCGTCCTGGGTGGAATGCTTGTAATCGGCGGGCGCGTAATAACCGCGACGGTAGTCGATCTTCACTCCGGGAACGTTGCTCTTCACGACGATGTGCCGGTACCGCCCGTCGCGCGCGGGGTTCGTGCTGTGATAGCCCAGCAGGTAGTAAGTCGAGGTGTCCTGCTGCACTCCCTTGAAGATTTTGCTGAAGTCATTGGAGTCGAGAAAAGCGCGTCCCCCGGTATCGCTGGCCAGGGTTACCAGCGTCTCCTGCGTGGTGAAATTGGAATTCAGCGCGTTGAGTGTGGCCTGCCCGGAATACGCCGAAACACCGCGCAGGCTGGCGTTCTGCGCTTCTCCGCCCGCCACCAGCGCCTGCAGGCCGCGCATGTCCATGGTGTAGATCGCCAGGTTGGCGCGCACCGCCGCGTTGACCGCCGCGCGCAGTTCGGATTGATTCTCGATGCCGGTGCGGTTCATGCCGCTGGAAAAATAAATCAGCGATTTCTTCTGCTGAACGTACGCCAGTTTTTCCGCCACCGATCGCAACGCCTCCAGCCGCCGGTCGGTGTTGAAGATGTTGTATTCCGTATCGTCGGCGGTAAACGGCTGGCCGGTGTCGGGCGTCCCCTCGGTCGTGCCGGTGGTGCCTTCCTCGAAGCCTTGGCCGCTACCCGAACTGAACCCGTCCAACTGTTTTTTCAGCAGCGCGCGATCCGTAGTGAAGTCCTGATTCACCAGCAGTGAACTGCCCAGCGAAACAATCGACACCAGGTCCGCGGGCAACATTTGGGTATCGAGATAGTGTTCGGCTGAGGTAACCGCGCGGTCGATTTCGTCCGGTTCCATGGCGGAGAGATCGAAGAACAAGACAATCAGGCGCCGATCTTTGAACATGGCCGCCGCATCTGCCGCGGAAGTCGCCGGACCTGTCTGTCCAGATGCCGCCTCCGGCAGGGGCTTCGCCTGCGCTACATCCAACGCGGGCACGGCATCGACGTTCTCCACATCGAAGGAAACAATCTTCTGCGGCTTGTTGTCTTCGAGAATCGTGAAGTTTTCCGGTTTCATCCCCGGAACAAACTTTCCGGTCTTGTCCCTAACTGTCACATTCACCAGCACGAGATCCGATTCGGCGTGAAACACATACTCCGTTGGCTGCTGCGCAGGCGACGCAATGCACGAGAGCACGAGCACTAGCAAAGCTGCGACAGCTTGGTCGGCAAATCGGCTTGAAGTAAGAGTCATGGCGATCCTCACTAAAACGTTTCCCGGAGTAATTGTGTAGAGGCGGGGGCTCTGCCCCGCCAGCAGCATCCTCCTCAAAAGCGAAAGCGTGACGTAATCGTGAACTGTCGCATGGCCCCCGCCGCCGTGACCCGGCCAAAGGTGGGCGAGGTCACGTTCGTATCAATCGACGAATAATTCACCAGGTTGAAAATGTTAGTCGCCTGCGCCCGGAACTCCAGCATCCGCGCTTCCTTCAGGGGAAAGATTTTTGTGAATGCCATATCAAACACTTTGCTCCCCGGGCCGATGATGCTGTTGCGGCGCGCATCGCCATAGGTGCAACCGGTCGGCGCGACGAATGCGGCGGTATTGAACCACTCCGCGATCGAAGGATGCGCCAGGCTCACCGATTGCCCGGGAACCAAGTTCGGCCGCAGGGTTCCGTTCGTTCCCCCATTCACGTCACACGTGTTATTCAGCAGCCGCGGCGTGAACGGCAGCCCCGATGCGATCGTCCAATCGCCGCTCCATTGCCAGTCGCCAAAAATCGCGCGCCACGGAGAATTTCCGGTGAGCCAACGCTTGTCGTGCCCAAAGGGTAGCTCATACAAATAGTCCGCGGTGAATCTATGGGTTTGGTTGAAGCTGGAAAGCCCGCGCTCCGCGGACAGATCGAGCGGATTCTGCGCCACGTTGGCCGCACCTCCGCCCGACGAACCGCCCCCTCCGCCCGCGCCCGTGCCGCCCGCGCCCAGTCCGGGAGTATTCGCCCCCGAGGTTGCTCCCGCGCCGATGGAAGAAGCGTCATCGAGCGACTTGGAAAACGTGTAGGTGCCGCCGATTGAGAATCCTGCCGACAAGCGCTTGCGCAGCCGCACCGATACCGCGTTGGCCTCGGAATCCGCCACAGAACTTTCATAGGTGAAGGCGTCAACGCCGGAAATAAGAATCTGGCTGGCGGTTCGGTTTGGCGCTTCCAAAATATCGAGATTCGTTCCCTTGGTTCCGGTGTAGTCGAGATTCAGCAGCAGGGTGGGTCGAATCTGCTGTTGAATGTCCAGATTGCGAATCTGCACATAGCCCAACCGGTAATTCGGATTCACGGCGTAGCTATTGGTGATCGGGCTGCCGGCAGGCAGGGGCACTCCGCATTGAGTGCCGCTAGGCGGAGGGAAGAATCCGGTTTTCAGCGTCAGTTCTTCAGGTGCCGTTTGAACGTTCGTCGCCGCGGTGGCGCACGGCGGCTGCAAGGCAAGTTGCTGCGCGATGCCCTGATACGCGCCCGTATTGTAGTTGATACCATAACTGCCGCGGACCACGGTATTGGGAAGCGGCTTCCACGCAAAGCCGACGCGGGGCGCAAAGTTGTTGCGATCCGGACGCGCCAGGCTGTCCGGTAGGCTGCCGCTGTACGGTCCCGCTTGCCCCGGCTGAATCGCCGTCACGCCCAGCGGCGGCGTTTGAGTTAGCAACCCGGGAGACAGGTCGAGGTTCACAATGCGATTGTTCACTTCCGTGAGCGGCGAAACGTATTCGTAGCGCACTCCGAGATTGAGCGTCAGATTCGCACGCATCTTCCACTCATCTTGCGCATACAAGTCCCAGTAGTTGCCGCGGAAGTGGTTACCTTCTCCAAACTGCTCGGAAGTCTGCTGCGGGTATCCGAGCAAAAAGTCGGCAAAGTCATATCCGGTCCCGGGCACGGGTTGGCCACCACTCATCTCCGAAGTGTTGACGCCCGTGAAGACGAACGAGCCGCGCGGGTTGCTGTCAGTATCGGTATTCACCTGTACGCGCCGGAAGTCTCCACCCCAGCGCCAGGTGTGCTTGCCGTGATTCCAGATCACATTGTCGGAGAAAGTATAGGTCTGGCTTCGGTTGAGCTGCGGAGTCGTGTCCTGAAGATTGGCGAAGTTTGTGAAGGAAAGATCCGGCAGTCCCCAATCGAACGGATTGGTTGAGACTCCCGTGATTCCCAGGGTGCTCGTAATGTCATTGCTGAAGGCGTACAGATTTTGCGTGCGCGTCCGGTTGCGGTTAAAGTCGGCGCGAACAATGTTGGTCAGCTTTCCAATGCTGCGCGTGTAGGACACGGGAATATCAAAGCTGCGAACCGTCGTACTGCCGCCCACGCTTGGAAATGGATTCGTCAGAGTGGCCCTCGATTGATGGTAGTGGAAGCCGATCTGCAGGCTGTTGCGCGGAGCGTTGCGGCCTCCACCCCCGCCCCGGCGTCCGCCCGCGGGCGCTGCGCCGAAGCTGTGGTTCAAACGTATGTTCAGATCGTCGCTGTCGCTATTGGCGGACGTTACGAAGTGGAAGTTTTGAAAGTTGCCGGGCAAGTTCGGCAGCGGAATATAGTTCAGCAACCCTTGCGCCGCCGAGTTGATCGGAATCGGGTTAGCGTAAGGGACGTTGGTCAGCGGATTGAAAAGCTGTATTGGTTGTCCTTTTGCGGGCCCCGAAGTGTAGTCGATCCCGGAAAAGTCTCCCTGCCGCTCCAGCACCGTCGGCACCGTCGAAAACTGATCGAAGGGATTTTCCCCGTGCTTGCCATTGAAGTTGATGAAGTAAAAAGTCTTAGTCCCGCCGTGGTAGATATGGGGAATGTTCAGCGGGCCGCCCACGGAACCGCCGAAACTGTTCTGCAAATACGCCGGTTTTTCCGTCGGCTGGCCGGTGAGCGCAAACGGCGATGCATTCAGCGCCGAATCGCCGACGCCGTAATATAACGATCCATGCGGGCGATTGATGTCGAAACCCCGCCGGCCAAATCCTCCTCCGCCACCGAACCCTCCGCCGCCGCGACCACCCCCCGGACCGCCAAATCCGCCGCCACCTCCGAATCCTCCTCCTTGCTGGCGGGCATCGTTAAAGCGCTGCTGCATTTCGTCAGCGCTCATCGCATTGAACGAATTGGAAGTGTTGCCCGAAACCGCCACAGATTCTGTTGCACTGCCCGGTGCAATCCCCGGAACCGGCATGCCGGCGGGCGCTACGTCGGTCATCGAACTGCCCCCCGAACCACTGGCTGCATCTTGCCCCGCTTCACTCTGAAACACGGAAAGATTCTGGAAGCCACGTCCGCCCAGATTCGCACGACGCTGCTGGTCTTTCTCTTTGTCGTTGTCGTTGCGTGCCTCGTGCGCCCGCGACAGCAGCACCATTTCAAAATTCGCCTGCGCGCCCTGATGGGTTGCGTCGAGCACCACTTGCTGCGCGCCAGCGGCAAATGCCGCCATCTGTACCCGCAGCGTGTAGTGCCCATCGGCGGGAACCCGCAACGAGTAACTGCCGTCCACATCCGTAGAAGTATTGACTTGTTCCTTGGTGGCCGCGTTCGTCGCGGAAACTCCAGCACCGGGAATTGGCATATTCCCCGACTTCACGACGCCATGAATCGTGAGCCCTCCAACCGCTGGCGCAACCGCCTGCCCCCGCAACAAATGCGGGTGAAACACGAAGACATGAAGCAAGAAAAGGAACTGGAAGACGAACTCCGGGCGCAGCCTGCCCTTGACCACCAGAAAGCGAAGACCGGAACCCCTCATAGCATCGCGCACATTCGGTACTGTCTTGCTCGAATCATACCGCTCTCACCCACTCTGAACTGTAGAGTTTTGTTACTCCGGAATCGCTAAAGCGGTGCCTTGATACGACACGCGAGACTTGGCAACCGCTGAGCGGAGAG
Source organism: Terriglobales bacterium (assembly GCA_035272625.1). Classification (GTDB taxonomy): domain Bacteria; phylum Acidobacteriota; class Terriglobia; order Terriglobales; family Acidobacteriaceae; genus Acidiflorens. The sequence goes on along the minus strand of DATEQN010000045.1, from coordinate 15,811 downwards.
CGCCATCTTTGGCAACGGGCAGAATCGCGGCGCTCATATTCCCACGGTACCGCGGAAATAACTTATGCTAAGAGCAGCGGATGTTTTATATGCAGTGGCGTCCGGGTGTTGTTTCAAGGTGGTCCTTTCAAGGTGATCCACGATGAGCCGTAGAGCGTGCGTAATCGGCGCTGGTCCGAATGGACTGGCAGCGGCCATCGTTCTGGCCCAGGCTGGACTGCAGGTGGACGTGCTGGAAGCGCAGTCGACGCCGGGCGGAGCCGCGCGCACGATGGAGTTAACCTTACCGGGCTTTCGGCATGATTTCGGATCCGCAGTCTATCCGCTCGGCGCGGGGTCGCCATTCTTCTCGTCGCTGCCCCTGTGCAACCACGGCTTGGAGTGGATTCACTCGCCGGCTGCTTTGGCGCATCCTCTTGATGACGGCACGGCGGTGATGTTGGAACGCAGCTTGGATGAAACCAGAGGTTCCCTTGGAATCGACGGACCGGCATGGGACAAGCTCATGCGTCCGTTCGCCGAACGCTGGACTGAATTTGCTCCGGAGGTACTGCGCCCCGTTCCTTTCATCCCTCGACATCCCTGGCTGATGGCGCGTTTTGGCATGGTCGCACTCCGGTCGGCCCGAGTTGTTGCCAGCCGGTTTCGTAGCGAACGAACCCGGGCACTCTTCGCCGGCTTGGCCGCCCATTCTTTCCTCAGCCTGGACGAACCGTTGAGCGCGGCGTTCGCAATCATGATGGCCGCGCCAGCGCATGCGGTTGGCTGGCCGATTCCTCGCGGCGGCGCGCAATCACTCACCAACGCCCTATGCGGATATCTCTCGACGTTTGGAAGCAAGGTGAGCACTTCATCGCCAGTCGACAACTTAGCAGCACTGGCGAACGCATTTCCGAAGTATGACCTGACTCTCTGTGATCTGACTCCACGGCAGCTTGTCGAGATTGCCGGAGGACAATTGTCAGAACGTTACAAGCGGCGGCTGGAAAAATTCCGCTATGGAGCTGGCGTCTTCAAAGTGGACTATGCGCTGAACGCACCCATCCCCTGGAAAGCTCCCGAATGTTTGCGGGCAGCGACGGTGCATCTCGGCGGAACCTTTGAAGAGATTGCCGCGTCGGAGAAGGCGATACGAATGGGACAGAGCGCCGATCGTCCATTCGTTCTGCTGGCCCAGCCGAGTCTTTTCGATAGCACACGGGCTCCGGCAGGCAAACACACGGCGTGGGCCTATTGTCATGTGCCGAACGGATCCAAAGTAAACGTGCTTGAGAAACTGGAGGATCAGATTGATCGTTTCGCTCCCGGCTTCCGCAGCTGCATTTTGGCGCGGCGTGTCTTCTCTCCCGCAGATCTTGAGAGCATGGACGCTAACCTCGTAGGAGGCGACATCGGAGGCGGGGCCATGGACATTCGGCAGTTTCTGTTTCGGCCGACCTGGCGACATTACGCCACCTCGGCGCGCGACATTTACATTTGCTCCGCATCCACTCCGCCCGGTGGAGGAGTGCATGGCATGTGCGGCTACCATGCGGCGAAGATGGCGTTGTCGCGGTTGGGTGGCAGCTAATTTGAAGCGTGAAGGCTTACCCTGCTCCTCGATCGCTGCCAGGAGTCATTCGTGTGGACCAACCGTAGACCACTCGACACCACGAATCGTGCCATCGGGTTCGCGCTCGATCGTCGGTGCGTAGAGTCCCACAAATTGACGGCGCCACCAGAGGCCTTGTCTCCGCTTTTCGGACATTGTTGTGAACCAATATTGCCAAACCACAGCACGCACCTGGCGTGGCGGTTCATGCGGAAAGGGATTTTTCTCAAAAAGAGTAAGAACGTCGTTGTCATTGGAAAGCAGCCGGACTTCAGTGTTGAGCACAATTGGATAATCACGCCAAGAGCCCAGCGAAGCAAACCAAAGATTCCAGTCGAATCGTGGCTGGTAAGGCGCGTAAATTCCAGGCGGCGTACTCAGGTCCTGAGGCTTGTAGCGGAACGGATATACCACCCAGGTTTTTCCATCTTCAGAACCCTGGAACTCGATCTCGTATCGGCCCCTGGTCATGATGCCAAAAAGGCCGTATCGATTGGCGATTCGAAAAGGCTCGATCAACTCCACCGGGGTCGTTGGCAGCGGGAGAGCGGAGAACATCCAGATCAACTCCGCGGTCGTGGCATAGAAAATCCAGCTAAGCATTACGCCGCTCAGAGAGAGCTTAAGTATCCTGAACGGTTGTCGGAAGGCGCCTTTCCAATCTCGCGGTTGACTTTGCTCGCGTTGTCCTGATTCCGCCGACGTTTCCAGCGCCTGATCGGTTGGACTGGGTTCAGACGCCGTCGGCTTGTCCTCGGTCGCGGTTGTGGCGCCCGCGACGAAAAACCTCTTCCATCGTTCTCGGAAGTGCTGCGGGAGGAACTGCAGCAGAAAGCGATCATCCAGCAAAAGGAATCCCAGCATCAGGACAAGGTAATTCAGAAATGTGTAGTTGGCGGTGAGAATAACGACGAGTTGCCAGGGAGTCACAATGAAGAAGCAAGCGATTCGCCAGCGGCGCGGCAGAACGAACATCCACACCAAAACCAGTTCAAGCGTCAGCGTCGCAAAAACCGTCGAAGCATGGAACCAGTGCGGCAGATGCTGCATGTACCAGCCGATCCATGTGGGCAGAGGACCGTTCTGGTAGTACTCGTCCATAGCGGTAAAGTTGCGCCACTCGGGATCTCCCCCGATAATCTTCGCCACACCGGACTCGAAATAAATGCGAAACCATTCCCACAGCAGTAGAAACAAACTAGCCCGCGATGGCGGCGATGCCGCACCGAGGCCCGGACGAAATCCGGGCGGAGAAAAGAATAGCGCAATAAATCCAGCTTCAAGCAACATCCCATCTGATTGATAACCGGAAAAATCCTGCGCTGCGCTGACGAACGAGAGGAAACACAGAAAACAGATCGTTAGCATTCCACGCGGCCATGCATTCAGAACCAAAAGTAGCGATGCGCCCATGCCCACCCAGCACAGGGCGGTTAGCATATGCGGGCGGCTTGCCAGCCAAAGCAAAGTGGGCGCGTACCATAATCCGCGGCTGTAGCCAACAGAATGCGCCACCGCCCGGAGATACTCGTCTGCCGGCAAAATCCCTTCCGGTCCGATGAGCCCACGAATCTGAAAGACGAGCGAGAAGAAGGCGGAAAAATAAATGCAGCCAAGTGCCCGCAAGAAGAGCCAGCGTGGAATCAGGCGGCCGAATGCGCCGTGCTCCGAGTCGAACCCTGAGGCGAACAGCCAGCGGAAGGCGGCTGGAATCCAGTCCATGAGCGTCAGCAATTATAGCTATATGGGTGAGAGCGGTGGCCTGAGGGCCACTAGCGGACTCAGATCAAAGACGGAACACGACTAATGTGGTGTCTAATGACAATCTTAATCCGTAGCGCTGGGGGCTGGTCCAGCCCCATAGTCAAGGATGTCATTCTGGTTTCCCTGTATCCGCAGCCGCAGTCGGTCGAACGCCAAATAGACAACCGGCGTGGTATAGAGCGTGAGCATCTGACTCAAGATCAGTCCTCCCACAATCGTGATGCCCAGGGGCCGGCGGAGCTCATACCCCGTGCCCGTCCCCAGCGCCAGCGGCAGAGCGCCCAACAATGCTGCCATCGTCGTCATTAGAATGGGACGGAAGCGCAACATACACGCTTCAAAAATCGCATCGGTTGGGTTCTTTCCCTCCTCGCGTTCTGCCTGAAGAGCGAAATCGATCATCATGATGGCGTTCTTTTTTACGATTCCAATCAGCAGCACAATGCCGATGATAGAGATAATGTTCAAGTCCTCTTTAAAAAGCAGCAAGGCGAGCATCGCGCCTACGCTCGCTGACGGCAGCGTGGAGATGATCGTCAGAGGATGGACCAGGCTTTCATACAAAATGCCGAGAACAATGTAGACCGCGAGCAGCGCCGTCAGAATCAGCAGGGGCTCGGTCCCGAGCGATTGCTGGTAGGCCTGCAGCGTGCCGGCAAAAAAGCCTTGCAGCGTGGAAGGAGTGCCGAGCCGTTTTTGCATCTGGGTTATGGCCAACGTGGCATCGCTCAACGACTTATCCGCCGCCAGGTTAAAGGACACAGTGACCGAGGGGAATAAGCCGGTATGGTTGATGGCCAGTGGTGTGGTGTTGGCTTGCCCCTTGGCCACCGCGAGCAGCGGAATGTTGCCGCCCGAAGACTGAAGGTAAATGTCTTTCAATCCTTCCGGGCTTTGCCAATACTGGGGAGCAACTTCCAGCACCACGTAATACTGATTTAACTGAGTGTAGATGATGGACACTTCCGATTGGCCGAATGCGCCGTATAACTCCGAGTCCAGCGACTGTACGGTAAGGCCGAGCTTGGCCGCGGTGACGCGATCATAGGTCATCAGCTCATCCAAACCTCCATTCTGCTGGTCTGAGCTCACGTCCTGCAGCCCGGGCAGGTGCTGCATCTCACGAAGTAGGATCGGCGCCCACTTAGAAAGATCCTGCACATTGTCGGACTGGATCGTGTACTGGTACATCGCATTACTGGACCGGCCACCGATCCGCAGATCTTGCGCGGCTTGGAGGAACGCGGAAGCTACCGGCAGACGGTTCAATTGGGGGCGCAAGCGGTCGATGATCTGAGCGGCGCTGACGTTGCGCTCCGCCAGCGGCTTGAGCGCAATGTAGAGGGAGCCGGTATTGGTGGCCCCGCCGCCGCCGGTGAACGCAATCACATTTGCGACAGCGGGATCATTCTTGATTACGGCGCCAATCTGCCGGATGGAGTTGTCCATCGCCGGAAAGGATGAATCCTGCGGCCCGCGCACGCTACCGGAGATCGCTCCTGTGTCCTCCACTGGGAAAAAGCCCTTGGGTATCTTGACGATCAGCACCCCATTGAGCGCGATAGTGAGGAAGAGTACGACGAGAGTGAGGATCGGATGGTCGAGCACCCAATGCAGGCTGCCGCGATATAGCGACAGCACCCAGTCAAAGAACTTTTCGCTCGCCATGTAGAGGCGGCCATGCTTTTCTGCGCGCTGGTTTTTCAAGAGGTAGGCGCACATCATCGGCGTCGTGGTCAGAGAGATGAGCATCGACACGAAAACGGCCGTCGAAAGAGTGACAGCAAATTCGCGGAAGAGACGGCCCACGATTCCGCCCATCATAAGAAGGGGGATAAAGACGGCAATGAGCGAAATGCTGATGCTGAAGACGGTGAAACCGATTTCTTCCGCGCCCTTCAGCGCCGCGGCAAAGGGCTCCATACCGTTTTCCAGATGGCGCGCGATATTCTCCATCACCACGATGGCATCATCGACCACAAATCCCGTTGCAATGGTCATGGCCATCAGCGAGAGGTTGTCCAGGCTATATCCGAACAGATACATCACCGCGAAGGTACCGACCAGCGAGACCGGCACCGCGACCGCGGGTATGAGCGTGGCGCGGCCGTTGCGCAGGAAGACAAACACCACGAGAATGACGAGGCCGATGGAAAGGAGCAGCGTCCTCTCGACGTCACTGACAGAGGCGCGGATGGTGGTGGTGCGGTCAAGAACGATAGTCGTATCGATGCCGAGCGGAATGGATGCTTGGATAAACGGAAGTTGCGCGCGGACGCGGTCGACCGTGTTAATGATGTTGGCGCCGGGCTGGCGGAAGATGATGACTGTAACCGATCGCTTGCCGTTCAAATAGCCAGCAGCACGGATGTTCTGCACCGAGTCTGTCACCTCAGCGACATCGGACAGGCGGATCGCCGCGCCGTTTTTATAACCGACGACGAGCGGCTTGTAGTCGGCCGCGTGCGAGATCTGATCGTTGGCAAGGATGTCCGCGGTCGTTATGCCATCAGTGATCTGGCCCTTGGCGAGGTCAGCGTTCTGCAGGCTCAGCACGGACTGCAAATTCGCCAGGGTAAGTCCATAGCTGGCCAATTGCGTGGGATTTGCATCCACCCGCACGGATGGCAATGCGCCACCTCCGACGGAGACTTGCCCTACGCCCTGTATCTGCGACAGCTTTTGCGCGAGGACAGTGGAGGCTTCGTCATATATCTTGTCGGGACCGTATTTGTCGGAGGTAAGTCCGAGAATCATGATCGGCGAATCGGCGGGATTGACCTTGCGATAGGTCGGATTGCCCGGCAGGTTGGCGGGCAGATAGGATCGCGCCGCATTGATGGCGGCCTCCACGTCGCGTGCCGCGCCATCAATATCGCGGCTGAGGTCAAACTGAATGGTGATCGACGTGCTGCCGAGCGTGCTGGCGGAGGTCATCTCCGTCACCCCTGCAATATGACCGAACTGCCGCTCCAGGGGAGTGGCGACGGACGACGCCATAATGTCGGCGCTGCCTCCAGGCAAGCCTGCACTGACTGAAATAGTCGGAAAGTCGACTTCCGGCAGGGGCGCGACTGGCAGCACCTCAAACGCAATCGCCCCGGCGAGGGCAACCGCCACCGTGAGCAGTGTGGTAGCCACTGGCCGGCGAATGAAGGGTGCGGAGATAATCATGCCGGCCCTGCCAGTTCTCCGCCTCCGGTTTCCGGCTGGGTCGATTTGTGCGCAAAGCGCTGCGCCAGATTGTCAAAAAAGACGTAGATGACAGGCGTGGTGTAAAGCGTGAGCACCTGGCTCAGCAGCAGTCCGCCCACCATAGCGATGCCCAGCGGCCGGCGCAACTCGGAACCGAAACCAGTTCCCAGCGCCAGCGGCAGCCCCGCCAGCAGCGCGGCCATGGTGGTCATCATGATGGGGCGGAAGCGGAGCAGACAGGCGTCGTAAATTGCATCCGTCGCGTTCTTGCCGTGCTGTCGCTCACCCTCCAGCGCGAAGTCGACCATCATAATGCCGTTCTTTTTCACGATACCGATCAGCAGGACGATGCCGATGATCGCCACCACGCTTAAATCCTGGCGAAAGATAAGCAGCGCGAGAAAAGCGCCCACGCCCGCCGACGGTAGCGTGGACAGAATGGTGATGGGGTGGATAAAGCTCTCGTACAAAACTCCAAGCACGATGTAGACCGTGACCAGCGCGGCCAGAATGAGCAACGGCTCGTTGGCTAGCGAAGCTGTGAATGATGCCGCGGTGCCTTGAAAACCAGCTTGTAGGCTGGGAGGCATGTGCATGTCTTTCTGCGCTTTGTCGACCGCCGTAATCGCCTCGCCCAGTGCGGCATTCGGCGCGAGATTGAACGATACGGTGATAGCCGGAAATTGACCCTGGTGGCTAATGGATAGCGGCTCGGTCGTCTTTTCGAAATGCGAGAAAGCACTCAGCGGCACGGCACTGCTGGTGGCCGAACTGGTGGCGCCGGCAGAGTTTGCTCCCGTGCTCGACGGCGAGGAGGGGCTCGCCGAAAGCGCGTTCGCGGGAGGAGCCACGGTATTTGCCGACGGAGTGTAGCGGGCGGAGGCGGTTAGCGCATTCGATCCCGCTGAGGATGATCCAGAGGACGCGAAAGAGGAAGAGGCTCCAGTACCGGTTGCGCCCGCAGACGCATTGGACTGGATGTAGAGATGGTTCAGATTGTTCGGATCTTTCTGAAATTGCGGTTCACTCTCCAGCACAACGTGGTACTGATTCACTTGCGTATACATCGTGCTGATCTGCCGCTGACCGAAGGCATCATACAGAGTGTTATCGATGGTTGTCGGCGCGATGCCAAATCGCGAGGCGGTGACCCGATCGATCACCAGAGTCACGGCCAGCCCTCCCAACTGTTGATCGGTGGCCACGTCCTCCAGTTCCGGCAACTGCTTCAGCCGGGCGACGAAGCGATTGGTCCAGTCGTTGAGTTCATTCGCATCGGGGTCTTCGAGCGTGTACTGGTATTGCGTGCGACTCACTCGATCATCCACGGTAATGTTCTGCACCGGTTGCATAAACAATTGGATCCCCTGAACCTGGTTCACTCTGGAGTTGAGCCTGCGGATCAGGTCTGACGCACTGATCTTGCGCTGTTCGAGCGGCTTCAAGTTGATCGACATCCTGCCGCTGTTCGTCGTTGTATTCGTTCCATCTGCGCCGATAAACGACGAGACGCTTTCGACCGCTGGGTCATCCAGAACGGCCTTGGTAAGCTCCTGCTGCTTCTCCGCCATGGCCTTTGCGCCAATTGTCTGCGGCGCCTGTGATATGCCCTGGATGACGCCTGTGTCCTGTACCGGGAAAAATCCTTTGGGGATGATGATGTAAAGAAAAACCGTAAGCAGCAGTGTGGACACTGCGACCAGCAGCGTAATCGTCTGGAATCGCAGGACAACTTTCAGGGTGCGGCCATAGAACGCGATCATCCCCTCAAAAGCACGCTCGGTGAATCGATAGATGCGTCCCTGCTGCTCTTTCGGGTTGTGCCGCAAAATACGCGCACTCATCATGGGCGTCAGCGTAAGCGAGACAACTGCCGAAACCACGATAGTGACGGCCAGGGTCACGGCAAATTCGCGGAACAGGCGCCCCACCACATCGCCCATAAATAACAGCGGAATCAGTACCGCAATGAGTGACACGGTTAGCGAGAGAATGGTGAAGCCAATCTGCTCCGCGCCCTTGAGCGCCGCTTCCATGGGTGGATCGCCCGCTTCGATGTAGCGAGAGATGTTCTCGATCATCACGATGGCATCGTCCACAACAAAGCCGGTGGAGATGGTCAGCGCCATCAGCGACAGGTTATCCAGGCTGTAGCCCAGAAGGTACATCGCCGCGAAAGTGCCCACCAGCGACAGCGGGACAGCCACGCTCGGGATAATGGTGGCGTAGAGACTCCGTAAGAAGAGGAAGATGACCAGCACAACGAGTCCGACCGTCAACAGCAATTCGAACTCAACGTCAGAAACCGATGCTTCGATGGCGGTCGTAAGATCGGTGAGCGTGGTCACCTGAATGCCCGTGGGCAGATTGGCCTGAAGCTGGGGCATCAGCTTCTTGATGCTCTTGACCACGCTGATCGTGTTGGCCCCGGGCTGGCGTTGCACATTCAGGATGACCGCAGGAGTCTGGTTCATCCATGCTGCCTGATTACTGTTCTCGACGCCATTCACGATTTGTGCCACGTCGGTCAGCATCACCGGCGCACCGTTACGGTAGGCAATGACAACCTTCCGGTAGTCGTCGCTGGTGATCAGTTGATCGTTGGCGTCGATCTGGTAATCCTGGCGCGGGCCGTCGAAGTTGCCTTTGGCGGCATTCACACTGGCCTGGGTCAGCGCTGCACGCAGGTCTTCCAGGTTGATGCCGTACGATGACAGAGCCGTGGGATTGGCTTGAATGCGGACGGCGGGCTTTTGGCCGCCGCTGATGGTGACCAGGCCTACCCCGCTGAGCTGCGAAATCTTAGGAGCAAGGCGCGTGTCCACCAGGTCCTCGACCTGAGAAAGCGGCATGGAACTTGAGGAGATGGCCAAGGTAAGTACAGGGGCATCGGCTGGATTCGTCTTACTGTAGATCGGCGGCGCCGGCAGAATGGAGGGCAACAAACTCTGCGACGCGTTGATGGCAGACTGCACTTCTTCTTCAGCTATATCAATATTCAGAGTGAGGTTGAACTGCAGCACAATGACGGAAGTGCCGCCGGAACTGGTGGAGGTCATCTGGCTCAAACCTTGCAGTTGACCGAATTGACGCTCCAGTGGCGCTGTCACCGTCGTCGCCATCACCGTCGGGCTTGCTCCGGGATAAAACGTGAGCACCTGAATGGTCGGATAATCGACTTCCGGCAAGGCGGAGACCGGCAGTTGGGTATAGCCGACAATACCGACCAGGAGGATTGCAGCCATCAGCAAAGAGGTGGCTACCGGCCGCAAGATAAACGGGCGAGATGGACTCACGGGGCGCTGCTCCCCGGAGTGGTGGCTGGGACAGGCTTGGCCGGAGCCTTGTCCGAATCTTTGTTTGAAACTATGACCGCGGTGTTGTCCTGCAACTTATCGAAGCTGCTGTTGGCAACGACGTCTCCAGGATTGATGCCATCAACCTGCGTCATACCACCGTTGGTAGCTCCCGGCTTTACACTGCGAATATGAGCGAAATTGTCTTGAATCACATACACGAACGATGCTTGGCCATTCTGTTGAATGGCAGATGCTGGAATCAGCGTCACCCCCTCCAGCGTATTCACCAGCAGCCGGGTGTTAACAAATTGGTTGGGGAAGAGCGCGTCATTTTTATTGGCGAAGATCGATCGTGCCTTTACTGTCCCTGTCGTGGTGTCAATCTGATTGTCGAGTGTCAACAGCTGCCCACTTGCGATTTTCGTCTGCGCAGTACGATCAAAGGCATCGACGGTGAGCTTGGCCTTCTTTTTCAGTTGAGCCTGAACCGGGCCCAGACTGTCTTCCGGTATTGTGAAAATGACGGTGATGGGCTCCAGCTGCGTAATGACAGCGAGGGTTACGGTTCCCGCAGACTGCACCACGTTGCCCGGATCCACCAGCCGTAAGCCTACGCGGCCGGCAATGGGAGCGGTGATATGGCAGTATTCGACCTGAATCTGGTCAAATTGCACCGTTCCCTGGTCGTTTTTTACTGTCCCCTCGTCCTGCAGTACAAGCTTTTCCTGGTCATCCAAAATTTGTTTTGCAATCGCGTTGCGTGCCCATGCGTCACGGTAGCGTTCCAGGTCCATGCGGGCTTGGGCAAGCACGTTCTCGTCGCGTTCGAGCGCGCCTTGCGCCTGCAAAAGATTCGCGCCGTACGTACGGGAATCGATGTCAATCAGCGGATCGCCCTTACGTACCAGTTGGCCCTCCGTATAGTGCACGGCGACGACCAAGCCATTCACTTGGCTGGTAATCGAATCGGTATAGACCGGAGTGACGGTTCCGATTGCGTCAAGGTAAACGCCGATGTCGCCTTTTTTAGCAGTCGCGGTTGTAATCGTGATTTTCGGCGGCGCGGGCTTGGCTTTGTTGGCGGCATCGTGGTGGCGCCATATCAGCACGACTGCCAGAACTACGACGAGCAACAACACAATCCAGATGACGACCCACGCTACTCTATGCCGGTGGGATTCCGAACCGTGAGCCGGGAGTTGATGGCTAGGGTCGATGGAGGGGTGCGCATTGGTGTCAACGGTCAATCGGATCTCCCTTCTTCAGCTCCGCACGTCGCGCATGGTGCTGCTCATGAGCGACTTCGCAAGTGTACGAAACGGGTCACAGCGGGGCAACTGCAGATGGGGATGGTGAAAGAAGCGGGCAGTCGTTTAGCGTGACGGTGTGGTTCGTCAAGACTTCACGCGCCGGCAGAAAATGAAGCTGACCGAAACCGGCAAGCGGTCTCGGTCAGCGGAAATCATGTCTCACTGCACATGCCTATCAACTTACTTATTGTCTTCTCTGGCTTCCGCGATGTGAGCCTGGTGTCCCGCTTCGGACACAGCCCTTACAAAGGCGGCGGCGCTTGCGGGAGTTGACGCCTTGCCCGAAAGAATGTTGCGGAACATCATGTCCTGGCCATAAATGGCGCGAGTCGAGTCGTTGTCCTGCTCCACAACTGCACCTTCCAACGTCAAGCCGGCGAACACGCCCTTCGAGCGTGAGTAGGTTAGCACTTCAGTGTTCAGCAATATGTCAGTTCCGGCGGAAGTGTGACGGCCCACCGGGCCCGCTGCCACCGATCCTTCACCAGTGAGTTCGAATTTACTGGAAAGCAAATGCTGTAAACCACGGTCGTTCATGACCAACATGACCAGGTCTACATCTTCGACTCCGATCTGCAATCCCCAACTGCCACCGCCGACCGAAACAAATGCGGGAGCGCTCCAGCCTTCAGCCGTGCGGCACGTAGCCACACCACGTCCGTGCTTGGCGCCAAAGATAAAGCCACCTTTGATCAGGTTTGGCACTATGAGGATGCACTTTGCACCGTTCAACACTTCCTCGGGGATACCTTTGTCGGGCGTTGACATGATTGATTGGAGAACGTCCGCGGATTTTTGCATGCGGTCGACCGAGTCTTCACGCGCCGAGCCGGCCCACGCGAGGGTTCCAGCCAAGCCGATCAAGCTCATCAATAACAGTGACATTATCTTTTTCATGAATTGTTCCTTTGGGTTCTGCGCAACTAAGAGGAGAAGACTTCAGATGGGCTGACTTAGCTCAGAGAACCTGAAAGAGAGAGAAGAAGTACTCGTCTCAAGCGTCATAATCTCACACCGCACATGGGATAACTGGTCCACATTGCTCACTTTCGCGGGTTCGTCGAAGTGGATTGTCAGGTCTCCCTCCGGCAATGAGACATTTCATGCGCGAGTGAGCAATCTTGCACAGAATAACGAGTCCGGGCATGACATCGTCAGCTTGGCGGAGATGCGGGAAGGGAGACCCTCCTCAGAAGCGCCTCAGGCACTTACCTCATAACGGAAGCATCCGTGCAAGGAGAGATCGAACATGCTTTGGACAATTTTCGTTGTACTTCTGATTCTGTGGCTTCTTGGTTTCAGCCTCCACGTGGCCGGCGGTCTGATTCACCTGCTGCTGGTGGTTGCGCTTGTGGTACTGGTCATTAACCTGGTGAGCGGCCGGCGGTTGGCGTAAGGCGGGCGTGAGCCTCTAACGATCCAAATGAAAAGACACTACCGGCTTGCGAACGCGCGTCAGTTTCGCGAACGTGCACCCGCAATGCTCAGCGCGATCCCACCGGCGATCAAGACAACACTGATAATGGGCGAAACCCGCTCACTGTGACTGGTCTGAACGCCGAAGTTCGTATTCCCGACCTTGATACCCTCTGTCTCGGTGTGGGGGATGGGCACGATCAAGGATGCGATGCCGAGCATAACCAAGAGCAGTCCGGCAAACAGCAAAATCTTCATATCGCGTCCTCGCTATCGATGTGAAATTGCGCCGCGAGCGCACCTACTCGTGAAGAACCACACTAAGCAGCGAGCTGTGGACCTGCAACCCGCCGTCCGGGCCGCCGGAATACTCAACAAAACCCAATTTCCTGAACCGGTTCATGAAAAAGCTCACCCGTGAACGAGTAGTCCCGACCATCTCGGCCAAACTTTCCTGACTGATTCTGGGAACCACCGGCTCGGGCACACCTTCCTTGCCAAAATGAGCGAGCAGAAGAAGGACTCGAGCCAGCCGTTTTTCGCTGGAGTTAAATAGCTGGTCGACCAGATCCTCTTCATAGCGGACATTCCGTGCCAGCAAATACGCCACGAACAAATCGGAAAATGCGTGTTCCCGGTGCAGCGCATCCATCATCGCTCTTTTGTCGATCCGCAGAATTTCACAATCCGTCATGGCGGTAGCAGATCCCATACGCAAGGTTTGACCTGCCAGCGCACCTTCGCCAAAGAAGTCTCCGTCAGTTAACAGGCCGATGGTCGCTTCCCGGCCGGTCTTAGAGACGACGGCAAGCTTCACTTTGCCTTCTTGGATATAGAAGACCGCGTCCGCGCTATCCCCTTGCGCGAAGATGCCTTGCCTCTTGGCAAAAGTCAGGTGCTTCCTGCCCTCGCCAATGGTCGCGAGGAAGGTGTCGGGATTGAACCTGCGACTCTTCTTATTCGCTAGTGCGGGGGAGCCCATGACATGCAATTCTAGTCCAAAAGCTGCTTCGCTTCCATGACTTGTGGCGTTACACTGTCACGCTCCTTCTGGGCTGAAGTTCTGAAAATGAGCGGTTCTGAGCAGTATTTCGCAGAAAAAATCAACCAGCCGAGGCCAGCGAGGAGTAGCGGGTCAGTCAAGCCAGGCCGCCGGGTTCTTTTTCCGCAGCGTCGACTGCGGAAAGTTTCCGATCCCGGTGTGGCTCGGTGCGCGGGGCACCCGTGTGCAGTTCGCAGGCCTCTCCGATCGCTGCACCACAAGTGTTACAAGGCACGGATAATATTTGTTTCGGGGTAAGTTCTTTGGTCTTCACCCCTACAGAATGCAACGTTCACGGCAATGAAGATGTTCAATATTGATCATTCTCAACACATTAGCGAAAGCGGCAGGTTTCTTTTCCCGATCTGGCTGGTCCGTATGCCGGCAGCATGACCGCCGTCCAGGGATGGTATCCCGGCCGCTACGATTACAAGGATGGATTCCGAATGGGTCCCATGGTGAAATGCGCGATAGGAGCAAACGACACTTATATCCCCCCGGAACCAAGGCGCATCGAGAGTTTCACGGAAGCGAGCGCCATCAGGAGCGCGAGCACGGTCCAAATCACCGCGTACTCCAGATGCCCCTGGAAGATGGGCGGCAACGCGGACTGCAACGGCATGGAAAACTGCTGGGCAGCGGCTCCCCCTCCCAACTGCGCAATGGCCACAACTACCGAAATCAAAACCAGCGCCAGCGCAAAGCCCCCAACCACCATGCCGGGCAGAGCGCGCTTCCAGGGAAACGGAATCGGCGGCGGTGCTGCGGCCTCGCGCCGAACCGCATCCATGACGGAGACCGCGAAGCCCGACGACGGGAGGATTTCCTCTTCGCGGGAAAGAATGCGATCAATCTCCTCGTGTCTAATCAAGCGTCTCATTAAGCCTCCTTCAGGCGCGGCACAGCCAACAGTTGCGGAAGTTTGCTGCGCAAGATTTCCCGTCCGCGAAACAATCTTGCCTTGACCGTGCCCTCGGGCAGTCCGAGGCTGCGCGCCGCGGTGGTGACGTCCATGTCATGAAAGTAAAAAAGAATCAGTGCCTCGCGATACTTCGCCGGCAGAGCAAAAACCGCGCGCCGCACCGCCAAATCTCGATCGTGATCTTCGAGGCCTCCGTCAGAAGCGCGCACGTCCTGAGGTTCGGCAATGTCTTCAAGCGACACCGTGCGCGCCGGAATGCGACGCAGTTCCGAACGATAGAGGTTCGTGGCCAGCGCGAAGAGCCAGGTGGAAAAAACCGCATCCTTCCGCCATTGGCCGAGTCCGCGGTAAGCGCGCAGAAAGGCCTCCTGAGCCATCTCTTCGGCTCGGCCTCGATCGTGACAAAAGCGGTAAGCCAAGTTGATCAGCGGCCCCTGCCAGCGGCCGACAATCCCCTCGTAAGCGGAGATTTCTCCCGCCAGAACTCTTTCAACATCGGCCTGATCGTCGCTGGCGCTCACTCTGGACTTGCCTCAACCGTATGACACTGCGAAGCTGCCGACGGTTGCATTATTTCAAAAATGCATTCCGGACGAAGAAAATGCAACCGGAACTGCGGGAGGCTGGTCCTACCCGTCGTAAGCAGAAGAACTTCAAGGAGCTGACCATGGCATTCGAAGTGGACAACAACACCATCGGGGTCGTAGCAATCGCGATACCCGTCGTAGGAAGCATTGCCCTATTTTCTTTTCTGTCCGTCGCCGTATGGTCCGATTCGCGCCGCAAAGAGAGAGAAGAATACTACAGGAGCGAAACGCTGAAGAAAATCGCGGAGAGCTCCGGCGAGGGTGCCAAAGCTGCGATCGAACTGCTGCGTGAGCAGAATAAGAACATTACAAAACGCCGCGTCGAAGGCATGATGCTGGGTGGCTTGATCACGGCCGTCGTCGGCATAGGTGTCATGGTGCTTTTGCATGGGCTGGTGCGCGACGAGCCGGTTTATCTTGCCGGACTGATTCCGTTATTGGTCGGCTTGGCCATCCTGGCGTATAGGTTCCTTCTCGCACCGAAAGAGGTACAGTGAGAGAATGCGCCATTCGCCTGCACTATCGCCTGCTCTATAATGAATTGGTTGGCAGCCGGACCGGACGGTCGCTGTCGCAAGACAGAGGAAAGTCCGAACTCCGCAGAGCAGTGTGCCGGATAACGTCCGGGACGGCCGGTTCAAGCCGGTTGGACGGAAAGTGCCACAGAAAACATACCGCCCGGGCC
>DATEQN010000044.1:0-27161 GCA_035272625.1 Terriglobales bacterium | reverse complement strand
CACTTACAATCAGCATGATGATCGATTCAGCATTCATATTGATTTGCCTCAGGCGTTTTGTCCTCAGCGAATTCGATCGCAGAATTGCACATAACCCAGCGCTAGCGCAAAAAACGCTATCGTGACCACAACAAAGATCAGATCTTGCACACAACCTCCTTCAAGTTCGGACTAATTGGGCACGAGTGAACAGGGGCGAACTGATAGGTGTCTTCCGACATCGCCAGTAAACAGGTTTCCTCATAAAAGTGAGGTAAGCAGTTCGTAAAGAAGTCATAAAGAAAAAGGGCGATCAATCTCCAGGCTCGAAGCGATAACCCACCCACGGGTCGGTCACAATATAGCGCGGAGAATTGGGCGAGGGCTCGAGCTTCTTGCGGAGTTGCGCCACGAACACGCGCAGATATTCGACCTGTTCCGTGCTTTCGCCACCCCAGACCGCGCCCAGCAAGGCACGATGCGTTACCACTTTGCCGGCGTGGCGGGCGAGAAACGCGAGCAAGTCAAATTCCTTCGGGGTGAGATGGACCGTCCGTTCTTTCACAAAAACGGTGCGGGATCCGGGGTCGATCTTAAAGTCGCCGGTTTCGATCGGCTCCAGTTCCGACGCTTCCTTCCGCGCCCGGCGAAGATTGGCGCGGACGCGCGCCAGAAGCTCTTCCATACCGAAGGGCTTGGTCACGTAGTCGTCGGCGCCGGCATCGAGAGCCTGAACCTTGGTTCGCTCCTCTCCGCGCACCGAGAGCACGATGATGGGAATTTGCGTCTTGGTCCGCAGCCGCCGACATAACTCCAGTCCGTCCATGTTGGGCATCGTCAGGTCGGTAATGACCAGATCCGGCGACCAATCTTTCATGATCTCCAGCGCAGTGTCGCCGTCGTTGGCCACACGAATGTCATATCCGTGACTGGACAGGGACGTCCGCAGCACCCGCGTGATCTGGGATTCGTCGTCCACCACAAGAATGTGTTTATGATCCAACGTTTTATACTCCAGCCGGCTCGATCATCCCGGTTCCTGGGTCACGATGTGCACGTCGACCGCAGGGGCGTCACGCAAAAATTGATGGATCGCCGAAAGGTAGAAGTATCGCTTCCATCCCCGCGTCGCCGAGCGTCCGAAAACAACCTGGGTGATGTGTTTCTCGTTGACGAATTCTGCGACCGCTGCGGCAACGTTCTTCCCCTTCAGCCGCACAATCGATGCTCCAACATTTTCCGCGAAACGGACGTTCGCGGCCAAGGTCCGCTGATTGGCTTCGCTGGCATCCTGCCCGAGGTCGATATAAACGACGAAGAGCTCGGCATTCATGGCCTGGGCCATGCGAGCGCCGCGTGCAATCAGATACTGCGCTGCCGGGTTCGAGCTGATGCACACCGCGATGCGTTCGCGGATCGCAACCGCCCCTCGATCTTCCTCTTCCTCTCCGCGGTGCTGTTCGAGGCTTTGATCCACCTGTTGCGCGACCTGGCGCAATGCCAGCTCGCGCAGAGCGATCAGGTTCGTCTCGCGGAAGAAATTTCCCAGCGCCCGCCCCACCCGCTCCTGCGGATAAACATCTCCGCGCCGCATGCGGTTCTGTAGCGCCTCCGGAGTCAGGTCGATCATCACCTCTTCGTTGACTCTTTGCAGCACCCAGTCCGGAACCGTTTCCCGCACCTGGATCCCAGTGACTCCCTGCACGGTTGGCGTCACGCTCTCCAGATGCTGGATGTTCATGGTGGAGAGAACGTCGATGCCTGCATCCAGCAGTTCCAGCACGTCTTCATAGCGCTTGCGATGCTTGCTGCCCTCGATATTGGTGTGCGCCAGTTCGTCCACCAGGACGACGCAGGGCTTGCGCGCGAGAATGGCATCCACGTCCATCTCTTCGAAGAGCGCGCCCTTGTACTCGATCGCCTTGCGCGGCACCACCTCCAGGTTCGCGATCAGGTCCCCCACCGCTTTCCGGCCGTGGGTTTCCACAACTCCGATCACCACATCTTCGCCGCGGGTGTGCCGCCGGATCGCTTCGGTAAGCATGGTGTGGGTTTTCCCCACGCCGGGAGCATAGCCAAGAAACAGCTTGAACCTGCCCCCCTGCTTCTTCGTCGGCGAACATTCCTCCAGCCACTGCTCGGGGGTCTTAGGCATCGCGATTATTGTCGTTGAGACGTCGGACTTTGTCGATGTGTGTCAAACAAGTTTCAAAGTTTCAAGGTCTCACGGACAGAGGCAGTGGTGAAACGCTCGCAGGTAACCCGAGAGCTCTGAAACTTTGAAACCTTGAAACCTGATCTTTGTCGGTTACAATCGCCTCGTGAAAGCCATCGCCAGACCCGGAACCGGATACGTGATCGCGGCGCTGTCGGTGGCCGGAATAACTATCATCGGCTACCGCTGGCTCCATCTCAATTCGACCACGATTGCGCTCTTGTTTTTGCTGGGTGTCCTTGGGATCTCGGCTTCCTGGGGCTTGCGGGAAGCGGTTTTCATGTCGGTGGCTGCCACCGTCGCTCTTGATTACTTTTTTCTGCCTCCCATTGGCGTCTTGGCCATCGCCGACCCGCAAAACTGGATCGCACTCTTCGCCTTCCTGGTCACCGCGTTGGCGGTCAGCCAACTATCGGAGCGCGCCCGGCGCGGGGCGCGCTCGGCCATCGAGCGGCGGCAGGAACTGGAACGCCTCTACGCCTTCAGCCAGTTGCTGCTTTCGAGCGACAGTCCGGCCGAACTATTGAATCTGATCCCGCGCTACATTGTAGAGTCATTCGGCATACGGTCAGCGGCAATTTCGCTGTCCAGCCGCGGCGACATTTATCGCTCTGGTCCCACTATCGACGGATTGGAATCGCGCGATCTGCAATTGACTTGCATGCGCGGTGAACCTCGATTCGACTCTGTCCATCAACTGGCATTCATGCCGCTACGCATGGGCACGCGGGTGGTGGGCGGCATGGGCGTCTCCGGGTCGGTGCTTTCGCGGCAAACCCTGGAGGCCATCGGCAGTCTGGTGGCCATCTCCATCGAGCGCGCCGGCGCCGTCGAAAAACTCAGCCGCGCCGAAGCTGCCCGCGAAAGCGAGCAATTGCGTTCCGTCCTGCTCGATTCGGTTACGCATGAGTTTCGCAGTCCGCTCACCGCCATCAAAGCTTCGGTGACGTCGCTGCTCGGCAGCCCCGGTCGTTCGCAAGAAGGTCATTCGGCGGAGGAAAGACGGGAGTTGCTGACCATCATCAACGAAGAAAGCGATCGGCTGAACCGGCTAATCGGAGAAGCCGCCGAGATGGCGCAGTTGGATGCCAACAAAGTGGAATTTCGTTTCGTATCCGCACCCATCGGCCCCGTGGTCGAGGAAGCGCTCGACGACCTGAAGCAACTCCTGGTCCAGCATCCCGTGGAAGTCAGAATTCCCGCTGGCCTTCCCAACGCGCGCATGGATTCCGCTCATACCAAAGAAGTCCTGGTGCACTTGATCGAGAACGCCGCCAAGTACTCACCCGCCGGTGCTCCGATCCGCATCACGGCGGAAGCCAAGGACGGGGACCAGATGCTCACCATCAACATCGCGGATCGCGGTCCCGGCATCGACGATTTTGAGCAATCCCTCGTCTTCGAAAAATTCTACCGCGGACGAAACCAGCGCGTGCAAGTCCACGGCACCGGCATGGGACTGGCGATCTGCAAAGCCATCGTGGAAGCCCATGGCGGACGGCTTGGCGTCACCAGCCAGTTGGGGCACGGGTCGGTTTTTTATTTCAGTTTGCCGCTGGGGTGATGCTGACGGAGATGCTGAGATTTTGGTGGGCCCGCCTGGATTCGAACCAGGAACCAACAGATTATGAGTCTGCTGCTCTAACCGTTGAGCTACGGGCCCCCGCTTCCATATCTTAATCTTACACATTCAGCGGACGACTTTGCCGGTGGAGAGCCGGGCGTCCCCGCCTGGCCCGCACCCAACTGGACGGGCGAGGATGCCCGTCGCTCCACCAACCTGCTTTCTACCATGCGCGTGGGATGAGGTTCAGGGCGTCGGCGGGGCGGATAAATCCGGGTGACAAAGATGCGTCAGCGCCTGCCAGAGTTTCGATTTCCCGTTCGAGAACTTCGAATTGGGCAGCGCTCCAACTGAGATTCTCATCATAACGCTCGACCCGGCAGTCGGCGAACGAGATGGCCATACCAACCAGATCGCCAAGATGACTTTCGATCTCGCGGCGATAGGAATGGTCCAGGCTGAGGCGGTCGATGTCAATGACCAGATGGCATTGCGGCTCGCCGAGCCGCCTCGCTAGCAGCCACATGAAATAGAAGATGAAGTAAAGCCGGCGCAAAACGGTCTCGTCCACGAGCCTGCCCCGGAAGGCCTCGCGCAGACCGGAGGACTCCAGCAATGCTGGCAATTCAATGGCTGAAAGCAGCGGCGCGAAGGCAGACGCTTTCATATTGTGACGGAGAATGATCACGCCGCGTTGCAGGAAATAGGGATTACCCTGCACCGCTTGGCGCAACATCGACATAAACTGCCGGCGCGGCCCGCGGCGGATGAAGATATGCGTGCCGGGCATCCGGGCGCGGAACCAGCCCACCCTCAACTCGGTGCGTACGAAGCCGTAGACCGGGCGGCGGCCGAGCCGCGTGGCAAGCTTCGCCAAATCGGCCAGATACGCTTCCAACTCCGGCAAAGAGTCATCGCTGCCTGCGCAGTATCGCCCAAAAGTGAGATGGGCGGGAAAACCTGGTATGCCGCCTTTGCCGTCCCGGCCGATCAGCGGAAGAAACTCTTCCAGATAGGGAGCGTCGAGCGCCGGGTGATTGGCAAAAGACCAGGGGACAAAACGATCGACAATCTCTGCTGTCAAGGTGAACAGATGTTCGTTGAGCGGTTCGAAATAACAGTAGGTATCGGGCCGCTGCCGAAACTTCGACCACACATAGGTGCTCGCTGCGCGCCAGCTCGAATGCAGGAAGATCGCTTCTTTTGCCTGAACGCTGGCCTGGACCTTGACCATCTCTTCTCCACCGGCATCTAGCAACACAAAAAAGGGCCGCGCATGCCCCGGACGGTACCCAGGCGAGGGTAAGTCCCAATGATCTGAGCAAGTCTTGTACCAATGCGCGTTCACCAGGCGCCCATCCGTCGTTCCATTTTGGAACCGGAGGACCGACTCCTCAAAAGGATGGGGCGATTCGACTCATGTCTTGACTCTGGCGTGCCGACCTTTCTCTGTGTAAGAGGAAAGGAAGCTTCTTATGAGTATTTCAATATCCAACTCGTTCTCACCCACGCCGTTCGCCGCTGCAAATTCTTACTCGAATTCGGCGGCCGCTCAAAGAACCCAGCAAACCACGAACGACTCAGCGGACACGGTCAAACTGTCTGAGTCACAACAGGTCACTCAACTCTATCGGCAGGGCCAGCAAGTCTCCCAGATCGCTTCCAGTCTCAGCCTGACTGTCGATATTGTGAATAGCTATTTAGACATTTCTAACGCCCCATAGACCCAAAAGAGCGGACACGCCCACTCGTGGTTGAAATCCAGTGGGAAATTATCGCGGCTTCGGCGTCGCTCCCGTCGATCCTGCCGCTCGATAGAAGCGCGGGGCGTGGTCACCGACGAATTCGTAAGGGCCAGAGTGGGTTAGTTTGCTCGCGGCATCGATCCAGATCTCGCCGCCGATTCGCCGCCAGCGTAGACAAAAGGAATAATCCTCACTCAGATAGACGCCCGTCTCGGGGTCGATGATGCAATCAAAGAGCGCAAAGAGATTGGAACTCTGTACCGTCTCGCGCCGCAAACCAGATAGCGGCATGCTATGCACGCGGTTGAAATGAGTTTCCGGATAAGCGGCAATCATTTTCTCCAACGCACTGCGGCGAATCATCTGAAAACCTCCGCCGGCATAAATTCCCGTGACAAAATCTCCCTCCTGCTTGCGCTCCTTCTCGGTGCAGAAAGTCCCCACATAGGACAGGGCAGCCTGTTGGACGCTTTCGCCACGCTCGACACAACGTTGCGGGATGAAATCCCAATCGATCGACTTGAGTGGATACAGCGCTCCTGTAAAGTCCTTGTCAAACCGCAGCAACCGCTCGACCTGCTGCGGCTCGAAGCTGATATCGGCATCGACGAAGAGCAGATGCGTGGCCGCCGAATTGTCCAAGAAAGCAGCGACCAGGGTGCTGCGCGCGCGCGAGATCAGGGCGTCACAGCCAAGCAGCGATAGCGACACGTCGAACGCGGCAGATTTCGCGTGGCTCATGAGCCGTATCACCGATAACATGTAATTTTGCGAAACCATGCCGCCAAAGCATGGCGTGGCGATGAGAATCAATGGCTTGAAGACCGGGGGCTGGGACATGGTCTCACTCGAAGAAACTCTGCCGCGAACTCGATAACTTGGTACCGGGTTCGGGCATTTCTTGATGGCGGCTCAGTTCACCGGACCCATGAGCGACGCAGAAACCCGCCTGCTTTTCCAGCCCCTCTAGTGGGTGCTGGGTGCCGCGGACGGTGGGGGCGGCGCGGGAGCAACGTCCGCTGTCGCGCTGCTGTTCACCAGATCTTTCAATTCCTTGCTGGGCTTGAAGAACGGAATCTTCTTTGCCGGAACTTCCACCCGGTCGCCCGTCTTCGGGTTCCGGCCCACGCGCGGCTTGCGCTGGCGCGTGCGGAAGCTGCCAAAACCGCGTATTTCGATCTTGTCGCCAACTCGCAGCGAACGCACCACGCTATCAAAGATCGTGTCTACAATCACTTCGCTGTCTTTGCGGGTTAGTTCCGCCAGCCGGGAAACTTCTTCGATCAGGTCAGCTTTCGTCATAAGCCTCTTTGCTCCCTTTGGGGCCAATTCCCTTGCAGGAATCCGCGTGCCCGAGGGCCTAGCCGCCCCCGCCTGCCTATAACCTTCTCAAATTTAAGGGGTTCTGCGCAAGTGCAGTTCTCAGTTCCCGGTTCCCAGTAAAGCACACCCGGCCTCTTTCTGAGAACTGGGAACTGAGAGCTCGGAACTGAGAACCAGCTATTTCCAAAGATAGTAAAAGCCAACCTGCTGCTCCAGTAGCTTCTCCCGCGTGGGCAAATAATCGGAAACATCGCCAAACAGCAGATCCAGCCCCGACCGCCGCTCTTTCGGCGGCCAGACCAGCGTCGGTTCGCCCGAAATATTCACCGCCCGAGCCGTATCCTTCACCGCGCCTTCGAAATCGGCGATCTGATCCACCAGCTTCAGTGAAGCCGCCTGCTCGCCGGTCCAGACTTTTCCGTTCGCGATGGCGCGGATGTCGGCTTCCTTCGCATGTCTTCCGTCGGCCACCGCCTGAATGAACTGGGCATGCATGTTGTCGATCAAGCCCTGCATGTACTCGCGTTCCGCGGGCGTCATTTCCCGCGTCGGGCTGCCCGTGTCCTTGAACTCTCCCGCCTTCATGGTGATGGCGTTCAGCTTCGCCCAGCGCAGCAGCTCGCCGTAATTCACCCACTCGGCAATCACGCCGATCGATCCCACCACACTGCCCTTGTCCGCATAAATCTTGTTGGTGGCGGACGCCACGTAATAAGCGCCGCTCGCACCCACCGTTTCAATCGAAGCCACAATCCGTTTCTTCTTTTCGTCCCGGATGCGCCTGACCTCGCGGTAAATCTCCTCGGACGCGGCCACGCCGCCTCCGGGTGAATTCACATGGATGATGATGGCTTTGACGGAATCGTCGTCGGCAAACTTCTTAAGCTGGGGGACGATTTGCTTGGGAGAAAAAATTACGCCATCGAGTTCGACGACGGCGATCTTGGGCCCGAAGCCGGAAAACGCTTCTTCATCCTGGCCGCCAAAACTCAGGTACACCAGCGTAAACACGGCAACCACGAACAATGCAAACAGTCCGCCACCCACTAGAAACCATATCCAAATCCGCGAACGCCCTTCAGCCATAATCAGAGCAGTGTAGCACCGGGCGCAGCGAGAGGGGCTTGGATCACGTCGAAATTCTTTGGGTCATTTTTCGGGTCAAGGTGTCGCCCGAAACCACCTTCCAGCCCCGTGCATCCGATTTCATTTCACTTCGAAATTCCGCGCATCAACCCCGATATTATTCGATACGTCGAGCCCCTTGATGTCCCAGTCCCACAGCGTAGTCCGGCTATTTTGGAGTTCCTGCGAAAACTGGATATCGTAGTGAGTCGGCAAGGTAACGCCATCCACGGTCTTAAAGTCGCTGAACTTCTCTGTCAGGCGATAACGGTTTGGCGTCAGCCGGGCCTGAGCAGTTTCTGGGGTTTCTCCCAGCCCGACCGAGTGGCCGCGTGTCGAAGAGGGAGACTTGCTACCAATGAGGCTCTGGGAGACACCGTAGCTATAGATCGTCTCCACGTGGCGGTAGGTTTGCGGGTCGAAATAGAGGTTGATCTCCAAATCAGTATTCTTGCGGGGGCGATAACGAAGCTCGTAAAGCTCCTGGCCATCCATTTTCTTAAGGCCGTCAAAAATCAACTCGGCTTTGCGCTCGTCCAGGTTCAAAAGGGGCCACGCCGTGGTTAGCGCGCCGCCCAGCAGACCCTCTCGAATTACCGCATCTTGCACGAACACAAAATTCCCAAGAGCAGAGCGGGCTTGTCGATCGGTAGAGAAGGCAACCTTATCTTTCTCGCCATCGAAGATGAACTGTTCGCCGTGATACTCGTTGTTTGGCAGTTTCATCATGAATTGAAGTTTCATGCCGTCGGAAACGAGGACTGCCTTCCCGTCCAAAACTCCTGCGCCGCCGACCATGATCGTAAAACGCACAGGCCCCTGGGCCACGCGAGTCTTAAACCCAGCTCGAACGGTGGGGCTTGCAATCGCCCCCAGATGTTGGGCCACAAGTTCGTCAGCATTGGTGGGCGGGTTAGCGGCCAGAGCTTCGCTAACCAGCACGAAAGCGGAGCAGATGAGGACTAGCGCCGCGCTTGCAGCGTTCTTCTTCATGTTCATGCTCATAACACCCTTATTCTCTGAATTTCAGGAAAGCGGCTGCGGCCGAGCCTGCTCCGTCCCAATTCAACTGCCCGTTGACGAAATTATCGGCTTGAAACTCGCCCTTGCCTGCGTCACCCGCCAGCGTAGCCACCATGCCCAAACACCAAGGTATCTTGTCGACAACCTCCAACCGACGTTTCTCTACGCTGGGAAGCTCGCCAGTATAGCCCACAATTGCCTCCGCGTAGCGTACACTCGTCACGCGCATGCGTGATCCCGTCGAACTCGAGGTTTTCAAGAGCCTCTACCACTCCATCGCCGAAGAAATGGGAGCTGCCCTGCGCCGCACTGCCTTTTCTCCCAATATTAAAGAGCGCCGCGACTACTCCTGCGCCGTCTTCGATTCCGCAGGACAGGTCATCGCCATGGGCGATCACATGCCGGTACATTTGGGCTCAATGCCGATGTCGGTCGCGGCGGCGGTGGAGCAATGCGAACTGGAACCCGGCGACGTCGTCATGCTCAACGATCCCTTTCGCGGGGGCACCCATCTTCCCGATATCACGCTGGTAATGCCGGTGTGTATTAGCGGGACGAAGAGTGGCGGGCGAGGGCGCCCGCCCCACACAACCCCCGACTTCTACGTCGCATCCCGCGCTCATCACGCCGACGTTGGGGGAACTTATCCCGGCTCCATGGGCCCCTGCCGCGAAATCTACCAGGAAGGCCTTCGCATCCCGCCCGTGAAAATCATGCGCGGCGGAAAACTTGTCGCCGATGTGCTGGCCCTCTTACTCAACAACGTCCGCACACCTGAAGAACGCGAAGGCGACCTCGGAGCTCAGATAGCCGCCTGCCAGACAGGCGCCCGGCGCCTTCGTGAAATCTGCGACCGCTACGGAATCGCACGCACCAAGAAAGCCGCCGCCGAACTACTTGTCTATTCCGAAGAAATGATGCGGGCCTTTCTGCGCACCATCCCGCCCGGCCACTACCAGGCCGAAGACTTTCTCGATGACGATGGGATCGAAGAAAAACCGGTGCGCATCGCCGTGACCATCCAAGTCGCAGATTCATCCGCCAAGAAGAAATCCGCAGTAGAGGCGCGGCTTGCCACGTTTCCGTCCGCATCGAGTCGCAAGCAGCCCCCTGCCCACGTCTCCATCGACTTCACCGGCAGCGACCCGCAAGTCCAAGGCGCGATCAACGCGGTAGAGGCCATCACCTACTCGGCCTGCTTCTACGTCTTCCGCTGCCTGCTCCGCGAGGACGTGCCCGCCACCTCCGGCCTCATGCGCCCCATCCGTGTAATCGCGCCATCGGGAACCGTGGTCAACGCAAAGCCTCCCGCCGCCGTCGCTGGAGGCAACGTTGAGACTTCGCAGCGAATTGTCGACGTACTTCTGAAAGCGCTGGCGCAGGCGATTCCCGACCGCATCCCCGCCGCTGCCTCCGGAACCATGAACAACCTCACCATCGGCGGCTCTGATTCTCGAAACAATGATTCTCGAAACAATGACCCGCGCACCCAGCAGCCCTTCGCTTATTACGAAACTATCGCCGGTGGCATGGGCGCTCGCTGCACTAAGGACGGAGTCTCCGGCGTCCACACCCACATGACCAATTCTCTCAACACTCCTGCTGAGGCTCTCGAATACGCTTACCCAATTCGCTTGCGGCAGTATTCTTTTCGCTCCAACAGCGGAGGCGCGGGCCTCCACACAGGTGGGGACGGAATCGTGCGTGAAATTGAAGTGTTGACCGACGCCCAGGTCACCCTGCTCGCGGACCGCCGTTCCCGTGGACCCTACGGCCTGGCCGGCGGAGCCGACGGCGCTCCCGGCCGCACTTTGATCATCCGGCATGACGGTTCCGCCGAAGAGATCCCCGGCAAGACTAGCGTTCGTCTGCGTTCCGGGGAAAGAGTCCGCATAGAATCCCCAGGTGGCGGCGGCTGGGGCAGATCAAATCGCTGAACCGCAGAGAACGCAACCCTGCATTCTGGGTGCACACTGTGCGGCAAATCCCACTTTTTCGCTAGAATCAAACTGCAAGCTAACAAGGATTAAACACGATGAGATTCTTGCGCACTCTTATCTTCGCAATTGTTTTGGCGTCCGCCTTCTTCTACTTGACCACCTATCGCAACGGCCTCCATCCGTCCAACTGGATCAGCCGTCCGCAGCACGTTGAAATCACCGAAGCCGCCGGCGGCGAGTCGCTCGACGCCGAAGAGCAGAACAACATCAACGTTTACCGCAAGAACATCGCATCCGTAGTCAACATCACTTCGCGCGTCATGACCTTCGACTTCTTCTACGGCCTCGTCCCGCAGGAGGGCCAGGGCTCCGGTTTCGTCATCGACAAAGAAGGTCACATCCTCACCAACTATCACGTCATCGCCGAAGCGCGCCAAGTGGAAGTCACCCTCCACAACCGCAAGAAATATAAGGCCACCATCGTCGGCACCGACAAGTCACACGACCTGGCGATAGTCCAGATCAAAGCCCCGGACCTGCAGCCGATGACCCTCGGCGACTCGACCAATCTACAGGTCGGCCAGAAGGTCTATGCGATCGGCAATCCTTTCGGCCTCGCCGGAACATTGACGCGCGGCATCGTCAGTTCCATCCGCCAGGTGCAGGAGCCCGACGGCCTGGTCATCGACGAAGCCATTCAGACCGACGCCGCCATCAACCCCGGCAATTCCGGAGGCCCGCTGCTCAACTGGCACGGCGAAGTTATCGGCATCAATACAATGATCGCCTCCAGCGTCGGACAAAGCGCCGGCATTGGCTTCGCCATCCCCATCAACACCGCGAAAGCTGTGGTCAACGATCTGGTCACGCTTGGACGCGTGCGCCGTCCCGCGCTCGGCGTGCGCACCATCCCCATCGATTCCGAAATCGCCGAAGAGCTTAGCCTCGCCGCCGACTACGGACTCCTCATCGTTCAAGCCGTCCCCGGAGGCGCCGCCGACCGCGCCGGATTGCGTGGTGGCTCCGAACGCGCCTACCTCGGCAACATCCCCATCACCATCGGTGGAGATTTAATCGTCGCCATCAACGGAGAAAAAGTCGAGAGCCAGCAAAACCTCGCCCAGATTATGAACAAACACCGCGCCGGGGACACGGTGAAGGTGACCATCTTCCGCAGCAAAAAACAGTTGGAAGTGTCGGTGGTGCTGGGCGAAGCAAGAGACCAGGTTTAGCCCGTGTGGCGCGGGCGCCCCGCCCGCGTGCACTTGCCGTTTCAGTGATCCGTCAGGATTATCCGCGCAGCGGTCTCATTCGCATCAGCAGCCTGCTTCAGGGTTTGATTTCGATGGGAGTGCCGACGCGAACCAGTTTCCAGATTTCATCCATCTCTTCATCCGTAACCGCGACGCATACATCCGTCCAATCATGCAGAGTATGAGCCTTCCCCACCCATGCATACTCCTTCGGAAGTCCATGCAGCATAATGTCACCGCCGGGACTGACGCCTAACTTCTTGGCGGCTGCGATGTCCTGTGCGTTTGGATACGAGATGTGGAAGGCCTTGTAGAAGTGGCTATTAGGGTTCCGCGAATCGAGTGTATAAAGGCCCTCGGGAGTTCGGTGGTCGCCCTGTCGAGTCTTCGGCCCGACGGGCTCGCCACCTAAAGGAATCTTGTACGACCGTAGTTCCTTTCCTTGTGACAAGAGCACGAGTTTTCGCTCCCGTTTATATACTACAAGGTGATCTGCGCCGAAACTGGGGTTTTGCGCAACCACGAAGAGCGCGGATGTGAGCAGTAAGAAGCCTGTAACAAATAGTCGCACTGGGAAATGATTTTATCGGCAACAGTCAGTCTGTCGGGTATCCTGTTTTCCAGCCTATGGCCGCCGTCCGCTAACCCGCCCTCCGCAATCCTGGCGACACCGCGCTCGAAGTGTGTGCGCTCGCCACGCGTCCCTCCAATGATCGTCCAAACCACGAAAGGATCACCACCATGCAATTCGTAGATCGGGCGCTCGCCCGCCGTTTTGAATCTGCGGAAGAAATGCCGCAAGTGCACCACGCCCACGCCGACCAGAAGATGCGTCCTCACATCGGCTCCGCCGTCGAGCCCATCGCCGGAGGCCACATGATCTTCGCCGGACTCGGCTCGCCCATCGGACGCGCTGTCGGCATGGGTTTCGACGCTCCCGTCACTGAGGCCGACTTCGACCAACTCGAAAATTTCTACTACTCGCGCCAAGCTCCCGCCCAACTCGACTACTGTCCTCTGACCGACATCAGCCTGCTCGAAATCGCGAGGAAGCGCGGCTACGGAATCGCCGAACTCAACAATGTTCTCGTCCGCAAACTCGATCCCGCCGAAACCTTCCCGGCCGGCCCCGCAGGCTTCACCATCCGCCCCGGCAAATCCGAAGAAGCGCTCGCGTTTAGCGCCATCGTGCGCCAAGCTTCTTCCCCAACGGCGGCGAGCCTGCGGGCTTCGACGAGATGCTGGCCCCCATGTTCGGCTTCCCCGGAGCGCTCACTTTCGTTGCCGAAGCCGATCTTGCCGAAAACGGCGCAAAACTGGTAGCCACCGGCGCCGGTCTCATCATCCCCGACCACAAAATCGTCGGCCTGTACGGAGCCGCTACGCTCCAGCCGTATCGAGGCCGCGGCCTGCAAACCGCCATCCTTTGGAGAAGACTGAAACTCGCAGCCCAAGCTGGATGCGAGTATGCCGTCATCGTCACTCAAGGTGGCACGACTTCGATGCGCAATGCGGAGCGATTGGGCTTCACCCTCGCCTACAGCAAAGCTACATTGATCAAAGGGCCGCCGGGCGTTTGAGGAGTCATACGGTGGAGTGACGGCTCTCCACCAGCAAGGTTGTCGCGCTATCATCTTTCATGCCCGACGTCGAATGGATCCGCAAACTCTGCCTCTCCTTCCCCGACGTAACCGAGGATATGCCGTGGGGCGACGACCTCTGCTTCAAAGTCCGCGGCAAGATCTTCACCGGCATGGTCCTCTCGGATGGCCGGTTTCCGCGCATTACTCTTAAGTGCGCGCCGGAAACATTCCACGAACTGCTCGAGATCGAAGGCATCTCCCCGGCGCCCTACGTCGGACGCTACAAGTGGGTTATGCTAGCCAACTCCAACGTCCTGCCTTCCGCTGAACTCGATGCCCTTATTCGCCAGTCGTACGAACTGGTCGCAGCGAAAGCACCGAAGCAGGCCAAAGTGTCCAGGGAATCGAAACGTCGATCCGCGAAACAGCGCTCAACGAAATCCTGAACAAGCTTTTGCCGGCATACTTCACACCTCAGCGGTGAACGGTTTGACGCGGCTCAACCTCGTGGGCTAGCCTCGTACTTTCGCCCAATCCATGCGCATTCAACTTAGGTTTCTGATCGTTTGCATCCTGTGCGCTCTTCTCTCCGCTACGGTCGCCGCCGCGCCACTGCGTCCGACGCACGCTCCGCACGCCATTGTCGCCAGCGTCCACGAGCTCGCGTCTCGCGCCGGCGTCGAGATGCTGCGCTCCGGCGGCAATGCCGTCGATGCCGCTGTTGCCACCGGCTTCGCGCTCGCAGTCGTCCATCCTCAGGCCGGAAATCTCGGCGGCGGTGGCTTCATGCTTTTCCGCAACGCTGAGGGGAAAACTCACTTCATCGATTTCCGCGAAAAAGCGCCCGCCGCCGCCACCGAGAACATGTATCTCGACGCCCAGGGCAACGTCATCAAAGACGCCAGCATTGTCGGATACAAGTCCGTCGGCGTGCCGGGCACTGTGGCCGGCCTCGTCTACGCAGAGAAGCAATATGGCAATCTGTCGATAGAAAAAGTAATCGCTCCCGCTATCAAGCTCGCCCGCGATGGCTTTCCGCTCGCCTACGAAGACACGCAAGATCTGAAGGAAGATAAGTACCTCGCTGAGTTTCCGGAATCGAAACGCATTTTCCTGCGCAACGGAAACTACTACCAGCCCGGCGAACTATTCAAGCAGCCGGATCTCGCCCACACCCTGGAACGCCTCGCCAAAGATCCCGACACCTTCTATCACGGCGCCATGGCTCGCGAACTCGCCGCCGCCATCCACAAAGGTGGAGGCCTGATCACCGCCGAGGATCTCGCCGCCTACGAGGTCAAAGAACGCGAGCCCATTCGCGGCTCGTATCGCGGCTACGACATCATCGGCGCTCCGCCGCCATCTTCCGGTGGGGTAGCGCTCGTCGAAATTCTCAATATTCTCGAAGGCTTCGACCTCGCGAAACTCGGCAACCGCTCCGCTGACGCCATTCACCTGGAGGCCGAGGCGTTCCGCCGCGCCTTCTACGATCGCACCGACTTCCTGGGCGATCCCGACTTCGCCAAAGTTCCCGTTGCGCAGCTCATCGACAAAAAGTACGCGGCGGCATGGCGCGATTCCATCGACCTCAACCACGCCAGCGCGAGCAAAGACCTGAAGCGCCCGTCAATATTCAGTGAGCTCGAGCGCGTCGCCCAGTCACGGTCCCCCGCGATTCGCGAACCCGAAAACACTACTCACTACTCCATAGTCGATGCCGAAGGCAACGCCGTTTCCGTAACCACCACGCTCAATGACTCTTTCGGCTCTCGCGTCACCGCCGTAGGTCTGGGTTTCCTGCTCAACGACGAAATGGACGATTTCGCCGCCAAACAAGGCGTCCCCAATGCCTATGGACTCATTCAGGGCCCCGCCAATGCCATCGGTCCCGGCAAGCGCCCGCTCTCAGCCATGACACCGACTATCGTGCTGAAGGGCGGCAAACTTTTTCTGGTTCTCGGCTCGCCCGGCGGCCCCAGGATCATCACAATTGTTGCTAACATTCTGATCGGCGTCGTCGATTTCTCCCTCGATATTGAGGAAGCCGTCAACGCGCCCAGGTTTCATCATCAGTGGCTTCCCGATGAGATTCTCGTGGAAGACCGCCTCTCTCCCGATACAATGAGTGTTCTGCGCTCCAAAGGACACAAACTCAAAATTGATTATTCCTGGGCAGACTGGGGAGACGGTGAGTGCGTCATGATTGACCCCAAAACCGGCGAGCGCCTCGGCGCCAGTGACGGACGCAACAATGGGAAGGCGGTGGGTTACTGATGCTTAGAGCGGTATCTACCTACGTCTACGTAAAGGAACGCCTCCATCCGGGCTTGCTCGACGAGCTCGTCAAGTCCGGAGCCCAGACGATTGAGATCTTCGCCGCCCGCCAGCACTTCGACTATGCCAATCGCAAGCAGCATGTCCGCGAAATTGCCGACTGGTTCCGCTCCACCGGCATTCCACTCAATTCCGTGCACGCGCCTCTGTACTCCGACTACGATTGGGGACGCAGCGGATCGCCGCCTGTCAACATCGCCTCTACCGACCGCGCCGGCCGCATCGTTGCCATGGATGAGGTCAAGCGGGCGCTCGAAATCGCCGAACAAATCCCGTTCCGCTTTCTGGTTCAGCACATTGGCATGCCCAACGATGCCTTCGACGGAAAGAAATTCGAAGCGGCCATGACCTGCGTCGAGCACCTGCGCGCCTTCGCCAAACCGCTCGGCGTCAGACTACTCGTCGAGAATATTCCCAACGAACTTTCCGCGCCCGATCGCCTGGTCGAGTTCATCAAAACCATGCATTTCGACGACATCGGCGTCTGCTTCGATTGCGGTCACGCCCACATGATGGGCGGCATTCCCGAAAGCTTCGCTATATTGAAGAACCACATCTGCTCGACCCACGTGCACGATAACAACAAAGACAAGGACTCGCACCTTTGGCCGGGCAGGGGATCGACCGACTGGAAAGAGACCATGGAATTGCTGCGCACCGCACCGCAAAAGCCGCCCCTGTTGCTCGAAATCGAGGGCGAAGAAAAGAAGAGTCCCAGCGAAGAAGTGAGCGCGACCTTCCAAAAGCTGGAAGGTTCGTAAAGCGAGGTCAGAGGTCAGAGATCAAAGGTCAGATTGCAGGTTACCCACCAGCGAACTCGACCGCTTTTACCTCTGCAATCTGACCTTTGACCCCTGACCTAATTTTATGTCCTCACCCATCAGCACCATCGCAGAAATCGGCAAGCACGAAGGTCAGTCCGTCACCATCCGCGGATGGCTTTACAACCTCCGCGAAAGCGGCAAACTCCTCTTCCCCCAATTTCGCGACGGCTCCGGCGTCATTCAGGGCGTAGTTCCGAAGAACGCCGTCCCACCCGAAGTCTTCGACGCCATCAAAGGGCTCACGCAGGAATCCAGCGTCATCGTCGAAGGCAAAGTCCGCGCCGATAAGCGCGCCCCCGGCGGCTATGAACTGGACGTCTCGAACGTCCAGGTTGTGCAGCGCGTACCCGAGTCGACTCCATATCCCATCACTCCCAAAGAACACGGCGTGGATTTTCTGATGGAGCACCGCCATCTTTGGCTGCGCTCGCAGCGCCAGGCTTCCATTCTGCGCGTGCGCGCGGAGATCATCCGCGCCGCCCGCGATTTCTTCGACAGCAACGGATTCACCCTCACCGATCCGCCCATCCTCACGCCCGCCGCCTGCGAAGGAACCTCCACGCTCTTCCCCGTGGACTACTTCGAGGAGCAGGCCTACCTCACGCAGTCCGGCCAACTCTACATCGAAGCAACCGCGATGGCGCTCGGCAAGGTCTACTCGTTCGGCCCTACCTTCCGCGCGGAAAAATCGAAGACCCGCCGGCACCTCACCGAATTCTGGATGGTGGAACCTGAAATCGCTTATGGCACGCTCGACGACCTGATGGAACTCGCCGAAGGCCTGCTGACATTTTTGGTTAAACGATGTCTAGACCGCCGCCGCCCGGACCTGCAAACTATCGGGCGCGATCTTACCAAGCTCGAAAATATCGAGGCACCCTTCCCGCGCATCACCTACGACGAAGCCGTCACGAAATTACAGGAAGGCCATTCGCAGGGCGCGCTCGAAAACAAATTCGAGTGGGGCGGCGACCTCGGCTCGCCCGACGAAACCTATCTTTCATCCCTCTACGACCGGCCTGTCATGGTCCATCGCTACCCGGCCAGCGTGAAGGCGTTCTACATGGAGCCCGATCCAGAGCGCCCCGACCTCGCTCTTTGCGTGGACGTGTTAGCCCCCGAAGGTTACGGCGAAATCATCGGCGGATCGCAGCGCATGGCCTCGCACGATTTGCTTCTGCAGCGCATTCACGAGCACAATCTGCCCGAAGAAGCCTTCAAGTGGTATCTTGATCTCCGCAAATATGGCAGCGTTCCCCACTCCGGCTTCGGCATGGGCATCGAGCGAGCCGTAGCCTGGATCTGCGGATTGGAGCACGTGCGCGAGACCATTCCTTTCCCGCGCATGCTCCATCGACTATATCCGTAGAGCTTTTCACCGCCGAGACGCGGAGGACGCCGAGAAATGCGAGAAAGCGACAGGCTCGATCAGATCTCGCGCCGCATTATCGGAGCCGCCATCGAGGTTCATCGACATCTGGGGCCGGGTCTGCTCGACCTGCCTACCAATCGTGTCTGGCGTTTGAGCTGAAGCAGCTTGGCCTGAAAGTGGAGCAGCAAAAACCATTGCCAGTTGTATACAAGCAAGTGAACTCGATTGTGGCTATCGCCTTGACATGGTCGTGGAAGATGAAATCATCGTCGAAATCAAAGCCATGGAAAAGCTACTTCCAATTCACGATGCACAGCTCTTATCGTATCTAAGGCTAGCGAAGAGAAGAGTAGGCCTTCTCATGAACTTCCACGTCCCAGTTCTAAAGAACGGCCTGAAACGAATAGTAAACGAATTTCCGGACGCAGAGTGGGAGAAGAGACAAGCGCCCCAACTCGAATAAATCAAGAGTTCGGTTTTCTCGGCGCACTCAGCGGTGAATAGGAAGCATATGGCTCAGCGAAGCACGACTTACAGCAGCATCACCCCACGTCAGATCCGCGTGATTGGCGTTCCTCTTGACCTTGGCCAATCACGACGCGGCGTTGACATGGGTCCTTCCGCTGTCCGCGTTGCCGGACTCGAAGCGCGCCTCGAAGCCATCGGGCATATCGTCGAGGACGCGGGCAACATTTCCGTCGCCATCCCCGAGCAGAAGAAAGAAGGCGCGGCCAACTCCAAGTACCTCAAGGAAATCACCGCCACCTGCACCAAGAGCGCCGACCTGGTGCTGAAGACGCTCGAAGCCGGCAAAGTTCCGCTTATCCTCGGCGGCGATCACTCGGTTGCGGCGGGTACGGTGTCAGGAGTTGCCGAGTTCTACCGCCGCAAGAACCAGAAAATCGGTCTCCTCTGGATCGATGCGCACACCGACATGAACACGCCCGACTCTTCGCCCAGTGGCAACGTGCACGGCATGCCGCTCGCAGCACTCATGGGCCTTCCTCCCATTGAATTGGGCAAGATCTACGACTTCTCGCCCAAAGTGCAGCCGGAAAATTGCGTGCTCGTCGGCATCCGCGACGTCGACAGCTTTGAAAAGGAAAACATCCGCAAATCCGGAGTCGAAGTTTTCACTATGCGCGACATCGACGAACGTGGCATGCGCGCTGTTATGGAGGAAGCGCTCCGCATGGCTGGACGCGGCACTGCGGGTTATCACGTCTCGCTCGACATGGATTGGATCGATCCCGAAGACGCACCCGGCGTCGGTACCCCGGTCTGGGGCGGCGCAACTTATCGCGAAGCGCATCTCGCCATGGAAATCATTTCCGACCACGGACGCATGCTGAGTTTCGAAATTGTGGAAGTGAATCCGGTTATCGACGAGCACAATCAGACCGCCGACTTGGCCGTCGAACTGGCGCTCTCGGCGTTTGGGAAGAAGATCCTCTAGCAGGCCGACGCTCGATGCCCAAACCCTAAAAGGACGTTGGATTTCGAAGAGAGTGCGGCATCGCTAAAGCATTGCCCTGATACGAAGCGCGATCCTTTTCTGCCGCGGCTGAAGCTGTGGCCTTTCATGAATCCTGCCGAACTGCGCTCGGCTTGGACTCCTTTGCGAAGGACTGAGGACATGGACATGGTCAAGATGCTTGCGGTAATCCTCTTAACTTGTGTTGGCTCTAGCCTGCTTGTCGCGCAGGCTCTCCCCACTGACAACAGTGTGTTGCGCCGGCATTATCGCGAGGGAGAGAAGTTGACCTACCACATGAAAGGCATCAACGAGGACTGGCACTATGAAATTCAGGCTGACGGAATCGTAAAAAAAGACTCCGCCGGAACTTACTTTGAGGAGTATCGCTGGTCAAATTTGATCTCCAACAATCAGAAAACTGCTCTTTCCCAGGCAAGTCTGGATTTTCGCCAGCAGCTTACGCTCGATCCGAATCACAATTCCGCATTCCCCAATCTCAGCCAGGTTGACCCCAGGCTCATCGGCCCCATCACTGATTTCATGAACTTCTATGTCGATTTGCGACTCGCAGTAAAGACAGGCAAGCTCGCCCATCCCGGCGATCACTTCTATTTCAAGCGTAGCACCCCTAACTCGTGGGCGGATGGCACTCGCGTCCTGGTTGGCGAAGACGCAGTCGATTTCGATCTCATACTCAAAGACGTCAACCGGTCTGACCACATAGCCACGTTGGTTGCCCGTCATGTGCCGCCCGAGAAGCCTGAAATCAGGCTCACGGCAGAATGGATGCGCAAACCGGTGGCCGATACTGCCAACAACTGGGTTCAGGTGCGGAAAACCAAAAACGGGAAATATCTGGCAGCGGTGGGCAAGGAAACATTCGTTGTGGAAATAAAGGTGAGTCTGGTGGACGGAAAGATATTGTCTGGCCGCATAGATAACCCTGTGGACACAATCGAGCGCGAATGTGAGGACGCCGCCCTTACCAAGTGCGGCGATGCGAGGCCTCATCCCATCAGAAGGCAAATCGAGATTTCTCTGGGACGCTAGCAAGTGCCGGCGAGATTGGCCTTCTAGTGCTGGGATGTCCTTGGATTCTGTGCAGTTGATCGATCCGGCCACCTGCGCAGGAGCGCCCGCACTAGCGCCCGCACTACGCCAGAACGTTGCCGAGTTGCGAAACTCCCGCTCACTGCACGTCGGCAACTTTTCCGTTAATAAACGTGACTTTAATGTCCTTGTAGACAAATATCTGCTTGGCACCGAGGTTGACGATCTTGTCGGGTTGACCGAGCGCCGCTTTCACTTGCTCGGGGGTTTGCCCTTTTTCAATCTGCGCGGGCTCGGGCGGGGGCGCTTGTTGCTGTTGTTGTTGCGCTTGTCCTCCACCCTGGTTGCCGCCTTGCTGATCGTTACCGCCTTGTTGTCCGCCCCCCTGATCGCCGGCGCTATCATCGAACGCGAGGAGTCCGGCGATGGTGTCTTCCACCTGTGATGGGCTGGTATTAGCCAGCGTTCCTTTAGGAAACTGGAAAACCACGTCGGCCTTGAAGAACGTAGTCGGGCTGACATTGTTACAGGAATCGCAATCGACAATGCCGACGACAACCTGGTCTTTCGGCAGATTGACGACGATCCTGGCGGGATATACCTTTGTGTTCGCCTGGAAAAACTGGGTCGTTTGCGTCTTCCCAACTTTACTCATGAGAGAACCGATGCCCTTTGAAATCAGGGGATTGGGAGAATGAACCGCCCCGTTTTCGTACTTGGTGGAGAGAATGCTCTGGTCGGAATAAGGCACACCGAGGATTCCCCCCTTCTTGACGACCAGGATTGTGCCCTGCTCCACTACTGCAGCTCCGCCGGAATCCGCACCCATCTTTACCAGCGTGTATTGCGCTTTGAGTTGGTCTTCCAGCGGAATCGCTGGAGCGTCTTGCGCTATCAGGCGCGGCGTAACTCCGACAACGATCAAAGCGCCAATCAGGATGGCCATTTCGATTTTCTGCCGCATTGCAACCTTCCTCCTGTGAAGCTGCTGCTCCAGTTCCGTAATGGGCAGGAGCGTCTTGCATGATTTTCTCTTTTTGCTGGAAGGAGCACGTCGCTTAATCGTTCGACGCCCCCGTGCCCCGCTGGTTGTTCAGCCCTTACTGCGGCTGCTTGGCCTCCGCCTCCGCCGCGTCAGCGTCCTTTTGTTGCTGCGCCAGATCGCTGCTTACGCTCGTGTCTGGTGTGGGTGCTGGGACCTCACCAGCTTGCGTTTTGGTATCGGGAGCGGGCGGCATTCCGTTCTTTCCCTGCTTTTCGGA
The DNA here is from genome assembly GCA_035272625.1 of Terriglobales bacterium. Classification (GTDB taxonomy): domain Bacteria; phylum Acidobacteriota; class Terriglobia; order Terriglobales; family Acidobacteriaceae; genus Acidiflorens. Next base: position 5,092 of record DATEQN010000044.1, on the reverse strand, counting down.
CAACTCCTTAAGCCCGGCATCCATCGTTATCCGCAGTTGATTGTGCATCTCCTGGATATCGTCCGCGGAGACTCCGACCGTCGCGCCCACGGCACACTCATCTTTCTTGCTGCTCTTTACGGTGGCGTCGACCATGTTGTCATCGTCCGGCTTGTCGGTGACACGATAGATCACATCGCCGGCAGTGAGTGTGCATTCCGTGCCGTCCGACGTGGTCAGATCCTCGTCGCTCGACACCACGAAGATGCGAATTTTGGGATCGAGCGCCGGTGGCACCTGATCCCCGCTCGGAGCAGGAGCATTCTGACCAGCCGCGGCCGCAGCCTTTTCCGCCGCGATCTCGTACTTCATCTCGTCGGTAATCGCCTGCTTCACGTCAGGACTGAGTTGGGTAGTACCAGCTGCCGGAGGCGCCCCTCCGCCCAACATGTAGGTACCATAGGTGGCCTGGAGTTTTGCGGCAACCAGCGGATCGGTTGACCACAACGCAGCGATTTCATCCGCTGACGCATTTCGAATCGCCGGTGGAATGACTTCCCCGTTGTTGTCGCCGCCGTCGGCGGCCGCCTCCTGTTGCGCCGCATAGGCCGCTTGCAGGTTCGCGGCAATCAAATAATCCGTCAGCCAGAATGCAGCCATCGGATACACCGGATACGGTGCGAAGTAAGGACCATAAGCGCCATACCACGGCGCCCCACCCCAACCCCAAGCGCCAACGCCCCAGTAAACCGGCGCGGGCCAAGGGTTGTAGGCCCATCCGTAGTATCCGGGACCCCAGTAATAGGGGGGAGCGTAGCCGTAATAAGACCGCCCGCCCCAGCCGTAGCCGCGATACCCATAAGCGTAGTAATGTCCGCCCCTATAGTAGGTTCGCTGGTAATAGGCCCTCCCGCCGCGGTTGAAGTAGGCACGCTGGCTGTATCCGCCGTGTCTTCCGTAGCCCACCACCGTGCGCCCGTTGTGGAAGCTCCTGACTTCCCGCCCGCCGCGCATACCGTGATTGATGGTCATCCCGTGAGTCTGGATCGAGCGAACCTGGCCATTCTTGCGGAAAGTCGCGTTGCCGCCGCCCTTCATGGCAACAGTCCTGCTTCCCGCAGGCTTATGCCGATTGTTGGCGGCGTTCCCACCTGCCCTAGTGTTGGCAGTGTTACCACCCGGCCGATTGCTTGTGTTGCCACCCGGACGAGTGTTGGCCGTGTTACCACCAGGCCGATTGCCTGTGTTGCCACCCGGACGATTGCTCGTGTTGCCACCCGGACGAGTGTTGGCGGTGTTACCGCCCGGCCGATTGCCTGTGTTGCCACCCGGACGAGTGTTGGCAGTGTTTCCGCCCGGCCGATTGCTTGTGTTGCTGCGATTGTTCGCGCCGCCCGGCGCTCCAGGCCGCTGGGCATTGCCACCAGCGTGCTGGGCCGGGGCTGCGTGTGGCGCGCTCGCGGCCGGCCTGCTTGGAGCGGCCGCGTGGGGAGCAGGAGCAGGTGCGCTCTTCTTCTGTGCCGATGCAAATGCGGTTATAGTGAGAAGAACCAGCAATACGGACCATTTCGGCAGGACGATCTTTCCTCGGTTGCTCAAATTCATAGCCACTCCTGTGAGATGCAAAGCTCTTTCCTCATAAATCCACCGCCGGGAAGGACGCGCGGACTCGACAAATCTCATCTTCGACATCCGGCAATCCAGTATCCGGCAATCCAGCCTTCGATCCCGCTCATGGATTTCTTTGATGAGAGCTTCTCGGTCCGCGTGCCATGGGGGAGTCCGAGCACCGGCCTTCGAAGTCCCGACAATTTCACACCCGTTTCACCACCGTGTCAAGGCAAAGCCCGTCCAAATTTACATATCGAACCAAGTGAAAGACGTGCCTTCGCGGCGCGGATCTGGCGAACGCTTGCAATTGAACTCACACTAGCGCCGAATCCTCCCCCGACTTTACCAACCTCACGGTCACCTCCATGGGTAACTACGGTAATTGGGGAGTGCTCCGTCGTTCGCCGATGGAGCTAATGGACGGCAATGTTTGCGCATGGGCACACTCGGTCGGCACTCCTGGCTCTCTCGGCCTTCACTTATGTCTTGGCTTGCACTGCGGCTGCCGACGAGACGAACGGCTCTTCTGGCCTGCCTGCCTATCGCAGCAACGTCTCTGAAGTACGGGTTACATTCTTTGCCACCGATGAAAATAATCATCCGCTCCCAACCCTGACCAAGGCCGATTTTGCAGTCGTCGACAACGAACGAGTGGTGCGCGTTTTCCGCAGCTTCACGCATTCCGATGAGACCTCGCTCGACGTGGTTGTGCTGCTTGACCTGAGCGAATCAGTCGCGCCGCGGCTTCGAGCTACCATCATCGACGTGTTGCAACTGGTTGCGCGGGAGCGGTCGATTCCCGATGACAACGTCGCCGTTCTGTCTTTTGGAGGAACTGGTGGTGGCATGTCTGGCGGGACGTCCGGCGGGTTGCAGCCCGCAGTCCTCTGCTCCAGCGGGTGCCGTTCTTCCGACTCCGCGAGCAAACTGCTCGGGGTGAAAGGCGGCGGCACAACGCCGCTGTTCGACGCGCTGATCTTCGGAGCCGACTTCATCGCGCAGCATCGCCGCGCTGGTGTACGGCCGGTCCTGATCCTGTTCTCCGACGACTACGACACCATCAGCCTGCATTCCGCACCTGAGGCGCTGCAGGCGGTGCTGGACGAGGGCGCGCTGATTTACTCGGTTGATATGGGAAAATCGGGGAATCAGTCGTCGAACCAAGGTTCGGGCAGCATGTTCTTGCGGCGCGTTTCGGATGCCACGGGCGGGCGCTATTTCTCCTTTTCCGTCGGCTCCTCCCGGCAAGACGACGACGCCGCGGTGCTGAACGCTGTGCTCGAGGATCTCCACGCTTCCTACGTGGTGACCTACGATCTGCCCAGCCACGAAGCTGGATTTCATTCGCTTCGTCTGTTGCCAACCCACAACCTCAACCTCACATTCCATAGCCGGAACGGTTACTACTACGAACCCAACGGTCGATGATTGGAGATCACTGATTGGAGACCGCTGACTGGAGACTTATGAAATCCACATTGCTATTAGCGCTTGTATGGACGAGCATTTCGATGGCTTTCGCCGCGCCCCTCGGTATCTATCAACACGGAACCGTGGTTCGTATGCGCATGGGCGACTGCATGCTCATGCACCGGGGCTTCATGAACCAGTTCGGGCCTCCACAAGCCGCAGCGGTCGAGGAAAGCTGCTCGGAATACACGCTGGTGGCCGACAAGGTCGTGTATCTCATCGTGGGCAAGTCATCGAATCAACTGGTGCCGCTGGCGGAAGTCATCGATTTCCGTCTCCAGAACAAAGAACTGGCAGTGCGCATCGATGATGCTCGCAAAGAATCCAAGTTCGCCATCAAGGAGATGACGCTGCGCTCGGAATGGGAACGCATCCAGAAGCACATCGATGATCGGCTCAATGAATCGTCGCATCAGCCGGTGGATACCTCAATAATGGCGCTGCGCAGCCGGGAATAATGTGGGAACGGGGCTTTGCCCCGCAAAAAGCGGGTACAGCCCCGCTTCCACAATGGAACCACGGCTGGGATTGACGCGGAAGACGCCGAGCGCCAGACTGAAATGTCATGGCAAGAGCAAAGATTCGGGTTGGCATCCTTTTTGGCGGACGCAGCGGCGAGCATGAAGTGTCGTTGCTGTCGGCGGCGTCGGTTCTGAATGCAATTGATAAAACGAAATATGAAGTGGTTCCTATCGGCATCACCAAGGACGGGCACTGGCTGACCGCGGAACATGCCGAGAGATTGTTGAAGGGCGAAAAGCACGCAGGCGAGGGCGCCCACGCCACACGGACGCCGCTTCGAGCGGGTGATCCGGAGGCCACTCCGGGGGCGGCGCTGCTGGCTGCGGGCGAGTCGGTGGTGGTTCCTCCGGAACCAGCGCGACGCGAGGCTGGACTCACGCCGTTTCAGACCGACGCTTCTACGCTCCGTCGAGCATCCGACCGCGCGATTAACGTCGATGTCATTTTTCCCGTGCTGCATGGAACCTTCGGCGAAGACGGCACGATTCAGGGTCTGCTCGAACTGGCCGACATCGCTTATGTCGGCGCCGGTGTGCTCGGCTCTTCCGCGGGCATGGATAAAGACATCATGAAGTCTCTGTTTCGCGCGGCGGGATTGCCCATCGTGAAACACGTGACCGTGTTGCGCGGCAAATTCGAGCGCGAGCCTAAGAAAGTGCAGAAGCTGCTGGAGAGCAAGCTCAAGTATCCCGTCTTTGTGAAGCCAGCAAATCTCGGATCGTCGGTGGGAATCTCGAAGGCGCACGATGGCAAGGAACTCGGTCCGGCGATCGCGGAAGCGGCAAAGTTCGATCGCAAGATCGTGGTTGAAGAAGGCGTCGGCGGAAAGAAGAACAAGGCGCGCGAGATCGAGTGCGCGGTGCTCGGCAACGACGATCCGAAAGCGTCGGTAGCGGGAGAAATCATTCCCTGCAAAGAGTTCTACGACTACGACGCGAAATATCTGGTGGAAGGCTCCGAAGCGGTAATCCCCGCCAAGATTACGAAAGCGGAAATGAAAACGGTGCAGAGACTGGCGATCGCGGCGTTTCAAGCGGTCGATTGCACTGGCCTCGCGCGCGTCGATTTTCTGATGGAGCCGAAGTCTAGACGGATCTTCGTCAACGAGATCAACACCATGCCAGGTTTTACCGCGATCAGTATGTATCCGAAGATGTGGGTGGCGTCGGGAGTGTCGTATCCCGAGTTGATTGACCGGCTGATCCGGCTTGGGATCGAGCGGCACGAAGACAAGAAGCGGAATCAGTACAGTCGCTGATTGTCATCCGCCGAATGAAAGCGGCTCTGCCCTGGTGTTCCTCGGTGCCCCACTGTGGTTAAGCCTCTAATCTTCCTCGGCGCACTCGGCGTCTCGGCGGTGAAAATCCCGCTGTTGAACCACATTAAAAGTGTCCCCTTGAAATCACATTAGAAGTGTCCCCTTTTAGAGTTCCTTCGGCGAGGAGGGACTCAGATTGGGGAGAACGGGATTGAGCAGGAAAGAGCTGAGCCGGGTGGAAGTGATGGGACG
>DATEQN010000043.1:0-62924 GCA_035272625.1 Terriglobales bacterium | reverse complement strand
AGGTGATTTCGTAGCCCTCCTTCATCAGGGCGCGAACCGGAACCGTCAGTTCGTTGAGGTAGTAGCCAGCGCCGGCATAAACCTTGCCATCTTTCAAGGGCAAGCCGTGACCGCTCGAGACTAGTACCAGGACTTTTCCTTTTGTTGTCATTTTGTTCTCCTCTTTGAAATCGAATTCTATTCTCCTTAATATGAGCTACAGCTAGCTCATCGTCCGCGGCTTCCTCCAAAATGCGCAAGGACCGGCTACCGCGGTTGATGTGAGTTATGCCCCTGGGAATCCGAACATCAACCACGACTGATTGGCTACCCAATGCGGGTACAGCTCCGTCATCTGATCGAACAGCTCCTGGTCGGAGGTCGCGGTTTTCTGCACGCGATCGAAGTCCTGCAGGTAACGCTTGGTGTCTTGGATCGTCGAGGGAGAGTCGGGCGCGCCGGGCTTCTTGTGACCGGCTACAACCGTCGTCGGATTGAGCGCCGCTAACCGGTCTAGCGCCGCGATCCAATTCTTTCGGCTCTCGGGGGTGGTGTCGCCGACGTAGATGCGGCATTGGTTGTAGACAACGTCTCCCGCGACGATCAGGCCGATTGATGGAACGTAGAGAGACGTCGAATCGGGGCAATCGGTGCGGCCCTGCTCGATGATGCGCAATTCCTGGCCCTCGAGAGTGAACGTGTCCTGCTCATAGGGCTCAGGTGGAACCAACTTAGTGGGCACTTGCCCAGGGAAGAGCCGGCGAGCTAACCGCTCCACCAGGGGAGTGAAAGACATCTGCATGGCTTTCACCGTCTTGGGCGTCGCTATCGCCCGAGCGCCCGGGAAACGGTCGAGCAGAATGCTCAGACCGTAGAAGTGGTCGAAATGAGCGTGCGTTATATAGATGGTCTCCAGGTTGCGGTTGTGCAGAGCAACCCAATCCGCGAGAGCCTCGGCCTCAGCCACGGTCGTCATTGCGTCGACCAGCACCGCGTCGTGCTCGCCGAAGATTAAAGTCGACGTGATCGGGTCAAAGCCGAACGCTTCGCCGAAGGGCTTTGGCCGCTCGCCGACCATCGCCTTTCCCGGGGCGGTAAAAACGTTCACACTAAGCGTGTTCGACGCGACAGGCGCGGTCACGCGCGTGGTCTCTTTCAGTCCATTTGTGCCGCCCATTTGGTACCCCTTCCGATGTCAGAGCGAGTGACTGTTCAAGGATGGATTAGGCCAGAACAAAATGGGCCACGCAATTGGACGTTGGTATTGCCAATACTCTTGCTGCCCAGCAGCGCAAAGTGGACCAACCGTTTCCAATCCATCTCTTATCCCTCCATCGGAGGATGTGTTGTTCTCCATAATTATGCTGCAAACCGCAAATGGCGGTGTCGTTAAGCGAATTCTCGCGCCTCGAGATTAGGTGTCCATCCGTTCGACCCATTGAGCGCGCGATGCGGGAGCCGGGAATGGATCCGCAAAGTACTGTGTCTCCCGCGCAACCTTGTCGCCTCTGAACTCCATGATGCTCACGGTGTAGGACGGCTTTCCGTCATATGTCAGGATGAATTCGGTGACCCAAAGATCACCGCCGCCAATGATTCGTCGGACAGTAAACCGCTTTTTGCTCGGCTGACTAGCGCGTTGGTTCTGTATGTTGCTTCGACTGCGGGTTCGCTCGCCCGACTGCGGGTACTCCAGCACCGCATCCTCGCGATAGATGAGGTGCTCCGCTTCAAAATCGTTGGCATCGGACGCCGCCCAATGCTGATCCAGTGCCGCACGGATCTCTTGATCTCGCACTCCAGAATACTGCCCCTTCTTTTGTTGAGCGTTCATCTTGAGCCTCCAATTTGACAAGAAGCTAAATGCTCTAGCGGAATCGGAGTGCACGATTCGTCAAGTCGCGCTGTTTCTCCGATCAGCCCGGAGTCCACACCCCGTCGAAGCGTCTAACTCACTGTTTCTCATTTGGGGGCCGACTAAGGTTGGAACCCGTCCGCCATCCACTTGGCGAATAGTTCAATCCGAGATTGCTGCCAAGGACCTTCTCCTTTTGGCGGTGGGGGCGGCATTACGGCGCCGCCGATTCCATGAATGCGATCGTAGATGGCGCCAGCGTGCTTTTTGACGTCATCGTAACTTCCCAGGTTGAACGCCTTGCTCATGCCTTGAATGTCTCGCTCCGTAAAGAGCGGGCGAATGTCCATTTGAAAGCTCGTCGTTTTCGTCATTGCGCCTCACAGGTATTGGAGTGTACGGATGTCGCGGTCTCCTTCGTGAATCCAAAACTTCCTTTCTCTTGATATAGGGTGTTCATTTCAAGTTTGAACCGAAGAACTTAAGGTAACGTCGATCTGGCCAACGCTGAGAGCACATATCGGGGCAAATGCCTCCGGGCACGATATCAGGCCGCATGATTGGACTCCTCCGATGGTTATCCACCTTGTGCGATAAAACCCGGGACGCCTGTCTTGACCACCGGGTTGAGCCTCTGCCTGGTCTGAATGCGATTGATTTCGTTCAACGCGTCTTCCGGAAGGGCAGAGATGTCAAAATTCTCTCTGGCGCGAGCCGCGCTCTTGGGTGTGGTAAGCAAAGCCGTGCCGCGCTGCACCGCCCATGCCAGCAGCACCTGGGCCGGCGTCTTTCGAACTCGCGTGGCGATTGCCGAAATTACAGGATCTTCGAGCAGCCCCGGCTTCATCCCGTGACCCAATGGCGCGAAAGCCAAAAACACAATGCCCTTTTCTTTGCAGAATTCCAGAAGCTCGGTTTCCGGCAGATACGGATGTGATTCGACTTGGACCACGGCTGGCTTGATTCTTGCAGACTCGTAGATGGGCAACAATTCATTCAAGCTGATGTCCGACAGTCCGATGGCCCGGCACCTGCCGTGGTCTATGAGGCTTTCCATCGCTCTCCAGGTGTCGAGCAAAGTCACTCCGTTGTCATAGAGGACATTGCCGTTTTGATCCCGCGGGTCCTGCTCATCGCCCGGTTGGAATGCATAGGGAGTGTGAATGAGGTAGAGATCCAGATACTTGAGTCTGAGCCTGTCGAGACTCGCCTCGAAAGCCGGTTCGACGCGTTCGGGCCGATGATTGGAGTTCCACAACTTTGTGGTGACGAAAATGTTTTCGCGCGCAATCCCATTAGCGGCAAGTCCTGCCTGCAACGCTTCGCCTACCTCGCGCTCGTTCCGGTATCGCTCCGCGCAATCGAAGTGTCGAAACCCGGCGTCCAGTGCGTCTCTGGTCGCAGTTTTCGTCACGGCGGTGTCGGGAATGAGGGTGCCAAAGCCGAGTGCGGGCATGTGGCCGGCTCCGTGCTTGAGTGGAATTCTCGTCATCCGCAGATCAGAAGATTCAATCATGGTTGCATCTCCAACCTATTTAGTGTCGATATCACCGGCCCGGATTCATAAATTAGATGCCGGGTGCCGCAGACTGGGCGCGACAAATCCTGATTAGCAGAACGCAGAGTATAGGCGCGAACATCGTTGCATGATTCTGACTGACGGGCAACTCGGAAGCATTCGGGCCAGAAGTCCTCTTCTGGGAAGTTGGAAATTCCAGTCGGGCTTGCTTTCCTCGGGAATGGCGGATAGACGGCCGTTAGAGGATTGCATTTTGAGCTACTGCCCATCGGGCTTCGCCCTGTTGGACGGACGAATGCGTCCGTCCCTACGTGAGCATCTCTTGTGCTAGGCTGCTTTCCATGACGCAGGTTTCGGCCCATCCCAAGCACTTTCTTTCTGACAAGGTTGAACATTTTACCGAGTCGGTGATTCGCGAGATGACTCGGCAGGCGATGCAGTATGACGCGGTCAATCTGGCGCAGGGGTTTCCCGATTTCTCCGCGCCCGCTGAGATCAAGCGCGCGGCGCAGGACGCGATCGCCGCCGACGTGAATCAGTACGCCATCACCTGGGGTGCGAAGAGTCTGCGGGCTGCGATTGCCCGGCAGATGCGGGAGTGGCAGGGGATCGAGGTCGATCCGGAAAAAGAAATTGTGGTGTGCTGCGGTTCGACCGAGGCGATGATTGCGACCCTGCTGGCGGTGTGCAACAAGGGCGATGAGGTCGTGGTCTTCGAGCCCTTCTATGAGAACTATGGGCCGGACGCGATTCTGAGCGGAGCCAAGCCACGATTTGTCAGTCTGCGCCCCCCTCAAACGGCTGGGGGCGAGTGGACGTTTGACGAACAGGAATTGCGCCAGGCTTTTCATCACAAAACCGGTCAGCATCATGCCGCCCAGCACCATACCAAGGCCATCATCGTTAACACGCCCAACAACCCTACCGGCAAGGTGTTCAGCCGGAAGGAACTGGAACTGATTCGCGACCTGTGTGTCGAATACAACGTGCTGGCCATCACCGACGAAATCTACGAGCACATTCTTTACGATGGGTCGGAGCACATTTCTCTCGCGCGGCTTGACGGCATGCGCGAACGGACCATCACTATTAACGGCCTATCAAAGAGCTTCAGCGTCACGGGATGGCGTGTTGGCTGGGCGGTTGCGCCGCCCGCGATCACGAACGCTATCCGCAAGGTGCATGACTTCTTGACCGTGGGCGCGCCTGCACCTTTGCAGGAAGCGGGAGCGGCGGCGTTGAGCCTGCCAGCGAGTTATTATCGCGAACTGGCTGACCGGTACCGCACGCGGCGCGATCATCTGATTCCGGCGCTGGAGAAAGCCGGGTTCCAGTGTTTCCTTCCGCGGGGCGCTTATTACGTGATGACCGATATCAGCGGCTTCGGGTTCGCGAACGACTTGGAGTTCGCGGCTCACCTGGTGAAAGAGATCGGGATCGCATGCGTGCCGGGATCGAGTTTCTACAAGCATCCGAAAGACGGATCCCAACAGGTACGTTTCGCCTTCTGCAAAAAGCCTGAGACACTGGACGAGGCAGCGCGACGGCTGGAAAAGCTGCGCTCACGTCGGTAGAGACGCGGGTTGCCGCGTGTCTAGAAAGTAGCGGCTCTTCCACAGCAAACTGCGCTATACTTCGGCTCAACGCTGACAACAATCCCCGAAAGCGAGTACCCATGTCTGTGAAAACTGTGGAAGAGGTATCGGCCGAGGTTCCGGCTGAAGATTTTCAGGCGCTGGAAGAGAAAGTTTATCGCACCATTGAGTTGTACAAGGCTGCCAAAGACGCCCGGGCTACCGCCGAGCGCGACGCGAAGCGGCTGCGGGAGCAACTCGAGGAGCGCGAGGAAGAAAATGAAGCCATGCGCCGCGAACTGATACAACTGCGCAAGGATCGCGAAGACATTCGGGGCCGGGTCGAGAAAATGTTGAGCCAGATGGACAGCCTCACGCATGAGCAGGCGGCAAGCTGACGGGCAAACGCTTGTCCGGCAAACCGTCCGGCAGCGATGTGGCAGGAAGCAATCCGAGGAGTGACATGGCCACTGCGAGCAAAGAACCTCCGACCGAAGACTTGACGAAAGATGCGTTGCGGAAAGCTGTTGCGGGCAAAGGAGCGCCAGCCACAAGTGTCATCAACGGCAGTGTCCGCGTCGAAATCTTCGACCAGGTTTATAACCTCCGGGGCTCCGACGCGGACTACATTATCAAGCTTGCCGAGTACGTGGACGGCAAGATGCGCGCGGTGTCGGAACAGACGGCAACCGTGGATTCGGTGCGGCTGGCGGTGCTGGCGGCGCTGAATATTGCCGATGAATATCATCTGTTGAAGCGGCGACTGGGGACGCCTTCGCCGGAAGCGCGGCAGCGAGCCAGCAAGCTGGCCAGCGCGCTCGACGAAGTTTTGCAGGATACCCGGCGCACGGGCTGATGAAGTCGCGGAGACTCGTTGCCGAGCCCCCAAGGGGGCGTCTCATTGCGAGCCACTTACGGTATCGCTAAAGCGATACCCTGATACGAAACAGTAGAGATACAAAACGCAAGGTCTTCCCCAACCTTGTGGAATCGATCGTAATCTGGGTTCATTCGCAGAAGTTGCCTGCGGAATACAACTGCTAGCAAACTTCCTGCCAACTATTTTGCATTTTCCTCTTGCGAATCTGTTCGGGGTTTCCTAGCATCCATAGGTGAAAGCCGACCTGCAAGGTTGGTGATGGTGGCAACCGATTTTTGAACCAATGCCGAATGAACGGGGACTCGACTCGTAAAAAGATCCGGTGTGCTATGTTCCGCCATGCGGAAAAGCCTAAAGGGTCGCGGCGGGTTCCCACCGTCTGAGACGGGTTCATTCTCGGCCCACCACACGGCCCAGTGGGTCGGCTTGTTTACCCTCTGCTAGACTCTCCTTAGAACTCATCCGCCGATTGGAGCATCTAAACTAGCGTGTTTCCCAGACTTTTTCAGATTGGCAGTTTCTACCTGCCTACCTATGGTTTCCTGGTCGCTTCGGGCGTGCTGATCGGGCTTTGGATTAGCGTGCGCAATTCAGAAAAGCAGGGCATCAACGGCGACGATGCCTGGAACCTGGGCATTCTCATGGTGCTCGCTGGAATTATCGGTGCGAAGATTCTCTATATCATTGTTGATTGGAGTTCCTACGCCAATAACTGGCGCGCGATTTTCAGCCTCAACACGCTGCAGGCGGGAGGCGTATTTTCTGGCGGGCTGATTGCCGCGATGGTGCTGGCGGCCTGGTACATGTGGCGGCATCACATGCCGCCCCTGCGCACCGTGGACGCTTTCGCTCCCGGCCTGGCCTTCGGGCACGTGCTGGGCCGCTTCGGTTGTTTTTCCGCGGGATGCTGTTACGGCAAGCCGACCAATCATTTCTGGGGCGTGACCTTCACTAATCCGCTAGCGAACTTGGTGAGCCAAACGCCGCTCAACGTGCGGCTCGAGCCGACGCAACTGATCGAGGCAGCAGCTGAGTTCTTTAACTTCTTCCTGCTGATGTGGCTGCTGAAGCGCAAGAAGTTCGACGGACAGGTGTTTGCGACTTTCATCATGCTCTACGGCGTCGAGCGCTTCTTCATTGAGTTTCTGCGCGGCGATGAGGGCCGGGGCGTGGTTTTCGGCGGGCTGATGAGCGGGACGCAATTGATCGCGATCTGCCTTGTGATCGGCGGCGGACTGATCTGGTGGTTCAGGAGTGGAGTGCCCAGCAAGGAGCACTCGGCAGTCGCAGCGAGGGGGTAGCTTTTCGCTTCTCGCCCGAATCTCGCATTTCCCAGACACACAATGCTTGATTTTCCTCTCACTCTGACCGTATCTCCCGAAGACGCGACCCAGCGTCTCGACCAATATTTGGCGGCGCAAATCTCTGAAGTCAGCCGCGCCCGCATCCAGCAACTCATCGAGAAGGGCCAGGTGCTGGTGAATGGTGCGGCGGCAAAGGCATCTTTGCGACTGAGGGGCAAAGAACGAATCACGGTCACCGGGCCGCCGCACGCTCCGCCGCTGCGCGCCATTGCGGAAGAGATTGCACTCGACATCGTCTATGAAGACGACGATCTGGCGATTGTCAACAAGCCGGCGGGCATGATGGTGCACGCGGGCGCGGGAACGACCGACGATGCGCGCAACCGCGGCACGCTGGTCAATGCGCTGCTGCATCATTTCAAGAAGCTCTCCGCGGTGGGTGGCGAACTTCGTCCGGGGATTGTGCATCGCCTGGATCGGGCGACCAGCGGGCTGATGGTGGTCGCTAAGAACGATGAAGCGCACCGCCGGCTGGCGAAGCAGTTCAGCGGACGCGAGGTGCACAAGACTTACATTGCGCTGGTCCACGGCTGGCCGAAGCAGGATCGCAGCACGATTCAAAGCGCCATCAGCCGCCACTCCCAAAAGCGCACACGCATGACGACGCGCGGCTTCGGTGGCCGCGAGGCAGTGACGCATTACGTGGTGCGGCGAAAGATCGATTCTCCTTATGGCAAGTTTGCGCTGGTCGAAGTCAAGATCGAGACCGGGCGCACGCACCAGATTCGCGTGCATATGTCATCGCTCGGACATCCGGTGGTGGGTGACGCGCTCTATGGCGCGCCGGGCGAATTGCGCTCGCAGTCGAATAAACGCCGGGCGGCGGGCATGCCCGCGACACTGACACTGGATCGAAATTTTCTGCATTCGGCGGGGCTCGAGTTGACGCATCCCCGAACGAAGGAGTTGCTCAAGTTCTCCCGCCCGTTACCGAAGGAACTGGAGAATTTGCTCGATAGCCTGGAGAATGCTCGGCAGGAAGGTCCCCGGCAAGAACCTGGCCGGTAAGAACCTGGTGGGTAAGAACCTGGTCAGTAAGAGCGAGGCGCCGTTACAGCGCTGGGGCGGCGGACTATAATGAAAACATCAATTCTGAGCAAATCGTCCTGATGAAATCGCGCATTTTTCTGCTTCTGGTTGCTTTTCATGTTCTGGCGGGCTCGCTCATCGGCCAGACGGCACCGCCTGCTTCCACACCGGCGGCGACGCAGAATTCGCCTGCAAAAACGAGTGTGCCGCCCGACGGCAAGACATCAACTCCCGCAGCGCAGACCACGGCTGGACAGGCGGCGGCGCAACCGGAAAATCCGGCTAAGTCTGAATCGGACGAGTCGGTCACGACGATCGTTCACGTCGTCAACGAAGTTCGCGTGGTGTTCACCGTCACCGACCGGCACGGCCGCTACATCAAGGATTTGAAGAGCAACGACTTCAAGGTAATCGACGATCAAAAGCCCGCGGAACTGCGCAGCTTCCGCAGCGAAACCGATCTGCCTCTGCAGGTGGGTTTGCTGGTGGACGCGAGCAACTCGGTGCGCGACCGCTTCAAGTTCGAGCAGGACGCAGCCATCGAGTTTCTGAACTCCATCATCCGCCCCCGCTATGACAAGGCGTTCGTGGTCGGCTTCGACGCCACGCCGGAAGTTACCCAGGATTTCACCGATAATACGGAGAGTCTTTCGGCCGGCGTGCGCATGCTGCGGGCAGGCGGCGGGACCGCGATGTACGACGCGCTTTATTTTGCGTGCCGGGACAAGCTCCTGAAGCAGGAGCAGACGGGACCGGTGCGCCGCGCCATCATTCTGCTGAGCGACGGCGAGGACAACCTGAGCCACGTGACGCGTGAGGAAGCCATCGAAATGGCGACGCGCGCGGAGGTGATCGTCTACAGCATCAGCACGAACATCAGCGGCATGAAGGGCAATGGCGACAAGGTGCTGGAGCGCATCGCGGATGCAACCGGCGGCCGCGCGTTTTTTCCGTTCCAGATGCGTGAAATGTCGGACGCGTTTCTCTCCATTCAGGAGGAGTTGCGCAGCCAGTACGCGGTGGCTTACAAGCCGGCGAATTTTGTTGCAGATGGGCGCTATCGCACGATCGAAATCCTGGCGCAGGAGAAGGGCCTGAAGGTGCGCACCCGCAAGGGATATTACGCTCCCAAGCAGTAAGATCCTGCCACACCATCGTTATTCTTTTCATATTCTCTCTATGCCGGGATATTCGGGAACTCCGCTGGCGAAAAAGTTGGGCATCAAAGACGATTTTCGCGCCGCCCTGCTGCATGTGCCGGACGACGTGAAGTCCGAACTTCGCGACGCGCTCGGAAAATGCCGTATCCGACATTTCAGGCGGCAGACCAGCAAAGATCTCGACTTCATTTTCCTCTTTGCCAAATCGCGCGCGGGGCTTGACCTCGAGCTGTTGCCGGCAGCGCAGGCGCTGGCGCCGGCAGGCATGCTCTGGATCTCGTGGCCAAAGAAGAGTTCCGGCGTGGCCACCGACCTCACGGAAAATGTGATTCGCCAGAGCGGGCTTGATGCTGGCCTGGTGGACGTAAAAGTCTGCGCCGTCACGGACGTCTGGTCGGGATTGAAGTTCGTGATCCCAGTCAAGAATCGGCCGAAAAAATAACCTTAGAGACAGCCGCCCTCGGCTGTCCGGGCGAGCACAGCTCGCCAGCGGTTTTCGGTTGTTATCCTCGTTGATTATCCTTCCAAAGCAATAGTGGCGGGGCTTTGCCCCGCTGGACAGCCGAGGGCGGCCGTCCCTACGTTTGGTTGCCCGCTTCCAGAAGAGTTTTCGCAATACTCACGGCGCAACTTGGGTCCGACAGGCGGGTTTACATGCCTAGACGCGGCTCCCGGGCCGCAAGACCCGGAATCGAGTAGAGCGGTGATCGAAAGGAAAGCGGAATATGAAACGCACGATGGCTGGGGTTCTGTTGCTGATCGGAATGAGCGCGGGCACGATGTTTGCTGAAGATGGCTACTGGCGGGACCGGCGCGACATCCGGCGCGATGAGGTGAGGATTGTGCATGACCGCAGGGAATTGCGGCGCGACCTCTACTACGGAAACTATGCGGCGGCACGGCATGAACGAAGAGAGTTGCGGCGCGAGTATCGCGACATCAACCGGGATCGCCGCGACTTGTATTGGGACCGGCGGTAAGAGGCATAAGTAACTTCGATATCTCAGTAATTCTGCGACGTTAGTAACTTGTCGAGACGAGGCGAGCCGGGTTCTATTCATTTATTCATGGTGGAGAAATGACTATGCGAACCAGGGCCCGGCTGGCGGCGGCAATGGCGGGAATTATGCTTTGCTGGTCGGCATACGGCCAGACACCGGTGTCACGGGCGGAGCGGGAACTGTTCACTTCGGTCAACCAGGCGCGGCGAGCGCAGGGATTGGCTCCGCTGCGATGGGACGACTGTCTGGCGGCCGCGGCGCGGCGTCACGCGGAGGTAATGGCGGAGCGCGGATCGGCGCAACACGGATTTGAGGGCGAGCCGAACCTGTCGGTGCGGGTCAAGCAGGCGGGTGCGCATTTCAGTTGGCTCTCGGAAAATGTAACACAGGGGCCGACGCCCAGTTTCATCCACACGCAGTTCATGAACTCGCCCCCACATCGCGCGAACATTCTGGACAGGGACATGGATTCGATTGGAGTGGGGGTGGTGGAGCGCCGCGGTCAGTTATTCGTCGTCGAGGATCTTTCGCAGGCGCGGTGAGCGGGCTGGCAGCGGCTATCCGCCGTTTATGTAAACTACCAAATCATTCTGCTCACCCTCGGCAACTCGGGCGTGGGGCGCCTTCCAGGAATTGGGAGCGGCTGCGCTCCCCCGGGTCTGAGGTCGCTGCCGAGCTGCGCTCGGCTTGGACAGCCGGGGGCGGCCGTCCCTACGCAACCTTAATTTTGGACGGGCGGGGACGCCCGTTTCTCTATGAGGCTGCTAGTCTTCGTGGCGCGGTGTGGCGTAGTAGCCGCTGCGGGCCTGGATCTTGTAGTCCCCCTGCTTGGGCTTGATCTCAACTTTGCGGAAAGAGCCGTCGCGGGCGGTGTTGGTGGGCACGTAACCAGCGTTGTACTGGCTGCGGAGTTCCTGGGAAATCTGGTCAAAGGCCTGGCGGAGTTTTTCGATCTTGTTGCCGACCTCGATCATGCGGCCGCCGGTTTCCTGGGTGAGCTTTTTCATTTCTGCATCGCCGGAATAGCCGCCGAAGCCGTAGAAACCGCGGTCGGCGATGAGCAGCACGTAGCAGATGGCATCGGCTTTCTGGGCGGCTTCAATGGCATCTTTGATCTTCAGGCGGCTGCCTTCGTCCTCTCCGTCGGTGAGCAGGATCATCGCCTTGCGGCCGACTTCGTGGCTAAATTCGTCGTGCGAGGCGAGATAAACGGCGTCGTAGAGCGCGGTGCCGCGTTGGCCGCTGGCGGAGCATGGAATCGGGCCTTGCGGGCCAATGGGGCCCCCGGAACAACCGACTCCCCCGGTGTTGATCTTGGCCTGGTTGAGCGCATGTCTGAGCCGGCTGACGGAGTTGGTGAAATCCTGCAGCAGGGTGATGTCGACGTCAAAGCTGATGACGAAGGCCTCGTCTTTGGGGCGCAGCGTGCTCTCGAGGAAAGATGCTCCAACTTCCTTTTCCATGTCGAGGACGCGCATCTGGCTGCCGCTGGAGTCGATGAGCATGCCCAGGGTCAGCGGGAGATCGGATTCGGCCTTGAAATATTTAATGGTCTGGGGCTGGCCATCCTCGAACAGGTCGAAGTTGTCCTTGTTGAGGTTGGGGATAAGCGCGCCATGCTTGTCTTTGACGTTGAAGAATAACTGGACGACTTCGACATTAACCTTCAAGGTCTCGACGGACTGGTCCTGCGCCTGGTTGTTGGAAGTAGGACTGGGCGCGGAATCGGTGTTGGATGTAGGGCCGGTCGAGGAGGTGACAGGGGGCGCCGGAGGTGGGGGAACCGGCGGATTCTGCGCGGCTGCGGGAAACGACAGGGTCGTCACCAAAGCGAATATGATCAGGGTGAACATGATCAGGGTGAACAATCCCGCCGCCAGGTACGGTTTGCAAGGTAGTTTAGGCATTGGAGTTTTATCCCGAGACTTTGCTAGTCTATCGTGTAATGGCCTGTAACGGTTAGATGCACCAAAGCGGCGCGCTGGGGCATCTGAACTAGTGAAAAAGTGGTCTCTACCAAGTAGAGATGGAAGAGAGAAAGAAAGACAGACAGAGGGTTCCGGGGATGGCCAAGAAAATTAGCGCGGTACTGATGCTGGGGCTGACATTATTGCTGGCCGGCGCCCTGATGGCGCAGCAGAAGCCTGAGGACATCCCAGACGCGCCGTCGGCGACGCGTCCAATACCGCCGCCGGCGCCGCCCAGCCCGCGGCCCGGAGCGGAGGAGCAGTCGCAGCCGGACACGCCGCCATCCGATGGATCGGGCGTGACCACCGGGTCGAAGGAGCTTCCGCACAGCGCTCCCGACATGGTGTACGACAAGTCGGCGATACCGCCACCGATGCCTCAGGTGAAGACGGTGCCCGCGGGGAGCGTTCCGAAGGATGCGGAAACCGGGCAAGACGTCGGTTACACAATCTCGGTGAACCCAACCCTGGTGCTCGTTCCGGTTATGGTGAAGGACACCGAGGGGCGGATGGTCGGCGGTTTGCGGCCCAAGGATTTTTCGGTCCTGGAAAACGGAAAGAAGCAGACGTTGTCGTTTTTCACCAGCGATCCGTTTGCACTGTCGGCAGCGGTGATTTTCGATACCGGCATGGCGGACGTGGGTCTGAAGAAGGTCCAAGAAACGCTGTCGGCGTTGCAGGGAGCGTTCAGCCAGTTCGATGAAGTTGCGATCTACACCTACAGCAGCACGGTAGGGCGGGTGTCGGACTTCACCAGCGTGGGTAAGGAGTTGACTGCGACTCTGAACCAGGTCAAAGGGTACAGCGGAGCGAATAATGGACCGCCGGTGACGAGTGGGCCGCTCGGTCCGCAGGGCCCGATCATCAATGGTCGTCCCATTGACTATCC
This sequence comes from Terriglobales bacterium, assembly GCA_035272625.1. Taxonomy (GTDB): domain Bacteria; phylum Acidobacteriota; class Terriglobia; order Terriglobales; family Acidobacteriaceae; genus Acidiflorens. The sequence goes on along the minus strand of DATEQN010000043.1, from coordinate 49,707 downwards.
CGTAGACCCGGTGAGCACGCCGCCGAAGGTGGCGCGCGTATTGAATGACGCGATTCTGCTCGCGGCGCGCGATCTTTCAAAGCGCGACCGGGCGCGTCGGAAGATCATTTTCATCATCAGCGACGGACGCGAACAGGGTTCGATCGCCAGCTACAAAGACACACTGAAAGTGCTGCTGACGCAGAACATCACCGTGTACGCGTTGGGAGTGGAAGGCGCGGCGATTCCGATCTACGACTGGCTGCAGCGACGCCACCTGCCCAAGACCGGGGCGGTGATGGGCTACAGCGACATTCTGCCGAAATACGTCAACGCCACCGGAGGAGGCACAGCCTACAGCGAATTGTCGGAGGCCAACATCGAGCGAGCTTACGCCAATGCGATTGGAGAAGCGCGCTATCAGTACACCCTGGGTTATTCACCCAAATCGAGCATCGGAGGCTACCGGGACATCGATGTGCAGGTGCACGGGCACCCGGGCGTAAAGGTGTATGCGAAGCAGGGATATTATCCTCTGCCGACGCCGCGATAGCGGGTGGATCGGCTAAGCATTTGAGCCCGTAATGGTTTAGTAACGTGGGTAACCTGCGCCAGAGCCTTCCGGTGTGGTATAAAAACCAGCAGTAACCGATTACTGTAGTCAGGTGGATTTGTGTGAGAGGCTCGCGCCTTGAGGGATTGGTTCGCGAGAGTCTCTTTCGCAGGAGTCTCTGAGGAAACCTTTTGAGTTTCATCAACTTCGCAGCGCGCGAGATCAACTGCAAGATCGTCTACTACGGCGCCGGGTTGGGCGGCAAGACGACGAACCTGCAGTTCATCTTCCAGAAAACAGCCGAACAGCAGAAGGGCAAGATGATCTCGCTGGCCACGGAGACCGATCGAACCCTGTTCTTCGATTTCCTGCCGCTGGATCTGGGTACGGTGCGAGGCTTCAAGACGCGCATTCACCTGTACACGGTCCCGGGACAGGTCTTTTATGACGCCAGCCGCAAGCTGATCCTGCGCGGAGTGGACGGCATCGTGTTCGTGGCCGATTCCCAGCAGGAGCGCATGGACGCCAACGTCGAAGCGCTCGACAACCTGATGGCCAACCTGCAAGAACACGGCTACGACTTCAACAAGATTCCCTACGTGCTGCAACTCAATAAGCGCGACCTGCCAAATATCTTGCCGGTGGACGCTCTCTCCAAAGAACTGCGCAAGAAAAATGAGGCCGTCGTCGAGGCAGTGGCCTTCCAGGGCGTGGGCGTGTTCGAGACGCTCAAGGAAATCGCGCGCCAGGTGCTGGTGGAGTTGAAGCAGGGCGGGTAGGGCAGTACTCAGTTCCCAGTTCCCAGTTCTCAGTCCAAACCGATTTTCCCGCAGAGACGTGGCTTGCCGCGTCTGCCTTGCTCGTGTTGGGACGGGCGCCCTCGCCCGTCCAAGCCGAGCGCAGTTCGGCAGCCTGCCCTCGGCCACAGCGTTCTCTGGATGCGCTACAATAATCATACCTATGATATGATACAAAGTACTATGGCGAACACTAACCCACGCATTAAGCAGCGGCGCACCTTCACCCTGTCGCCCGAGAGTCTCGCTTACCTGGACGATCAAGCACGCCGGCGAAAGCTGAGATCCCAATCCGCGTTCCTGGACGAGTTGCTTCTGGAAAAGACAAGGGAACAGCGGAGGGCGTCGCTCGAAGCCAACGTGACCGCCTACTACGACAGCCTGAGCGATGCGGAAGTCGAGGAAGACAAAGCCTGGGGAGAATTTGCCGGAAGCCATCTTGCCCTGAATGAGGAGGAACTCCTGCATGCCCAGCCCGCAGCGCGGAGAAATATGGTTCACGAAACTGCCAACCGACCCTCCGGAAAAAGGAAAGCGCCCGGTCATCATCGTCTCGATCAACGCACGAAACAGTCATCCGCGCGCTAGCACCGTGCTCGTAGTGCCGCTGAGCACTTCGGTTCACAAGGACGAGATTCCCACGCACCTCTTGCTGGAACCCGGACAAACCGGCTTACGCGAACGTGTCGTCGCCAAAGCAGAAGATGTTTCGGTAGTGTGGAAAGGTGAGCTCGACGCCGCGCGGGAAAGACTGAGGACGCTCAGCTCGAGTCAGATCTGCGACTTGGCGCGAAAAGTGGAATTGGCTATGGGGTGCTCGCCCTAGAACCTCACGTCGTTAATCGTTCGCAGATTCTCGAGCAGGCCGCGGACCTGTCGGAGACGCTCATGGAATGGCGCGGCAGGTGCTGGTGGAGTTGAAGCAGGGCGGGTAGGGCAGTACTCGGTTTTCGGTTCTCGGTAAAAGCCCCAAGAGAGTCTTCCTGTAGATTGGCTTGCCGCGTCTCGATGGAACCGACATTATTCCAGCACCCCCGACAGCTCCTCCCATTCCTTCATCAAACTCTGCAGATCGGTCTTTCGACGAGCGAGTTCATGGGTCTGCCGTTGAGTTTCTTCTGCGCTTACAAAGCTCTGGAGCTGCATCTCACACAGGACAATTGCGGCTTCGGCGCGGGCAATCTCCTCTTCTATTTCGTGCAGACGGTCTTCCATCTGCTGGCGCTTGATCGGATTCATGCGCTTGCCCTTGGATTCCCCTGCCTCGGCGCCGGGCGCGCGGTCTCCGTTCACGGGCGCAGACAAAGACGCCGCTGCGGGAATGACCCCCTTCGGGATTTCCGCGGTGACCGCAGCTCTTCCCTGCTTCCGCCAGAGATAGTCTTCGTAATTTCCGGGATAGATTTCCACTTTGCCTTCGCCGATTTCGAAGACTCGGGTGGCCAGCTTGTCGATGAAGTAGCGGTCGTGGGAAACGAAGACCACCGTGCCGGTGTACTTCATCAGGGCTTCGAGCAGCACGTCTTTGGCGCGCAGGTCGAGGTGGTTGGTGGGCTCATCGAGCAGCAGGAAGTTGGCGGGGTGCAGCAGCATTTTGAGCAGCGCGTAGCGATTGCGCTCGCCTCCGGAGAGGACGCCGATGCGCTTGAAGACATCGTCCCCCGAAAAAAGAAAACAGCCGAGCAGGCTGCGCAACTGCGTTTGCGTGGAAGCTGGCGAAAGCTCGCCGAGATCGTCGAGAATGCGAGCTTCCGGATCGAGCTCTTTATATTGGTCCTGCGCGAAATAATCGGGCTCGACGTTGTGGCCGAGTTTGTATTCGCCGGCGGTGAGTGGCTCCTGACCGGCCAGCAGTTTAATCAGAGTGGACTTCCCTGCTCCGTTGACTCCGACTAGCGCGATGCGCTCGCCGCGCTCAATCATGAAATCCACTTTCTCAAAGACCTTGTGTTCCCTGTAGCTTTTCGCGACGTTCGTGAACTCGGCGACGATGCGTCCGCTGGACTTCGGCTGCGGGAAGGAGAAATGAACGGTCTTCTCTTCTTCCGGAATCTCGATCCGCTCCATTTTTTCGAGCTCTTTAATGCGGCTCTGGACTTGCTTAGCCTTGGTGGCCGTGTAGCGGAAGCGATTGATAAACACTTCGAGCTGCTCGATGCGGTCGTGCTGGGTTTTGTAGGCGGATTCGAGCTGCTCCTTGCGCGCGGTTTTCGCGGCCAGGTACTGATCGTAGTTGCCGGCGTAGAAGTGCATCTGCTTGTTCCAGATTTCCACGATCCGCTTGACGGTGACGTCGAGAAAGTAGCGGTCGTGTGAGATGAGGACGAACGCGTAGGGATAAGTGGTCAGGTACTCCTCAAGCCAGTTGCGGGCTTCGAGGTCGAGGTGGTTGGTCGGCTCGTCGAGGAGCAGCAAGTTGGGCTTCTGCAGCAGAAGTTTGGCAAGCGCGATGCGCATCTGCCAGCCGCCGGAAAATTCTTCGGTCCGACGCGTCCAGTCGTCGCGGTGGAAGCCAAGCCCGGTAAGGACTTGACCGACCTGGGCTTCGAGCGTGTAGCCGTCGCGCGCGACGAATTCGTGTTCGAGCTTCTGGTAACGGTCGGCGACGTTCGAGTATTCGCGGCCGGCGTGGTCGAGTTCCGACATGCTGCGGGTCAGCGATTCCATCTCATGTTCGATAGCATGGAGTTCGGCAAAGACGGACATGCACTCGGCGAAAATGGTGCGTCCGGTCAGGGTGAGGCCGTCCTGCGGCAGGTATCCGGTGGAGATGCCTTTGGCGCGCGAGATGGCGCCGTAGTCGAGCGTTTCGCTCCCGGCCAGGATTTTCATGATGGTGGACTTGCCGGAGCCATTCGCTCCGACCAGACCGATGCGGGATTCTGGCGTGATGAGCCAGTCGGCGTTCTCGAACAAGAGCTTGTGGCCGTAGCGCTTGCCGGCACCAGAGAGTTGGATCATGGGCGTCTGTATTTAATATAGCGGACAGGAGGGTTGGCTCTCAGCTCTCAGCTCTCAGTTGTCAGTTGTCAGTTGTCAGTTGTCAGTTGTCAGTTGTCAGCGATGGTGGGATTATTGAACTGAAAGCTGTAGGAGCGACGGCATGACGGTCGCAATCGTTTTAGACCCTGCATATTCCGAATTGGAGCGGTTGGCGGAGCAGATGCCAATCTGGGCTGTTGATTCCGCGCTCCACAGAGGCGTAGCCGAGCGATTGTGGCAAAAGCGCGGGATGGCCGACGCCTTCCAAGGAATAACGCTGTTTAAGGTCTTGGATGAACGAGACGCCGAGGTCAACTGCGCAAACATCATTGGAGAAGTTGATTTGCACCACGGCATCTACTCCTCTGGATCAAGAGTTGCGTCACTCAAAGTAATCGGAGCGACGCAATCGAACAAACTTCTGGAAGCATTGGGAGCCTCCGGGTTCGTGAGGTTTGAAACAACACCAGATGGCTTCTTAGCTCACGCAGAATAAGTGGCTGCCAAAAGAGCTTCCCACGCGCTGGCTCAGGCCTTTTATGATGTGCCACAATTCGTAACATGCCTAGCGTAAACATTCGCCAATTCCGGGACGCCAAGCGCCTGAAAGCGTGGCTGCGTGCCGGCGAAACTGTCGAACTCCGGGAGCGCGACGAGGTAATCGCCCGCATCGTTCCAGAAGGATCGCCTCGGCCGACCGGCGACTGGCCTGATTTCGGGGCCATGCGCAGGGAAATCTTTGGAGAGCGCGTTCTGCCCGGAGCGGATATTGCGATTGAGAAGCGTAGTCGCTATTGAGCGCTTGGACGGGCAGAATGCCCGTCTCCACACAAGTGCTAGCGAGCCGCCGCAGCCATGCGTGCTACGCCGAGGTGCTCCAGCGCGCGGTCGATCACAGTCTGGAGTTCGTGAGCGTACTTGACCTCACGGCCTTTAGCCAAGATAACGCGTGCTTTTTCTGAATCGAACCAGGTGGGATTGCGGTAGTCTTCCTCGGGACGGCGGGTTTGGCGGACGTCCATCAGAAAAGCTTTGACCACGTATTCCTGCACGCCGCCCGGCTGCCAGAAAACGCCCTTGGAGTGCACGTAGATGTGGAAATGGCGGGGCTCGATGATGCCGATGGCGCCCGCTTCTTCTTTGGCTTCACGTTCGGCGGCCTGGCTGTGCGAGAGACGGGGTTCGGGGGCTCCCTTGGGGAACGTCCACTTGTTGCCGCCATTGGTATGGACCAACAGAAACTCGGCATGCGAATTCACTCGTCGGTAGCACACGGCAGCGACCTGCAGCGGCAGCGCAAAGCGAGACACCCGAGGCACGCTCATCATTCACAGTTTACTGTAAAGATATTTCAGGAATGTTAAATGCAACGAAAATGGTGCACACCTTTGGTACCTATTACTTCGGTTCCCAGCTCTCGGTTCCCAGTTCTCAGTAAGGCGATTGTGCTTGTCCTTTGCAAGATCCGGTCACTGAGAACTCGGAACTGAGAACTGAGAACTGCTTCCGAAACTCAGACCGCTCAACGCGGCCAGTCTCTGAGCCTCCACTGCTCGGCTGGCAATCAGCACTTGAAAATTCTCTCCCATACCGACGGGCGTGACCAGATGCTTTAGCTGGAGGGCAACCTTCGCCCGCTCCTGCGGCACGCGGCAATCTTCGAAGGCATCGGCAAACTGATTTCTCTCGCCAATGCCCATCAGAAATTGCGATTGCGTGAGGAGCTTCTCGACACGCATGCCGGCTTGCTCGGATGCAGCGGCGAGTGCAGTGAAATTAACGTGGGCGGTGAGATCCTGCTCGCCGGGAGCCTGGTAGGGGTCGGGGCTGGCGGAGTGATGGCGATACGCCATCAACGTACCGCGGTGGCGACCCGCGAGTTGTTCATTGCGGGTGTAACCGTAGTCGATGACCAGCAGAAAGCCGCGTTCGATGCCCCGCGCAATTTGCCGGACCCAATTCTGCGCGAGGATAGGCACTTCGATTCGCTCGCCGGATTCGGGATGGACGCCGTAGCGGTCGAGGAATTCCAGTTCTTCGGCGAGCGGCGGGAGCCAGGTTTCGCGCAGTCGATTGTTTTCGAGCGCGATGTGAAGTTTGCCGTGGGTGCCGAGAATTTCGACCGGTAGAGCGTCGAAGAATTCGTTCGCGAAGACGATGAGGGGCGTGTCGGGCGACAAGCTGCGAGAAATCTCCGCAGGTGCCGAACTGCGCTCGGCGTGGACGGGCGACGGCGCCCGTCCCCACACGATCGGGGCTAAGCTCGATCGTTCCTCCGGAACTTTAGCCTTCCCAGTACCAATATGTTCGCGGAGAGTGTCTTGCAGTTTCGCTCGCAACGCGGGCGAAGTCTCTTGCAACGTGTAGGTGAGGGCCGCGAAGGAGTCGTGGAATTTCTTGTTGCACCAATCGAGCACATCGCGAGCAAACAAGCCGCGGCCGGGGCCGAGTTCGAGGATTTCGATTTCGGGAGGGCGACCGAGTGCATGCCAAATCTCGTCGAACTGCCGCGCCAGCAAGCGTCCGAAGACGGCGTGAACGTCGCTCGAGGTATAGAAGTCTCCGGCTTTGCCGAATTGTTCGGCGTTAGCGGAATAGTAACCGTGGGAAGGCTCGTAGAGGCAGATCTGCATGTAGCGCGAAAACGGCATGGGGCCGCTCTCGCGGATTTCGCGCTCGATTTGTTCGCGGACGGACAAAGCGCTAGCTTCCCTCGCCACTCTCTCCGGCAGGCATCGCGCCGTTGGGGACGGCGCGATCCTGCGGGGTTCGGTTAAACATTTCGATGAAATAGTCGTGCAGGCCGTCGTAGAGCTGGTGCTGCAGGTGCCAGGCGAACTGGGGATGATCGAGGTCGCGGGGATGAATTTGGAGCACGTAGGTGTGAACCGGGACGGTCGAGTTCTTCAGATCGATCAAAACCTCGATCACGCCGTTGTTTTCGCGCGCCGAGAAAGCGAGCAGCGGATGATCGTAGAGCCGCAAGTGATCGAGGACCTTCTGCAGAGACTTGGAGTCTGACACGGGTTCATTGTACTCAGGCGAAGGAGCAAGACGCGGCCAGCCGCGTCTCTACGGCCGATGAATCAATGGTTACGAACAACGGGCGTATTAGGCCGCCATTCGCATGGGATTGCCTTCAGCGTGGAAGGCGCGCTTGATCGCAGGCCTGGCCAGATAAATGATGCAGGCCGCGTTAATCACCCCAAAGAGCAGCGAAAAAGTGTGCGCGTGGACCATGCCGGGGAGAACCAGGACAAGTCCAATCGCAGAAAACAGAAGCGTGAGTAGACGACCCCAGTTCTGCATTTGCAGGACGCCGTAGCCGGCGAACAGGTGCACGACTGCGAACACAATAATGACCAAGCCGACCGCGTGGCCGAAACCATGCAGCAGACGTTCAACAGCGTTACCTTCGGCGGCCAGGGACGCGACTTTGGCGACGAGTCCGGTGAATAACAACACGGAGATTCCAAACAACAGCCCGATTACTCCGCGCAGAATCTGGTAGAAACCAACCAAGGCTACACCGAGTGGGCGCATGAAAACCTCCTTTGTGAATTTGGACTGAAATATAACACAAGGGCAAGGTGTCAGATCTCAGGAATCTGGACTGCTCGAAGTGGCGGGCCTTCCTGAGACCTGACACCTTGGACCTGAGACCTTTTCTATTCGTAGCGGAGCGCTTCGATGGGATCCAGGCGAGAGGCTTTGATGGCGGGCAGCATTCCGCTGACCACGCCCACGAATCCGAGGATCATAGTGGACGCGAGCAGCGTGACGGAATCGATGGTGAGATGGATGTCACCTTCGGTGCCATTTTCGACGAAGGCGCTCCAGAGAGTAAGCGACCCCACCGACCAGGAGACGATGTAAGCGAGAACTATGCCCGCGAGCCCACCCAGAAGCGTGATAACGAGGGCTTCGGCGAGAAACTGGATCAGTATGTGCCAACCGCGGGCGCCGAGCGCTTTTTCGACGCCGATCTCGCGCGTGCGCTGGGTTACGGAGACCAGCATGATGTTCATCAGGCCCACACCGCCGATGCCCAGCGTGAGCAACCCGATGAACCCGAGCAGAATCTTGATGCCGGTGGTAATTACGCGCAGGTCGAGCAGATCGGCAAAGACGTCGAAGACAAAGACGGCGCGCTTGTCCTTGGGATCGAATTCATGGTGAAAGGCCATGGAGCGGCGCACCGCCGTGGCGACTTTTTCGTGGTCGCCTTCGTATTCCATGGCGATGGCGTTGAGGTAATAAGTGTTGGTGAGGTCGCTCATGGCGCTGAACGGGATGTACACTTTGCCGTTCATGTTGTCGTCGCCATTCTGGATGACGTGTTTGAGCACGCCGATAACCTCGTAGGAAATGCCGTCGACCCGCACTTTTTCGCCGAGGGCGTTCTGGCCTGAGAACAATTTTTTCTTGACGTCGGCGCCGAGGATGGCCACGCGGCTATGCGTGTTCTCGTCGAGGTCGGTGAAGAAAGTGCCGTCTTCGACGTCGATGCGGCGCATGTGCGAATAGTAGGGATAGACTCCGCTGATCCCGTAACTGCCGCTCCGCGTTCCATAGGCGACGGTGCTTTGTTTGAAGGCTTCAGGCGAGATGCGCTTGAGCAGAGGCACCTCGGCCTGCAGGTAATCGAGATCGTTGACGGTGAGTTTAATTTCGCTACCAGCCTTGGTGCCACCCGCTTGCAGCGAGGTGCGTCCGGGGAAAATGAAGACGAGGTTCGTGCCCCAGGAGCGGAAAGCGATCCAGAGGCCTCGCTCGAAACCGGAGCCGTAGGCGAGCAGCAGCACGACAGTCGCAATACCCCATGCCATGCCGAGCATGGTGAGGATGCTGCGACGGCGATTGTGCTTCAGCGCGCTGTAGGCCTGGCCAGCGAGTTCGCGAATCATAGTTATTCCCTACTCCTGACGCAGGGCCTCCACCGGTTGCAGCAGCGCGGCTTGGCGCGCTGGATAAAGTCCCGCGGCGATGCCGGCAATCGCGAGCGAAAGAATGGCGATGGCTGCCGACGACGGAACGATGCGCGGCGTATCGAATCCTTCGGGAGCGGGCAAGGCGGCGAGAACCGTGACCAGTGCGGTGGTGATGGCCAACCCGATGCCTCCGCTCAGGGCGGTCAGGAACGCGCCTTCCACAAAAAACTGGGTCAGAATCGCGCGATGGGTCGCTCCGAGCGCTTTGCGCAGTCCGATCTCGCGGGTGCGTTCGGTAACGGAGACGAGCATGATGTTGATGATGCCGATCGCGCCGAGGGCGAGCGTGATCACACCGACCACGCCGAGAAAATAATCCATGCCGTCAAAGATCTTGCCGACGCGCTTGTTATCTTCGATGTTGTCCCAGTCTTCAAAAGACTCGGTGAGTTTCGGATCGAACCCGTGGCGGCGGGCAAGGATGTCGTGGACCTCCTTTTTTGCCACCAGATCCCCGCTGGGCGTGAGTGGACGGTAGTTCAGGAACGAGATGGCATCTTCGCTATTCTGCTCCTTCAGCCGGAACAGGTTGCGCATGGTCTCGATGGGAATAAAGATGCGCGCGTTGGTGCCGTTGTTGCCATCCTGCCCGACCTTGCTGAGCACCCCGATAATTTCGAAGCGAACGCCATTGAGCAGGATGGGCGAGCCCACGGCTGGGCGTCCGGGGAATATGTTCTTGAGCAGTTCCCAACCGACGACGGCCACCCGGCGCGTTTCGGTATTGTCCTCATCGTTGAACCAGCGGCCCGGGCCGACGGGGATCGTGCGGATCTGGTTGTACTCGGGCGCGATACCGAACACTTGGCCGTTCGTGGAGCCGTAGTCGCTGACCGCGCGAATGTCTTCGCGGTTGAGACGGGCGAAACGTACTTTAGCGTGCGCGCCTCGCTGCGAACTGCGAGGTAATCCTCATAGGTGAAGTGGTAAGTGCGGCCGGACTGAGTGCTGCCCTCGACGGCGGGAATACGGCCGGGGAAGGTGAACATAATGTCCTGGCCCAGGTTCTTCAGTTGCCTCGCCTGACCGCTGCGGAAGCCCTCACCCAAGCCGACAAGCAGGAGCAGCGATCCGACGCCCCAGGCGATGCCGAACATGGTGAGAAACGAGCGCAGTTTGTGGGCCCACAGGGTGGCCAGCGACTGGCGAACGATTTCGATGAGCATCCGCATGGCTGGTCACGGGGGGCTGCCTTATGAGGGAGGCGAACCCCTGCACTCTGCTGTGTGATACGGGGTCGGGTGCGGCGCGGTTCCCCGAAAAAGCAAACTTTGCCTATGCTATTTAGACGCTGGAAACTGGTACCGGTTAGCGGCTGACGTAGAAGGCGCGAAGGCGGTCCCGATTTAGACGTCGTACTCCTGCTCACCGCCAGCATTCGGGCACGTCTAAGATGCCGACCAGGGGTGGGGCCACGTTCCGCAGCCCGTTTCAGCAACATTTGCCATGGATGCACATGGAAGGTCACACATTGAATGTCACACATTGAAGGAGGCAGTCCCATGTTTCGAGCGACTTTGCGAGGATTCCTGTTCTGCCTGCTGATGGCAGCCATGTCGGGCGTAAGCCCGGCGCAATCTTTCGTACTCGACCTGCCCCGCCAGAGCCAGCGGGCGCAGATCTCACAACGCATCGGCATCACCGACATCACCATCTCGTATCACCGGCCGCTGGTGAATGATCGAAAGGTTTGGGGTGATCTGGTCCCCTACGGCAAGGTGTGGCGCGCGGGAGCGAATGAAAACACGACAATCACGTTCAGCGATCCGGTTCAGATCGAAGGCAAGCCGCTCGACAAGGGGATCTACGGGCTGCACATGATCCCGAACGCCGATGAGTGGACGATTATTTTTTCGAAGAACTCGACTTCCTGGGGCGCGTTCACCTACGACCAGGCGGAAGATGCGCTGCGCGTGACGGTGAAGCCCAAAGCCGCGGATATGCACAACGCCTTCACCTACGATTTCGACCAGTTGCATCCGGATTCGGCGGTGGTTGAACTGGAGTGGGAGAAGATCGCGGTCCCGTTCAAGGTCTCGGTGGATGTGCACGAGGTGGTGCAGGCCAGCCTGAAGAAACAGCTCCGTAATCTTTCACAGTACACGTGGATGAGCGGGGACGACGCGGCTAATTACCTGTTGGCGGAGAAGATCGCTTTGGATGATGCGCTGACATATGCAAACAAGTCCATCGAAAATGAAGATCGCTACGACAACGAGATGACGAAATCGCAGGTTCTCAAGGCGCTCAATCGCAAGGACGAGGCTGCAACCGCGCAGAAGAGGGCGCTGGACCTTGCCACTCCGCTGCAAGTCCATTTATTCGGCCGCCAGTTGCAAGGTGAAAAGCGCAACGACGAGGCGTTCGCCATCTTCCGCGAAAACGCGCAGAAACATCCCGACCAATGGTTCGTGCATTCGGGCCTGGCTCGAATGTACTGCGCGCAGGGCAAGTTTGACGACGCAGCTAAGGAAATGAAACTGGCGTTGGCAGGAGCTCCGGACAACCAGAAGAGCTATGTGGATGGACTGGTAAAACGGCTGGAGGCAAAGCAGGACATCAATTAATAGGCGGGTCCCGGTTGCCAGCGACCAGCAATCGCAAAGCGTGTGGGCTGCGGCTCCAGTAAGGAACTGGCAGCCCTTGCGTTCTATGACAAGCGAGTAATGCCCGGGAATCCGTCAAACCGGGAATCGAAGGTCAGGATGCGCTCGATTCCGTGATGTTCCATGACGGCGAGATGGACGGCGTCACGGGCGGAAAACTGCCGGTAGCCAATCACGATCTCTTTCGCACGCTCCGCAATGACTCGATCAACCGGCAGCACTTCGTCGACAATTCTAAGTAGCGCACTAAACGCAGGCTGAATCGCCTCGCGGCGATTAATCGCGACGAAGCGATGCAGGATCTCCTGAAGCACCTCGGCATCGGTAACCAGACGTTGTCGGTCGCTGGCCAGTTTCTCTAGCCATTGCTGTGCGTCGTTCTTGTGCCGATGAGGCCCGCCCACCAGATACATCGGAATATTGGAGTCGACAAGAATCAAGATTTCTCCGTCGGCAGGTATCCTCTCTCAATCTCGTCCAACATGTCGCCGATGTCCGCTGTGGGAAAATTGTTTCGCGCGGCAGCGCGGATGACTTCAAGTTTCTTGCCCACGTCGCCCAACGGCTCGTGGCGGCGCGCACGGTCGAGCGCTTGACGGACCCACTCCGCAATTGACATGTGGCGCGATCGCGCCATGAGTTGGATTTCTCGATAATCGGGATCCTGCAAAATCACTTGCAGCCTTTTAGCCATACTATGAGTCTAAACGACTCATTGTAATGAGTCAATCGACCATAAACATAAGATTTACTTGCACTTGTTGCTTATTGGATAAAGGCTCTAGTCGGGCCTTCAGCGACTCCGGATACTCGAACACGCCTGGAGCGTGTGGAAAGCTCCATTGCCGATCATGGCGTTGATGCGACTGGTGATGAAACCGACTCTTTGATCACCGCAACTTCCTTGCCCATGCGCTTGCCGACCTCGACGACGGCGGCCAGCGTGTCGTCGTCGGTTTCGAGCGCGCGCACAATTTCAAGCAGCTTCATCTTGTGCACGGGATTGAAAAAGCGCATGCCGACGCACTTCCTGGCACGATAGGTAACGCTTGCGATCTCAGTCACGCTGAGCGAGGACGTATTCGCGGCGAGAATGGTGGCGGGGCGGCAAAACTTGTCGAGCATGGTAAAGATCTCGATCTTCGATTCCAGTTCGTCGGGAACGGCTTCGATGACGAGATCGGCTTCGCGGGCGGCTTCATCGACCGAACCGGCAAACTCCAGCCGGGAAAAAGCTGCATCGGCGTCGCTGGCATTGACCTTGCCGAGTTCAACGGCTTGGTCGAAATGGGCGCGGATTTCCGTCTCCGCCTTGCGCAAGGCGTTCGGGAAGAGGTCTTCGAGAATGGTGCGATAGCCGCCGAGAGCGGCAGCATGCGCGATGCCCCGGCCCATGATGCCGGCGCCAACCACCGCAACCGTGCGGACCTCAGTCACTCGTCACTCCTTGCCCGCTTGCTCGAGGTGCTGCACGACGCTCTCATAGCTCGGTTCGGACTTGCGGATATATTCGCCCAGGCGGGCGCACTCCTCTTTGGTCATGGCCGGGATGCTGGCGCTGATACGGCGCAGGGTAGTGGCGATGTCGTCGATGTAATTCATGAGGCGGATAAGTTCTCCAGTTGCGGGCATGAAGGCTCCTTGCGTTTTCTCTGGCGCGCCGACGAAATCGGAATCAGCCGCCGCGACCAGGGCAACTATTCATTGTTCAACAGGCGGGCGGATTTAGCAAAGGCAGTCTTCGAGTGCCGTGAGGGAAAATCCGCGGTTAATCCTCTAGCGTGAGAAATATCCGGTCTTAGAGCGGACCGTCAAGCCGGGCTGCTTGGGGCGAATCGTAATCTTGCGGAAAGTGTCGTCCGGTAACGGGTTGGTTGGATAGTAGGCCAGTTCATACGAGGTGCGGAGTTCCTCCGCAATTTGCTGGAAGTAGGTCTTCGGGTCGGTGGCCTCGGCGTCGATGGCCTGGCCCCCAGTCTCTTTCGCAATACGGTCCATGACCCGGATGCCGTATTGGTTGCGCGCCGTCAGGTGGCCGTGTTCTTTCTCGGTATATCGTATCGTGTAAACGAGTACGTTAGCGGCTTGCGCTGCCTCAATGGCCGTCATCATGTCGTGCGAACTGGAGTTATCTTCTCCGTCGCTGAAAACCAGCAACGCGCGCCGGCCGCTCTCGCTGGCGAGCTTGTCGGTGACCGAGTAATAAATGGAATCGTAAAAAGCGGTACCCAATTCCCGATCCTCCTTGGGTCCCAGTTCCGGAAAGTGCCGGTTGTCGTGCTGATAGAGCTTCAGCCGGTCCATTAGCTCCGGGCCGGATTGCGAAAAGTCACTGACCAGCCGGAGATGGTTACCAAAACAGATCAGAAACACCCGGTCTTTGGGCCCGAGGATGTCCTTGAGAAAGACCTCCAGGTCGTGCTGGTGCTGCTTCGAGAACTGATCCTGGCTTCCGCTGAAATCGACGATCAATCCCAACGTCAGAGGGACATCGACACTCCGGGCAAAGAACGACACCTTCTGCGGGACAGCATCTTCGAAGACCTCGACGTCGTCTTTTGCGAGACTGTTCACCAGTGCGCCGCGAGAATCGCGTGCCGAAAAAGCGACGTTCACCAGCTTAACGTTGACCCGTATGGGCTCCTGCCCCAGGCAGAGTCCGCTGGTGAGAACAAGCAAGACGAGCATCAATCTGCGCATAAAGGCCTCGCCTGATCATAGAGAGACTTGCGATTGAGACATTTTGGATCTCGAGACAAGCGACTCCCTCGCTGTTGAGGTACGTTCGATCCGGCGGAATTGTTCCGCAAGAATGGACTGTAGATCAAGGGCGTAGGCGATAATAGATCCATGCTGCGCGACCCGAGCCTGGTCCCGCTTTCTCGTCAACACCAGCACGCGCTGGCGCTCTGTGTGCGGCTGGAGCGGGCGCTGCAAACTGGCTTCGCAGATCTCGGCCAGTGGCAACCGGAAGTGCACCAGCACTACGCGAACGAAGTTAAGTTCCATTTCGCGGCAGAAGAAAAGGTGTTGTTTCCAGCGGCCCGGCGTTTTCCGGAACTCGCCGCGCTGGTGGCGGAACTCAGCGGCGACCACGACCGATTGCGGGAATATTTTAGTCGCGCTGAGCAGGGCACGATGAATCAAGGCGAACTGGAAGCATTCGCGACGTTGCTCTCTGAGCACATCCGCAAGGAAGAGCGACAGCTATTCGAGGCCCTGCAGAAGCGGATGCAGCCGGAAGAACTGAAATCTTTGGGAGACGAGTTGGCGTGAGCGCTGGAAGACGCGGTGCAAGTGTGCAGGCTTAACGCCACTCTAGGAGAAACCCAGACTCCCTAGTCGAGCCCGTGGACGCGGCGGAAACCGGCGTAGCCTTCCTTGCCCATATAACGCTCGAGGGCCGAGGGATCGGTTTGCCGCAGGTCGACAATCATCAGGCCATCGACCACATCGGAAAACTTGCGGTCGAGATTGAAGCCCACTAATCTTCCTCCTACTTTGGCATATTGCTTGAGCAGGATGGGCAACCCTTTGCCATCTTCTTCCACATCCGAGATCGGCTCGGCGAGCTGGTCGAGATCGCGCAGTAAACTGCAGAAGGCGCCGCAATCCCAGCGGCGAAGCTTGGGAGCGCGAAAGGGCGTACGTGCATGGATGAGGTCGGCGAACTCGCGGCCGTCTTTCCGTTGCTCAAAATAGCGCACAATCATCTCGCGCGACAGACTGCTGTACTCGTTGCTGATGCTGACCGCTCCAAACAACACCGGAGTCTCCGGGTAAGTAACCACGAAACGCGCGATGCCCTTCCATAGCAGAAGTAGCGGCGCATACTGACGCTGGTATTCGGGGCGAACAAAAGAGCGGCCCAGTTCCAGAGCGGAGCCAATTCTCAAGAACAGTTGTTCGTCGTAGCGGAACACAGTATTCGTGTAGAGACCCTTGATGCCGTGGGTTCGAATGATCTCGTCGGTGTTGCCGGCGCGATACGCACCGGCCAATTCCTGCTTCTCCTTGTTCCAGAGCAGCAGGTGCCAGTAATAGGCGTCGAACTGATCGAGGTCGGCGCTGCGGCCGGTGCCTTCTCCGGCGGCGCGAAAGGTGATTTCGCGGAGGCGCCCGATCTCGTCGAGCGCGTGGGGCAGTTCGTAACCGCGCGCGGCGTATACGGCGAAGTCCGGGTTTTCGATGAGCAGCCGCTCGGCGGGTAACGCCGCAATATCGTCGACCACGAATCGCGCTGGAATTCCGGCAGCAATTGTTTCCTGCGGCTTGCGCGGAAGGGCGGAAAGCATCTTCGCGGGCAGTGAGATCGCCCTCTTGCCCCGATACGACAGCAGGTAAGTTCGCAGTCGAAGATACTCGGTGGCTTCCTCGTCGCTGTCGAGGTTGGCGATCAATTCGGATGGGATCGCGCCCCCGATGCGAACTTGCACGTTTTTGTCGCGCTGCTGCAGAAATTCCTGCAGCAGGAAAAGTGTCCGGAGCCGCGGATTGATCAGACCTAGCAACTGGAACGTCACGCTGTTGCGGCCGCAGAAGTATACGGGGAGCGCGGTGGCCCCGCTCTTGCGCACCAGGCGAGCGGCTATAGTGTTCCAGGCGGGATCGGTGACTTGCGCCTCGCGGACATTCCACTTCGAGACTTCGCCGGCGGGAAACACGGCCAGCGCTCCGTCTTGGCGCAGCCATCCCATCGCCTGTTTCAGGGGTTTCACATTCTTATCCGCCGAAGACGGAGTGTGAAATGGATCCACGAAGATGCACTGCTCACGGAGTTCGGGGATGCCCTGGAGCAGCGCGTTGGTCAGTATCTTGACGTCGGGACGCACGCGAGAGAGGAGCACGGCCAGTGCCGCACCGTCGAGCACACCAAAAGGATGGTTGGCTACGGCCACTAGAGGGCCTCTGATCGGGATGCGATCGAGGTCGGCGGGCGGGACATCGAGCTTCACGTTCATTTCCGCCAGCAGTGCTTCCAGACGAAAGCCCCGCGGCGCCGAACGCAAGCGCTGATACAGGTCGCGCGCCTGATCCATGGGAATGAATTTTCCGGCGAATCCCGGAAGCCCGGCGAGCAGAGGCGGCTCGATCAGTACACCTTGCTCTTCGGCCCCCGCGATTGGCAACTTTGGCATAGCTGATTCTTGACTTGCCTTGTTTGCACCTTCATTAAGAGATGGTTAACGGTTCGTGAATAGGTATTCCCTTAGTAACCACGGGTAGCGGTTCTCCGTTCTCAAAAACGAGCGGGGTAATTTCAGAACCAGGAATCGAAAGGGAGTCAGCCTTCGAGTTTGAAGCGTGTCTCGGCGAGACGGTAGAGACGCCGCCAAACCAGGCGGTTCGTGGTCACTACCACAGCGGCCAATGCGATCGTGCTGGCAAGCAGCAGATCGAAATTCTTGGCATCGGTAGCGGCGGAAATCATGGCACCGACGCCCACGGTTGAATAGGTCTGGCCTTTGAAGTGGAAATACTCGGCTACGATGCTGGCGTTCCACGCGCCACCGGAGGCCGTAATCATTCCGGTAACCAGAAGCGGAAAGATCCCGGGCAGAATCAGTTTGCGCCAACGCTCCCAGCCGCGGATGTTGAACACGCTGGCGACTTCTTTCAAATCGGTGGGAATCGCGATAGCGCCGGCGATCACGTTGAACAGGATGTACCACTGGGTGCCGAGCAGCAGCAGAACGATCGAGCCGAGTCCCAGACCTCCGCCGAGGCGAATCAGGACGAGCAGGACAACCGGAAACAACGCCGTCGCCGGAACGGAGGCGGCAATCTGCGCGAGCGGCTGCGCGATGCGCGCCAAACGCGGGTTGAATCCGATGGCGACACCGACCGGGATCGTCCAGAGTGCGCCGAGCACAAGCGTAAGATTCACGCGCAGCCAAGTTGCCAGAAGGCCGATGCCGATCTGGTGAAATTCGGAGCCGTGCAGGCCAGTCAAGATCATGACGACGCGCACCACGGCGTAGCCGATCGCTCCGAGAACCACGATTCCCACGACTCGCCAGAGCCACAACCCCGCTTGGTTCTCACCTGCCGATTCGGCGCGAACCTCATGGCGACGCGCAAAGTAATGCACCATCTGTTCGCGGAGGGGACGAACTGCCCGCTTACGGAAGAGCGCGACGCCACGGGAGCGCCGGAGAAAATCGAGTACCCAGGACGTTGGGGTGCTCGCGCTTTCGACTTGCTCCAGTTTGAATTTCTCAGCCCAGGCGATCACGGGACGCCATACGAACTGGTCGATCAGCACAATCACCGCCACCATGGTGAGAATGCCGAGGAGAATCGAGCGAGTATCGCCATTGTCCGCGGCGGCCTGGAGATACGAGCCGAGACCGGGCAGGCGGAAGTCACCAAATTGCTCACAGGCCATCAGGAAGAACCAGGCCCCGGCAACTGACATCATCGAATTCCAGACGAGGCCGATGGTCGCGAAGGGCAATTCGATCTGAAGGAAGCGCTGCCACCAGTTGAAACGGTAGATCGTGGCCGCTTCCCGCATCTCGCGCGGAATACTTTTCAGCGATGCATAAAAACTGAAGGCCATGTTCCAGACCTGTCCGGTGAAAATGAGCAGGACCGCGCCCAGTTCGACGCCCAGTTGACGCCCCGGAAAAAGCGCGGCCATGGCCAGCATCACGCCGGGAAGGAAGCTCAAGACCGGGATGGATTGCAGAACGTCGAGCAGCGGAATCATGAAACGTTCGGCGCGTGGGCGGTAGGCGGCGACGTATCCGTAGGTGACCGCGAAGAGCAGGCTCAGCACATAAGCCAGCGCGATGCGTAGCAGCGAGTATCCGGCGTAGACCGGAAGCACGCCGACGCTGCGGCTGATCTCAACCTGCGGTTTGAAAGGGCCGAGCCAGTTGCGTCCGACTTGCACGATGCCATAGAAAAGCGCCAGCCCGCCGGAAAACATGATGAGATCAGGCAGGCTCGACGCGCTCGCGCGCGGCAACACTGACCAGATGCGAACCAGTGGCCGAAAAACGATTCGTTCCGGACGCGTCACGACTGCACCGGCGTGGTTGGCGGATGCGGCTCTCCGACGGGTTCCGCGAGGATTAGCCGATGTGATTCGCGATCGAAGTCGAAAATCTCAGCGTAGCGGCCCCAGTTCATGGCGGTATCGAATTGCCGCTCCACTTCATCCTGGCTGAAGTGCTCGTCGAGGATGTCATAGAAAAATTCTTCTGGAATCGAGTGATCCCTCTTGGCGTGCAGGATGCTGTCGATCTGTTGCAGGATCACGATGTGTTTAAGGGAGGCCTGGCGGAAAAGAATCTTGCGGGTGAGGATGTCGGCTTCCGCAAAGCGCGTGCCCTCGACGGTAATTTGAACATCGCCTTCCTTCAAGGTGGCGAAGCCGAGCAGGACGGACGCCTCGACGATCGGGAGCAGGTCTTCGGCATCCATGATGAGGACTTCGGCGAGACGATGAAGATATTCCTTTCCGCCGCGGTCCTGCAGCAGTTCGAGCAGGCCGGCGATGCCCCCGACGCGCGCATGCGGAATCATCTGGTATTTCTGACGCTCCGGCTTTTCCGCGGCTGCTCCAGCGCCGGGCAGAGCCAGAGCCAGTTGGGGCTGCGTCATGATCTGGTAGATGTAGTCCACCAGTTCGACAAAACGCGGCGATTTGCGATCGCGCGGGTGAGGCAGTTCGATGGGAAAATCGGCGCGCACCCACGCCGGATTCCTTCCCAGCACGATCACACGATCGGCCAGCAGCACGGCTTCTTCGATATTGTGGGTCACGATGAAAATAGCGCTGGTCGGCATCTTCTTGCTGATCCAGAGCTCGAGCAATTCGTTGCGCAGGTTTTCCGCCGTCAGTACGTCGAGGGCGGAAAAAGGCTCGTCCATGAACAGGACTTCGGGCTCCACCACCAGCGCGCGCGCGAAGCCGACGCGCTGCTTCATACCGCCGGAAAGCTCTTTCGGGTAGGCGCTCTCGAAACCATCCAAGCCAACGGTGTCGAGAATGCGTAAGGCACGTTTGTGACGCTCCATAGCGGGCACGCCGCGAGCTTCGAGCGGAGCTTCGACGTTGTCGAGCACGGTCAGCCAGGGGAACAAAGCAAAACTTTGGAAGACGATGGCCACACCCGTGTTCTGCGCTGTAACGGGACGCCCATGCCATAGGACTTCGCCCGACGAAGGCTTGCTGAGTCCAGTCAGAATCCGCAGCAGGGTGGACTTGCCACAGCCGGACGGGCCAAGCAAGGTGATGATTTTTCCAGGCTCTACATCGAGGTCGACGGGCGCAATGACTTCAATTCGGTTCCCATCCGGCTGCTCGTAGAACTTTTCGACAGCGTGGGCGCGAATGATGGGCTCGGTGGGCTCGGTCACGGTGTCGTACTCCAGTAAGTTGGATCAATCTTCTTCGCCAGCGAGAATACACTACTCAGGCCACCCACTCTTCATTGGCGGTCTCTGGCAGGGGCTGCGGAAGCCGGTCGGAAACCTCGGCGAGCGTGGCCAGTTTTCTTGCCAACTCCGGGCGCAGCGACTCGGCGTCAAAACGCCAGCGCCAGTTCCCGCATT
Organism: Terriglobales bacterium; assembly: GCA_035272625.1. Classification (GTDB taxonomy): domain Bacteria; phylum Acidobacteriota; class Terriglobia; order Terriglobales; family Acidobacteriaceae; genus Acidiflorens. The sequence continues at coordinate 29,234 of DATEQN010000043.1, read as the reverse complement.
CGCGGCTGGGAACATTCATACGCGCATCGCTTGCCAGCCCCAGCGCATCCTGCATCGGCACCACACAAAGACTGGCGACGGAGATGGAGGCGGCTCGAATCATCGCCCAGTTGATGCCGTCTTCACATCGGCCCAGGTACGCTTGCACCTGCTGGCGTTCATGTTCGGTTGCGCCCGAAGCCCACCAGCCGAGCAGGGTATCGTTGTCGTGCGTGCCCGTGTATACCACCTTCTCGGTTGTGAAAGTATGCGGCAGATGAGCGTGCGCGCCGACGTCGCCGAAACCAAATTGCAGCACCGCCATGCCGGGAATCTTGAGGCGTTCGCGAAGCGCATGCACGTCGGGCGTGATGTATCCAAGATCCTCGGCGAAAAATGGGAGCCCGCCCAGGGCTTCGCGCAGCTTCACGAACAGATCGTCTTTCGGACCATCGACCCAGCGCCCGTGAATTGCGGTCGGCTCACTTGCCGGAATCTCCCAGTACTGCGAGAACCCGCGGAAATGATCGAGCCGGATGTAGTCAAAATTGTGCGTGGCCCAGCGCATCCGGTCGATCCACCAGGAATATCCCTGCTCTTCCATCACGTCCCAGCGATAAAGAGGATGGCCCCAGCGCTGGCCGTCTTTGCTGAAGAAATCCGGAGGCACGCCGGCGACGACTTCGGGGTCAAGTTCGGAGTTCAGGCGAAACAGACCGGGGTGGGTCCACACATCGGCGCTGTCGAAATTCACGAAGATTGCGACGTCGCCCGCCACGCGAATCGATCGTTGCGCGCAATAGGCGCGAAGCGCCTGCCATTGTTCGAAGAAAAAGAACTGCACGGCACGGCGGGCATCGAGCTCTTCGAGCATTTCCGCGTGCGTCTTCTCGATCGCCGCAGGATCGCGATGAGTAAGCTCGCGCGGCCAGCGGTTCCAGCTTTCCAGCTTGAAACGCGCCCGCAAACCATCGAAGAGAACGAAGTCATCGAGCCACCAGTGATTCTCGCGGCAAAAGCTCTGGTAACGGGAGCGGGCGTTCGGTGCGGCGGAGCGTAAAAAGTTGTGCGCCGCTTCAAACAACAAGGGCAGCTTCTGGCGGAAAACGGCCGGATAATCCACCGGCGCGGCTCCGGCGGCTAGAGCGTCGACTTGAGCCTGGTCGATCCAGCCGCGATCGGCGAGCCGCTCCAAGCTGATCAGTAGCGGATTCCCGGCAAAGGCCGACGTGGAGGAATAGGGCGAGTTCCCGAACCCGAGCGGGCCGAGAGGCAGCACCTGCCACAGACCCTGACGTGCGGAGGCAAGGAAATCCGCGAACGCATATGCCGACGGACCAAAGTCGCCGATCCCGCCGCGGGAGGGTAGCGAGGTGGGATGAAGCAGAATTCCGCTGGCACGCGGGAATGGCATTCAGAATTAGTTCTCAGTTCCCAGTTCTCAATTCTCAGTGGCTGGTTGTCAGTTCGCAGCACTAACTGAGAACTGGGAACTGAGAACTGCATTTCGCTACGAACCTTCTTCCCCACCTTGGCGGGTCAGATTCTTCATCTCTTCCTGATTGACCTTGAGCTGTTTGGACTTTTCCATGTCCCTGCGCAGGTTCGTAACGAAGAGCCCGAACAAATCGTTCTGCTTGGCTTCCAGGAGCGATTGACGGATCCCGTCCTTCTTCTCAGCGAACTCCTGATCCGTCGGTGGCTGTTTCTCCAGAAGCTGAGCGACCACGCCATTGCCTCCGGCGGTGATCGGACCGCTAATCTCCCCGGGCTTCAGGGAAAAGATCGCACTCGCGCTGGACATCGAGCCGATGTCGGGAACCTGCCCATCGGGCAGAACCAGGTCGCTCGTCTTCACCGTGGCACCCAGATCTTTGGCGGCTTTTTTCAAATCGTGGCCAGCCTTGGCTCGGTCGGAGAGTTCCTGAGTTTTCTGGTGCAGCAGAAAACCGGCGCGCTCGTTCTTGAATTCGCTCTCCACCCGCGAACGAATGTCTTCGAACGTTGGCGTAGCCGGGGGCTTAATCGCGAGCAGTTGGAAAACTACGTAACCTTGCGGCACCTGCACTAAATCGGGTGGGGCCTTCTCGGTTTCGTTGAAGACGGCTTCCATGAACTGCGGATTCGCCGCCAGCCCGGGCAAGTTATCGGTTCGGCCGAAAAAATCGGTAGTGACCGCGGCCTGACCTTTAGCGGCCGGCGCTTTGTCGAATCCGTCCGTACGCGCCTGGCTGAGCAGGGCGTTCGCTGCCGCTTCGGTGGCGTGCGCCGTCTTCCCCTGCTTCACTTTCTCTTCAATTTCGCTCTTCACCTCGGCCAGAGTCTTGAGATGAGCATTCTGCTTGTCTTCGACGCGAATGATGTGGAAGCCGTAACTGCTCTTCACCAGGTCGCTGGTCTGTCCTTTGCTTAGTGAAAATGCGGCTTTCTCGAATTCAGGTACGGTGCGGCCGCGGCCGATCCAGCCCAGTTCGCCTCCGCTCTTGGCGCTGCCCGGATCGTCGGAGTATTTTTCCGCAAGCTTGGCGAAATCTCCGCCCGCCTTGACTTGCTTTAGGACGTCTTCGGCTTTTGCGCGAGCGTCGGCAATGGCCTTCTCGTCCTCTTTGGCGCCGGGCGCAGGCAAAGGGGTCTTGATCAGAATGTGGGTGACCTTGACCTGTTCGGGCACTCGGTACTCGTCGCGGTGTTGATCGTAGTACGCCTGCAGGTCCTGATCCGTAACCGTCGTAGCCCCCGCGATTTTCGCGCTATCCACGACCACGTACTCGATCCGCCGCTTCTCGGGGATGGAGTTGTTGTAGGTGGCTTTGTTGCGGTCGTAGAAAGCTTTCAGTTCCTCATCGGTGGGGTGCAGCCCCTTGAGGATGTCGGCCTGAGTAATCACGGCATATTCGAACTTCACCTTGGTGTTGCGGCGGTTGAATTCGTCGCGAACTTCGGTGTCTCCCACGAAGGCGCTGCCTGAAACCAGGGCGCGCAACTTGCGCGTAAGGATGTCTTCCTTGACCTGCGCTTCAAACATTGGAACCGTCAGGTCGTTGCGCTGGAGGAGGTTTTCGTACTCTTCCTGTCCAATGAACTTGCCGTCGGGAAAGAGCGTGGGGGCAAGCGGCCCGTGCTGGAGTTCTTCGCGCAGTTCGTCGTCGCTAACGCGCAAGCCCAGGTGGTGCGCCTCGGCAACCTGAGTCTTCTCACTGATGAGGCGCTCGGCAGCCTGACTGGCGAAATAGGGCAGCAGCATGCTGGCCTGCGGCCCGCCTTTGGGAAACTGCTGCCGGATCATGATCCTGGCCTCGCGCTGCACCTCGGGCACGGTCACGGTTTGGTCGCCAATCGTGGCCAGAACTCCGGCCGGAGGCGCGCCAATGCCGAGGCTGGAGCCGATGCCGCCGGGAATCAGCGTGATCGCCATCGAGGCACAGATAATGACGAGCATTGCGCCCAGGATGATCTTCAGGGTTGGCCCTGCATTTTGCAGCTGTCGAATCATGGTCAGGTATCTCCATCTGTAGAGACGGGGCTGGCCCCGTCCCAGGAGGATTGCTCCACTCTGGAAGCCGGAATTTATGATTATAGACTAGCGTTGCCTCGCTTTAATTCGCGGCCGAAACAGGAATGCGTTTGCAGGGACGCGGCTCGCCCATTCACTGGATGAGCGGGCGATAGCCGCCTATAATTCAATCGTTTTAGCCGTCGAAACTCTTTTGGGCTCCAGGAGGCGTTCGCGTGAAGATTCCGCCCACTGTTCTTGCCGTCGTCACGATTCTCGGTTTCTCCGCCGCTGCCCAAACCATCACCGTTGACGTCTCGCACTCCACCAACCACTTCGTCCCCAGCGAAACTCTGGGCGCCGGCGTTGACCGCATTCCCGCCGACGCCATCGATAAAGATCTGCTTCCACCTTCGTTGCAGGCGACGCTGTCCTCGGGATGGCAGACGGTATCCTACCGCCAGAATACCGAGCTGGCTGTCGAGGCCTGGCACTGGAACCCCCAGGGAAACTGGAGTGATCCCGCCGGCAAGGGCTATTTCACGGGTGCTGCGGTTCCCACTGAAAGTATTCGCTACTCCTACGGATATGCGCTGCCTCGTCGCGGTTTTACCCGCAACGACGGTACGGCGAACGCCGGGTTCTCCCGCCTCACCGACGGTGACCTCAACTCCTTCTGGAAGAGCAATCCCTATCTCACCCAACGTTTCACCGGCGAAAGCGACGCCCTTCATCCGCAGTGGATTGTCCTCGATCTGGCGCAGCCGCAACCCGTTAACAGCATTCGCATTGCGTGGGGCGAGCCCTATGCCACGCACTACCTCGTCCAGTATTGGACCGGCGACGATCCCATTAAATCGCCCACCCGCGGCGTCTGGCAAACCTTCCGGCAGGGTAACGTCGGCACCGGCAAGGGCCGCACTGAAACGGTTCGGCTCGTCGCAGCTTCAGTCAGTATTAGTGTGCGTTTCGTTCGCGTCTGGATGACCGAGTCTTCGAACAGCTGCGATGCCGGCGGCCCCGCCGATCCCCGCAACTGCGTTGGCTACTCCATCCGCGAACTTTATCTCGGAACCACTACTGAAGACGGCGCCTTCCACGACTCCCTGCGACACACAGCCGATCAGGAGCAGACGACTACGTATTGCTCCTCCGTCGATCCTTGGCATGCTGCCTCGGATCTTGAGTCCACTCGCCAGGCCCAGGTGGGCTTTGACCTTTTCTTCACCAGCGGCGTCACCCGCGGACTGCCCGCGATGGTGCCGGTCGCGTTGCTCTACGACACTCCCGACAATGCGGTTGCCGAGATCGCCTACCTGGAGCACCGCCACTATCCGATCTCCTACGTCGAGATGGGCGAGGAGGCCGACGGACAGTACATGCTCCCCGAGGATTACGCCGCGCTCTACCTGCAGTGGGCGATTGCGCTTCATCAACTGGATCCAACGCTCAAACTGGGCGGCCCTTCTTTTCAGGGTGTCAACCAGGACATCGAAGTCTGGCCCGACGCCAAAGGCCGAGTGTCCTGGACCGCGCGCTTCATCGACTATCTCAGGCAACACGGCCGCATGAAGGATCTCGCCTTTTTCTCGTTCGAGCACTATCCCTACGATCCCTGCAAAACTCCGTGGGGCCTTCTCTATGACGAGCCCGAACTCATCCGGCACATCATGCAGGTGTGGCATGAGGACGGCGTGCCCGCCGACCTACCGATGTTCGTGACCGAGGGGAATCTTTCTTCGGGTGCCAGCGAAACCTACCAGGACATTTTTTCCGGCCTCTGGCTGGCAGACTACATTGGATCGCTGCTCGACGCGGGAGGCAAGGGCGTTTATTTCTTCCACTATTTGCCCTTGCAGATGGAGCCGGGCTGCAACAACTCTCCGGGTACCTTCGGTATGTTCACGGTTGACGCTTCCTACAAAATTCAGCAACCACTGGCGCAATTCTTCGTTGCTCAACTCATCAACTTGGAGTGGGCGCAGCCTGGCGGCGGAGAGCATCAGGTCTATTCGGCGAAGTCCGATGTCGACGATGGTGCCGGCCGCGCGCTGGTCACCGCCTACGCATTGAAGCGGCCCGATGGCGAATGGTCACTGCTCGTCATCAATCGCGATCAACTGAACTCTCACCGCGTTCATATCGCGTTTCGCGGGACCGCCGATTCGGCCGCAGGCTTTGCCGGCCCAGTTGAGATCGCAACTTTTGGCAGCGCTCAGTACAAGTGGAATCCGGCACGGACGCGCTTCATGGCGCATGCCGAAACAGCTGCCGCCCCTACGGTGGTTGCCTACACGAATGGAACGGCTGATCCCGACGGGCCAGTTTTGCGCTCGCAACAGAACGGGGGCAAGGAGACGCTCTACGATCTGCCGGCGTCCTCAGTCGTGGTGATCCGCGGAAATGTTGCGGCGCACTTCTAGGCGCGAGACTAGATTCAAAGCCTTTTCTTGAGTTGTCATCCCGAGCGAAGCGAGTGATGACAAAATCTCCCTCAATCCTCGGCGGGGAGATCAAAGTTCACCAAATCTCCGCGAAAGCCACGCGTCTTCCACGCGCCAAAGGCGATTCCCGCGGCCATCCAGATGGTGCCGGCGATCTTGGCGGGAGTGCTGAGGCTCAGCCAGAGCAGGAGGCAAATCACGAAGCCGAAGACCGGTGGCAGCACAAACGACAGCGTCCTTTTCCGATCGCGCACCACATAGCGCATGAAAGCCGCAGCATTCACGCCCATGAAGGCGATGAGCGCGCCGAAGTTGAGCATCTCGGCGCCCAGACCGTAACTCATCACAAATGCGCCGATCAACGCAATTGCACCCACAAACAAAACATTATTCCGTGGCACGCGATGCTTCGCGTCCACCACTCCGAAAAAAGACTTTGGAAGCGCGTTACTTCGTCCCATACCGTAGAGCAGGCGGGCGGCGCCGATCTGTGAGCCCATACCGGATCCGAAGTTCGCCACCAGCAGGGTGAATCCGATGATGCCAAACATCGGCTTCCAGGCGCGACCGGCGACGTGAACAAAGGCCGTGTCGACATCCGGAAAAGGCTGCGATGCGGGCCAGATCAACTGCGCCACATACACCTCAACCGCAGACAGAATGCCGATCACCAGGCAGGTCAGCACCGTCGCCAGCAGAATATTGCGGCGCGGGTTTTCCGCTTCTTCCGAGAGCGTCGAGATGCCGTCGAAACCGATGTAGGTGAGCACCGCGATCGATGTTCCACTGAGCACGGCTTTCGTGTTCCACAGGCTCGGGTCGTAGAAGGGACGGGTATAGAAGCCTGCGCCATCGTGCGGATGCCCAAAGATGTAGCGCGCCGCGACCACAAAGAAGATTGCAATCACCACGCCCATCGCTGCCGCCAGCGCCGAGTTCACTCGCGCCGAGGTTTTCACTCCCTGGACATTCAAAAGCGTAAACACCGCCGCAAAGAAGACCGCCCACGCCCAGTACGGCACGCCGGGAGCAAACACGTGCGCCTGCTGGCTGCACCAGATGGTGCAGATGATCGGATTGAGCATGTAGTCCATCACCATGCTCCAGCCGGTGACGTAACCGAGCGCGGGATTGATTTCCTGGCCGACGTAGGTGAACGCGGAACCGGCGCTGGGATAGGCGCGCGCCATGCGGCCATAGCTGATGGCGGTGAACAGCATCGCCACCATGGCGATCAGGATGGTCGTAACCACGTGCCCACGTCCGCGGTCGCTGAGTACTCCAAAGACCGACATGGGCGCGACCGGTTGAATGACGATCACGCCGTACAGAATCAGATCCCAAAGCGTGAGCGAGCGCCGCAATCGAAGGGTGTCAGCGGGCGGGCAGTAGAACTCATTCACCATCTCAAAATTAAACCCCATTATCCTGCGGAGATAACGGGGTTCGGGGGAGGGCCATTCGTGGCTAGCGGAGTTGAAAACAGATCTGCTCCGCCGCAGTTCCACAAATTCCCTTCGAATTCTATACGCAAGGAATATTCTGTCAACGAAAAAAGCCTGTGGATTAAAACGATTTCTTGTGAGTTTTAGTGGGAGCTGGCGAATTCAGCGCTGGCATCACTTGGGGTACTGGAACGAATATCCGCTCGCTTCATTCCCCGACATAAATCGGGTGTTGTATTCCAGCAAGTAATTCAGGTGCTCGGCATCGGACGGAAACGACTTGCCCGGATACGGATACGTGTCCATGTCGCGAAACGGCAGAGGTTCAACCGTATCGCCGCGGTAGGCGTAGAAGTCCATGTCTTTTTCGTATCCGTTGGCGACGAAGAAATAGTCGCGCACCCAGCCACGCGGCAGGGCAGGCAGTTTCGCCGGATCGAAATCGAGTGCAACTTCATCGCCCGATCCGAAGACGACAAACTTATCGTCGAGCAAGTCGAGCAGCGGCCGAACGTCGCCATAGCGTGTATACGCGCCGGCGGGCCGCGTGTATGGGCCGGTGGCACTAGCCTTTTCGTAAATGTATTTCACGTTGCCCGGCGGCTGGCCTTCGATCTTGAGCGGGAATCCGTGAAAACTTAGTTCGGCGCGCGCGAGCGGTAGCGGCGTCAGGCGGGCGCTTCGACTTTGGCCTTGATCCTGGCTGGTTCGGCTGATCAGAATGTTATCCCAGTAGATCTGTAGATTCGTGGTAATGCGAATGCGGCGCGTGCCCGGTGGAAGTTTGCCGGTGAGATCGGCGGTCATGGTGCGCGCACCGCCCGCGGGGAATCCCATGTCATCGACGACGCGGACCCATTTTTCTTTCGCGTCGTTTCCGGCTGAACTCGCGTTCGAGACTGGCGCCTCCACATAGGGCGCAAACGGCTGCAGGTGGGCTTGATCGGCGGCGTACATGCTCGTCGCGGAGAAATATTCGATCTCGCCATGCAGCAGCAACCACAGCGGACCGCCGCGATACGGCTCGCCGAGATCAAGTTCCAGGCTGTGGGGCTCGGTGAATCCCATGAACGAAAGCACTTTGAAGTCGCCGATATAGCGATGCGCGAGCAAATCGGGGAGCACGTCATGGCCGTGCTCGTCCCACGCGCCGGCAGGCGGGCGCGCGTCGTTATTGTTGCTGAACACCACCTTGAACGGCGGGTATGGTGGATTGCTGGCGAAATATTCGTTGGGATAAACATCGACATCGGCGGGATGATCGACGGCCAGCAATTGCACCTGATCGAGGTACACGGATTCTTCGAGCGGCTCCATGAAGCGGAAACTTAGCTTGCCATCTTTTTCGTGCAGCGAGCTGCGGTCGAGCTTGATCGATTCAGTCGGCCTCGCGATATTGCGCTCGACTTTACCCTTGCTCGCCGCGATCCAGTGTCCAACCACGCCCGCGCCGAGCATGTCGCCGACCAACTCATACTCGTGACCGTTCCATGCGAACAATGTTGGACAGGAACTGCCGCGGCGGTCGATTTCCTGGATGTTCTGCAACTTGTTGGCAGCGACTTCGATCTCATCCTGCAGCACGCCAGTCGGCCACAGCAGGCGGACGACGTCGGCAACTTTCGTTTGTCCGAGACCGATGGTCAGGTAAGGCGAGTTCTGTCCAAGGTAGCCGGACGAACCATACACTTCAAACTTCTGCCGCAGGCCGGCGGAGAAGACTTCCACCTTCGTGCCGATGGCGCTCTTGTTATCGCTCAGGCCCTTGAGCGCGAGGCGCAGTGAGTTGTTCTTGTTGCCGCCTTCATTGTGGAGCAGCACGGCGGGGCCGTGGTTTTGCGTGATCAGGAGATCGACGGCTCCGTCGTTGTCGTAGTCTCCGGCAATAATGGCACGCGGCGCTGTGAGTTCGATCTTGTCAAGGCCAACGTCGGCGGTGACGTCTTTCCAGCCGTCGGGACCGAGGTTGCGGAAGAGGCGGACTTCTCCCTTGCCTTCTTTCGTTTCGCCGACAGCGACTAGGTCCACCCAGCCGTCGTTGTCGTAGTCTATGGCGGTTACGCCGAAGGCGCGGGCCCAGTTCGTTTCCGGGAGTTTCACAGGCTCAAAGGTCTTGCCGAAATTGTTGTGCCAAAGACTGATCGCGGGACTTTCATACCCCGTATGAATCAAATCCATCCATTGATCGTGATCGAAATCGAGGACGGCAATGCCAACGATGGACGAGTCTACAGACTTGGTCGGCATCATCAAGGCCTGAAAAGCCCCTTCTCTACGATTCAGAAAGATTCTTCCTGGGCTTAGAGCACCAGTTCCGGTGGTTAGTAAGTCCACTGCTCGGTCGTTGTTCACGTCGCTTGCAATCGCGTTCTTTCCGGTGCCTGCGTCCAATCCAGTATCGGCACCGACGTCGGTAAAGGTGCCGTTTCCATTGTTGCGCCACATGTGGCTGATATGTGGGCGCAACGTGAGCTCCGCACTTGGCGCGAAGAGGTCCACATCCCCATCGTGGTCATAATCAACGAACGTCACACTGTCAGCTCGCGTCGAGCGAGTGATGCCAGCCTGGTCTGTTACGTCTCTAAATGTTCCATTCTTTTCATTGTGCAGGAGCCGCACACCCAGACCTACAACCACAGCGAGGTCGGTGAAACCGTCGTTATCGTAATCCGCTGCGGAGCACGCTGTTCCATGCAGTTTTTCATCAAGCCCCGCCTTTACGGTCACATTCTCGAACTTTCCGTTGCCCAAGTTGTGATAGAGGGTCATACCCCCCTGGGGACCGTTGTCGGAAAGAAAAAGATCGATCCGTCCGTCGCCGTCGTAATCTACGAAACATGCACCGGGCCCCAACGGGTCATAAAGGTGTCCTAGGGGAGGCAAGTCCGAGACATCTAGCCCCGCTTCCTTTGTTACGTCCACAAACCGCACCGGAATCGCCGCCCCCACCTTCTCCACCGCCACCGGCGAATCTTCCGCGCGCGAATACTTTCCCTGCTCGCCATACGCCAGGCTGATGGGCGCGCCCAGTTTGTTCTGCGTGATGTACTGGAATTTCTTCATCGCTTCGTGAGCGGGGTCGGCTTGGCCGGATTGCTGGTAGGCTCGCGCCAGTCCGAACTGGGCGGAGGCGTGGAGCGGGTTGAGCTTTAACGCTTGCCCGAACGCTGCAATCGCTTCCGGAAATTGCTTGAGTTGCGCGTAGGTCGATCCGAGGAAGTACCAGGTGTCGGCGTCGCCCGGATCGATTTCAGTAACGCGACGGAACGCATCGACGGCGGCGCCTGCGTCCGAGGAGTTTTTGTAATATAGGCCGAGGTTGTACCAGGCGTGGGCATCTTTGGGATTGCTTTTGGCCGCCTTTTCCAGCTGCGCCTTCGCCTCGTCGAGTCGCTGCAGGTTGAGTAGCGCCACGCCGCGATTGACGGTGGCCACCTCTAATGCCGGATCATTGGCGGCCGCTTCCTCGAACGCCTTCAGAGCTTTCTCAAAGAGCTGTTGGTTCATATAGGCGACCCCAATGTTGTTGAGGCGGGCCGCTTCCTGAGGATTATTGGCGGGCCCGTTCGCGGCCAGCAGCGCGACGAGCAGCGCAAGAAGAAAAGTGGAGACGAGCGCGATGCTGAGCGGCTTGGCCATCGGGGTTCGGCAACAATTCTATCTGACGGCCAAGATGGTCGAAGAACCGCGAATCACTTCTGGCCATACGGCCGCGACCCGATCACGCCTTTCGCTTCCTGAAGCGTCACCGTCTGTCTGGTCGCGATGTTTGAGAGCCTGTCCACTTGCCCGCTGGGCCAGTCAACTTCGACCGTGTCGGCCTTAGTTTTCGATCCCATGCCGAAGGTCAGCACGAGTTCGCTGTGCGAAAGATAGCTGGAGCCGGTCTTCATGGTGAGCCACTGCTTGTCGGCTCCGGCGCTGACGCGCACTACAGAGCCGATGCCGTCGCGGTTCGATTTTGTCCCAACGAGTTTTATGCGCAAGCTCTGGTTCGTACCGCCCTGGTTGAGATAGAGATGCGGCGGCCCGCCGTTGGTCATGACGAGGACGTCAAGGGCGCCGTCGTTGTTGATGTCGGCGTAGGCGGCGCCGCGCGCGACTTTCGGAGCGGCGAAAGCGCTCCCGACTTTGTCCGTAACTCTCGTCGTAACTTCTTCAAATTTCCCGTTGCCGAGGTTACGGAATAAGTGCGGCGGCTCGGCGTAGCTGACGCGCTTCTGCACCGTCTCGATCTGATCTTCGATGTGGCCGTCGGCGACGAAGATGTCCTGCCAGCCGTCGTTATCGTAGTCGAAAAAGAAGCAGCCGAAACCGAGCGTCAGCAGCGTCGCGCGGCCGACCTCCGAGCGCGGAGCTTCATCTACGAACAGGCCGTTGCCTTCGTTGTGGTAGAGCGAGAGCATCTGGTTGGAAAAATTTGTAATGATCAGGCTGGCGCTGCCGGAGCGGTCGTAATCCGCGGCATCAACGCCCATGCCGGCGCGGGCCACGCCATCCTCACTGAACCCGATGCCGGCAGAAACCGCGCGCTCTTCGAAGGTGCCGTCCTTTTTGTTCAGATAGAGCTTGTTGGGCTGCGTGTCGTTGGCGATTAGGATGTCGGGCCAGCCGTCGTTGTTGTAATCGAGAATGGCGACGCCGAGACCTTTCGACGTCGGATCGTAAAGACCGGCCTTCTGCGTGGCGTCTTCGAACTTGCCGTTGCCCAGGTTATGCCAGAGGCGGGCCGACGTTCCCTTATACGATTCGGGTGTGCAGTAGGACTTGTGCGAGCCATCGAGGGTGCAATAGATATCGGTTTGCTCGGACCACTGCACATAATTGGCGACGACGAGATCGAGTTTGCCGTCGCGATCGTAATCGACCCAGGCGGCGCTGGTGGAGAAGTCGTTCGGACCCCAGAGTCCCGCGGATTTCGTGACGTCAGTGAAAGTGCCGTTGCCGTTGTTGTGGAACAGATGGCTTTGGCCGACGGCGGTAATGAAAATGTCGTCGAAGCCATCGTTGTCGTAATCGCCAACGGCGACGCCGAGCCCGAAGAGCGAAATCCCGAGGCCAGACTGGCGCGTCACGTCGGTGAAGGTGCCGTCGTGGTTGTTGTGGTAAAGCTTCAACGTGGTCGCGCCGCCTCTGGCGTGGCCTGGCCAGTCTTGACCATTGACGAGCAGGATGTCGGGAAAGCCGTCGTTGTCGTAATCGATGAACGCGCAGCCGGGACCCATGGTTTCCGGGAGCCATTTTTTCCCGAAGGCTCCGTTGTTGTGGGTGAAATGAATTCCGGCTTGGGCAGTAATGTCGCGGAAGGTGACGGTTTGTGCATGCGCGCAGAAACTTGCCGCTACCAGCAAGAGCAACACCCACCACGGAGACACGGAGGCACGGAGGAATGCTGGCAGAGAATTTTTGTTGAAAGAGTGCATTACCTTTGGGCCCCGGGAGTTGTAGCGACGTGAACAGTTGCCGGGCTTTGCCCGACTGAACGGCCGAGAGCCTGCCCTGAGCTTGCCGAAGGGGCGGCCGTCGCTACGTGATTCGTGATGACACTTGCGGTCAGTCGCTTAGCTGGTGCGTTGTTCAAAATGGGCAGCGGGATCGATACGTGCTCGTGGATACTTTGGCGCTCGTTGTTATCTTCAGGATTTAGCTGGCGATAGGGACCGGTAATCGCCTGCGCAGCTTCGTCGGCTTTGAAGCGCAGGTAGCGCGCCTGGTGTTCCTTGGACATCTTTCCGTCGCCGAGACCGTTGTAGCAAAGCATAAGGTTGTAGTGCGCCTGCAAGTCCTCGGGATCGACAGCGAGTACCTGCTGCAGGACGTTCACGGCGTCCGCATACTTCCGTTGCAGGAAGAAGACGCGGCCCAGATTGTTCAGCGCCACGCGGTCGCGGGGATATTGAGCGAGGACTCTCGTCAGATGTTGCGCCGCGCCGTCGTAATTGCCTTCCTGGCGTAGAACTCCGGCGTAGAAAAAGTGCGCCCGGGCGAGATCGGGACTGAGCGCCAGCGCCTTTTCAAGAACGGTGCGGGCGCGAGCTACGTCGCCTTCCTGCAGGGCGGCGCGTCCGATGTTCACCCAGCCATCGGGATTCTGTGGATCTACTTCAGTGACTTTTTCGAAGGCAGCTTGTGCCGCTTTCAGATCGCCTTGCAACAACAGACCGATGCCGTAATCGTTCCAGCGCTGCCAGTCTTCTTTCGCAAGCTGAGTCTTGGGCTGTGGCATGGGGGCGTTCGCGGGCAAGACGTCGACGGTTACTTCGTTTTCGGCAACCGCGACGATCGGAAGATCGGGAATTCTTTCCGACTTTGCGGAAACCCCGTGGAGCGATGCGGTGAACGTCATTCTTGTATCGTCGTAGTCGGGGGTAACCGAAGCAGGCACGGCTCCAGATCCCGTCAGACCGTTGTCACGTTCGCCGGCAAACGCGAACTGCGTGTTAAACCATGAGAACTTGCGATAGCAGAGACGCGCGGTCAAGGCAATTTTGCCGCCTGTTTTCTCTGGAACCTTCATGCGGAAGTGCACCGTGTCGGCGGCGCCGGGCGGGATCAGCCGCACGTACACGACGGCGCGCGTCGCCCAGGCGTTACGCTTGTTGATCGGGTTGCCGTGCGCGTCCACTTGGAGCGAGCGATAGAAGTGCGCGCCCTTTTCGACCGGGCCTTTGCCGTTGTCCTCAACCATGCCGCTCCAGAAAATCGTCTGGCCCTGGTCGTCGACACCTTTGAGTTCAAGCCAGGTGTCGTAGGCATCGACGGTGCCGCCGGGGAAAAAATGTCCGACGCGCTTGGTGCGAACCACGACATCCACGCGGACAGTGTCGCCGCGACGGACGGCAGGCTGCACGCGATTCAGAGGAGCGGTGACGGGAGCAGCCGCACCCGCGGCGCCGGGTGTGATTTTCGTTTCCGCTTCTTCTCCGACGGCGAAGGTGGTTGCGAGTTCATGTTCGGCGACCGCTCCGGTTTTTAACGGGGCGCTTGCCGGCGAGAGCGCAAAAATATCCACCGTGAGAGCGCCGCTGGTCAGGAAATCTTCGGTGGCTTTCAACTGCGCGGCGTCTTCGTTGGCCGTGGGCAGAGCCGTGTTAGCTGCGGGAAAGCGGTGGGAGTGCACTTTGCCGGCAATGTTCCCCATGTCATTGGAGCGTTCGAGCGGCATGTGGCAATCGGCGCACTGCTGCGGCTTCGCGGGGTAGTAGAACGAGCGCGCGCCCTCTCCGGAGACGCCGCTGGCCTGCCAGTTGTCGTATTCGTTGAAGCCGCGTATCCAGCGGTAGTGATTGACCGGCACGTCGAGATGCACCTTGTGGCAGGAGGAGCAGAACTCCGCCGTTTGCTGCTTCATGAACGGCTTGAGGAAGACGCGGCGGTGCGGCTCCGGATTTAGTTTGATCATGAAGTCATGCACGGTGCGCACCAGAGGATTCTTGCTGGCCGCGAGCTCGTGCAGCTTGGGATACTCGAGATAGAAATCGCCTTGGCCCATCGTGCTTTTTACGTCAGCGATGGAGTGGCACATCATGCAGCCGAGTCCGGCCTGGGCTTCAGGCGCGTGCACGAACTGTTTGATGGGTGTATCCATTTTGCCGGCGTAGAGCACGGCCGGGTCATGGCATCCGCCGCACCATTTTGATGGCTTGGTGCCAATCGTGTCCTGCATGTACTCGATCGCCTTGCGATACCACTGATTGTTGAACGATGAAAAATGGTGGGCCGAACTGTTCCACTGATTGTAAATATCTTCGTGACAGCGCTTGCAGGAATCCGACTCCATGAAGAACTGGCTGGGAATCTTCTCTCCCCCATACACCTGCGCGGAGCTGGGGAAAAATGGGCCGTTGGGACCGTCGCCTT
Organism: Terriglobales bacterium; assembly: GCA_035272625.1. Lineage (GTDB taxonomy): Bacteria > Acidobacteriota > Terriglobia > Terriglobales > Acidobacteriaceae > Acidiflorens. The sequence continues at coordinate 14,013 of DATEQN010000043.1, read as the reverse complement.
CGCCGTTCATGGTGAGAGGCGGCATAGCGGGATTCTCAATGCGCGAACGCTGGTTCCAACGCGTTTCGCGGAGATAGCGGGCGACGGGCGCCAGCACTGCGATCACGGCGAGCACCGCGACAACTCGAATTGGAGCATGGCGAGGCAGCCATTCGTGATACCGGGCTGCGGCAATCAAACCCGCTCCTAGAAAACTCACGCCGATGTGCACGTAGACGAGCGTCCACTCCGTACGCAGCGTTCCGGTATAGATCAGCGCCAACCCCGGGATCGCACCGAGGAACAGAACGCCCATTCCAACGCGAACCAGCGGCTCACTCTGACGCAAAAACCGAGACCGCAACAGCCAGAGCAGCAGCCAGACTGCAGCCACGACACCGGCAAAGGCGTGCAGCAGCACCACTCCGGCATACACAACATTCGCCTGCGGGAACGCGTAGAGGTAAATCGCGGACACCACCAGGAAGCCGATCAGCAGCGACAGCGCTCGATTCATAGAAAATCTGGCGAAAGACATGATCCAGCGGCTTAGATAAGAGCTCACCCCTTAGGTTGCGACATATTATCGGTGGCGGGAAGCGCTGTCTCTAATTAAAACAGATTAGGAGCTGCGCTCGGCTTGGACGGGCGAGGCGCCCGTCCCCACACGAACTCGCATTGCTGACTTCCCTGCCGCTCTGCTACTTTGAATGGTTTCCCGTTCGCTGGTCTGCTGACCTTGTTTGCTCAATTTCTGGGGTGAGACCTAATGCCGGCCATCAAATTCCGAGGTGTGGACTTCATCGAATTCGACACGTTACTGAGCGACGACGAGCGCCTGGTGCGCGACACGGCGCGCAAGTTCATCGAAGACAATCTCGTCCCGATCATTGAGGAATGCAACCGCGCGGGCCGGTTTCCGCGCGAACTGGTAAAGCCGATGGCTGACCTCGGATTCTTCGGGGCCTCGCTCAGCGGCTACGGATGCGCCGGCATGTCGAACGTCGAATACGGCCTGGTCACGCAGGAACTGGAACGCGGAGATTCCGGAGTGCGTTCGTTTGTCAGCGTGCAGTCGGCGCTGGTGATGTATCCGATATATACCTTCGGCACTGACGAGCAGAAAAACACCTGGCTGCCCGCAATGCAGAAAGGCGAAAAGCTCGGCTGCTTCGGATTGACCGAACCAGATTTCGGATCGAATCCGGGCGGCATGAGGACGCGCGCTCGCAAAGTTGGAAAAGAATACGTATTGAACGGCGAAAAAATGTGGATCACGTCCGGCACCATAGCCGATGTGGCGGTGATCTGGGCGAAGGTGGAAGACGAAGGCGATAAGGTTCGTGGATTTCTGGTGGAGACCGACCGTCCTGGATTCAAGGCCGATGACATTCATGGGAAATGGTCGCTGCGCGCTTCGGTAACGTCAGGCTTGTCGCTGCAGGATGTGCGCATCCCCGAGTCAAATCTTTTGCCGGGATCGGGCGGATTGAAGTCTCCGCTGATGTGCTTGAACCAGGCCCGCTATGGAATCGCGTGGGGCGCGGTCGGCGCGGCGATGGCGTGCTACGACTGCGCGCTGCAGTATGCGTTGTTGAGGAAACAGTTCCGCGATCAGCCCATCGCCTCGCATCAGTTGGTACAGGAAAAACTCACGTGGATGATCAACGAGATCACCAAGGCGCAGTTACTCGTGCTGCAAGTCGGCCGCCTCAAAGATGCCGGAAAAGTGCAGCACCAGCATATCTCGATGGCCAAGAGAAATAATGTGTGGATGGCGCTCGAGTGCGCGCGGCTGTCGCGGGATATTCTGGGCGCGAACGGCGTGGCCGACGACTATCCCATCATGCGGCATCTAATGAATCTCGAAAGCGTAAAGACCTACGAGGGCACACATGATATCCACACCTTGATTATTGGGGCGAGCGTGACGGGGATCGACGCGTTCTAACGAGCAGGCCGGAGGATGGAACTGTAAGCCGAGCGCGCCTTAGGTCCATGTGGACCCGGCAATTATATGTCTTGACATCTTCGCATTATGCGAAGTATTATATTCGCAGATTGCGAACTTGCGAGGAGCGGCATGCATGTCATCAGCCGCAAGAAGCTCAAGGATGCCGCCGCACGGCATGGCGATCTCGAAGGCCCGCTCGACGCGTGGTTCCGTATTACGAAAAAGGCTCTGTGGCGAAATCTGGCTGAGGTCCGAAAGACTTTTTCGACGGCGGATACCGTGAATAACTGGACGGTCTTCAACATCAAGGGCAATCAGTACCGGTTGATCACAGAGATCAACTATTCTTTCGGCCGTATCTATATCCGCCACGTCCTGACACATGCTGAGTATGACCGGGGAGGTTGGAAGTCATGAGTGCAACAGCTGTCCGATCTGAATATGCTGCTCTGCTTTCCAGCGCTCTGCCAGCTGTGATTCGCAACGAGGCGGAGAACCAGCGCTACATCGCCATGCTTGAAGAACTGGACAGCAAAGGCAATCGGACGACGGCTGCCGAACGCCGCATGGCCGACCTCTTGACTTTGCTGATCGAAGACTTCGAAGACAAGCACTACGCGCTCAAGGCGTCCAGTCCAGTGGACGTCCTAACCGAACTGATGAGTGCCAACAACTTGAAACAGAAAGACCTGCTGGACGTGTTCGGCACGCCCAGTATCGTCTCCGAGGTTATCCACGGGAAGCGGCAGCTCACGACCGAGCACATTCGCCGGCTCAGCCGGCGATTCCAGGTGTCGCCAGAAGTATTTATCTAGCTCTGAGAATCTGCGCGCACGCTAGAGCAGAGGAATGTTGTTCACTCCATTGCAAACCGAGCGGCTATCGCTGCGCCCCTACGCGCTCTCGGATATCCCATCTCTCGTGCCCCTCATCGGCGCTCGCGAGGTGGCGGCAACCACGCTGCGCATCCCGCATCCCTACACCGAGTCACTTGCGCGGGACTTTATCGCCGGCGCGCAAGAGGATCTATCGAGCGGCAATGGCCTGCGCTTGGGGATTATCGTACGCCAGAGTGACACGCTGTGCGGGGGCGTGGGGCTGCGGATCGAGGCCGACCATCGCCGCGCCGAACTTGGCTACTGGATCGGCGTGCCTTACTGGGGCAACGGCTACGCTACGGAAGCCGCCCGAGCCGTGGTGAAATATGGATTCGGGACTCTTGGACTGCACCGAATTTTCGCTAGCCATTTCGCTAACAACCCTGCGTCGGCAAGCGTCTTGAGAAAAATCGGCATGCGCCACGAAGGACGCCAGCGCGCTCATGTGTTGAAGTGGGGAGAGTTCCTCGATCTCGAGATGTACGGGATGGTGGCGTCGGATGTGAGCGCACACTAAGTACGACCCTAGGAGAAACCTTACGCGCGTGGTTTCTTGTCGCTGACCACGATGGTCTCCGCGATGCGGTCGTGCACGCAGCAGCGGTTGGGATTGATGAAATATTGGAGGAAGCCGAACCCTCCTTCCAGGAAAGAAGCGCCATATCCCAGGGCGCGCTCCAGCGACTGCCAGAAGCTAATGCGCTCGTGCACGAGCGAGACGACACGGATTCCGAATATCCGCTTGCCTAGGGTTCTTCCATTGCCCCAAAAAGGCTCAGGCCGAAATAGAGAAGTGTGAAGATTACGTTCGACAGTTCGTGGAAATCCCAGCTAATGTCGATGTGCGCACCAACTTTTCGGCCCGCGACTAGCCACTTAAGGAGCCACATTACGGGAATGTACAAGATCAGGATAAGAACCATATCGAAAAGAAATGCGGCCGCTCTTGCCTTGAAGGAAGCAAGTGGCATTCCGGCTAGTGATTCCATCCGGCGGGTGGCATGAGGCTCATATAGGCGCGGGGCTGAAGACTTCACTTTGTTTGCGGTTGCAGACATGGGATCCTCGTCTCGTCTTCAATGCGGAAGCGATTTTACAGGCTCGGCGGCAAATCATAGTCGCTTGATCAGCCGTAGAGTTCCGTCAGCAACTCATAAGCTCGCCGCAGGTGTGGGATCACTATGCTGCCGCCTACCACCAGCGCCACATTGATCGCTTCTTCCTGCTCGACGCGCGTCACGCCCAGGCGATAGGCCTGAATTACGTGGAAGTAAATGCAGTCGTCGCAACGCAAACAGGCAGAGGCAGCCAGTCCCATCAATTCCTTGTATTTTGCGGGCAGAGCGCCTTCCAGGTAGGTGTTGTGATCCAGGTTGTAGAAGCGTTTGACGAGGAAGTTGTCGGCTTTGTGGACGTTTTCATTCAGACGGATGCGGTTGTCGAGAAAATGGCGGGCGAGTCCGCTTTTTTCTGCAACCTGCTTCTCGGAAAGGAGATAGGCAGGTTCCCTGCGGTTCTTTGTCGCTGCTGCAGCGGTCGCTGGTTCAGGATTTGCCAGGTCAGGGTTTGCCAGGTCAGCGGACGTCGGTTCAGTGGCCTTGGGTTCAGTGCTCATCAAGAAAGATTAGCAGACGGTTTGCAGTCGAGGATGCTGGCATTGCCCCCCACATTAACTTGTTCACGTTGTGATGCTTGCCCTTCCATCTCCGCTCCGAAGGGACTATATTCCTAGGTCGCATTTATTCAGGAGGAATTTATGGCCACTCAAACCCGTGTCGAGCCGCGCGCGAAAAACTTTGGGGAAAATATTGAAAGCGATCTGGCGCTCGAATTTTTGCGCGTGGTGGAGAACGCGGCCATCGAGTCGGCGCGCACCATGGGCCAAGGAGACCGTCCGCTGAGCGACCAGGTGGCCACCGAGGCCATGCGCAAAACGATGGACACGGTTCCGATGCGCGGCACCATCGTGATCGGTGAGGGCGAGCGCGATGACGCTCCGATGCTTTATATCGGGGAGCAGGTCGGCGGCTCGTATCCGGACGGCCGCGAGGTTCCCCACATCGACATCGCGGTCGATCCGCTGGAAGGCACGAACCTCTGCGCCACGGGCGCGCCGGGGGCGATCACGGTGCTCGCGGCTTCAGAAAAGGGCGGGTTGCTGCATGCTCCCGACTGCTACATGGAAAAAATCGTGGTCGGACCGTCGTGCAAGAACGCGGTGGAACTGGACGCTCCGGTGGCCGTGAACCTGAAAAACATCGCGCGACGATTGCATCGCGGCGTGGAGGACCTTGTGGTGGTGGTGCTCGATCGTCCGCGGCACGAGAAGCTGATCGCCGATATTCGGAAGGCGGGCGCACGCATCCGGCTGATTGGCGACGGCGATCTGTCGGCAGGCATTGCGGCGGCGGTGATCGGAACCGGAGTGCACGCGGTCATGGGATCGGGCGGCGCGCCGGAAGGCGTGATTACGGCGGCCGCGATCCGCTGCCTGAACGGATACATGCAGGGGCGCCTCGTGATCGACAAGCCGGAACTGGAGGAGCGCATTGCCAAGATGGGGATCAAAGACAAGAATAAAGTTTATGAGGCGGAAGACCTGGCCCCTGGAAAACAGATGATCTTCGCGGCGACTGGAGTGACCGAAGGCGCGCTGCTGAAAGGCGTCCGCTTCTTTGGCGAAGGGACGCGGACTTCTTCGGTGATCCTGACTTTACGGACGGGACGGGTGCGGTTTATTGAGAGCATCCATTTGGATAAGGGGCCGGATGTGAAGGTCAGGTTCGCGTAGGGCAGTCCTTGGGGCGGGTGCCCCACTCATTCGCGTACTGTGCGAATGAGTGGGCTCTTGCGTGCGGCAAAACTCTGGACCGGACGACGCTTGATTTCCAGCGGCCACTCCTGAAATTTCACGCGCACCAGTCCGGTCTCCCCGTAGAAATAGGCGCGGAAACTGCTCCACCTCCATTGCTCCGGGCGCTCCACCAATCCCCGTTTCACCGGATTCCGGTGGATGTAACGCAGCTTCTCGACGTGCTTGCGCGCGCTCCACACATTGAAATCGTAGAAGCGCTTCTGCCAAACCGGCTCCCGCACCCGCTCCCATAACACACCCTGCTCGACCGCAGCTTTCTTCCGCTTCTGGTTCAGTTGCCGAGAGAAACGCTCCTTGACGACTTTCATCACCACCGACGGATCGCCCACCTCAGGCTCGGTGATGAGCAGATGAAAGTGCTCAGGCATGACCACGTATCCGTGGACGACAAAACGGTACTTGCCGCGCGCCTCTTCCAAAATTTTCCAAAACAGGTCGCGTCTCCACGCCGAACCCAATTCTGGCTGGCGGCGGTAGCAACTGGCGGTGATAAAGTGCAGATCGTGCGTGCCATAGTAGCGATGGAGGCGCTTGGTCACGCAGTCAGAATAATCCCAAGGGTTGGAATGTGACGGTGATCCCGAAACAGTGTGGTTGTGACGAAACCCACTCATTCGCAAACAACGCGAATGAGTGGGGCACCCGGCTTGCGGAGAAAGTCGGTCTTGCTGTTGATTTTGGGTGGCGCAGCGGTTCACCGCTGCGATAACTGCATTGTTTTGAATTCGGCGTTAGCCGCAGAGGGCACAGTTGTCGATCGAAAACGACTTTTTCCGCAAGCTTCTAGGGCAGACGGCCGAAATCCCGACTTTGCCGAAGCCCTGAGCGCAGTCGAAGGGGAAGCCGCGGGATCATGATTCGTGAAAACGCGTTAGTCCCCATGGCATGAGGACAATCTAGTCCTGTTCGCCGGACTAAGTCTGTGACGTGTGAACATCCCCCACTCAAGCCAAAACCGGGCTTGAGTGGGCCATCCGTCCGGATTGAATGGCTGTTCAAAACAGCGGGAAACACGGCGGGGGCTATCATATTTGAATGGAAGATCGAGCGCGCGCTTCAATTATGGGGGAGAACCTGAGCATCAGGTTGGAACGGGCGGCGCATCACGAAGCCGGACACGTTGTAGTTGCGGCAGCGAGAAAGTTGCGCTTACGCTCAGAGGGAGTGATTGTCGATGCGGATGGGGAGGGCCTAGCTTGCTTTTGCAAAAGGCCAGACAACACGGATATATCGCGAGAAAGCTGTATCCTCGCGAGTTTATCCGGATTTTTCGCTGAGAGAAGGTTTTGTGATTTGAAAGGCTATGCTTGCCCGTCGCCTCATGACCTAGCGGTCATTTTAGGTCCGGACTGGAAAGAGGCACGCGAAATACAAGGTAAATTGACGAACGGATACTTGCGTGGCAGAGGCTCCGGTGATGTTCTGAAGGCTTTGGAAGATGATTCAGAGAAGATAGTTTTGCGCTACTGGACAGAGATCGAAGCCGTTGCTCATGCCATATTGGCAAAGAGCTTCGAGCCGCTCCAGCCTCTTAAGAGCGGTGCGCACTGGTCAAATCGCCTAGAGGCAAGGTGCGTGCCGGGTGTCGAACTTGTGAAGATCCTTGAAGGGCTCGGTATTTCGGCGCTCTGTGTTGATGAATGCTAAAGGCGATTCCCCAGAAAACGACGTTGCCACAGAATCTTGATAATTAAGGTGTGCTAGACTTTTCCCGCCTACAGTCAGATCTTTTGCTGCGCATCGCGGCACGTGACAACAATGTTGCTTGGTTTGCTGGCACATCGCTCGACGCTACTCGATTGCCATCGCACTATCGCATTCGCGTAAGAGTGACTGTAGGCATTGTTTAAGCAAGCGATATGTCGCAACTTCAGGCACTCAGAACGGCATTGTCCATCCACCAGGTTGCGACGCTCCTCCACTTTCAGCCGAAGGCGCTGGCGTACATTTTGTATAAGAAGCCTCTGCCGACGAGATACAGCTCCCTTCAATATGGCCAAGCGCGATGGCAGCGTGCGTATGATAAACGCTCCCGCGCCCGATCTTAAGCTCCTCCAGCATAACCTTTCGGAGCTCCTGCAAAACTGTGCCGCGGAAATCAATGCTGGCAAGAAATTAACGGATCAGCTGGCGCATGGTTTCAAGCGAAAGCGGTCGATCATTACCAATGCGGTAAAGCATCGAAAAAGGCGTTATGTCTTTAACATCGACCTCAACGATTTCTTCAGTACGATCAATTTCGGCCGCGTCCGGGGTTTTTTTATCAAAGACGCCAACTTCATGCTTCATCCGGATGTAGCGACGATACTGGCGCAGATAGCATGCCACGAAAATGTTTTGCCGCAAGGTAGTCCGTGCTCTCCGGTCATTTCAAACCTCATCGGTCATGTGCTGGACATTCATTTGTGCAAGCTTGCCTCGAACAATGGCTGCACCTACTCTCGGTACGCCGACGACATCACTTTTTCCACGAGCAAACCCGAGTTTCCGGTGAGCATCGCCAAGAGGGCCGCTGGGCAGACACACGTATGGGAGGTGGGCGACGGGCTGCAGAACATCGTGACGCACACCGGCTTCAGCATCAATCCTAAAAAGACGCGCATGCAATACCGGGGCTCACGGCAGGCTGTCACTGGCCTAGTGGTGAACCGGAAGGTGAATGTACGGAGCGAATACCGACGAAAGGCCCGCTCATTGGCGCACAATCTCTTCAAAACGGGCGGCTTCCAACATGTCAGAACAGTACCTGATGCCAATGGGGTCGTCACCCCGACAACTGTTGAAGGAACTCTGGCGCAACTGCACGGAATACTCGGCTTCATCGATGCGGTCGATTGTCACAACTTCGAGATGGAGTCAAAAGTGGACCCGCGCAAAGCCAAGGACACGCTTCGGTCCAAAGAGAAACTGTACCGGCGATTCCTCATGTTCAAGGATTTCTATGCAGCAAGAAGGCCGGTTATCGTGTGCGAGGGAAAAACCGACAACATATACCTTCTTCATGCCATCGGGAGTCTCGCCGCATTCTATCCAAAGCTTGCGACGGTAGATGCGCACAAGAAAATCACTCTTAACATTCGAATTCTCAAGACAGTCAAGACAAGCACAGGGCGTGTGTTGCAACTCGACGGCGGAGCTTCGTTCCTTGAGGCATTCATAAAGCAGTATCTTGTCGAGATTGAGAAATTCAAAGCTCCCGGCATGCAGCGCGCAGTCGTAGTTGTAGTGGACAATGATAAAGGCGGTGACGATATCTACAATGCGATCAGAACGCTTACCAAGAAAAAGGCTCTGAAATCGGACCCCTATCTTCACGTGGCGGGGAATTTGTATACGGTGCTCACGCCGCTGAAGGCGGGAGCCACAAAATCAACGATAGAGGACTGTTTCGCTGACGAAATTAAGGATCTCAATCTCGGCGGGAAGACGTTTAATGCCAATAGCAAGACTGATTCAGCGGCTCACTTCGGAAAACACATCCTATCGCAACACATTCGAGAAAATGCTGCGAAGGTTGATTTCACGGGGTTTGCTGGGCTTCTCGATCGCATTAACGGTGCAATAGAAGAGCATCAAGCTACGGTTGCAGGGGCAGCAACGGCGAATGGTGTTGCTGTTCAGCCTTAGCTTTTGGCGGGTGGCCCACACCTGCGCCGCATATACCTCTCAGGCTCTGAATTGTTGGCAGAGAAACAACTGGGGGTGCGCCACTTCTCGCGCTTTTCGAGAAGTGGCCCCATCCAACCGTCGACACCCCGAGCGGCGGGTCGGCTCACTCTTTGAGCGATCTCCGAAATTCGGTTCCAGACGGAACGTTCCCAGTAACTAGTGTGAATCACACCCCAAAGAGAACCGCAGGGCAGCACACACTTCATTCATCATTCATCCGAGCGGCACTCAGCTGGGCCACGCGTCTTCCTAATCGTTGTTGAGATACTCTGTTGAGATACAGTGACTGCACTGTGCAGGTTCACCGCGCAAGGGGACTTAATGCCGTCTTCCTCATTCGATGGAAATTCGGTGACAGACGGGATGTTCCGCAACACTTCCTTCGACTGGGTTGGTTTTCCTGAGTTCGCTCGGGTAAACTGAGGGTGAAGTCCTGCTATGGCGTCGGCCAACGGCATCATCGTGAAAGACCCCAATATTCTTGGAGGGACCCCTGTGTTCAGCGGGACTCGAGTGCCCTTCCAGACCTTGCTGGATTACCTCGAGGGGGGGCAAACTCTGGACGAGTTTCTTGAGGATTTTCCCACCGTGAAGCGCGAAGCCGCCATCCGCGCCCTTGAGCATGCGAAAGAACTCGTTGTCAGTGAACTGTGAAGAAACTCCTGCTGGACGAGTGTATTCCGAGAAAATTTAAGAGCCATCTCTCCGGGTACGATTGCCTCACTGTGCCTGAGGCTGGTTGGGCCGGCAAGACGAACGGAGAGTTGTTGTCTCTGGCGGAGAATGCTGGCTTTCAGGCGTTTGTCTCCCTTGACCAGGGAATTGAGTTTCAACAGAATTTGAAGGGACGCAATATCGCTGTGATCTTGCTCCGGGCCAAGTCAAACCGGCTGGCGGACTTGATCCCTTTGGCGGGGAAGATTTTGATGTCGTTATCGTCGATTGAACTTGGACTGCTCGTACGGATTCAATAGTCCGATTCACACCCCAAAGAGAAGCGCAGGGCAGCACACACTTCATTCATCCGCGCGGAACTAAGCTGGGCCACACGTTTCCCCAGGCGCTGTTGCGACACCGTAACTGCATTGTGCAGGTTCACCGCGCACGGGGACTTCATGCCGTCCTCCTCATTCAGAACGACCTCCGATGGCACTCCGCGAATCGTGGAAGTGACAGGCGCAACCGTGACCGTGGATAAATAGGCGATGGCGCTGTTGCGGGTGAGCACGAGAGCGGGTCGTTTTTTGTCGGGCGCGGCAAACTGGTAGAGCCGAACCTCGCCTCGGAGTATCTGGCCTCGGGCTATTCTTTCTCCGGCTATTCTTGCGGCCACGTGGCCTCCGATTCCCAACCCCGCGCTTCCGCGTCGGCTTCGGACTGTCGCGAGTAGCCCTGGCGGTCGCGCTCTTCGCTGGCTCGCAGTTCCAACCGGCGGAGATGTTCCCGCAGGGCGTCGCGCACCAGAGCGGAACGATTTCGCTTAGTGCGCTTCGCGGCTTGGTCGGCGGCGTGTAACAGCTTTTTATCCAGCACGATTTGAACGATTTGCATATGTGGAATCCATTCCACAGTATACTCCACATAGAAAACATTTCAAAGCAAGCCGTTACATTCCGGACGCCATGACAACCCGTTCCGTTAGGCGGAAGAGGATGCAGCCAATCGGGAAATCCTCCTAAGTTATTGACAGAAAAATACTTTACGAATAAGTCCTTATTCCTCAAACACCTGGCGAAAATTCCGGGGAAATTCTCGCTAAGTCTTTGATTCCAAAAGACCGGTTCTAGGGGGGTCAAGCACCTGAGCAAGGACCGAATCGTCCAGCCGCTTGCCGCGCAATTCCGCCTGCAAGCCTCGGCGAAAGTGACGAAGGGATTTCGCGAGGCCGCTCTTGGTCCAAGCGCAACTTGGACCAGGCGCAGATCGCTTAACCTTCCCAGCTCCGCCCCAGTCATCGGAAAGCCATCGGAAAGCCATCGCCGCTATTTTGCTTCCGTTGCTTTTGGACGCGGCCGTTCGCGCCGGCGCAACCTGAAGAGGGTGATTCCCCGTGATCAGTTGCCTGCTACAATCTCTAGCTCCATGATTCAAGGGAACTTCCTGCCCCACAGAAACGTACTTCTCCTGTGCTGTTGAGGATCGGTGCAGCGCGCGGACAAACGCATAGGTCCTTCGCTTCGCTCAGGATGACAACGGTAGGCGGTTCTAGCGCGGTTTGCGGAGTTTGGTTTGGAAGAAGCCCAGGTTGTCGGATTGCTGGTCCGTCGCTGCGTTGGGGGCGATGCCGCGGCTTGGGAAGAGATTGTGCAGCGCTATCACCGGCGGATATATAACGTCTGCTACCGGTTTTCCGGGGACTCCGACAACGCGCAGGACCTCACGCAGGAGGTCTTCATCAAGATGTACCGGACGTTGAACACCTACGATTCGGGTAAGGGCGCGTTCATGACCTGGGTCACCACTATTACGCGCAACCTGCTGGTGGATCACTTCCGGAAGAGCAAGGGCGAGCGGATCACGGATTCGCTGGATTCGGCGCCCTCCGAGCGTGAAGATGCGCAGCCGCTTAGCGAGCAGATCGCCGACCGGGGACTGCCTCCGGATGCCGCGGTACAGAGCCGGGAAACTCGGGAAATGGTGCATTTGGCTTTGCAGAAACTGTCTCCGGAGCTGCGGGAGGCGGTGATTTTGAGGGATTTACAGGACATGGACTATCGGGAAATCTCCACGGCTTTGAGGGTTCCGGAGGGGACCGTCAAGTCAAGAATTAACCGGGGACGGGCGGAACTTGCGCGGCTCCTACAACGTACATATAGGCAGGTGATCTGATGCCAGACGAAACCAAATACGGGACTCCCAACCCCCCCGGCCAAAACCGGGCCGGTCAGGGACCCCAGGTGGAATGCACCGAGTTCGAAGCACTAGTCAGCGACGCCCTTGAAGGAGGGTTGAGTCCGGCTCTCTGGGAAGGCTTCGAGGCCCATCGGCGCGTCTGCGCGATTTGCGGTCCGTTGTTTGCGGAGGTGCAGGCGGGGCAGCAGTGGCTGCGGTCGCTCGAGCCGGTCGAGCCTCCGGCGCATCTGGTGCATAACATTCTGGCGGCCACCAGCGGAGTCAGCAGCACGCGGCCGCTGGCAGTTGCGGCGGACGGCAGAACGACTCCGTTCGGAGAGCGGTTGCGGGAGCGGTGGGATTCCTTCTTCACGCCCCTGGCGGCCTTTGTGCGGCAGCCGCGGTTTGCGATGTCGTTCGGGATGATCTTCTTCTCGTTTTCGCTGGTGCTGAACTTCGCCGGCGTGAAGGCGTCGGACGTGGCGAAGGTCGACCTGCGGCCGGCGGCGTTGCGGCATGCTTACAATGAAGCGCAAATCAAAGTCGTGAAGTACTACGACAATATCCGTTTTGTGTACGAGATCGAATCGAAGGTGCGCGAGCTGAAGCGGGCTAACCCTCCCGCCGAGCCCGGGCCCGAGCAACCGAAAGAAAATCAAAAGAACAACACCAGTGGGCAACCAGACCAGAGACAGGATCGTAACTATTCCCAGGAATACAATCAGCCGGTTTTAGCTGCGCTGCAGTCCGGGGCCCCCATCACGCCGGTTTTGCGTGATGGGGCGGGGGATGCTCCTCCTGCCATGACGGTGGCGGTGACCGCGACTACGAATCGGAGGTTTGTATGAACTGCGCCAATCATGCTGATGCGTCGGCAGTGGCCTATTGCCGCACTTGCGGAAAGGCACTGTGCGCGAACTGTACACGTCCGGTGCGGGGCGTAATCTATTGCGAGGATTGCCTGGGAGCAAAGATGGAAGGCGTTCCGGCGGGGACTCCTTCTGGTGCTTCGGGATTCGTCTCCGGCGGCTTCTCCTCCGCGGCGACGGGACAGGTTCCAGCACCGCCCCCGTCTGTTGGAAGTGGCAGCGGACCGAATCCGACTGTGGCGGGCATTTTGGCTGGATTCTTTCCCTTTGGCGTGGGCGCCGTTTACACCGGGCAATATGCGAAAGGACTGGCGCATCTGGCGATCTTTGGATTGCTCATCGCGGGGGCGAACGCCGGGGACAGCCAGCACAATGACGCTCTCAGTGTGATCTGCATCCTGGGGATAATGTTCTTTTATGTGTACCAGATTATTGACGCGGTGCGCTCGGCGAAGGCGATCCAGATGGCGCAACCGATCCCGGATCCGTTCGGCCTGGCGTCGACGTTTGGCGGCGGGGCGAAGATCGAGACCAGCAAGATCCCGATGGGGGCGATCGTGCTCATTTTGCTGGGTGTGCTCTTCCTGCTGCATACCCTGGGCCTAACCGAATTCGGACTGGATCGCTTCTGGCCATTGATTTTGATCTTCGTCGGCGGCTGGATGTTCGCTCGCAACTGGGGCTTGCTAGGTCCGAGGCCAAATCCAGCTCAAGTGAAGGAGAGGTTGGCGAGCCGCGGCTTTCCCGAGGGGATGCAGAACGCGTTTGCGGCGGCGGCAGGCTGCCAATGTGCACGCTGCCGCACCCGGCGGATTATGGGGCCAGTAATCGTTTTCACCATCGGCGTCTTGTTCCTGCTGCAGAACCTGCACGAGTCGGGCCTTGGCTTTCACCGCACCTGGCCGGTAATTCTGCTGGTGGTTGGTTTGGTGAAATTGCTGCAAGGAAGCGCGTCGG
>DATEQN010000042.1:0-2859 GCA_035272625.1 Terriglobales bacterium | reverse complement strand
CCTCGTGGGCGTCATGCGCTTTCCCGGCCCCGCATTTCGCCGCCAGCGGCTTGCACGGAGACCATGGCTTGCCGTTGAGCGACCTGAGCCCAGCGTCATCCCACCGCCAGACGCGGTAGCCGATGATCGGCGAGATGTAGTCGGGAACGGTCATCGGGTGGCTGGCACCTGCTCGGGCTCCGACTCTGGCGACTGAATCGGCTCGGGCTCAGGTTCGCGGGTCGGCTGTTCCACCGGCAGTTCAAGCGGCTCCACGACGATGGTTCGCAACGGCTTACCGATTTGCATCATTTGCCCCCAGTCTTCACGTTGCCTTTAGAGCCGAGCCTCTAGCCCGGCGTCTCCACTCGAAATTGCAATGGCGAGATTGCAATCGTCGTTCGCCTCTTTCATCAGGCGGCACACGCTCGCCCGTGAAATCCCATGCTTCTTCGCGACCTGCGTCAGGGACATCCCCGAGCGGCGGTCAATGACGACTTGCTCCCGATTCACATCTAGCCGCGATCTCCCGATCTGCCGACCCTCCAGTTTCGCCCGGCGCATTCCCGATTTGACCCGATCCACCACAAGTGACCTTTCCAGTTCCGCAATCGCGGAGATGATCGTCACGAAAAGACGCCCCATCGGCCCGCTGGTATCGACGTTTTCTCGCCGTGAGATGAACTCAATTCCCATACCGTCCAACTCGTCGATCACTTGTAGAAAATTCCGAGTGCTCCTCGCAATGCGGTCGAAAGCCGCGACCAGCACCACAGAAAACTTTTCCCGCCGCGCATCCGCCATGAGCAGATCGAGCCCCGGACGGCGTGCCTTTTTTCCACAAACACCACGGTCTTCATATTCGTGTACAACTTCGAATCCTCGCTGTGCCGCCAACTCTCGGAGATCGTACAACTGACTTTCGACATGCTGGTCGGGTGTGCTCACTCGGACGTAGATTGCGGCGGCTTTTTTCATCTGCTCAGTTGCTCCCTTTCTATGCGCTCTTTGGTCTAGACAGCCTGTACTTGCCCTGAAGCAGTTGGACGGGCTGCCTGTTGCATCCGTCGAATAGAACCGTCTCTCGGTGCAGAACCAGTACATCGTGCGTCCGCACGGTTGGCTGGACAAAATAGCACTAGCCGAGGCCCACGGTCGCAAGGTCGTTAGGACTGAGCTAACCCCGCAGCAGAGCCTTGGCATCATCGGCAGATTGAAAGCGCCGTTTGATACTTTCGTCCTGCTTCTTGCCTGCCTCGGACGCCGGAGTGAAGAGGCTGCCGCTTTGCAGCCCCATGATCTCGACGATGACTGCGTACTGCACTTTGTTGTTAGCAAGTTAAAATGTCCGCTTTTTGTAGCAAGTGAAATGTCCGGTTTTGGTTTTTGACTTTCCTCATCATCCAGCCGCCGTGGTCGCTGTGGGAAAGTGGGAATCCCGCGTACTTGGCGGGATTTCCAAGCGCGGGGGAAAAGTCGTTCTTCTGACTTTTCCACGGTGCGTCTTTTCCACAGCGTTTTGCGCCGCGTTTTGCGTTGTCGTGAGGGCTGCACCTTGGGCGCTATAACAGCCCAGCCGGTGCGGTCCGTGGGTGAGGCTGATGCTCCCATCCAGGTGCTGGTGAACCATCACGTTGCAACCCGCCAGCGTGCCTCTCCAACTCACTCGCTCGATCTGCAGCTGCAGGTTCTGAAAGCTGACGGTGTTGTCGCGGTTCACCGTCCGCTCAAACTGCAGGCAGAAGATCAGGTCCAGGTCCTTGCTGCGCGGGCACGGGAGAAACGCGTTGCCACGCTGGGCCGGCGCCACCTGGAAGCGAGCGTTGAACTGGCCGATGTAGTGCTCGCGCAGAAACCCATTCGCCGCCTCTACCGTGGTGATGCCGTGCAGCCGCAGCTCCTGCGGCAAGCGTCCCTGCCAGGTCCCGAAGTTGCGTTCGCTACGTCCACGCGCTTGCGGTGAATAAGCCGGAATCATCTGCACTCCCAAGTCGCGCAAGGCCCGTCCCACCTGGGTCAGCCGATGGGGATCGACCTTGCCGCCCACCTTCGGCGTCAGCCAAAAATGGCTACCCCGGTCGCTGTACAAGGCACAGAACAATCCCTTGCGCTCGACCACTTCCCGCAACCCGGCCATCACCGTCGCCGTCGATTCTTCTTCCACCAGTTGGGCATAGTAGATCTCGCTGCTGGCGTCATCCAGAATCACGATCAGGTCGTACCAGCGTTCGTCCTGGAACCACTGATGACGGCTGCCGTCGATGTGCAACAGCATGCCAGGCAGCGGCCGCCTCGCCCGTCGCTGGCGATGCACTCCGCGTTTGCGCCCGCGCGCTACCAGTCCGGCCCCCTGCAGCGCTTGTTTCACCCAGGTGTAGCTCAGCTCGATCCCGTGCTCGCCCAGCTTCTCGTGAAAATGCTGCACGTTCAGATCGAAATAGCGATCCCGATACAGTCCCAAGACCTGCTCTACTGTGGCCAGAGGAACTCGCTTGGGGGAAGGCTGTCCCCGCCGCCGGTCGAACAATCCGTCATAACCGAACTCTTCCAGTCGCTCGCGCCAGCGCCGCATCTGCCGATCGCTGATGCCGATAATCTCCGCCGCCTGCCACCAGGTGATCTTCTTCGCCATCGCCCGCAAAATCACTTCCTGTACCTTCATCGCCCGCTCCATCGCGGCCTTCGAGTAAGACTCCATGCTTGCCATGGTCTCCTACCCTCGCCGCCTGCAAAGCGGACAGATCACGTGCTATCTCAACCGGACATATCATGTGCTACCGACACAATGTCTCATTCGAGCTTGACAGTTTCCAATTGTGGAGATATTGTCCCCAACAACGGATAGAAGAGTGTTCTCAGGAGGACTCCCATGAGCTCCAG
>DATEQN010000041.1:0-51393 GCA_035272625.1 Terriglobales bacterium | reverse complement strand
CTCCAGCACACCTTCGGCGAAGATGTGTCCTTCTTTTTCACTTTGCGCCTGCAGGATCTTGAAGATTAGGTCCTGTTTGCGGAGTCCGCTGGCGCCGGGCAGCTCCAACGATCGGGCGATCTTGGTCAGCTCGGTAATGTTTTTTTCTTTGAGTTCTGCAATGGTCATATTTACCTACGTGGATGGTTTTCTTCGGGAGGGATTCTCTCGGGACTAAATTGCTTTGCCGCCGTGCGGGCACACGGCGGAGCCGCTTAAGCAGCTCGCCGTTGTGCTTCGGCAAAGTTCTCGGGTTCGCTCAGGATGTCATGACGTTCCGCATCGGCGATTTTGTCAAAAACATCATTCATGGTTTCTTGAATGCGGGTGTTCGGCTTATGAAACTTGCGCGTTGCCTTCGAGGCAAGCTGGCAGAGCATATACCGGTTCCGCAAAGTATGGAGCGCGTCAAATACACGATCGGAGCGCATGTTCGGTCGTTCTCCTTCAACAGGGATAATTTTCGGCGACGGTCCCATCGTCCGCCCACTGGCACACACTGGATGATGGTCGAGTACGGTCAGCCAAACTGCAATTCGGGCCGAGTTCAAAGGGATTTGCCTGAATTACCCAAATAGATGCCCCGCCCTACCCGAAAGTTGCTCAATTCTTAAGGAGTTGCCTCAACGCGGGCGGAGGTTCGTCGGGACCGGCAGAAACTGCTTTAATGTCCTGAGAACGCCTAAGTATAACAAACCGCTAGGGGAGGTCAAGAACAATTTACGACCCAGTGGATTACCTTCGCGGCACTCGCCCCCCTGCTCTGAAGAATCTGGCCGCGCATCAGGGAATCGGTTCAGCGATACCGCAAGTCTTTTCGAATCAGTAGCCCCTTCAGGGGCTGAGGTGCTGACTTTCTTCCCCGGCCTCTTCGACACCTATTTCAGAGCGTTGAGCCGCGTCGAAAGGCGGGACTTGTAGCGCGACGCCGTGTTCTCGTGCAAAACACCCTTCTGGATTGCCTTGTCGAGCGCCGACACGGTTTGCCGGTAGGTCGCGATAGCGTTGGTCTTCTCGCCCTTTTCCAGGCTCTCGCGCATGCTCCGCAGAGCGGTGCGCAGTTGCGAAGAGTTGGCCCGGTTGCGGACGGTTCGTTTGGTTGTCTGGCGGGCGCGTTTCAGCGCCGAAAAATGGTTTGCCATGCGGCTCGATTACCTTTGTTTGTCCTAGATTGCGCTAGGAAGATGTTCCGGTGGGTACCGAAGATATTATTGTAAGGCAGCAAGTCGCGTTGGGTCAAACAGATATGAACTCGCTCGCAAGGTCGCCTGTAGTTCCGCCCCAAAAGTCGTCCACAAATCCGATGGACCGGCTGAAGGTTCTCATCAACTCTTCAACCCCGATCGTCGTCATTGAGACGGTCGAGGAACTGCGCGCGGTGCGTATGGTTCGGGTGGCCTGCAGCGATCTCAACCTCGCGACATTTGAGTGGACGATCGCCAGCGGCCTGGCCCGCTCCGGAACCAACTCGCCCGACCTGCAGTTCGAAGACGCATTACCGCCCGGCGGCTATGATCCGGCTCGGCAAACCGATTCCGAACAGAACTCCAAAGCAATCTATCACAGTCAGGAGCCCGCCCAGATGCTGGGGAATCTGGAAGCCGTTTCGATCGAGGCGACGTTCATCCTCAAGGATTTTCACCGGCACCTGGAGGACGCCGTGGTCGTTCGCAGGCTGCGCGATGTGGCCCAGAAGTTTTCAACCAACCGCCGAACGGTCATTATCACCGGCCCTCGCGTGGTGATTCCTCCGGAACTGGCGGGACTGGTCGAGTTCTTCGACTTGCCGCTTCCGGATCGTCAACGGCTCCGGCAGATTGTGGACGAGACCCTAGTCCGCATCGGCAAAACCCATACCGTGCAAAGAAAACTTGATGCCGCGGGGCTCGATACTCTGGCGGCGAGCCTTCTCGGCCTGACCGAAGAGGAAGCAGAAAGAGCGATTTCGCAAGCCGTGGTAACGCGCTACGCCCTTTCGCCGGACTGCGTCACCGATGTTCTGGAAGCGAAGAAGGCTCTGCTGAAGCGCTCCGAGATGTTGGAATTTGTGGATGCGAGCAACAACATGGCCAGCGTAGGCGGCCTGGAGAATCTGAAAGGCTGGCTCGCGCAACGGCGAAATTCCTGGGATGCGCAGGCCCTCCAGTTCGGCCTCGATCCGCCAAAAGGCGTCATCATTCTCGGTGTGCAGGGATGCGGCAAGAGTCTGTGCGCCCGTGCCATCGCCGGCGAATGGGATATTCCGCTGGTGAAGTTCGATACCGCCGCAATCTATGACAAATTCATAGGCGAGACCGAAAAGCGAATCCAGAAAGTGTTCAAGGTAGCCGAGGGCCTCGCGCCTTGCGTATTGTGGATCGACGAGCTGGAAAAAGTCTTCGCCGGGAGCGGGCCCGATTCCGCCTCCGCCGACGCAGGAGTTTCGTCGCGCCTGCTGGCGTCGTTTCTATCCTGGATGCAGGAGCGCAAGCCCGCTGTATTCGTAGCCGCCACCTGCAACAACGTAACCGTGCTGCCGCCGGAGTTGATTCGCAAGGGACGCTTCGATGAACTCTTCTTCGTGGACTTGCCCAGCGTGGCCGAGCGCAATCAAATCTTCGCGATCCAACTGACCAAGCGCAAACGCAATCCGGGCGACTACGACTTGGACCGGGTTGCTGCCGCAGCCAAAGGCTTCTCAGGCGCGGAAATTGAATCCGCCGTGCAAACCGCCCTCTACGCGGCCTTCGCCCGCAAACAGGAACTGAGCAACGGGGACCTGCTCGGTGCGCTTTCGTCCACCGTCCCGCTGTCGATCACGCGGGCCGAGGAGATTGAAACGTTACGCGATTGGGCTAAGGATCGGGCGGTGTGGGCTAGCGCGCCAGAGGCCAAGCGCGAAGGTGAGTAAACAAACCGGATCACGGGTGGTCGGAATCCTTAGCGAGTGGGTTGTTCCAAACGATAATTCATGGCGCGCTTATCCCGCTGCTCCTCGATGCGATGCTGCTCAACGATCGTGAAGGTGAACAGCGAAATCGCAATCGAAGTGCATGCAATGGTAGCTTGCACTTTATCTTTGGTTTCCCAGGCCATGGCGGATTATTAAATCGAAGCTGAAAGGCGAAATCAACCTCCATCTTGGTACGGACCTTTTTGTAGCTGTCTGCGCTAGGTGGCGAGGCGGCGCCTCACTTCGATCCCGAGGTCCCCGCCACACGCCGTGCCTCTCCCCACTCGTCCACCAAACCCAGATCGTCGATCCACTTTGCCAAGTAGGAGTGATCCAGCGCGTCCCCTCGCACTCTCAAAATAGCCGCCGCGTCCTCTATCTGCCGCCGCGACTGCGCCAGTTTTGCCCATTCCAGCTTCGAGATGACTACGTCCTCGGCGCTCGCCACAAAGTGGCCAGGTCGATTACATTGAACATGGACTGCCGCTTATGAGCTCCCAGTGCCGAGTCTAAGTCGGCGTAGTATTCGTTGCCCGATAGCGCTTCGACGAACGCTCGCAACTCCGCGGGAGTGGCTTCGATAAACGAGATCAATGTCCTGTGTGGAGCGCGGGGCGCCATAGTGGGCGCTGGCGAATGAACCGGAAAGCATGTAGCCGATGCCCGCGTGATCGAGCGCCGAGGTGATTCTGCGGAATACGTCCGGGACACTCATTTTAGTCCGGCAACCTTAGTCCGGCAATCTTAGCCCGGCCACCGCAGCCCGGCCGGTAACGGCGCCGGGAGGAACGCCAGCCTTAACAGTTCCCGCGCGACCTGCGCCTCTGTCCACTCGGGATGGTCTCGCCGTATCCCCTCCCTCGCGAGCTCACGGGCGAACAGGCTCATTTCGAACGCCAGGAGAAGACGCTGTTCTCCCGGCATAGCGCGCTGAATCTGCAACTGGAGCGCCGCCGCCGAAGGGTCTGTATCGCTAATCGCCACGGCGAGATGTTACCACGCAACGGCGCATCGCAATTCGGCTAGGTTCATGTCCGCGCGTCGGCAAGAGGTTCCGGAGGCTCGAACTGGTCCCACAACTGGTTCTCGGATCTGGCTGTGGGGCCCTCAGGGGCTAAAGCCCGCATTTCCTATTGGTCTGAGCGGCACGGTTTAGCGCCGTGCCCTACCCGAAACCATCTATGAGACCAGTTCGAGTTTCACCGATACGCGCTCTGCGGTAGAACGGGCTTCCCATTGACTCCGCCCCCCGCCCGCGCTACGCTGGTTTCAAATGGTTGGTAACCGCCCCGTCGTCGGGGTGCGCAATCCGGTCCGCTCCACATTTCCCCGTATCTCTTTGCGTGCAAAAACGCCGGCGCAGATTCGCCTGAATCCGGCAAAGCACCTTCCCCATAAACCACTTCCCCGTGACCCACATCTTATCCTTACGACGACCAGTGAGCCCGGTCCATGCTGCTGGAGGCGGCGTCACAATCCTGAATGAAAAAAAACATTGAACTCAGCCCAAACATCGAAACCCTGTTCGGCACGCGCGATGAAAATCTCCACGTGCTCGAAGACGGCCTGAACATCAATATCGATTTGCGCTCCGATCGCATTGAACTGGAAGGCGCGCCTCGCGACGTAGCCCGCGCTGAACAATTATTCGCCGATTACGAGCATCTGCGGAAGACCGGCCACCAATTCATGAACGGAGACCTAAGCAGCATGTTGCGCGTGGTCGTCGGCGATCCTAACGTGACTCTGCGCGGACTGGCCGAAGCCGGACGCCAGCGGTCTTTTGGGCGGCGGACGGTGCAGCCGAAAAGCCCCAATCAGCGCCGCTACCTCGAAGCCATCGAAACGCATGACATGGTGTTTGGCGTCGGCCCCGCCGGCACCGGCAAAACCTATCTCGCCGTCGCCATGGCCATCTCGGCGCTGCTCAACAAGCAGGTCAACCGCATCATTCTGGCGCGCCCCGCGGTCGAGGCCGGCGAACGTCTCGGCTTTCTCCCCGGCACGCTGCAGGAGAAGATCGATCCCTATCTGCGGCCCTTATATGACGCGCTCTTCGACATGCTCGACCCCGAGCGCGTCGAGCGCTATCTGGAAAAAAATATTATCGAGATCGCGCCCATCGCCTTCATGCGCGGACGCACGCTGAACGATTCGTTCGTCATCCTCGACGAAGCGCAGAACACAACCTCCGAGCAGATGAAGATGTTCGTGACCCGCCTGGGATTTAATTCCAAAGCGGTGATCACCGGCGACGTCACGCAAATCGACTTGCCCACCGCGCGCCGCAGCGGTCTGATCGAAGCCGTCGAAATTCTGCAAGGTGTAAACGGCCTCGCCTTCGTGCACTTCGACGAAAGCGACGTGGTGCGTCATCATCTGGTGCAGAGGATCATTCGCGCTTACGATGAGCACAAAACGCGGCTGGCGGAACAGCAGTTGTCGCTACTGGAAACGAAGTCCGCCGCGCCACCAGCGGAAAACAACACCGTTCCGCGGCCAGCGCCTTTACCAACGTCGGACGAGCCGCGCCTGCGCAATTAGCGCGATAAGAACTTGGATCGTCATCCTGACCCTGAGCTCGTCGAAGGGGAAGGACCTGCTGTCTGCTGGCACCAACAAGACAGCAGGTCCTTCGCTTCGCTCAGCATGACCGTTTGGTGGGAACTTGGTCATCGTGCAAAAGCGCGTCGCGGACCTGACCGACCTGGCGCTCAACCGTTTCCTGGCGCGCGCCCGCCGCGCCGCCGGATTAAAGGGCAAGGTCAACGTGCTCCTCACATCCAGCACCGAGATGAAATCCCTGAACCGCCGTTTCCGCGGGAAAGACAAGCCCACCGATGTGCTTTCATTTCCCGCCGAACCCGACGCCCAAAAACAATTCGCCGGCGAAATCGCCATCTCCACCGAAATCGCAACGAAAAATGCGCATGAACTCGGACACTCGCCCGCCCAGGAAGTGAAGATTCTGGTGTTGCACGGCGTCCTGCATCTGCGCGGCTACGATCATGAGTGCGACAATGGACAGATGGCCAGGCGCGAAAAACAGTTGCGCGCGAAACTCCACCTCCCGCTGGGCCTGATTGAAAGGGCAAGGGCAAGGACAACGACAACGACCGAGCGCACGGGGAGGAAACAGTAACCATGATCGGCGTCAGCATTGCTCTAGCGCTCCTGTTCGGCCTGCTGACGCTGGTCTCCTACGTCGACCGTCTTTACCAGGAAATCGGCAAGTTTCTCTCGCGCGAATTCCAGGACAACATCGACGCCTTCGAGCAGATTGTCGAACCGCGCCTCGGAGTAACCCGCGCCCGCGCTTCGCTCTCCATGGCCATTCTGACGCAACTGGTCACCGCGGCCATCGCCATGATCGTCGGCTTCACCGTATTTCGCGACCGCGCCTGGAGCATCTACGAAGTCCTGGAAGCCACGCTCAGCCTGGTCCTGATCATCATCATTTTCAACCGCCTGCTGCCCTTCGTTTTTTTCTCGCGATCCCGCGGACGCTGGCTGGCGGACTGGGTCCTGCTTTTGCGCACGCTCATCTACCTGGTTCTGCCGGTGACGCTGGTGCTCGGATTCTGTCAGTCGGTAGCCGCCCTGACCCGCGAGCACGCCGACGCGCAACCGGAAACTTCCTCCGAAGCCGTCGACGCCTTGATTGAAGCGGGACAGGAAGAAGGCATCATCCAGGAAGGCGATCGCGAGCTGATTCAGTCGGTAGTGGAGTTCAGCGGCAAGACCGTTCGCGAAGCCATGAAGCCGCGGCCCGAGATGGTCGCGGTCCCGTCGGACTACACCGTCGAGCAGGTGGTCGAGTTACTCAGGGGCAAGCATTTCTCGCGCATCCCGGTGTACGAAGGTTCGATTCACCATATCAAAGGCCTTCTCTACACCCAGGATGTGCTGCAAGTGCCCGACTCCGAGGCGCACACGCGCACCGTGGCCAGCCTCATGCGCAAAGATGTTTACTTCGTCCCGGAAAGCAAGTTAGTAAGTGATCTGCTGCGCGAGATGCAGCGCAGTAACATTCGCATGGCGATCGTAGTGGATGAATACGGAGGAGTGGCCGGCCTGGTAACCATCGAAGACCTGGTAGAAGAGATAGTCGGCGAAATCGGCGATGAGCACGAGAAAGCGCAGGTCGTACAGGAAAACGACCATTCCTACATAGTCACCGGCAACATGGATGTCGACCGCCTGGATGAACTTTTCGGAATGCGCCCCGAAGGCCACGAATCCTCCACCATAGCCGGCCTGGTAAGCGAACTCGCCGGACGAATTCCAAAAAAAGGCGAAGTCATCGAAGACGAAGGCCTGAGGTTCGAAGTCCTTGACTCGACCGATCGCCGGGTCGAGCGCGTGCGGATCACTACGGCCGAGCCCAAGCAGATGAAGTTAATTTAAGAAGACGTGGCCCCTCTGTCTTCGGCCTTTCGCTGCTGGGCGGATTTCGTCTTTCAATCCGCCGCTGCCACTTCCTTCGGCGGCAGGCTGTTCGCGACTACTTCCATTGCGGCCTGAACGGAAGACCAGAAGGTAACGGGATCCTCCAAGGTGGCAGCGGCCAGCACCTTGTCGTGCGGCAGTGCAGCCCTGGCCTCCGCGACGATCGCCTGGGCTATCGCGATGGTTTGTTGGTCAACGGAATGCTGGTGCGCAACTTTGCACACATTGATAATTCCAAGCGCCTGTTCACGAAGTGCGGACATGGCCGAAATTTTATCACCGCGCGCCCTCGCGGGCTGCAGGGTTGGGCATGCGCCCCGAAGCCGTCCTCCATTCCCCGGGCGAAGAGACCTTGGTGCAGCAATCGATTAGCTGCCAGCACGGCGGCCTCTGCTGCCGCACCATGCTCTTCAGAAACGTCGCTTCAGCCGCAGGAAAGGATCTTCGAAATACCAGCGGGAAAGATAGGCAACCGCGACCGTGAAGCCGGCCGCGATAATGAAAAGCAAAACCATAGAACCAAAATGTCCCCCAGCCGCGGACAGGCTGGGAAACAAATTTCCCAGAAGGCGATCCTCCAGGTCAAAGCTCAGCATGTGAATAAGGTAAACGCCGTAACTGATTTCCCCGGAGAACTGCAGCACCGGCCGGTTAACCAGCGCTTTCCAGCGGGAAGTACCCGCCAGAAGCGCCCATGCGACCGTCCCCGCAAAGAAAAGATTCAGCGCCGTTTCCCGCAGAGTCACTCCCAGGAATCTGCTGGCGCGAAATATTCCGAATGGATAACCCGCGCCGAACATAATCAGGCTCGCTGCGAAAAGCATCCCGGTGGCCCGCCACATACGAACGCGCGTTCCCCATGAACTTCGAGCTAAAGCGGCCAACACAGCCCCGGTCGCCAGTCCGTCCGCAACCAGCCAGGTATATCCCGTACCAGCGTCGTAGCCCCGAATGGAGTAGAAGCCTCGCAAGCACGGGCAGAGGATACAAATGACCACTCCAACAACCGCGACCCTGTGTCGCGACAGTGAGCGAACGACGGCGGGCCATAGCAGGTAGAAGTGTTCTTCAACCGCCAGGGACCACAAAACACCGTACTGCATCGGTACTCCAAACAGCCCTGTGACGTTGGACAGATAGAAAAAGCTGAGTCCCAGAAACGCCCAGGATGCCTGACGGTTGACCCACCCGGTTCGTGTCAAGACGGCGAGGAGTAGGAGCACGGCGTAATACAGCGGCAAAATGCGCAACGCACGTCGGGTGTAGAAGGTCCGGTAGTAGTCCGCCTTGGGCTTGCTATCGAGCAAGATGCCGGTAATCAGGAATCCGGAGAGTACGAAAAACAGATTTACACCGATCCAGCCAGGTAGAGTGGCTGCGACAAACAGTTTGGGAAATCCCGAGAGACCCTCAATACCGTAGCGAAAACCGAAACCATGAAAAAAAAGAACCAGTAGGACGGCGATCCCGCGAATCGTATCCAGTTCCGGCATGCGGGGTCGCAGCAACCCCGCAACTGGCGCAGTCGGTACTGGCGCTTCCAAAGTGGGGATCGCCATTTCGCTGGAAGAGTAGCAGCTCAAACTACTACGCCGTATCTCCGGGGGGCAAGCGGAATTCCGCACAAGATTCCCAGGACGAGACGGTTCAGACCGACCCTTTCACTGGCCGCGATGCCCTCCCTTACATCACTTCGCTGCGTTTCCGCAGGAAGGCGGGCACGTCGAGATCCTCCGCCTGGTAGGTGGGAGCGGTCGAACGCATCGCATCGAGCGAAATCACGTCGGCATGCGACGCATTACCCGGCGCCGATTCCTGAAAGGCTACGGGGGTGGGCTCTGGCTCGAAGGCCGGTTCTGGCTCGAAGATGGGCTCGGGCTCAGCCACCGTTTCAGGCTCATCAAAACGATCGCGCTGATGAGAGACGTGGCGCGACACCTCGCGCGACATTATGACCGGATCATAATTTTCGTGGTGCCGCGGGCGACGCATATCACCCTCTTTAAAGCCGGTTGCGATCACCGTGATCTTGACCGCATCTTTCATCTTCTCGTCCAGCACCGCGCCGAAAATAATGTTGGCATCCTCGTGAGCCGCGCCCTGAATAATCGTGCAAGCTTGTTGCACCTCGGCCAGCTTCAGCGAATTCGAGCCGGTGATATTGATAAGAATGCCGCGGGCTCCGTCGATCGCGCCCGCCTCGAGCAGCGGCGAGGCAATGGCGCGCTGCGCCGCCTCTACGGTGCGATGCTCGCCGGTCGCGGTTGCCGTGCCCATCACCGCGTAGCCCATGCCCGCCATAATCGCTTTCACATCCGCAAAGTCGCGGTTGATGATGCCCGGGATGGTGATGATGTCGGAGATTCCCTGCACCCCTTGACGAAGAATGTCATCGGCGATGCGGAAAGATTCGAAGAAGCCCGCGTTCTCAGCGACGGCCAGCAATTTTTCGTTGGGGATCACGATGGTGGTATCGACCGACTCCATAAGCTCGGCGATGCCGCGCTCCGCCTGCTGCATGCGGCGTTTGCCTTCGAAGGCAAAGGGCTTGGTAACCACGGCGACGGTGAGCGCGCCCATTTCGCTGGCAAGCGAGGCGATAATCGGCGCCGCGCCGGTGCCGGTTCCGCCGCCGAGCCCCGCCGTCACGAAAACCATATCGGCGCCTTCCAGGACTTCGATGATCTTGTCGGAATCTTCCAGTGCCCCCTTGCGGCCGATCTCGGGATTGGCTCCGGCCCCCAGACCGTTGGTCAGCTTCACACCGAGTTGAATCTTGGTGGCGGCGCGCGACATCCGCAGAGCCTGCAGGTCGGTGTTGGCCACAATGAATTCGATGTGTTCCATCCCCGAATCAATCATGCGATTGACCGCGTTGTTGCCACCGCCGCCGACACCGATGACCTTGATGCGAGCGTCGTTGCGCGCTTCTTCGTTAAAGCAGATGCGGAGTCCGTTGTCTTCAGTCATAACTTCACCTCGTAAACCCAGTTCTCAACCGCCAAGTCATCAGTGGAGCGCCGAGCGTCCCCGCCCGGCGGACGGGCGAGACGCCCGTCCCTCCACCATCACAACCCCTACGCGCCCTTCCCGGCGAACAGCGCCTTCATGCGCGAACCAAAGCCCGGTTCCTGTAAGCCGCGGGCAAGGCGGGCGCGGTGACCGTAATACAGCATCCCCAACACGGTCGCGAACTCCGGCTCGGCCAGGAATGACGGCATCTTCGCCATCGGCGTTGGCCACGCGAGACGCGCCGCTTTCCGCAGCACCGATTCCGCCACGTCGAGAATGCCGGGAAGCCGCGACCCTCCGCCGCTGAGCACGAGTCCCGCGATGCAGTGCTCCAGAACGCCGGCATGGCGCAGGTTCTCACGCAGCAACTCGAAAAGCTCGCGGGCGCGCGGCCCCAAAATCTCGCCAGCCATGCGCTGCGGCATCATGCGCGAGGGCCGGTCTCCCACCGAGGGCACTTCGACCTCGTTGCCCTCGGGAATGAGCGTCGGGACCGCGTTGCCAAAATTCTTCTTGAGGGTCTCCGCGTCTGCCAGCCCCGTGCACATGCCCACCGAAAGATCGCTCGTAAAGTGGTCGCCGCCGATAGGAATGACCGCCGTGTGTGCGACCGCACCCTGCTGGAAAACGATCAGATCGCAGGAACCGGCTCCGAGGTCAACAAGGCAGACGCCGAGTTCGCGTTCGTCCGACCGCAACACCGAGTCCGCGCAAGCGAGCGGCTCAAAGATGGTGTCGTCCACATGGACACCGGCGCGGTTCACCGCGGTCACCAGGTTCTGCGTAGCGCTGCAAGAAGCCGTCACAATGTGCACGCGCACTTCGAGGCGGGTGCACACCATGCCCGTGGGATCCTGCACTCCAGTTTGATCGTCGAGAATGAACTCCTGCGGCAGCAAATGCAGAATTTCGCGATCGGCGGGCAAAGGCACGGCGCGCGCCTTGTCCACGGCCTGGCGGATTTCGTCGCGGCCGATTTCGCGCGACCGTACGCCAAAGCTGATGCCGCCGTGGCTGTTCATCCCGCGGATGTGCGCTCCCGCAATCCCCACCAGCGCACGCTCGATCGGAATGCCGGCCACGTCTTCCGCGTGCTCCACCGCCTTTTGAATGCTGCTGACCGCCTTGTCGAGTTCGGTAATCACGCCCTTGCGCAGGCCGCGCGATTCGCTGATGCCGTGGCCGCGATAACGCACTCCGTTCTCGCTCAACTCGGCCACCAGGACTGAAGTCTTGGCGCTGCCTACGTCAATGGCGGTAATAAAATTGGGCACGTGGCTCGGCATAATAATGATGATGATCGTTAGTTCTGCGGAGTCTCCTTGGGAATTCCAGCGCTCGGTTTCTTTTGGCCCAGGGTGACGGCCAAGGGCTGCGGGGACGGAACCGAATGCGCCACTGCGGTATTTTTCGCGGCAGTGACCGGCGACGCCTTCCCATCCGGTTTCAGCGTGGCTTGATTAACTGGCGCTGGCTTGACTTGCGCTGGTTTAACCGGCGCTGGTTTGACGGGCGCTGGTCTAGCGCGAGCATGATGAACTGTGGCTCTTGTCGCGGGTTTTGTCGCCTTTGGCTTGGAGTCCTTCTTCGCCGGAGCCGCCGGAGCGGGATGGGTCACATATTTTTCGTAATTTACGATCGCCGCGGTTTTCACTCCCGCGGCCATCGCCGCTTTGGCTGCCGCTGGCGTCAAGGCCGGCTGCCGCGCCATCCCGTTGAGATCGGGATTCACGATGATCTGGCCATCGTAGCGCAAATCCACCGACTCGAGCTTGTCGAACTGCTGCCGCCATTGTTGCACGTGGGTCACGTAAGTTCTGTAGCGCTGCAGATAATTCCCCGACCCGAGATGCACCAGCACTTCGCCGTTGGCATCGGAGGCCAGCACCTTCACATCCTCGGAGTCGCTGAGATCCACCTCGCTCAGTTCCTGCGAGTAATGCGCGCCGCTGGCATCGAGTTCACGAACCAGTTCGTTGTAATTCTTCATCCGTGCCGCACGAGTGGAGAGCGGTTCGCCCGCATTCATGCCCGCAATCACGGCAAACGAGTATTTGCGCTTGCCACCCGGAGCAAGATCCATCAGCGTGCCCCCGGCATCGATCAGCGCAATGTGCGAGCCGATGCGGGCAAACGCCACCGGCGTGCGTTCATGAATCTCGATACGCAGGCGATTGGGGACGAAGCGCATCACGCTCGCCGATTCTACCCACGGAATCTGCTCCAGTTGCTGTTTGCGTTGGGCCAGCGGGACGAAAAAAATGTTGCGGCCAATATCTCCGCCCATCACTTCCATGACTTGTGCGTGCGCGACGTGCTCGGCGCCGGAGACCTCAATTTGATCGCTGGAATTGATGCGAAAACGCCACGAGTGCTTGCCGTAGCCGTAGAGGCCCATGCCGGCAGCTCCCAGAATTGCAAAAAGTATGAGTGCCAGGGCAGCCCACATCAGCCGGGTAGCAGTCTTTTTGGGAAGCGATCCGCGCCGTACCGAGACGCGCTTTTGCCCACGCAGGAACGGAGATTCCTGCTCCGCTTCCAGATCGACGAGCCGCGAGTCGTCGAAAGGTTCCCGCTCGGGAGCCCGATGCTGATAAACATCGCCGGCAAGCGGATACAATTCTTCCTGTATCGCGGTGGAACTTGATTTCCGCGCCACTCGTTCGAGTCAGTTGTCGACAGAAAACCGCTGAGCAAAATTACTATAACTGGTTTTCGCGAATCGAGACAGTGCCAAGTTGGTTCGCGCTCTCCAGTTTCTCCAGTAGCATCGCTCCCAGTTGCGAGACACTGCCCGCGCCCAGCGTTAGAACCATATCGCCCGGTTGCGCCAGCGCGGCAACCGATGCAACGGCGTCAGAAAAAGAAGGAGCATACGCGACGCCCCGCTTCCCTGCCCCAACGATGCGGCTGGCAAGCGCTTCTGCCGTGATGCCTTCGATCGGCTTCTCGCTCGCCGGATAAATGTCGAGCAGGCAAAGCGTGTCGGCATCGTCAAATGCAGCCGCAAACTCATCCATCAGGTCGCGAGTGCGAGTAAACCGGTGCGGCTGGAAGATCACATGCACGCGCCGAAATCCGCACTGCCGAGCCGCCGCCAGCGTCGCCCGGATTTCCGTGGGATGGTGCCCATAATCGTCAATCACGCTGACACCGGAGGCCTTGCCTTTGAGCTGGAAACGTCGGTCCACACCGCGAAAACCGTCAAGCGCGGAACGAATCTTCTCCGCCGGAATGTCGAGCGCAGTGCCAACCGCAATGGCCGCCGTCGCGTTCAAAACATTGTGCGTGCCCGGCACGTGCAGCGTAAACGCTCCGAGATCTTTCTCCTTATAAGCCACCTCGAAGCGAATGAGCGGGCTGTGCTCTCCAGCACCCAGCGACGCCCCCATGCTAATCAGGAAATCCGACCCCAGGCTCGTCCCGTACGTGGTCACCCGCCGATGGACGCGCGGCAACAGGCGCCGCAGCACCAAGTCGTCATTGCAGCCGACCACCATGCCGTAAAACGGAACGCGCTCCATGAATTCGAGAAACGTCCGGCGGACGTCGCGCATGTCGCGGTAGCAGTCCATGTGCTCGCGGTCAATGTTCGTGACTACCGAAAGAATCGGCGACAGCTTCAGGAACGACCGGTCGCTTTCGTCCGCTTCAGCGACCAGATATTGCGACTTGCCCAGGCGCGCGTTCGATCCCATCGCGTCCACTCGCCCTCCGACCACGACCGTGGGATCGAGGCCGCCAGCGGCCAGCACGGCCGCGACCATCGAAGTCGTGGTCGTCTTTCCATGCATGCCGGCAATCGCGATGCCGTATTTCAGGCGCATGAGTTCGGCCAGCATCTCCGCACGCTGAATCACCGGAACATGCAACCGCCGAGCTTCGGTAACTTCGGGGTTATCGACCGAAATCGCGGAACTGGTAACAACAACGTCGGCGCCAACGATATTGGCGGCAGCGTGTCCCTCAAAAATGACCGCGCCCAAAGCGGCGAGCCGCTGCGTGACCGCCGAATTTCTTAGGTCCGACCCGGAAATCCGGTAGCCAAGATTCAGCAGCACTTCGGCAATCCCGCTCATGCCGATGCCACCGATACCGACAAAATGAATGCGCTGAATCTTGGCGAACATGAAAACCTAATCCCCGAATGAAAGCTGATGATAGACGATTTAAACCGGCAAGACACCGAGGACACTGATGACAAATTCATATTGTCATCCTGAGCGAAGCGAAGGACCTGCTGTCTTGCACAGTGATAAAGAAAGCAGGTCCTTCGCTTCGCTCAGGATGACAGCCTAAACTTGCGGAATACCCGCCAATCTTCTACTCACCGCCAGCCAACCGCACCACCATCTCCGCGATTTCCTCGACCGCCTTGGGATGCGCCAGCGATTTCGCCGCCGCAGACATACTCCGCAGCCGCCCCGCATCGCCGATCAGCGCCGCAATCGTATCGACCAGATAAGCCGCGCCCAGATTACTTTCTTCGACCACCACCGCGGCGCCCACTCGTTCCAGCGCCCGAGCATTCACATTCTGATGGTCATCGGCGGCAGCCGGAAACGGCACGAAAATGGCGGGCTTACCCGCCGCGGTAATCTCCCCAACCGTGCTCGCGCCCGAACGGCAGACCAGCAAATCCGCGCGGCCGAACGTGCCCGGCATATCGTCAATAAACTTGTGGACCTCGCCCGAGATTCCTGATTGCTGGTAAGCGGCTAGCACATGATCGTAGTCGCGCTGCCCCGTCTGATGAATGATGTGGATCCCGGGTACCCGATCGCGCAGGCCAGCCAGCGACTCGATCATCGCTTGATTAATAGCCCGCGCCCCTTGGCTGCCGCCAAATACCAACAGAGTGGGTGCGCCGCCAGCCTTTGAGGGAATAGAAAAAAACGCCTCGCGCACCGGAACGCCCGTTACCCGGCAGTTGGGAAAATACCGGCAAGTCTCTTCAAAGTGCACCGCCGCCGCCGAAACCCAGCGGGCGATCATGCGATTGGCAAATCCCGGCACGACGTTCGGTTCAAAAGCGAGCGTAGGAAGACGACGACGAATCGCCGCCACCATCGCCGGTCCCGAGGCGTAGCCTCCGACTCCAATCACTACTTCGGGATCGAAGGCCGAGAGCATCCGCGCCGAAGCCGCGATCGCCCGCGGTAAATCAAACATTGTCTTCGCCCGCGTCATCAGGCTGACATTTTTGAGCGCACCGACCTGAATCAGTTCCAGAGGAAACCCCGCCTGCGGCACCAGCCGCGTCTCGATGCCGCGAGCCGTCCCGATGAAAAGAACCTCGGCGCCGAGCTGTTTTTTAAGCTGTTGAGCGATGGCCAGCGCCGGAATCACGTGCCCGCCCGTTCCACCGCCCGCGATAACAATGCGCATGAATGATATTTCCTGAAGGCGCTCACTGAAGCGCGCAATCCAGAGTGTCGCACGACGGCCACGCGAAAAGCGATGTCCTGCCGCGAGTCTCGACGTTAGCGAGTTTCCTGACTCTGGCGCGCTAACGCACTCAGAGACTGCTCATACGGCGCGCGCGCAATGCCGCGTTCGGTGATGATGGCGGCTACGTATTTTGCGGGCGTTACGTCGAACGCAGGATTTTCGATCTGAACTCCGTCGGGCGTCATTTGCTTGCCGCCAATGTGCGTGACTTCTCTGGCGTTGCGTTGCTCGATGGGAATCTTGCTTCCATCGGGCGTGGCGAGATCGACCGTAGAAATCGGCGCCGCGACGTAGAACGGGATGCCGTGTTCTTTTGCCAGAACAGCTACCGTATACGTTCCGATTTTGTTGGCCACATCTCCGTTGGCGGCGATGCGGTCGGCGCCGACGACGATGGCTCCGATTTTGCCTTGCTGCATCATGGCTCCCGCCATATTGTCAGAGATGACGGTGGTGGGGATGCCGTCCTTCATCAACTCCCACGCGGTGAGGCGCGAGCCTTGTAGAAAGGGACGCGTCTCGTCGGCATAGACGTGAATTTTCTTGCCCTGTTCAACGGCTGCCCGGATGACGCCGAGCGCAGTGCCATAGCCGGCGGTGGCGAGCGCTCCAGCATTGCAGTGGGTGAGCACGCCGCCGCTCGACGGCATGAGCGTGGCGCCATGGCGTCCCATGGCCTGGTTGGCGGCGATGTCTTCGGCGTGCATACGCTGGGCCTCTTCGATCAATGCTTGTTGGATCTGCTTGATAGGCCGGATGCGGAGAGTTTCAAACTTCTCCGTCATGCGACGGATCGCCCAAAATAAGTTGACGGCGGTAGGCCGTGTCTGGCCGATAATCGCGCAAATCTGGTCGAAATCTTTTTTGAGGTCGGCGCCGTTCTCCGCTTTGGAATTCTTCACGCCCAGGGCGATGCCCATGGCAGCGGCCACGCCAATGGCGGGGGCTCCGCGGACTACCATGTTGCGGATCACGTCGGCTACCTGCTGGTGCGTGGTGCAGGTTACGTAGACTTCCTCGGTGGGCAGCTTCGTCTGATCGATGAAGACTACGCCGGATTCGGTCCATTCTAGAGTTTGGATCACGTTAGTTCTCAGTTCTTGGTTCCCGTGTTGTAGCGCCGCCGTCTCGGCGGCTATCCGGTGGACGGCTTTGGCCGCCGAGGGCGGGACGCCCTTGGGACAGCCGGCAAGATGCCGGCGCTACAAGTCGAGCACCGGTACTCTCCATCTCCTGGTCACCTCACCTGGTGCTAATTGCTAGGTGCTCTTTTCGCACATCATTCGCGGTAAAGATCGAAATGAAGTTTGCGGGCGAGGCAGCTTTTTCTACACGGGGACGTCCGTGAGCATCCTCCCGCTCGACCAGGCACATCGCGCCGACCACTTTGAAGCCGAATTCTCGGGCGGCTTCGATGGCCTGCACGGTGGAGGAGCCGGTGGTGCAAACATCGTCCACGATCACCACGCGCGCGCCTTTTTCGCGGAAACCTTCAATGCGCTGGCCGGTGCCGTGGTGTTTCTCCGCTTTACGCACGAGGAAACCGTTCAGGGTGCCACTGATGACGGCGACGGCCACGACGATGGGGTCGGCACCCAGGGTGAGTCCCCCGATGGCGTCGGCGTGCCAGCCTTGGCCGCGCATTTCCTCGAGGAAGACTTGGCCGACCAGTTGCGCGCCACGCGCGTCGAGCGTAGTGGTGCGGCAGTCGATGTAGTAGTCGCTGGTTCCCCCGGACGACAGGTTGAATTCGCCCAGGCGAAATGATTTGTGCGCCAGCAGCTTTAAGAGCTCTTGTCGTGCAGTGAACATGAATTTCTACGATAGCAGAAAGCAGTTCTCAGTTCCCGGTTCTCAGTTCTCAGAAGAGCACCCGGGCCGGAACATTGAGAACTGGGAACTGCGAATCTTACTGATTCAGTTTTTCCAGATGCCGGAAGCCGTCGGTAGCAGCGAACATCGCTACGGTGATGGTTCCGTTGTAGGCCATGTGGATGAGCACTCCGGCGGCAACGGAATTTGTCTTGGCTCGTACCATGGTCAGGACGAGGCCAACGAGAAAGATGACGAGCACCGGCCCCCAGGAGAACATCAGTTGCGCGCCGTGCAGCAAGGCGAAACCGAGGGCGGTGAGGAAGACGGCAGACGGCAGTCCCAGGCTGCGCGCGAGTACCGGATAAAGAAAGCCGCGGAAAAAAAGCTCTTCCATCAGCGGCGCAAGGGTAATGCTGAGGATGCCGAGGGCCCAGGCTTCGGTGGGCGTGCGGAAAAAGCTGTCGATCGGCAGCTCTTTCGGAATCGGCAGAAAATGGGCCACAAGTTGCAGCAACAACGAAAGCACGAAGCCCGCCAAAACGCAGACGGCAACGTTAGAAGGCCAGTTCCAGTGGATAGCAGCGAGAAAATCGGGACGGCCGCGCTCGCGGGTAACGAGAACATACATGTAGGCGAGAATAAGAAGGTACGCCAGGGATTGTCCGGCGACAACCACCAGCGGCACGCGAGCAATTTCGCCGAGATGCGTGTGCGGATACACCAGCCAACGGGCGATCAGCAGCGCGGTAAACACGCCGACGAACAGCGCGACAATCGTGATGAATACAAGCCGTAGGATATCCCAGCCATTCCACGGCGGATCGGACGGTTGGGCCTCGGTAAGTTGATTTGCGGATAAAGAAACTCCAGATCCGCCACTCTGGCCTGAGGAGTCTGCCGAGCTTTGCTCGGCTTGGACGGGCGAGGGCGCCCGTCCCCACACGGGCACAACCTCTGCGGACTGCGGAGCTGGCGTTGGATTCTCGGGGAGATCGTCAGGAGAAAAGTTCACGCGAGTTCCCCTGTGCCAGTGGGCGCGAGCACATTCCTTGCTAAGCCATTTCTTGCCGACTCATTTTTTCCTGACTCATTTTTTCCTGACCCATTTTTTGCCGACCCATTTTTTACCGACCCATTCTTTGCCGACCCATTGAAATACGCGGTTAGCGCCTGACCAGTGTAGGACTTTTTCACGCGTGCGACCTGTTCGGGCGTGCCCTGGGCAACGATGCGGCCGCCTTCTTCTCCGCCTTCGGGGCCCAGATCGAGAATCCAGTCGGCGTTGCGGATTACGTCGAGGTTGTGCTCGATGATGATGACCGTGTTTCCGAGATCGGTGAGGCGATGCAAAACGTCGAGCAACTTGCGCACGTCGTCGAAGTGCAATCCCGTGGTTGGCTCATCCAACAGATAAAGAGTTTTGCCGGTCTGGCGCTTGCTGAGTTCCCGGGCGAGCTTGATACGCTGGGCCTCGCCGCCGGAAAGAGTGACGGCGGATTGACCAAGATGAATGTATCCAAGGCCGACGTCGACCAGCGTTTGCAGCTTTTGCTTGACCTGCGGAATGTTTTCCAGAATCTGGAGCACGTCCGATACGGGCATTTCGAGCAGGTCGGCGATGGAATAGCCGCTGTAGTGAACCGACAACGTTTCGTGGTTGTAGCGGCGTCCGCCGCAGACTTCGCACTGCACGTAAACGTCGGGCAGAAAATTCATTTCGATGCGGCGCTGGCCCTCGCCCTGGCAGGCCTCGCAACGTCCGCCGGAAACGTTGAAGGAGAAACGTCCGGGCTTGTATCCGCGCTCGCGCGATTCGGGCAGCATGGCGTAAAGGTCGCGAACCTGCGCGAATATTCCGGTGTAAGTTGCGGGATTGGAGCGCGGGGTGCGTCCGATGGGAGACTGGTCGATGCGAATGACCTTGTCGATCAGCTCTGCGCCGGTGATGGCCTTGTGACTGCCCGCTTCTTCGCGCGATCGATAGAGTTGCTTGGCGAGCGCGCGGTACAGAATGTCATTGACCAGCGTCGATTTGCCGGAGCCGGAAACACCGGTCACCACCGTCATCACGCCGAGCGGAAACACGACGTCGAGATTTTTGAGGTTGTTCTCGCGCGCGCCGAGGATAGCGATGGCTTTGCCATTCGGACTGCGGCGCTGCGAAAGCATGGCGATCCGCTGCCGTCCGGCGATGTAGGCGCCGGTGAGGGACGCCGACGAGTTCATGATTTCGGCGGGGGTACCGCTGGCGACCAACTCGCCGCCATGACGACCCGCGCCGGGGCCGAGGTCGATTACGTAGTCGGCGCGCCGGATGGTTTCTTCATCGTGCTCGACGACGAGGACGGTGTTGCCGAGGTCGCGCAAATTCTCGAGGGCGGCGAGCAGACGCCCGTTGTCGCGGTGGTGCAGGCCGATGGAAGGTTCGTCGAGAACATAGAGAACGCCGCGCAGCTTGGATCCGATCTGCGTGGCAAGGCGGATGCGCTGGCCTTCTCCACCCGAGAGTGTGGCGGCGGAGCGGCCGAGCGACAGGTAGCCCAGTCCGACGTTGTGCAGGAATTCGAGGCGTTCGGTGATTTCGTACGCGATACGTCCAGCAATGATCTGTTCCCTCCCCGTCAGTTTGACGCTGCGCGCAGCTTCAAGAGCGCGCGCAATCGGAAGGCTGGTGAAATCGGCAATGGACATGCCGTTCACCTTCACGGCCAGGCTTTCCGGACGCAGACGCTTGCCGTGGCACACCGAGCATTCCGTGGCCGACATGAAATCGAGCAGATAGTCGCGATATGTGTCGGAAGTCGAAGCTTCGAGGTTCTGCTTGAGGTGGCCGAGAATCCCGAGAAAACCTGTCTTACCCTCGCGTTGGCTTTCGCGCTGGCCCCCGCGCTGCGGCTCGCCGTAGAGCAGGAGGTTCTGAATCTTGTCGGGAAATTTATCGAAAGGCATGGTCAGGTCAAGGCCGTAGGCTTGAGCGACCAACTGCAGACCGTGAATCAGATTTTGCGATGACGACCCCGGCCCCAGCCCGCCATCCAGTATCGGCTTCGACCAATCGACAATCACCTTGGCAGGATCCAAATCGTAGCGGCTTCCGAGGCCGTGGCACTCGGGACAAGCTCCATAGGAGCTATTGAACGAGAATGACCGCGGCTCCAGTTGCGGAACGCTGATGCCGCAGTCCGGGCAGGCGAGGCGCGAGGAATAGAGTGTTTCTTCTCCGTTGACGACGGCGACCAATACGAGACCGCCGCCGAGTTTCATCGCGAGTCCGACCGAGAGTTCGAGGCGATGTTCAATTCCGGGCTTCACCAGCAGCCGATCCACGACCACTTCGATGGTGTGGTTCTTGCGCTTGTCCAGGGAGAGGTCGTCCTCAAGGTTCACCAGTTCGCCATCCACACGGGCGCGGGAAAAACCGTGCTGGACAAGTTTCTCCATTTCTTTCTTGAATTCGCCTTTGCGGCCGCGAACGATGGGTGCCATGATCATGACGCGGTCATCGGGCGTGAGCGCCATGACGCGCTGCACGATCTGCTCGGCGGATTGCCGGGTAATAGGCTTGCCGCAATTCGGGCAATGGGGCACTCCGATTGAAGAGTAGAGCAGGCGCAGGTAATCGTAGATCTCGGTGATGGTGCCGACGGTGGAGCGCGGACTGCGGCTGGTGGTCTTCTGCTCGATGGAAATCGCCGGGCTGAGGCCGTCGATTGAATCGACGTCGGGGCGCTCCATCTGGTCGAGAAACTGGCGAGCGTACGCCGAAAGCGTTTCCACATAGCGCCGCTGGCCTTCGGCGTAGATGGTATCGAATGCGAGCGAGGATTTGCCGGAGCCGCTCAGACCCGTAATGACCGTCAAAGTATTGCGGGGAATCTCGACGTCAATATTCTTCAGGTTGTGCTGGCGCGCGCCGCGCACCGAAATCCGGGTGATGGCCATTTAACACAGTACTTTGTGGACTTCCGTAACGTGGACGGGTCCTGGGAAATGTTGGAGAGTGGAGATACGCAGTCCGATTCCCGTATCTTAGTTGTTAACAGCGGCGGGGGTCAAATGCGGATAAAGTTAAATATTTGCAGCCGCGCGATTTTCACAGGGTGGCTGCCAGTAGGGGCCGTTACCGTGAGCGCACTTTTCGTCGCCTTCTTAATCATCAGTACCGCAATCTTGAGCGTAATTTTGGGTGTGTTCGGCGCGTATTGCGCGATTACCGCTGTATTGGCCGTCGTTGACCCCTCTCGGTCGTCCAATATTCTTGCAGCATTGGTACCCCATCAAAGCCCCGCGAGCGGCGACTAAGAGTCCGACACTGCTTCTTTCCGTTGAGTCCTTTGGAATAGTGTTTCCGACGCCTTGAGACCGGCGGCTACTGCTGCGGCGGTTGCGGCGGAGGCTGCTGCGGAGGAGGTACGACGCCCCCACCAGGCTGCTGTTGTCGGCGTAGCAGCTCCAGAATCTGCTCCGGAGTCTTCGGTCCCGCGTTGGGCTGATTTGGGTCCGGTTGTTGCTGCTGTCCCTGGGCATTGGCGTCGGCCGCGTCCGGCTGTGCGGGTGGTTCGGGCTGTAACTGGTCGTCGGCGTTGTCGTCAGCAGTGTCCTGATCGTCTTTGCTATCGTCGCTGTCCGCACCAGCCGGCTGTGTATTTCCCGGCTGCGCGACGAGTTGCCGCTGGAACGGGGGCGGCATGGGAAGGCGGTTCGGCGGCATCGGCTGCGGATTGTTCTGATACACGTTCGCGGCAGTCTGGGGCTCTCCCGACGTCGACGGCTTTGCCATAAGTACCACGCTCGAAACCGCGGTGGGATCCGAGCTTGAACCGATCATCACATAGTTAAATGAGGAGCCGTTGAGCAATACCGCCAGAACATCCCGCGGCGCTCCCGGGCCCAGGTGCGTGACCACTCGCTCGTTGGCGCCGTTTGAGCCCGGAGGAATGTCAATGGAAGCGCCGGTGAGTTTGCGCACATCGCGCAGGATCTCGCCCAGAGTCGAATTCTGAGCCGAGATCGTCAGCAACCCGCCTTGGAAAGTGACTTTCGCGGGCGTCGGCGGGATCTGATCCATCGGCAATTGACTTAGCGGACCGTCCGGCAGCTGCGGAAGCACGACTTGCTTCTGGGCCTTGTGGGAGTTGGGGGGTGGGGTCGTGGGCGGCGCGGCGTCCGGGGCAGCAGTCTGATCAGGCGCGCTCTGCGCAAAAAGCACTGGAGCGGCCAGCAAAAGCCCCAAAACCATCCACCGACATTGCATCAGAATCTCCGCGCTTTCGCGAGCGGCTACAAGACCCACTGCGCCCTGCCTGATTTTACCACCGCTTGTAGAACGCCGACGCGCCTAATTTCTTGCGCGTCAATGACAAAGGACCCATTGCAGGTGTTGCCCTTGCAAAACATTCAGTCTACCTTCGGCGGCGACAGCGCGTAAAATGCCAGCGGAGGCTTTTGCTTTGGGCATTGCTTTGAAACCGGCGCTGCGGAATCGAGGCCGCTGCCGACGATGGCTGTGGCTGCTGCTGGGAGCGTCGGTCTTCACCCATGCCCAGACCTGCCAGAGCGCCGCCGATATGGATGTCGCGGTGCGCACCGCCCTCGAAACCGCAGCCAAGCGCTACTTCGAAATGTCGGCGCGCGGCGATACGGCTGCCCTGAAGCAGAACTCCATTGCCACCGTGGCAGCCAGTTTTGCCGGCATCGAAACCGCAGTCAAAGAGAACCAGGGCGCATTCAACGGCGCACAAGCAACGGTTCGTCCGCCTTTTTTGCTGACCGCCGACGGCCCGGAACCGCTGGCGCGCGCTGAATTTCTTTGCGGAGTATTTGGGAAGTCGGGCCAGACCAAGGATAGTTCGGTATTTGTTCTGAATAATCTGCCACCCGGGAAGTACGGCGTGACCATTCTTGACGTGAACGGCGGCAAACTTGGCATGACTCTGACGCTGGTTCTTGAGCAGGCAGGCGTCGACTGGAAACTGGCGGGTTTTTACGCGAAATCCCCGTATGCGGCAGGACACGATGCCGCGTGGTTCACGCAGCGGGCCCTCGACCTCAAGGCCAAAGGTCAGGGTCGCAACGCCTGGTTGTACTACCGCGAGGCGGTCGCCCTGTCCGCTCCCGTGGACTTCATGAGCACGCTCGCCACCGACAAACTCTACGACGGGGCGCAAGCCATGCAACCCGCTGATGTGCCCGCCAACGGCAACACAGTGGATATAAGCGCCGCCGGCAAGATCTATCATATGACCGAAATCTTTCCGCTGGCCGTGGGCGACGATCTTGACGTGGTAGTAAAGTATGAGGCCGCCGATGTATCGAATACGGCGCGCACGTTCCAGGAGAATACGGCTGTGATCAAGGCCCTGATAGCGAAGTTTCCGGAATTTCGCGAAGCTTTTGCCGGAGTGGTGGCGCGGGCGGTCGATCCTTCCGGCCACGACTACGGCACGCTGCTGGCGATGAAGGAAATCAAATAGCTGGTCCACAGTTGCCTTCCCCGTCCAGCCGGACTAGTATTTTTCAGGGTCATTTCACCGCAACCAAACTCTCTCACTCGATCTCGTTCTTAAGGAGGACATATGGGAATCGCAGTTTCCCCAATCCAGATTGATTCACGCGTCAGCGACTTCATTAGCAAGCCGCGCAAAATGCTGATCGACGGCAAGTGGGTGAATGCCGCGTCGGGCAAAGCTTTCCCAACCTACAACCCGGCCACCGGCGAAGTTCTGGCGCAGGTCGCGGAGGGCGATAGCCAGGACATTAACCTTGCCGTGAAGGCCGCGCGCAAGGCGTTCGACAGTGGTCCCTGGTCGCGGCTGACGGCCTCGGAGCGCGGCAGGCTGGTGTGGAAACTGGCCGACTTGCTGGAAGAGCACCTCGAAGAATTCGCGACGTTGGAAACACTTGATAACGGCAAGCCGCTCACCGTGGCGCGCGCCGCCGATGTTCCTCTGGCCGTCGATATGTTCCGCTACATGGCGGGATGGGCGACCAAGCTCGAAGGCACCACCATTCCCATCTCGGTGCCGTACACGCCGGGAGCAAACTACCACGTCTACACGCTGCGCGAGCCGGTCGGGGTCGTGGGCCAGATTATCCCGTGGAATTTCCCGCTGCTGATGGCGGTGTGGAAGCTGGCGCCGGCGCTGGCCTCGGGATGCACGGTGGTGTTGAAGCCGGCCGAGCAGACGCCGCTTTCCGCGCTGCGTTTGGGCGAGTTGATTATGGAAGCCGGATTCCCGGATGGCGTGGTCAACATCGTTCCCGGATACGGCGAGACGGCGGGCGCGGCTCTGGCAGCGCACGATCTGGTCGATAAAATTGCCTTCACCGGATCGACGGAAGTGGGCAAGCTGATTGTGCACGCGGCCACTGGAAACCTGAAAAAAGTCTCGCTCGAACTCGGCGGCAAATCGCCGAACGTCGTTTTCAAAGATGCCGACATGGACACCGCGATCGCCGGTGCTGCCAGCGCCATCTTTTTCAACCACGGCCAGTGTTGCTGTGCCGGGTCCCGCCTGTACGTCGAGCGGCCGATCTTCGATCGCGTGGTCGAGGGCGTGGCGGCCAAGGCGGAAAAGATCAAGGTAGGCTCGGGACTGGATCCGGCGACCCACATGGGCCCGCTGGTTTCCGAAGAACAGCTGCAGCGCGTCTGCAACTATCTCGAAATCGGGATGGCCGAAGGCGCCAAGGCCGCGTCGGGCGGGCGCAAAATCAGTGGCAAGGGATATTTCGTCGAGCCCACCGTCTTAGTCAAC
Source organism: Terriglobales bacterium (assembly GCA_035272625.1). Taxonomy (GTDB): domain Bacteria; phylum Acidobacteriota; class Terriglobia; order Terriglobales; family Acidobacteriaceae; genus Acidiflorens. Next base: position 25,938 of record DATEQN010000041.1, on the reverse strand, counting down.
ACCAAAGACTACATGAAGGTCGTGCAGGAAGAGATCTTTGGGCCGGTGGTAGCGGCGATTCCATTCGACGATCCGGAAGAGTTGGTGTCTCGGGCCAACGATTCCGTGTACGGCCTGGCGGCGGGAGTCTGGACCAACGACATCTCGAAAGCGCACCGGACGGCAGCGTTGCTGCGCGCCGGAACCGTCTGGATCAACTGCTATAACATCTTCGACGCGGCGCTGCCCTTCGGAGGCTACAAGCAGTCGGGCTGGGGACGCGAGATGGGTAAAGACGTTCTCAGTCTCTACACGCAGACCAAGGCAGTGTGCGTCAGGATGTAGTTTGGTCGGCTTGACACAAAGGCCACGCTGCAATATCGGCGTGGCCTTTTCTTTTTGTTTACGATCTTGCCGCTTACGCTGCTGCTTGTTGTTGATAGGCTGGGACGAAGGACTCGTCTACAAAGGTTTCGAACTTCGTCGGCGTTGTATTGACTGCGGAACGAGGTTCCAGTGCGCGCATGTGCCCGGTGTTCAGCGCGCCTGCCATCTCCAGCATCAGGCCGGCCACGCTGTCGGACATTCCCATCTGCACCATCGCGGCTCGAATCTGACCGGCAGGAGCCTGGATGTATCTTAGATCGGGTTTGCCGATGGCCTTGCCGACGATAGCGGCTGCTTCTGTGTAGTCGAGATCGCGCTGCCCTTGCAGCTCTTGCGTCTGCTTGCCTTGGAACCCCAGCCGCAAGAGGGCGTCAGCGGCAGCGGCTCCTATGTCGCGGGTGGCGATCATGGGGAGCTTCAGATTCGGGCTAACCGGTCCGATCATACTGCCAGCCATGCGAATGGCTCCCACTTGTGGCAGCGTATTTTCCATGAAAGCGCCGGCGCGCAAGTGGAGCACGTTCGCGCCGTCGATCTGGTTGAGCTTCTGTTCGAGGTCGTGGGTGCCGACCACTGGGCCAGTTCCGCTGGGTTTGTCGGATCCGATACTGCTGAGCGAAACAACATTCTTGACTCCCGCGTTTCTTACTGCCGCTGCGATCGCGTCGGTGACGCGGTCCTGGTAAGCGCGGAAGTCGTTGCTGGTAGGGTTGGGCGGAATCATGACGTAGGCTGCGTCTGCTTTGTGGAAGGCTTTGGTTAGGGCTGGCGGGTCGGTGACATCGCCGATGAATATCTCCGCGCCTTCCGCCGCGAGAGATTGCAAATGAGCCGCGTTTCTGCCGACGACACGAACTTTCTGCCCGCGTGCAAGAAGGTTCTTCGCCACTACTTGTCCAGTGTTGCCGCTTGCTCCAAGAACGACGTACATATTGACCTCCATTCTTATTTCAGATTGGATGCGGCGGGGTCCGGTTTGGCTCCACGCAGAAAAACCAGGGCACGAAGAATAATGAGGCAGTGTTTGTGCGGGAAGAGATTGGAGGCGCGGGTGAGAATCGAACTCACGATAGAGGTTTTGCAGACCTCGGCCTTACCACTTGGCTACCGCGCCCATACCATGTCCTAACAAAAAGCCCGCGCGGGGGCGGGGCTGCGAAAATACTGGAGCGGGAGACGGGATTTGAACCCGCGACTTCGACCTTGGCAAGGTCGCACTCTACCACTGAGTTACTCCCGCCCAACTGTTTGAGTATAAACGACCCCATCCCGGCGGAGCAAACCTGGCGCTGGGGCGGCGGTAGTGGGCCACTTTCACTTCCCAGCGCCGCGGGCGTCATGGCTTCCGCGACGGCCGGCTGGGTCGATGCGCACTCGACGATTGAGTTTGCCACGGCGTTTAATACTGCTTCCCGACTGGCGCCGGGTTGGCGGCCGTGATCTGGTTGCGCACGTCCCAGAGATCTTTGTACAACCAGCTCTCCATCCGTTGCTGCAGGACTTCCACTGGCGTCCCCATGGTGCCGACGACCCGGCCTCCGATGATGCGTTCGGCGAGCTTGAGATGGTGGAAACGGAACAGCTGCATACGTTCGTCGAAGTCGAGCAGGCGCTCGGCGACATCGTGCAGGCCGAAGAATTCCTCGTGACGGCGATAAAGCTCGCCGACGGTAAGCCCCGCGCGGCTGAGCTCCTCGTGAAAGGCGTGGCCGAGGCGCGGGCCAATATGCAGCAGCGAAAGGAATCCGGGAGAGTCCAGGCCGCTGCCGTGCCCGAGGCCGGCGCGAATGAGGTGGTAGTCGCAGGGCGTAATGGTCTCCAGAATGTGCAGCAGGCCAATGGGAGGTTCGAGCAGCGAGATGGCGCGACGGATCAGGCGCGTGCTGTTGCCGTAGTCGGCGTGTTCGAGTGCCTCGAGGGCGCGGCCAAGTTCAAAAGCCGCTCCCTTCATGAGCAGTTCCGAGCTCTGGTGCACGACCAAAAATGTCATTTCATCTTTGTGGAGCAGTTCTTCGGGCGACTTTTGCAGGGCGAGCAGTTCGTCGGTTCGCAGATAGCGCTCGTAGTCGGTCGCTCCCTTGCCGGGAAGAATCGGTTTGGTGAATTCGTCGCGATGTGCCATTCGGAACCTATGCTAGGACTGCAAGTGTTCGGCCGGATGACGCGGCGCCCACTGCGGATCTTCATCCGGCGTTACGATCTGGCCGTCGCGCATGTGAACGATGCGGTCGCCATACTCGGCGGCTTCGGGATTGTGCGTAATCATGAGCACGGTCTGCCCCAGATCCTTGTTCGACTGGCGCAGCATGTCGAGAACGACGCTCGAGCTTTTCGAATCCAGATTGCCGGTGGGTTCGTCGGCCAGCACGATGGCGGGGCGGTTGATGAGCGCTCGGGCAAGAGCGACTCTCTGCTGCTCGCCGCCGGATAGCTCGTTCGGCCGATGCTCCAAACGTTGCGCGATGCCCAGCATCTCGGTGATCTTCTTCAGGAATGCGGGATCGGGAGCGCCCAGGCCGGCGATGTCAACCGCGATCTCGATATTCGAGCGCGCGCTGAGCGTAGGCAGAAGATTGAATTTCTGGAAGACGAATCCGATCTTGCGCTTGCGCAACCGGGTGCGCTCGCCGTCGGAAAGCGTGGCAAAATCGACGCCATCGATGGTGACACTCCCAGAGTCGGCGCGGGACAGTCCGCCGAGCAGATAAAAGAGCGTCGACTTGCCGCTGCCCGAAGGGCCCACGACCGTAACGAACTCTCCTTTTTGCACGCTGAAGGAAACACCACGCAGGGCTGGCACGTCAACTTTGCCAACCCGGTAGGTTTTGCGCAGTTCCCTGGCTTCGATGAAGGCCGGCATCCAGTGGAAACGATATCACACGAAGGCGGCAAAATTCGGCAGCCTCACGCCACGGTGGCGTGCTCCGCGTTCACCGCGCGGGCGCGGAGTTCAACCGGACGCTTGGGGCCGCGCTTGCGCACCAGCAACAGGCGAATGCGTTCCAGCAGTTCCGCGGGTTCGTACATTCCCTTGGGCAGAAAAACATCGGCCAGCGTTTCGCGCTCGTAGATTTTGGTGTGGCCGGAGATCAGCATGGCCGGAGTTTGCGGAGAAACACGTTTGACTTCTTCAATCAGACGCGAACCATCCATACCGGGCATGATCAGGTCCGTGAGCACCAGGTCAACCCCGCCGCGGCGGAAGGCTTCGAGAGCCATTTCGCCGCTGTTGCACGCGAGCACGCGGTAACCCCGCGTTTCCAGCAGAACCTTGCGAATGGAGAGCGCCTGTTCGTTATCGTCCACACAAAGAATCGTTTTCTTGGGCTTCATTGGCCTGACCGGGGGACTGTTGTCACAAATGTTTTCTGAATTCGATACCTGATTTCTTTTTTTGGGAACTGGGAGCGAGGTGAATGCTAAATACAATCGCGGCTCTGGTAAAGTAGCGCGATCGCCACTGGCACTTCGGTGTTTGGCAAGAACGTGCCATCGGCCTGAGAACCGCGCCTGTCGCAGTGTTCGATCTGCTAGATCGGAATCATGACTTCACCGCGGAGAACTTCCACACAATTTCCACCGACACGCACATTGACCACCTGGTTATCCTGCCCATTATTTTGCCCATCATCGCGCTTTGTCGCGCGAACAAAAATCCTGCTGGGACGGCGCATTTCGAGCCCCTGCTCGATCAAAACCTGCTCATCGCTCGCGGCAACGCCGTGCGCCACCATCCAGGCGGCACAGCATCCGGCGGCGGACCCGGTGGCGGGATCGTCTCCGTTGTAGAAAATCATCCGGGCGTGGAGGCGGGCCTTCGGATCGACGGTCTCGCGGCAAACAAAGTAAAAGAATTTTCCGCCACTGCGCCCGAGATATTCGGCGGAGCCGTCGAGATCGAGGCGAAGTTTCTCGACCGTCCGCAGCGACCGCAGCGCGACCATGGTAAAAGGAATTCCGGTGGAAACGGTTTGGATGGGCACGGAGTCGTCAAAGTCAGCCGCCGTCAGGCCGGTGAGACGCGCGATGGTCTCTACGTCGTGGATCGCGCCGAACTCGGGATTCTTCTGCGTCATTTCCCCAAAGATAGGTTCCCGAGTTGCTCCCTGGGTGAAGCGCACCGGAACGGTACCGACGTTCAGATCGAGCCGGACTTCGTTGAGGTCAGCATCTCGGTCAGCAGATGCGCCGGCTTCGCCATGCAGAACGAAAGCGGTGCCCAGCGTCGGATGTCCGGCAAATGGCAGTTCTTCCTGCACAGTAAAGATGCGCACCCGCACGCCGCGAGTCTTTTCCGCGGCGGCATCTCCCGGCAGAATAAAGGTGGTTTCGGAAAGATTCATTTCGCGCGCCAAGGCCTGCATATGCTCAGTGCTCAGGCTGCGTCCGTCGAGGAAGACCGCCAGCGAGTTGCCGGTGAGGGCGCGGTCGGTGAACACATCGACCTGCACCATGGAGAGTTTCCGTATTGAGGTATCCATAAATTTTACAGAGTTCCTTTCTTCCATTAGACGGCGCATAACCGCCGCCGGATGCGATACCATTACTAAAAACTACGCGAGGAAAGAACATGTCTCTACGCATCAATTCCGAAGCTCCCAACTTCACCGCCGAGACCACGCAAGGCACAATCAACTTTCACGAATGGATTGGCAACGGCTGGGCCATCCTGTTTTCGCACCCCAAGGATTTCACTCCGGTGTGCACCACCGAACTGGGCTACATGGCGGGTCTGCAGCCCGAGTTCGCCAAACGCAACACAAAAATTATCGGGCTAAGCGTGGATCCCATAACCAGCCACGGCAAGTGGGCCGCTGACATCGAGGAAACGCAGGGCCACAAGGTGACCTATCCGATGATCGGCGATCCGGAACTCAAAGTAGCGAAGCTCTATGACATGCTGCCCGCCGAGGCTGGAACCACCAGCGAAGGCCGCACCGCAGCCGACAACGCCACAGTGCGCACCGTCTTCGTGATCGGTCCGGACAAGAAGATCAAGCTGATGCTGATCTACCCCATGAGCAGCGGACGCAATTTCGATGAGGTGCTGCGCGCGCTGGATTCGATCCAACTCAACGCGAAGCACAACGTGGCCACACCCGTGAACTGGAAACCAGGGCAGGATGTGATCATTCCCACGTCGGTTTCAGAAGAACAGGCAAAGCAGAAATATCCCGGCGGCTGGAAGACTCTGAAGCCCTATCTGCGAGTGGTGGCGCAGCCGAAGTAGTTCGTGTTACGTTCCCAACGAACTTCTCCACGGACTTGCTCGCGAACTTTTTTGCGATCTTTTTCGAACTTCGGAAGCGCATGCGGTCCGGTGATCGTCCCGGTCTTCAAAACCGGCGGGCGGCATCTTCGATGTTGCCGGTGTGTTCGACTCACACACGCTTCCGCCATTTTTCAAGCAAGCGCCCCACTAAGTTTTTTCGCAGCCGGTCTCGAGCCAACCTCGACTAGGATATCCCTATGAGCGTGCGCCGCGCCGCCGAACAAGTCATTATGGACGCAGAAGAGCGCTTTGAAGGTTTCGGGAACCTGATGCCCTTCAAGGTGCACGACATCCTTCTTGTCTCTAGCCTCTACGATTCTTTCATTCTCCGCGAGGACGGCCGGCTCAACGAGTTGCTGATCGACGAATCGCTCGAACTCAACCTCCGGCAGATTCCCGGAATTACGCACGTTTCCAGCTGCGCCGAGGCTCTTCATCTGGCAAGTTCCAATCCGCAATTCAACTTGATCGTCACCAACCTCGCCGTCGGCGACATGGACGCCGCGCAGCTCGCACACGAAGTCCGCCGCGCCGGCCTCGATGTGCCCGTCGTGGTCCTGGCCTACGACTATCGCGAGATCAAGAATTTTGTGGCGCGGAATCCCGTCACCGAGATCGAACGTGTTTTTCTTTGGCAGGGCAATGCCCGCATCCTGATCGCGATCGTCAAGTACATCGAGGATAAACGCAACGTCCAGCACGACACGCACGCCATCGGCGTGCCGGTGCTGCTGGTGGTGGAAGACAACATCCGTTACTACTCGTCGTTCCTGCCCGTGATCTATACCGAGCTAATCAAGCAATCGAGGCGCGTGATCCAGGAAGGCATCAACGTGGCGCACAAGCTGGTGCGCACGCAGGCGCGGCCGAGAATTCTGCTGAGTTCGAACTTCGAAGACGCGGCCCGGCTGGTGCAGGAATATCGTGAGTATCTGTTCGGGCTAGTGGCGGACGTAGAGTTCCCCCGGGACGGCAAGCTGAGTCCGGAGGCGGGCTTTGACCTTGCGCGCATGGTGAAGAGCCTGGTGCCGGACGTGCCCGTAGTGTTGCAAACCAGCCGCACCGAGTTCCGCGCGCGGGCCCATGCCGAGGGCTATTCGTTTCTGCGCAAACGTTCCCCCACGTTGCTGAAAGACCTGCGCCAGATATTGACCGAGCAATTCGGGTTTGGCGACTTCGTGTTTCGTCTGCCGGATGCGAGCGAAGTCGGACGGGCGAAAGACATGAACGAACTGGAAGAGCAATTGCAAACCGTTCCGGCCGAAAGCATCGTCTTTCACTCGCAGAGCAACCACTTCTCCCATTGGCTGATGGCGCGCACCGAGTTTGCGTTGGCGGCCAAGCTGCGCCCGCGAAAAGTTTCGGATTTTGCCAGCTCCGAACATCTGCGCCGCGATCTGATCGAATCGATCAACCAGTACCGCCGCGAACAGAACGAGGTCCTGATCGGCGACTTCAAGGCGGATACGTTCAAGCCTTCGGAATCAAGTTTTCTGCGGATCGGCTCGGGATCGCTGGGCGGAAAGGCTCGCGGCCTTGCCTTTGTGCGCCACCTTTTGCGCAAGAGCCGCATGACACGCCGCTTCCCCGGGGTTCGCATCTCGGTGCCTCCAGCCGTTGTGCTGGCGACGGATGTGTTCGATCAATTTGTGGCCGAGAATAACCTCCTGGACTTTGCCTTGCAATGCGAAGACGACGCTGAAATCCAGCGGACGTTCCTGGCCGCACCGCTATCCCCCTCCCTCACCGAAGACCTGAAATCGTTCCTGGCGGAGGTGAACCATCCGTTGGCGGTGCGCTCGTCCAGCCTGCTGGAGGATTCGCAATACCAGCCTTTCACCGGGGTCTATGAGACCTTCATGCTGGGCAACCAGCAAGCAGATCCAGCGGACCGGCTGACGGCGCTCAGCGAAGCCATCCGGCGCGTCTATGCCTCCACCTTCAGCCGCCATGCGAAGGCCTATGTGCGAGCTACGCCCTACCGTCTGGAAGAGGAAAAAATGGCGGTGATTCTCCAGCAGGTTGTGGGCACGCCCCACAGGCAGCGCTTTTATCCGGATTTCTCCGGAGTGGTGCGCTCGCGCAATTTTTATCCCGTCCCTCCGATGACCTTCGAGGACGGTATCGCGGCCGTCGCTCTCGGCCTGGGCCGGGCCGTGGTGGATGGCGGGAAGTGTTTAACTTTCTGCCCGCGCTATCCCCGCAACCTGGTGCAGTTTTCCTCGGTCGAAGACATATTGACCAACTCGCAGTCGGAATTCTGGGCTTTGGAGTTGGATGGCGCTTCGGACAGCCGTCCGGGGCATTGGCACGAGCGGCGCTTCAGCCTGGATGCCGCCGAGAGCGATGGCACTCTGCGGGCGCTGGCCTCAACCTACTCCCGGGACAACCACGCGGTCTACGATGGCGTGAGCCGGGCGGGCACACGCATCGTGACATTTGCCCCCATGCTCAAGCACGGCACTTTCCCACTGGCGGAGATTCTCGATGACCTGGTCCGGGCAGGCGAGGATGCGCTGGGCAATCCGGTGGAGATCGAATTTGCCGTGCGTTTGCCTCAGCAGGCCGGCCAAGTGGCTGGACAAGCGGCGGAGTTTGGTTTCCTGCAGATCCGGCCACTGACGCTGGCGCGCAGCAGCGAGGACTTAGCCCTTGACGATGTGCAACCCGAGCGGTTGATCTGCCAGAGCAGCAAAGTTCTGGGCAACGGCCGCATCGAGAATCTCTACGATATTATCGTGGTCGATTCGCAGCGCTTCGAGCGCAGCCGCAGCCAGGAAGTGGCCAAGGCGGTCGCTCAGTTGAATCGCCTGCTCCAGGGGAAGAACCGCCCCTATCTGCTGATCGGGGTTGGGCGCTGGGGATCGACCGAACCTTGGCTGGGCATTCCGGTCGAATGGGATGAAATCTCCGGCGCGCGGGCGATTGTTGAGGCCGGATTCCGCGATTTTCGCGTCACCCCATCGCAGGGCAGCCATTTCTTCCAGAATCTCACTGCCTTTCAGGTCGGTTACTTCACCGTGAATCCAGATGTCGGCGAAGGCTCAGTCGATTGGCAGTGGCTAATGGAACAACCGGCCATGGAAGAGCACGGCTGCGTCCGCCACTTGCAGTTCGAGGAACCAGTCCGCGTCGTGATGAACAGCCGCACCAGTCAAGGCGTAATCTTCAAACCGGAAGCGGCCGTTCCGGCCCGGATCGAAATTTGAGTCATCCAAAATTTGAGTCAAACGGACCGATGGAGCCACACTGCGGAGCTGGCTATTGGTCGTACCGGAACACCTTATTCGGATACGGCGGAGCCTTTGGAACAGGCCGCGGGTCTTTCCTGATCTCCTCGCGGAGATACTGTATGGCTGCATCCAGCTGCGCGTCACTTCCGGCAAAAGTGGCATGCGGAGCATTGTCCACCTCGATATCCGGATCGACTCCATGGCCTTCGATCAGCCACTTTCCTTCCGGTCCATAAACACCGGTTTCGGCGGCGGTGGCGATGCCTTGGTCCGCCAGCGTGTTGTTGGCGGAAAGCCATATCTCGCCTCCCCAGGTCCTTACACCAATGATTTTGCCTAATCCGAGGCGCCGAATTCCCTCGGTAAAGGCTTCTCCGTCGGAGGCCGTCATCCGATCGCAAAGCACCACGATGTATCCGCGAAAGGCGTATTGCATATTGGAGTAGGGATTGCCGACACGCGGCTGCCAGTAGAACCACGCCTTGCGCAGCAGTTTGCCCAGCACCCAGGAGTCGATGTTGCCTCCTCTGTTGTGCCGCACGTCGATGATCAGACCCGGACGGTCGTAAACAGGGTAAAACTCCCGTGCCCACTGCTCGATGTCCGCTGAAGTCATGGCGCGGAGATGAACATATCCAATCTGTGATTGCGAGTCTGCCTCCACTTTTTGCCGTCTCGAATATTCCCACTCGGTATAGCGGAGGTTGCGCTCGTCCTTTTCCGAGATGGGTGTTACCAGGACGTCGCGGGTTTCACCTTTGGCAGACTTAACGCGCAGCAGCACTTTGCGTCCCGTTTTTCCGCGAAGCAACGCCCGTTCATCCGGCACGCTGAGCGAATCTTCTCCGTCGATGCTCAGGATCACCTCGCCCTCGCGCACCATGGAATCAGGCCGAGCCAAGGGTGGCGCGTCGCTCGGCAAGTCTGGATCATGCAGGTAGATGTGCTCTACCACAAACCCACCCGCCCGCTCATCCCGGCGCAGGACGGCGCCCAGACCGGCAATTTCCACCTGGTCCGGCGGTTTTCGGGAATCGCCACCTTCAACGAAAATATGCAACGCCGAGAGTTCGCTGACCATCTGGGCGATAACGTCATTCAGTTCGTCGCGGTCCGATACCCGATCGACCAGCGGAAGATAGCGATCCCGTATCCCTTTCCAATCCACGCCGTGCATACCAGGATCGTAAAAATAATCCCGCTCCAAGCGCCAGGAATCGAGATAAAGTTCGTGGAATTCGGCGCGTGGAGTGACCGCAAAGGCCCATCGGGACATGTCAATTTTGGCTTTGGGCAGTACTTTCGCGTCCGCCAGAGCGGAGGCTTTGACGTCCGAAGCAAGTATGTAAAAGTCGTCGTCTTTGCTCACCAGCATTTTCTTGCGGTCCAGCGAGATCTCGTATCCCTTCACGTCGCCCAACACCGTCTCCGGCGGGTCGGCTTTGTTCGCGATATCCACGCACTGCAGCCCCAACTTCGGGGGGACATCTTCATTCCCCTGCAGCCAGCACAAGCGCTTTTCGGTGCTTTGCAGCGAAGAGTAATTTCCAGGTGGCACGGGAACTTCGCTCAGACGGGAAGGCAAGTCGGTGAAGTCGATGTTTACCACGGGAGGAGGAGTTTTTTTCTCCGCCGACGTCTTGTCGGATTTGTCGTCCTCTTTTTTCTTATTGTCTGCCTTCTTATCTTCCTTTTTCGCCTCTTCGGACTTCGTATCGTCTTTCTTCGTATCCTCCGGCTTGGCAGCCTCTGGGTGCAGCTCGTCCACGGGGGCAAATGGGGAACGGAGACCGGCCGTGAGTGCAAGCTCATAAATCTTCATGGAACGATCGAAGTTCGGGTCCGGCTGGCGGGAGCCCCAGGGCGATGGGACGGTGGTCTTCAGCATGCGGTCCGAAAGGAAATAGAGCCACTTGCCATCCACGCTCCAGGCCGGGTTGAGACTGTTGTAGTGGTCAGACGTGATTGCCTCAATGGCGCCGGTCTTGGTATTCAGCAGTTTGATCTGGGTAAAGGTATTGGTGGCAGCTTCCACGTATGCGAGCCACTGGCTGTCGGGCGACCACGTCAGATCGGAAAAATCGTCCACCAGGGATTGAGCAATGCATTTCGACTTTTTGGTCGTGGTGTCGTACAACCACAACTGCTGGTCCTTATCGCGGGAGGCAAGCCAGCGCGCATCGGGCGAAGGGATGCCCTCCCAGCGCAGCACTTTGGCATCGTTGGTCCATTGTTCCGGCGTGTGTTCCGGCGGGTGTTCCGGCGGGTGTTCTGGCGCGCCGATTCCGTTGGCCGGATATTTCCAAAACTCAGTTTCTCCGCTCTCCGTCGAAAGCGCGATGATGCTCTTGCCGTCGGGCATGTAGCGCGCCTCGCGGTAGCGAATTCCGGGTTTGCCGGCAACCTTGACAATGCGTCCGGTAGTGGCGGGCAGCGTGAAGACCTCCCCGCGCGCCGTAAAAACGGCAGCGCTGCCGTCTGGAGCAAGATGCGCTCCCGTCAGATATTCCAGCGGCTTCTTCACCCAGCGATCCCGCAACTGATCGAAGTCAGAAACCAAGGTGATGGGGATGATTGCATCCTGATGGTTGTTCAAATCGAGCAGCCAGAGGTCGGCACCGCATTGATACACAATCCGTCCATCGGAGATAGACGCCGATTGGATATCCCAGCCGCGATGGTGTGTGAGCTGCTGCAGGTCGTGCCCGTCTCTGTCCATCGAGAAAATATTCATGACGCCATCGCGGTCGGAGAGAAAGTACACCCGCCCATTCCAAAACATCGGATTGTGCGAAGTGCCCGTCCAGTCGCCCGTCAGCGGCAGCGCTTCGGAGCCGGCATCGTAGCGCCAGATGTTTTCCGCCGTACCACCCTGATAGCGTTTGGTCTGACTCGACTGCCGGTTGTAACGCGTGAAAAAGAGCGTTTTACCGTCCGGCGTGTACGCGCCTTCCGCCGACTGCGCCAGTGGAACGATTTCGCGTCGCCCAGCGCTGTCGATAGCGACGAGTTTCGGATCGGGAAGAGTGGAGTATCGTGGGGTGCGCACGAGGACGCGGCCGTCGGGAGTCCAGCCGGCCACCACTGCAGCGCCATCCCAGGTGCGACGCTGCGGCAGCCCCCCTTCGACGGGCATCGTGTAGACGTCCAAAGGACCTTCATATTCCGCGCTGAAGGCGACGGTCTGTCCATCCGGAGAAATGGCTGCGTAAATTTCCCTGCCCGGATTGGACGTCAGCCGCCGCGCAGCGCCTCCTCTTGCGTTTACCGACCAGAGATCGCCCTCCGCTGTGAAAATGATGGTGTCGCCATGGATCGCAGGGTAGCGGTAATAACCGGGGTGCGTGTTTCCCTCATTCCCGGCATTCAGTGGAAGGACAAAGAGCAGAGCGATAGCCGCCACCAGGGTCATTGAACGAGCAAACGTTGAACGAGCAGCTGGGCTGGAAAGGTCAGGCATGGATGATTCCGTTCTGGCAGCGCACCGAGATCCGGAGTAAAGCTCACGATCTTTTTGTCAGCGTGCGCTCGCGAAAAAATTGGGATTGGCCGGAATTTCTGTTTGTCTTCCGGCACGCGAGATGATAACACCATCGGTCGCCAGGTGAGTCCTTGCCGCGATCTTCCCACTGCCTAAGCAGAACACCGCGGTATGGCTAGAACTGCGGTTCGTGTCCGGCACAGTGCGGACCTATTGCGGGCGTCACCGTTCTTCATTCTTTAGCGCTGTGCCCGGCGCACGGAACCTAGCTGACAACTTCCTCTGGTCGAAAATTCGTTGTGTCCGGAACGGAGGACGGGTTACGATTTCGCATCGGAAAATTCCAGAGAGAAACTCAATTTGGAGGCGACTGAATGAACCGCCTGTTTGCAGGACTACGCGCTTTAGCGCTTTTTTCTTTGATCTCATATCTAACCCCAGCTCAGGCACAAACATCGGGTGTGACGACGAGTAATGAGGATAAGCAGGTATTCCTGGTGCGCACGGTAAAAGTGGGTGGCGAGGTCAATGCCATCCGGAACGAGCACGGGTTCCCGCTGCCGCCGCAGGCAAGTCCGCGGACGAGCCAGAAGAAGGCAGGGACGTCATTATGAACCGCAGGGTTTACGCGAGCATTCTCGGCTTAATTTTCCTGACGTTAAGTTTCTTGATGGGCTGTGGTAGTGGGTCGAGTTCGACAACTCCGGTGGAATCGATCGCGGCGGCTGGCGGAACAACACCGCAAAGCGCGACGGTAGGCATGGCGTTTGCGCCGCTGATAGCGACGGTGACGCAGAGCGGATCGCCGGTTCCATCGCCGGTGAGCGGCGTGACGGTGACCTTCACGGCTCCGGCGACGGGAGCGAGCGGCACTTTCGCGAATGCAACGAATACGACAACGGCAACGACGGACGCGAACGGCAACGCCTCCGCGACGTTCACGGCGAATGGGACGGCGGGCGGACCTTACACGGTGACGGCTGCGGCTACAGGCGTGTCGACAACCGCCAGTTTCAGTCTGACGAACACGGTGGGAGCGCCGACCGAAATCGCGGATTTGAGCGGAGGCGGGCAAAGCGCAGCTGTCGGCACACCGTTTGCAAATCCGCTGGCGGGGACCGTGGTGGACAGTCACGGCAACCCGGTGAGCGGCGTGGTGGTGACGTTCGCGGCTCCGGGATCGGGCGCGAGCGGCACATTCGCGGGTACACCACCGTCAGCAACAGCAGCGGTGACGACCGGCTCGAACGGAGTGGCCACCTCGCCCACGTTCACAGCGAACGCAACCGTCGGCGGTCCCTATAGTGTGACGGCCGCCCTTCCAGGGTTGCCGCCGTCGGCCGCCTTCAGCCTGACGAACACGGCGATGGTAGTCGAAATGGTCGCGCCGACGGGCGGAAATCAGCAAAGCGCGCCGGACGATACAGCGTTTGCCACGCCGCTGACGGCCACTGTGACGGCGGGCGGATCGCCGGTGAGCGGCGTGACGGTCACGTTCACGGCGCCAACTACGGGTGCAAGCGGCACTTTTGCGAATGGAACGAATACGACAATGGCAGTGACCAATGGGAGCGGCATGGCCACTTCTACTACGTTCTCCGCAAATGGGACATTGGGAACTTACACGGTGATGGCTACGGTCCCAGGAGGGTCGGGGCCGGCCAACTTCAGTCTGACCAACATCGTGGGCGCGGCGGCATCGATTGCGGCGACGAGCGGTACGCCGCAAAGCGCGACGATCGACACGCCATTTGCTGCGCCGCTGGTGGCGACGGTGCTGGACAAGGGCTCGAACCCGGTGAGCGGCGCGGTGGTGACGTTCACGGCTCCGGCTTCGGGTGCAAGCGGCACCTTTGCGAATGGAACGAATCCGACAACGGCAACGACCAACGCAAGCGGCGTTGCCACTTCGACTACGTTCTCCGCGAATGGAACTGCCGGCGGACCTTATACCGTGACGGCTACCGTTGCTGGAGTGTCGACACCAGCTAACTTCAGTCTGACCAACCTGGTGGGCGCGGCGGCATCGATCACGGCAACGAGCGGTACGCCGCAAAGCGCGACGATCGACACGCCATTTGCTGCGCCTCTGGTGGCGACGGTGCTGGACAAGGGCTCGAACCCGGTGAGCGGCGTAACGGTGACCTTCACGGCTCCAACTACGGGTGCGGGCGGCACCTTTGCGAACGGAACGAATGCGACAACGGCAACGACCAACGCAAGCGGCATTGCCACTTCGACTACGTTCTCCGCAAATGGGACTGTCGGCGGACCTTATACCGTGACGGCTACGGTTGCTGGAGTGTCAACACCGGCTAACTTCAGTCTAACGAACCTGGTGGGCGCACCGGCATCGATCACGGCGACGAGCGGTACGCCGCAAAGCGCGACGATCGACACGGCATTTGCCGCGCCTCTCGTGGCGACAGTTCTGGACAAGGGCTCCAACCCGGTGAGCGGCGCGGTGGTGACGTTCACGGCTCCAACCACGGGCGCGAGCGGCACTTTTGCGAATGGAACGAATACGACAACGGCAACGACCAACGCGAGCGGCGCGGCCACTTCAACTACGTTCTCCGCGAATGGGACGGCCGGGGCCTATACGGTCACGGCTACGGTTGCAGGAGTAACGACACCGGCCGACTTCAGTCTGACAAACACAGCGGGCGCGCCGGCATCGATCACGGCGACGAGCGGAACGCCGCAAAGCGCAGCGATCAATACGGCGTTTGCCGCGCCCCTGGTGGCGACAGTTCTGGACAAGGGCTCGAACCCGGTGAGCGGCGTAACGGTGACCTTCACGGCTCCAACTACGGGTGCGAGCGGCACCTTTGCGAATGGAACGAATACGACAATGGCAACGACCAACGCGAGCGGCGCTGCCACTTCGACTACGTTCTCCGCGAATGGAACTGACGGCGGACCTTATACGGTAACAGCAACGGTTGCTGGAGTGTCGACACCGGCCGACTTCAGTCTGACAAACACGGCGGTGGCATCGAGCAACTATTCGTTCTATGCAAGCGGACTGGAAGAACTGAATGACGGCCCGAATTTTTACGCCCTTGCAGGATCGGTGACCATCGATTCGAATGGCCACGTCCTTGGCGGCGAGCAAGACTATAACGATGGTTTCGGACTCCTGTCACATGAGCCTGGCGGCGACGAAATCACGGGCGGAACTCTGAAAGTGAATGCTAACACCGGCCAGGGAACACTGACCCTGATCACAAACAACATGAGTTTAGGCGTGAACGGGACCGAAATCCTCGGTGTCCAGTTTGTGAACACCAAGCACGCGCTCGTCGTTCAGTTTGATGGGACGGCAACATCCAGTGGA
The DNA here is from genome assembly GCA_035272625.1 of Terriglobales bacterium. Lineage (GTDB taxonomy): Bacteria > Acidobacteriota > Terriglobia > Terriglobales > Acidobacteriaceae > Acidiflorens. The sequence goes on along the minus strand of DATEQN010000041.1, from coordinate 10,246 downwards.
AGCATGGACGCGCAGACCCTGTCGAGCACGCTCAACGACGGGAACTACGCCTTCACTTTCTCTGGAGTAGACACCCACTATTTCCCCATCGTCTTCGGAGGCGTCTTCTCGATCAGCGCCAACGGCACCAAGTTGGCGGGTGTTTACGACCTGGATGATCCTAATTATGTGCCGCCTGTAGCTCTTGACCAGGCTTTTAACGGAACCATTTCAACGGCTGATCCCTTTGGGCGAGGGACTATCACTGGCGCCGTTCTGGGAGATATAGATATCTCCCTCGTTTATTACATCGTTGGCCCGGAAGTCATACGGATCATTGATGTGGATAGCCTTATGGGGATGAATACTGGCGATGCGGGCATTGGCTCGGCATTCGGCCAGGGCACTGGCACCTTCAGCAACACATCGCTCGGAGCGTCGGTGTTTGGTGTCGAAAGCAACTCGGATGGGAACCTCTTTGCCGCGGCCGGCATGTTGACGACGGGACCAGCTGGCGGCACATTCCAGGGCGTTGGGGATGACGATGAAATCTACAATACGGTTAGTGCTAGCGGCTCTTCTATCTTGGGCACCTATTCCATTGCGGCCAATGGATATGGCAACCTGACGATCATGAACGCGAGCTTGGGCGACGTGACCGACCTTGGCATTTATATGACGGACCCAACTCTCAACCTGAATGATCCGAATAACAAGACCAGCGGATTAGGAGGCGCTCTTATTGCCGACCTGGATGATGTGAACAATCTCAGCGGCACGGGGCTCAACGGCACAGGAGTGCTGATTCCACAACAACAGCCAGTTGAGGAGTCCAGTTTTACAGGCAACTATGCCTTTGGAGCGCAGGATTACTACTACCTGCTCAATTTGAACAGTCCCGGTTGGGAATTCGATTTTGTCGGGCAAGGATCGGTCACCAACCTGGTTTTGAACGGAACCGGCTTGGTCAGTGATCCGTTCGCTGCCTTCAGCGCCAACCCGTTCCCAACCGGGGTTGTTTTCTCGGGAACGGTGACTCCTGACGCGAATAACACTGGGCGCTATACAATTCCGCTGGCGATCACGGTTGGAGCTGACGCACCGGTTGCTTTCTCGGTAGTCATCTATCAGGCAAGCGGGGGACAATTGTTCTGGTTGGACGACGATGGTGCTAATGGTGTTTTCCTTGGAGTGCTCGAGCAACAAGGGTCGCTGACCGGAATACCCGCGGTAACAAGAGGGTCAGCGAAATCCAGACTGAAACATCGACAATAGTTAAGACAAGCAGGCTTCGCCCGGACATGAACCAATCCGAGGCAGCCCGACTACGCTCGAGAAATTCATGCTCCGGAGGCGGCGCACCGGAATGCGAGTTTAGTGCGCGCCCAGGTCCGCGTAGCGCTTAAAGCTGGAGAGCGCTATCTGGTCGTTGCCGGGAATGTAGAAGCCAAATTTTCCGGCTGCGAGGTTGGCCCCACTCCACTTGTCTAAAGCCGCCCAGCTGTCTCCACTTTTCGTCTGCTGAACGACTTCCGAAGGCGAAATGTGAATCTGGATCGTGTGGAAACTCTTCTTCTCGCTCTTGTACGGGATCTTGGCTTCATCCGTCTTCTGACCATTGCGGAAAACACTGCGATAGAAATTGTTGTCATCCATCTGGAACAAGACGTAATTTTGGGCATCGACACAGTTCACTACCCATTGCAGGCGGTGACCTTTCTGCAGCATGGCAGAGAAAACAAATGTCCCCGAAGTGGGAGACACGTTGTACAGCACGAAATCCCCCCCCTTATGGACGAAGGTTCCCTTGTCCTGCTTCCATCCGGTGGGATCATCCCACAGGGACATTCCGCTTGGCCCTAAGGGCAGGTCGAAAGCCTTGAACTGCCCTGCCACAACCTCAACAGTTGACGTGCGGGTCAGATTGTCCGCCATGCGCGTGGTCAGCGTATACGTTCCCGGTGGCAGGTTGACTGCGTTGCCAGAGGTTACTTTGATCGGAGGCTCTCCGGCTTTGGTCAGACTTACCGTGGCGTCCGGCGGCGTGAACGTGATCTTGATCTCGCCGGTGGCAGCTTCCAGTGCCGCCTCCGCCGGAGTGACCGCCACATTCGATCCCGATCCGAATCTCTTCTGCAGCCGCTTGGGTTTGAAACCGTCCTTGCGCAGTTCCAACACGTGGTCGCCGGGACTGATGTTGGAGGTGCTAAAACTTCCATCAGGTTGCACGGTTCCTGCCGAAACCTGGTCAATCAGCACCTGCGACCCGGGCGTTCCGCCCTGGATGGAGAGCGACCCAAAATGCGGAATCGGCTGCAGATTGAAGGTTAGCTTGCGCTCTTCGCCCTTGAGAATTCGAACTCTCTGCTCGGGGAGATCCTGGAAGCCCTCCTTGCTCACCTTGACTACGTAATCCTTCGGCTCCAGGTTCGAAATTCGCATCTGGCCGCCTTGCGTGGTGTCCTTCTGCAGCTGACCGTTGAGGAACACCCGGGCCTTGTCTTCGCCGGCCACCACGACCAGTGTGCCAATGTTCCTGCCCGACTCCAGAAAAGCGGTAAGCGACGGCATCGGCCCGGTGTCGACATCAAGCTTGTACTGGTCACTGGCCTGGGTCAGCGTCAGTTCATGAGTGCCGGACCTCACTTGTGTGAGCTGCCAGCCGTCCTGACCAATGGCCGTCGGAGTTTGCCCGTCCCAGCTGAGTTTGGCCGCGGGATCGCTGACAAACACCTGCAAGCGGTCGCCGAGGTTGCTGACAACCACCGCCAACACGCCCTTCGCCGTGATCGGTCGCTTGACCACCGGCATGGCGCCGGCCTCAGTCGCAAAGCTGAACGACGCACTGCCTTGCGGCCCATCAAACTTGAGCTTGTGCTCGCCGGGCGCGATGTTATTGAGCGTCCACTGCGCGCCTTCAAGATCGACCGGCGACTGGTCGTCGAACGAGACCTTCCCGGCGCCGGTGTCCGACGACAGTTCCACCACCGCCAGCGCCGGCTCAAGGGTTAATTCGATGGAGTTCGGCGCCCCGGCTTTGGCATCGAAGGCCACGGTCTGGGGCCGGTAACCCTGCAACTGCGCTTCGATCTGATAAGTTCCTCCCGGCAGATCGATTTGCAGATCCGACACGCCGCGGACTTCGTGGTTGACGCTTATGGTGGCACCCGCGGGGGTCGTGTGCACCAGCACGCCGAACTGGGCAACAGGTGGCGGCGCACTGGCCGGACGAGGATGCCTCCCCAGGAGCCAGAACACCAACAACAAAGCCACCACCGAGGCTCCCGCCACAACCATTTGGCCGCGCGAAAGTTTCACGGGAGGTTTCGGCCGCTTTGGACCGGTTATCGCGGGCCGGGGCCTGGCAGGCGCAGGTTTAACTTCTGATTTCGGTGATGACGGGGGAACCGCAGGCGTAACTGGCGTAGCCGCCAAAGGAGGCGCTGGTTCACTCTTTGTCTCAGCCGCGGGCGGTGGTCCATCCATTGTCGGCGTAGAGTACAGCGACATAGTGCTTTGGCCGGCATCCGAGCCGGCAACCTCCCCCTGCTGATCCGACTTGCGTTCTTCCCGGTCCTGACTCGGTTTCTTCCCCTGAACCGTGGCCACGTTTAGGCGTTGCAAAAGGCCATTCGCCGAAGACAAAACCTCCTCGTCGTCCAGGTAGCGATTGGCTAGTGCCAGCACGCGTTCGGCAGAGGCCTGCCTGGTCGCAGCGTCGGAGAGCGTTTCGGCTTCCTGCTCCATGCGGCGCAGTTCTCCGAGATCACGGCGCCTGGCCTGGCCGCGCTGCGCCAGCAGTTCCCGCTTCAACGTATCTTGAGTCTGGACCAGCCTGGGCTCACGGGGATATGCCGCCAGTGCTTCCTCGATGCGCGCCCGCGCCCCCGCCACATCTCCTGCAGCTTGCAGCTTGCGTGCCTGGGAAAGAAATTCACTAACCAGCTGTTCCCGCTTTTGGTCGGAAATCAGCGTGCGCACCGTCTTGGCCAATGGATGACCAGGATTCAGGTCGACGGCCTGTTGCGCCAGGCGGTCGGCTTCCTGCCAGTTGCTCTCCGCTATCACGCGGGCTTGCTCGAGGAGCGCATTGCAAAGCACGGCCCGGGTCAGTGCATTGTGCTCGTCCAGTTCGTAGGCCTCGCGCAGGAGCTTGATTCCTTCCACGGCCCGGTTTTGTGCGCACAGTTCCTGGCCTTCGGTCATCAGGCGATGCGCCTCTGTCGAACGCTGAACTCCGTCGTTGGCCAGCTTCTCCAGTTCGGCCAGTTCGGCATCGTTCGGGAATTCCGCCTTCGCCTGTTGCAGCAAGTCCAGGGCGCGCCCGTAGTCGCTGGAATGCATGCAGGCATCGATCTTTTCCACCCACCCGGTTTTTGCCTCGATGCGGCTCTGCTGCTCGCGGCGTTTCTGCAGCCGCTCCACTTCAAACTTCAAGCCAGGATACTGGCTGTAGATGGTTCGCAGGATTTCCCAGTCGTTGAGCGCGTCTCCGAATGCACCTTCCGCTTCGTGATGGAGGGCGCGCGCGACGATGGAGTTCACCAGGTCGCGCTTGTCTTTCACCGGCCGCAGCGCGCGCTCGAAGTGGGTCTCCCCAGGATGCTGCTCCAGGGCTTCTTTCAGGATGTTCACCCGCTTGTCGAGATCAGGCTCGGCTTCAACTTGCCGGTCGATGGCCGCAATGTACGCCGAAAGTTCCTGCCGCTGCTGTTCTTCGATGTCGTACTTGAGCGCCTGAAAAATCGCGTTGTTGGGATACTTCGTGACGTAGGTTTCGCAGGTGGCGAGCGCTTTGCCGAAGTTGCGCTCCCTTAGCTGCTTTCGCGCTTCAGCGTACGCGGTGTTCATCGCGTCATGTTCGGAGCGGACCTCGTTGTAAAGACTCTGGTAGGTGGCGTCGTGCTCTGGAGTCGAAGCATCGGGTGCACGCCGGTCCAGTTCCAGAACCACCGCCAGCTTACTGAGTGCGCTGCTAACGTCTCCCTTCTGCCAGGCTTCCATGGCCGCACGATGAATTTGCGTCTTTTCCTGGCGTAGCTTGTTGTATTCGTGCTCCTGGCGATCGACCTCAGCGATGAGTTGCAAGGCGCGGCCTTCCTTCGGCCGGAGTTGCAGCACGTTTTGCAGCGCTTCGAGCGCGTGCGGGTAGGCGTGATTATCGATGTGCTGGCGTGCCAGCCGGTACCAGTTCTCGATCTGCTTGTCGCTGCGCCGGTTTTCGATTTGGCTCCTCAGCGACAAAGCCTGCGCGTTGTCGGGTTCCATCTCCAGTATGTCCTGGAGCTTCTGCAGTGCCAGCGGGTCTTCTTGCTCTTCGAAGCGGGCTTTGGCGGCTTCCAGGAGCTGCGCAATCGTCTTGCGCCTTACGGCCGCATCGAGCTGATGGCGCAACCTGCCGATCGAACTGTCGATGTGGCCTTCCGCTTCCAGTTCGCCCAGAATTTCTCCAGCAAACTGGTAGTCACCACTTTCCAGCGCTTTGGTGGCGCGTTCCAGCCGCGGCCGTGTGCGTGAGGGATCGAAGAACTCGATCGGCTCATTGCGCAACGCCTTGTTAAGGACCTCGCTGAACTCGCGCGCACTCGAGAAACGGTGCCACGGCTGCTTGGCCATGCCCTTGTGCACCACGTGCCCAATGGATTGGCTTACGGCGGGATTGATCTCCGAAGCCGGCGGCGGAACCTGCTTCCGAATTGCTTCGACAATCTCGTCTGGCCGCGCCCGCTGGAAGGGTTGCCGGCCGGTGAGCGCTTCGTAGCACACCACGCTTAGCGAAAAGATGTCGGACAGAGCCGACAGCGGCTTCATCTCGATCTGCTCCGGTGACATGTAGAGCAGCGTACCCTTCAGTGCCCGGGTGGAACGGGTTTCAGTTATGTGCGCGACCCCGAAATCGATGATTTTCACCGAGTCGTCTTCCATTACGAAGATGTTGCTCGGCTTCAGGTCCCGGTGCACCAGGCCGCGCTCGTGCGCCGCCTGCAGGCCCCGGCAGGCCTGGGTAATAATTCCGACCGTGCGCTCCACCGTCAGCCGGTGGCTGGCTTGGCGGATAAATGTCTCCAGGGTCGTACCCGGCAGGAGCGGCATCACGAAGTAGGGCTTGTTCTTGCCCCCCTCCTCGAACTCACCGATGTCGAAGATCTCGACAATGTTGGGATGGCTCATGGAGGCAAGCACATCACATTCGCGGTAGAACAGCTGCAGCGAGGCAGGATCGGGGATGTCGAGGATGGTCTTAACGGCCACTTCGCGCCGAATGACGGTATCGTAGGCGCGATAAACCACTCCCATGCCGCCTTGCCCTAACACCTCTCTTACTTCGTAGCGGCCGGCCAGTTTGCGCGGGACAAGGGAACCCTCCATGACACTCCCCCGGGGAGGTTAACGATCTTAGCAGGCATTGGGCCTTTGCTCCAAGACCGCCCGTTCCGCAGGCGCTAGCACGTTGGCGTGGTGGCACCGGAGGTCTATCCGGTATATCATGTGCCTCAAGTTTGGACTGGCCCCCCGCACTTCCATGGAGCAGGTACCGTCAAATAGAATCGAGGACTTGATCCGCGAGCGAGCTCGCCTGGATGTTGAGCTCGAACGGTGCAAAGAGCTGGTTACGATCTTGTTGGTGGACATTGTAGGGTCCACCCGATTTTACGACGAACATGGTGATGTGGCCGGTCTGGTGATGGTCCAGAAATGCCTGGACCTGCTCATCCCGCTGATCGAGCAACGCAATGGGATTGTGATCAAAACCATCGGCGATGCGATTCTGGCGCGTTTCTGCGACGTGGAGCAGGCAATCCAGTCCGCAATCCAAATCCAAAGCGATCTTTCCGATCGCAATCAGCATCGTGCCCCGGCCGATCAAATTCATGTTCGCGTGGCCATCAACCTCGGCCTGGCTCTCCTGAAAGGCAACGATGTCTTCGGCGACGTGGTCAACGTCACCGCACGTATCGAAGGCGCCACTGACGCAGACGAGATTGCGATTTCTCCTTCCGTTTACGAGAAGATCCAACACCGTTGGGGAACCCGGGTTCGCAGAAAGGCCTCGGGAGTAGAACTGAAAGGCAAGTTAGGAAAACTTGACCTTTATGCGGTGGAGTGGCGAACGGAAATGACAGCCGAACCCTCCCCTCCGCGGCCGTCGAGCGACCAACTGATCAAAGCCACCGGTCTACACGATTTTGCGGATTTGTTGCGCCCCAATGCCCCCGGTTCGCTGGTTGGAAGGCCCGGCGTGTCACCGCGGCAGCCTGGCTTGGACAAGACGGCAGTGCTGGGGGCAAAGGAAATAGAAGTAGAAGAGCCTCCCGCCACCGGTGTACGGTTCGTGTTGCAGCAAGTTTTTTCCGATGGCTCTTTCGGGCAACGCCATAATCTCGACCACCCTGGAATGATCGCCGGGCAGAAGGGTGAAATCGCTTTGACCGAGGATCCGCAAATCGCCGCGCAGCACGCCCGTTTCACCCAACTCGGCGCCGAAGTGTACGTTGAAGACATGGGAAGTTCTTGCGGGGTCTACCTCCAGGTTCGCGAACCGCAGCGATTAAAAGATGGCGGCGTGATCCAGATCGGGCAGCAGCGTCTGCGTTTTGTCGCTCAAGGACAACCTATTCCTGCGGCGCCTGCCGTGTCCCCTGATCGCACGGCGGCCTTGACCAGCCCCTTCGCGAAAGCGCCAGCAACAGCCTCGTTGTTCTTGCTCAACTCCAACGGTCGGGAAACTGATCGTTACGAACTTCGGGGCGTCGAGACCTCCTTCGGGCGTTCGAAGGGAACCTATACCTTTCCCGACGATCCGTATCTCTCGACCATGCATGCGCGGATCAGGCTGCAGGGGAACCAGTATTTTCTGGAGGACCTGGGTAGCACGAACGGGACGTTCGCGCGCATCCGCAAGCGTGCGCTGGCCCGCGATGGCGATACTGTAATGATGGGGAAACAAATGCTGCGCGTACTGGCCGACCGATCCTAGGGTGTGCGCGATTGGAGAGAATTCGACCTTGGTTTGAGCTGCGCGGCTTGAGATGCGCAGTTTTTGAGGACCGAAGGTGAGCGGCACGTCGCTTCGCTATGTTGAATAAACTTGGCAAATATGAAATCAGGGAAGAGATCGGCAGCGGCGCCATGGGCGTTGTTTACCGGGCCGAGGATCCCTTGTTGGGCAGGCCGGTTGCGATTAAGACGACCACCGCTGAGGTCGCCCGGAATCCAGATCTCTTGAAGCGTTTCTACCGTGAGGCGCAAGCCGCCGCCAAATTGGCACACCCCAATATCGTCACCATCTATGAGATCAACGAAGACAATGGCGTTCCTTTTATCGCCATGGAGTTCCTCGAGGGCGAGAATCTGCAAAAGATTGTATCCGACCGCAAGGAAGTGCCGATCCTCAAGAAACTCCAGATCATCGTCGATACCTGCAAAGGGCTCGAATACGCGCATCAGCGTGGCATAGTTCACCGCGACATCAAACCGGGCAATATCGTTGTGTCGAGCGATGGACAGGTCAAGATCGTCGATTTCGGCATCGCGCGCGTCGGTGTCTCTTCGATGACGCAGACCGGAGTTGTGCTGGGTACGGTGATGTATATGTCTCCAGAGCAAGTGCAGGGACATACTGTCGACGCTCGTTCGGACGTGTTTTCCCTCGGAATAGTCCTTTATGAATTGCTCACATATCAAACACCTTTCCCCGGAGACGATGTTCCGTCGATCCTTCTGAAGATCATCAACGAGCCCCCGGAACCGATCACCAAATACATTCCTAAGTGCCCCCCTCAGCTGGAACAGATTGTCGAGCGGTCTTTAGCGAAGGACCGGGAAGAGCGCTACCAGAGTGCCTCTGATATGGCGTTCGACCTGCTGCGTGTGGTCGACAGCCTGAAGCATAACACCGTAGATGTCTACCTCCAGCAAGGCCAGCGTTCACTCCAGGAGGGCGATTTCACACTGGCCAAGGAATCTCTTCAGAAAGTCCTCGAAATTGACAGCACTCACCAAGTCGCCAAGAGTTTGCTGGCACAGGTGCGCGACGGCATCCAATCGCGCCAGCGAGAGCAAAAGATTCAGTCCAGTCTTCGCGGAGCTAAGGAAGCGTTGCAAGCCGAGCAATACGAGGACGCTATCGCATTGGCTGACGAAGCGCTGCGCTTGGATCCGAAGCACGAGGAGGCGCAGAAGTATAAGCAACTTGCAGTCGAGGAACGCGACCGCGCCGAGAAGATCCGTCGCCTCCTGGAGCGTGGGGAAAAGCTTGCCGCCGAAGCAGACTTTCAGCGAGCCAAGGCTGAGTTCGAAGCGGTGTTGGCAATTGATCCGGATAATGCCACCGCGATCATGACGATGGACTGGGTGCTCAAGGAACTCACCGAGCAGGAGCGGCTTCGTCAGGTGCGACAACACCTGGAGGGGGCGCGTACTCATCTGGCAGAAAAAAATTTCGCGACAGCGCTCCAACTGCTCGACCGGGCCCGCGAACTCGACCCCATTAATGTCGAAGTTGAGGCTCTAACTCGCCTGGTGCGTAGCAGCGCGGACAAGGAAGAGCAGCGAAAGTTGCTGGTCAAACGCCTGGCCGAAATTGAGGAAAACCTGAACAAGGGAAAGCTGGATACCGCGCTTGCCGCCGTAGAGCAAGCTCAGCAGGAGTTCCCGGATGATCCCCAAGTGCTCAGACTCCACTCGCGGGTGATGCTGCGCACTGAAAGCAAGAAAAAGCGAAGCTATGTGGATGAACAGCTTCAGGCCGCGCGCGACTTCGTCGAGAAGGGCCATCACTCGTCTGCATTGGCAGTGCTGGAACGGGCCCTTCAGTCTGTTCCCGGTGACCAGCGGTTGTCTTCCTTCCTCAAGACGGTGCAGGAATCACAGGAGCAGAGCGCCTTAGAAGCCCAGCGCCGGGACGCCATTCGAAAAGCCAACGAGCAAATTCGCGCTAACAACTTCGTAGGTGCCATTGAGACTCTGGAGAAAAGCCTCGCCTCGATTGGGCAGTCTGCTGAAATCATCGACCTGCTGCAGTTTGCGCGCGAGCGCCACGCCGAACAACAGCACGAGCAGCGTCTCCACGAAGTGCTGTTGCGGGCGCAGAACTATCTGCGCGAAGAGCAGTACGAGGAAGCAGTCCAGGTTCTGGCTCGCGCTCAACAAGAACTGAAAAGCAAGGAGATCGACACGCTGCTGGGGAACGCCCGTGAACGGCAGAATGCGTTCGAGCGGCGGCGGGAAGAGATCGTCGCCAGTGCCGTTCGGTTGCTGGAGTCGG
>DATEQN010000040.1:0-68983 GCA_035272625.1 Terriglobales bacterium | reverse complement strand
AGGTGGAGGTGGAACGCCGAATTTCACGCTTTCAGCCAATCCGAATAGCGTGACCATCACCCAAGGCAGCAACGGGACGAGCACGATCACTATTACTCCGCTGAACGGCTTCAGTGGCAGCGTTACGTTGAGTGCTTCCGGCCTGCCGAGTGGCGTGACGGCAGGATTCAGTCCGAATCCCGCGACCACAACCAGCACGCTGACGCTGACGGCAAGCGCCACGGCGGCCACGGGGACAGTCACCGTGACCATCATGGGCACATCGGGGAGCTTGTCGAATACGACTACGCTGAGCCTCACCGTGAACTCCAGCGGTGGCGGCGGTGCGGCAGTAACCTTGTCGCCGACCTCTCTCACGTGGGGCAAGGTCACATTAGGTTCGACGGGCGCTGCGAAAACGGTCACGCTTACCAACAGCGGAACCGCAACGCTGAACATCAGCAGCATCACCACCAGCGGCGATTTCGCCCAAGTGACGAGCACGAAGCCCTGCGGCAGCACATTGGCTGTGGGAAAGAACTGCCAGATCAAAGTGACCTTTACTCCAACCCAGGTTGGAGTGCGGACGGGGACGCTTACGATTAACGACAACGCTGCGAACAGTCCGCAGACGGTGCCACTGTCAGGTACCGGCGGAGCCCAGGCCACGTTAACACCTGCCAGCGCGACCTATCCGGCGCGCACCGTGGGGACGACCAGTCCAGCGAAGGTGTTTACGCTTACGAACCACCTGAGCGTAGCGCTAACCGGCATCTCGATCTCAACCACCGGGGACTTCAGTGTCTCCACGACGACCTGCGGGACGAGCTTGGGCGCCTCCTCGAGTTGCACTATCGACGTGGTGTTCACTCCAACCGCGACGGGGATGAGGACGGGAACGTTGCAGGTGTCTGATAGCGCCAACAACAGTCCGCAGACTTCGAGTCTGACGGGCACCGGCAAGTAAGATCGTGTGGCCCTAATGAACCGGCCCCGCAGAGATGCGGGGCTGTTTTTTTGTCCGCCCGGAGCAGCCTCTGGCGTTCGCATGGCCACCCGGGTTTCGGTCCCACCTCGTGGCCGCAAATTCGTGTAAGATTCTGGAGGCGAGTACAGTGAACGCTTCCGCGCGGGTTGATCCTGCCGGGCTGATTCGAGATAGTCCGGCGTTCTGTCATTACCCAAGGACGATACTCCCCAACTACCAGGTAGAACCGCGGCCTTCGGGCTGGCGGCACATTCCTGTCAGGAGAGACTGAATGGCGAAAATCGCAAAGACAGCCGACCGGAAAAAGGTCATGGATACCACGAAGTCGACCGCGTGTCCCAAGTGCGGCAAGGAAACCCGCATCGTCAAGCGCATGAAAGATCGCGAGCGCGGCGTGCCCGGCGGGATCTATATTTCGTGCTCGGGCTGCGAATTCTTCGAGAAGCTGTAGAAGTCAGTTCTCAGTTCTAAGTAAAAATCACGAGGGCGCAAGAGGCACGGCAAGCCGCCGTGCTTGTTTGCTTTTTCTGGGAACTGAGAACTGCGCCTACCCAAGCTGTCCCAAAATTGCCCGCACTTCGGCCGCCGGGTCAGAGGCTTCCGTGATCGGGCGCCCGACAACGATATGCGAGGCTCCGGCGGCAATCGCTTCCGCTGGCGTAACCACGCGCGCCTGGTCGTCGTGTCCGCTGCCCGCGGGGCGCACTCCGGGCGTCACAATCGCGAAATCGCGGCCAAATTCCTCGCGTAGAGCAGAGGCTTCCAGCGCCGAAGCGACCACGCCCTTGCATCCGTGCGAAAGCGCCAAGGCGGCCAGTCGCAGGACTTGATCGACCACTCCTCCGCGCAGGCCAATCTTGCCCAGTTCTACGTCGTCCAGGCTGGTCAGCACGGTGACCGCTAGGACAAGCAAATCGGGCTTGGTCGCTTGCGCGGCATCGACGGCGGCTTGCAGCATCTTGCCGCCTCCGGAAGCGTGTACCGTCACCATGCTCACGTCCAACAGAGCCGCCTCGCGGACGGCTGCTCCCGCGGTGTTGGGGATGTCGTGATACTTAAGGTCGAGAAAGACGCGGTGTCCCGAATCAACCAGTTCGCGGACGATGGAAGGACCTCCGGCGGTGTAGAGTTGCATGCCCACCTTGTAGGTGAAAGCAGAGTCACCGACGGCCGCCACGATCTTCCGGGCGGCCGTGGCCGTAGATACATCCAGGGCAACGATGAGACGCTGGCGCGGGTCCATATTCTCAACTTAATTCGCAACTCTCGTTGCCGAGTTTATCGGGTTTAGTTGAGCTTGGCTACGGGTTGCAGCAGCGCCACGGTCGTGGGCTGGTAGAGGTCCAGGCGGACCGTCTGCAAACCGCGTGCGTTGAAGCCCAGAGCACGCGCGGCATTGTAGGAAACGTCGATGATCCGGCCATCCACCACCGGACCCCGGTCATTGATCCGAACCACCACGGCCTTGCCGTTCCTCAGGTTGGTGACCTTGACGAACGAGCCCAGCGGAAGGCTGGGGTGAGCGGCGGTGAAATCGCGCATGTCGAAGGGTTCTCCGCTGGCTGTCGGTTTTCCCTGGAACTGCACTCCATACCAGGACGCGGTCCCTACTTGGTAGGGCCTGACTTTATAAACAGCGGACTTCGGACTGTTGGTTTTTCGAGTTTTGTGCCTACCGGTCTCCATGACCGGCGGCTGTGTGACCTTGGCGGCTTCCAGGCTGCTTGGCCCGGATGCGGCTCCGGCCCCCAGACTGGCGATGGATAAAAGCACCGCCAGACCTTCGGCTAAACGTCGTCGCATTCAGTTACCTCCCAATCGAGGAAAGTCGTTCTCTTAAGGTCGTATGCTCCTTTTGTCAGACGATTTGAGGATGCTACGGGATGAATGGTCGGGTGTCAATCAGAAAAAATACGGGGTTCATTAACTAAGTGGTAATTAATCAATGACTTAGCCCGATGAAACATATGGATTTGTCTTCGTATCTCATTGAAACTAGTAAGCGGTATATAATAACTATTTGGTTACTATACGAATTTCCGATTTTCGCCGAATTCGTGTAACCTGCCTTGGAATGTTAGACTTACGACTGAATATCGCTAAACGTATTATAATCATAAAGTTACGGTCACACTGATTACTCGGTGATCACGGCGAAACGTTCAGAATTTGATGGCCTCGCATGAAACCCGCGGTTTCCACCACGTCTGACCAAGAACGTTCTACGAGTGTTGTTCCCCTCATTGAACTTTGGGTTTAGAGTGACGGCATGGCTGCAACCCCGCCCGTGGTATTGACGATCGCTGGATTCGACCCTTCTTCGGGCGCTGGGATTACCGCCGACATCAAGACCATCGCGGCTCATGAATGCTATGGTGTTTCCTGCATAACTGCCATGACCGTCCAGTCGACACAGGGCGTACGACGGGTCGAGGGCGTGGATCCCAGGATCATCGCTGAGACCTTACGGGAACTGGTTGCCGATGTTGCCGTCGAAGCCGTCCACATCGGGATGCTGGGAAACGAGCAGGTGGTCGAGGTAGTTGCGGACTTTCTGATTCAAACTCAGCTCCCTCATGTGGTGCTGGATCCAATTCTGAAGTCGAGTTCCAGAGCGGATTTATTGGACGCCGCGGGCACCCGGCTATTGCTCGAGAGGCTGCTTCCGCTGGCTGAGCTGGTTACGCCGAACCTTGATGAAGCCAGCGTCTTGACTGGGATGGCGGTCACGAATCTCGACCAGATGCGCAACGCCGCTGCCCGCCTGCACTCTATGGGGGCGGCAAATGTGGTGGTCACCGGCGACGACCTCGATAAGGGCGAGAAGGCGATCGACCTCCTCAGCTTTACTACCGGCCGCGGTATCGAAGAGGAAGTTTTCAAGGCGGACCGTCAGCGCTCGAATTCTACCCACGGAACGGGATGTGCCTTCTCCACAGCGCTGGCCTGCCATCTGGCGCATGGGCGAGGACTACCCGAGGCAGTTCTTCTCTCCAAAGCGTATGTCTGGGCCGCGATTGCGAATGCCTATCCGCTGGGCCATGGCGTGGGTCCGTTGCATCACCTCTACCGCATGAACCAGCAACGGCGGCCCAGCACCATCGTCTCGGAAGGGGAGCACGCTCATTCAAGAAACTGACCTCTCTAGGCGGGGGCTCCGAATTCCTGTAGAGCCGCGTCTCCTGCCGCGGAACGAGAAGGGGCAAGCCCCGTTTTTCCAGGAATGGGGTTTGATGGCTGAAAGCTGATGGCTGAGAGCTGACAACTATTTCTTAAGCAAGCATCCGGCAACAAAGGCGGCAACCGCCCCGATCAGCCACTCGATTCGCCACAGTTGGATTGCCTGCCAATCAAGCGCGGTTCTGGCGCTGAAGAACACGCTAACCGCCAGCGCTCCCACCACGCAGAATACGCCCAGCAGAAATGCGATGACCGCAGGCATCGTGAGCCCGAGTCGCTCTCCGAGCGAGGCGAGTTCCGCCCGGCCAGGGATTTCGAGCGTGCGCGCAGCATTCAGATCGGGACGCTTGACGCCACAGGCATGACAGTACAGCGAGCTAACGATGAACTCGGTTCCGCAATGACGGCAGGCTGAGATTCTTTCCGGGCTGGCGACAGCCTTGGACGCTGGCACGGGTGGCCGCCAAAAGTCGTGCTGAGCCTGATCGGCTGCTTCTGCCATAAAGAGCTCTTCTCTGATCCTTTCGGATCGCAAGCGAATCACCAAAGCAAGCTATTGCAAAGACGCATACTTACGAGCTGGCCAAGGGGGAGGGTGGCCACTCCGGGCGGCAAGAATTACGCTATCCACGTCCGATTTTCCCATTGTGCACAACTTGCCTGGCCTGCGGACGTACCAGGTTTGGTTCCTCGCGGCCGGGGGCTCTCAGCTTTCATATTCTCAATACGCCCTCCGGTGTCCTGACTTGGGTGCTTTGGCAGTACCCCGTCCCAACGAGTCTTCGCAGAAAATCCCAATCGGGTAAACTGAGAGAGCGTGCTCCGCTCCCTGTTCCGGTATCGCCCTGCTTTGACTGCCATCATGTTGCTGGTGCTTGCTTCTGCCTGTCTGGCAGCGGACCCTGCGGCTTCGACTCCGTTTCGTCCCACGGATTTCCGTCCCTCCGATCCGCTGAACCAGGCCGCTTTCGAGCACTACTACAACCTCGACTACGATGCGGCGATCCAGGATTTCGAGCGGATACTGGCGCGTCATCCGAACGATCCGTTTGCCGTGAACCACCTGCTTTCCGCGATTCAGGTGCGGGAGTTGTATCGCATGGGCGCGATGAACACTGGGGAGTACTCAAACGACAGTTTTATCGGACAAGCGCATCGTCCCGCTGATCCCGCGCAGAAGGAACGCATCAAGCAACTGGTGGAGCAAGCCGAAAAACTGGAAGACGCCGATCTCGCGCACAATCCGACCAATGTAGATATGCTCTATGCCCGCGGCGTCACCCGCGGACAGTTCGCGTTGTACACCGCACTGATCGAGCGCGCCTGGTTCTCTGCTTTGCGCAATGCGGTGGGCGCGCGCCGGGATCACGAACGGGTCCTCGAGTTGGCTCCGCAGTACACCGACGCCAAGCTGGTGGTGGGAGCCCATAACTACGTGATGGGAAGCCTGTCGCTGGCGGTAAGGATGGCCGTCGCGCTCGCCGGCTTGAGCGGCGACAAAGACAAGGGACTCCAGTATCTGAACGACGCCTATCGCGCCAATGGCGAAACCAGCGTGGACGCCGGAGTTGTTCTCATGGTTTTCTTGCGCCGCGAACACCGCTATGGCGAGGCTTTGCAGATCGCCGGTACAATCGGTCCGCGGTTTCCGCGCAACTATCTTCTGCCGTTGGAAGAGGCGAATCTGCTGCGGGCGTCCGGCAAGAATCGAGAAGCCGAGGAACAGTATCGCCGCGTCTGGCAGAACGGGCGGGAGGGAAAGTACGGCAATCTGCATTACGAAATCGCGGCGGTGGGATTGGGCGACCTGCTGCGCAGCGAGAAAGAATATCCGGCTGCGGCTGCGGCCTATGAGCTGTTGAGCGAGGTTACAGGCGCCGATCCGGAATTGCTCCAGAAGGCGAATCTGGGAGCCGGCGAGATGTATGACCAGCTCCAGAAGCGGGACCTCGCAGTGAAAAAGTACGAGGCGGTGGTGGCCACAAATTCCGGCAATGCCGAAGCCGACAAGGCGCGCAAGAGAATAAAAGACGCGTACCGGGAGTAGAGAGCTATGACCTAAGAGCCAGGAGCTGATCTTGGAACTTCTTCCCTTCAATCGTCGTATCCTATGACAGGGAGACACAATATGTACTGCAACGCTTGCGGCAAGACCCTCGCTGAGGACGGGCGCTTTTGCTCCTATTGCGGCAACGTGGTGGGAATTCCGCCTACGCCGAAAAAGCTGATGCGCTCACGTCCGGACCGCAAGATCGGAGGCGTTTGTGCCGGTCTGGCGCAGTACCTCGATCTCGACATCTCGCTCGTGCGCATTCTTTGGTTCTTCATCACGCTGGCGTGCGGAATCTTCCCGGGCATCGTCGCGTACGTGCTCGGATGGATCATCATTCCGGAAGAACCGCTTCTGTTACCAGTTGCACCGGCGCAACAGCCGCTCACGAGCTAAAACCGAGTCCATGCGGTGGAGCGACGGCGTCTCGCCTGTCCAGCAGTTCGGCGGCCGGGCGAGGACGCCCGGTTCTCCACCAGACCCGCTTCTTCTTCGACATATAATCTCCTCCCATGGAACGCCTGCGCAGCGACGACGCCGAAATCTTCTATGAAATTCGGGGAAACGGCCCGCCGGTCGTTCTTCTCCATCCTTTTCCATGTCATCGCGAATTCTGGAATCCGGTAGCAGCAGCGCTCGAATCGCACTACCAACTGATTCTTCCCGATCTGCGCGGGCATGGCGACTCCGAAATCGGCGAAGGCCCGGCCCTCATGCCAAAGCATGCCAGCGACATTGCACGCGTGCTCGATGCGGCCGGCATTGGCAAAGCGGCGTTCATCGGATGTTCCATCGGCGGATACATCCTGTTTGAATTCTGGCGCCGCTTTCGCGCGCGAGTGACCTCGCTCGCGCTTTGTGACACGCGCCCTCAGGCCGATACCGCCGAGGCCCGGGCGAATCGGTTGAAAGCCGCGGACGCCGTCCTGGAGCAGGGAACCGAGTCGTTCATCGAGGCCATGATTCCGAAGCTGATGGGACGCTCGACGGTGACTACACGTCCGGATTTGGTCGATGGAGCGCGCGCTATGATGCGCAAAATGTCGGCCGAGGATATCAGCCAGGTGCAGCGCGGCATGGCGGAGCGTCCCGACTCGGTCAGGGATCTGAAAACCATCAATGTGCCCACGCTGATTGAGATCGGAGAAGAAGACGTGCTCTCGACCGTAGCCGACGGCGAACTGATGCGGCAGAACATCGCCGGCAGTCAGTTGAAAGTGATCTCGAAAGCGGGCCACTACGCGCCGTGGGAACAATCGGAGTTAGTCGGCAAAATCTTGCGCCAGTTCCTGGATGACGTGGCGTTGAACTAGAGAGTTGCAGCGGCACGGGCCACTCGGGCGATCCGTCCCGGAGTCGCGAAGTGCTTCAGCGAACGCCGTGCAGGGCAGTTTCGGCAGGATGAGCTTCGAGCATCTGCATGCCATTCAGAATGGTGGCGATTACGTTCTCGTCTCCGACTGCGGTGTTGATCATCAGGTGATAGAGGCAGCGCACCGGCCAGTCGGCATTGAAGTAGTGTTTGATGTATGCCATCCGCTCCTTGTCCACGTTCTCCACAAGGTCTTCCGCCTCTTCCCGGCCCTTGCCCATCGCCAGCAGACGGCGGATCTTCTCATCATGTGGAGCATAGGTAAAAACGCGGAAGGTATCTTCACGGTCGCGCAGGAAAAACGGGCCACCGCGGCCGACAATCACCGCATTGCCTTCGGCCGCGATCCTGCGCATGATCTCTTCCACCATGGCCATCATGCGGTCCGTATCAAACGTAAGAGCATCGGCTAGAGGAATGCTGCGTTCGTAACTGCCCCGCCAGAAGGCCTTCGCTAAACGGTAGAGGCGGCTGTCGACACGCTCGTCGCACAAGGCCACTGCCGATTCCGTGACCTGCGCGCGCTTGGCAATCTCGCTCGTCAGTTGCTGGTCCCAAAGCTTCCACCCCAACCGGCGGGCCAGTTCGCAGGCAATGCCTCCGCCCCCGCTGCCAAACTCGCGTTCCAGAGTAACGATGCGAAACATTGCAAACCTCCCTTTGTAATACGGTGGAGCGACAACAACAATCACGCGGTCGCGGCACTAATGAGCCACGATCTCGCCTCCCGGCTTTGCCTTCTTGATCAGGAACACAAATGGAATTAAACAAACAATCGCGACCGCGAGCACCCAGAAATTATCAATGTACGCAAGCATGGTCGATTGCCGGATGACATTCCCCTGCAACATCGCATAGGCATGCTGCTGCGCAGAAACACCTCCGGAACCGGGCCCGGCGCCGCCACCCGAGAAAGCGCTCGTCATCCCGCGCAGCATTGCCTGGAACTGCGGATTGCCGGCGCTCAGGTTCTCTGTAAGCCGGGCCTGGTGAAACTGCGCGCGGCGAGCCAGGCCGGTGGTGACAAAGGAAATTCCGACACTGCCGCCGATGTTTCTGGCAAGGTTCATCAAACCGGACGCGGCATTGTTTTTGTCGCGTGGCAGAATCGAGTATGCGGCGGTGTTGATGGGCACAAACAGGCAAGAGATTCCTATCCCCTGGTAGACGCGCGCCATAACCATGGTGCGGAAATCCACGCTCAGGTCGAACGACGTCATATGGAACAAGGACCACGAAAGCATCGACAAACCAAACACCAGCAGCCAGCGTGGGCTGTGGCGCGAAAGCAGAAATCCAACCAGCGGCATCATCACCATGATCGCGAAACCGCCCGGAGAGAGCGCCATCCCGGACCGTTCGGCAGTGTAACCGAGCAGCGTCTGCATGAACAGCGGCAGCAGTAGCGTGCTGCCGAGCAGGACGAATCCGAGCATGAACATCAGGAAGTTGGCGGTGGCGAAAGTGCGCTCGCGAAACAAATGCAGCTCAACGATGGGGTCTTTGTGGTTCCACTCCCAGAAGACGACGAAAATCAGCGAGGCGGCGGAGATCACAGTCAACCATACGATGAAATGCGATTCAAACCAGTCGTCGCGTTGTCCTTTGTCGAGAATCACCTGCAGCGTTCCGAGGCCGAGTGCTACCAAACCGAGTCCGATGTAGTCGATTTTGGTTTCACTCAGCTTGCGGCGCTTGAGGTACGGAGGATCCTGGATGAGCCGTGACGTCAGCAAAAGCGAAAGAATGCCAACTGGGATATTGATGAAGAAAATCCAGCGCCAGCTATAGTCGTCGGTGATCCAGCCTCCGAGCGTAGGACCGATGGCCGGAGCCATCACCACCGCGATGCCATAGACGGCGAATGCCATGCCGCGCTTGGCGGGAGAAAAGGTATCGGCGAGGATGGCTTGCGAGCTTGGTTGCAAGCCTCCACCGCCCGCACCCTGAAGAATGCGGAAGACGATCAGCATGGTGAGATTGGGCGCGAATCCGCATAAGAACGAACTGATCGCGAACACCGCGACACAGCTCATGTAGAAACGCTTGCGGCCCATGATCGAAGATAGCCAGCCGCTCAGCGGCAGCACGATGGCATTCGAGACGAGATAAGACGTCAATATCCACGTACTCTCGTCCTGTCCCGCCGAAAGACTGCCGGCAATATGGGGCAGCGCCACATTGGCGATGCTGGTATCGAGCACTTCCATGAATGTGGCCAGCGTCACCACCAGCGCGATGATCCACGGATTGACGGGAGAACGCCATTCGGCGGCGTCATTCATGGTGATCGCAGCTGCGCCCATTGTTATCTCCACCTCTGCTTCGAGCTACAGGCTACGGGCCGCGAGCGAACGCGAATCGGTTGCTCGAAGCTCGCGGCGCGTGGCTCGGAGCTATTTAATCCAAACCTTCGGCTCAACCGACATCCCCGGGCGGAGTTCATGGTTCTTGATCTCACCCTTGTCGAACACAATCTTCACCGGTATGCGCTGTACCACTTTCACGTAGTTGCCCGTGGCGTTTTCGGGTGGCAGCAGGCTAAAGCGCTCTCCACTGGCGCCGGCGATGGAATCGACATGCCCTTTGTAGGTCTTTCCGGTCGCATCGACCTCAATCTCAGCCGACTGACCCTGTTTCATCTTGCTCAGCTGCGTCTCCTTGAAGTTTGCCGTGACCCAGATGTTCGCCTCATCGAGCGGAATGATCTTCATCATCTCCTGGCCGGGCTGCACATTTTGACCAACTTCGACGGTGCGGTTGCTGACCGCTCCGCTGACCGGCGCAATCACTTTGGTGTACTGGAGATTCAGTTCCGCCTGGTCCAGTTGGGCCTTCTTCTGGTCGGCAATGGCCTGCGCAGACTGGGCGCGCGCCTGGATGACTTGCATCATGTGCGGCCTGTTGCCGGCAGTGCGAAGATCGGCGTCGGCCTGCTCCAGTTTGCTCTCTGCCTGTCTGATCTGCGCCGCGTAAGCGTCAGCATTGGCGCGCGCCGCTTGCAGAGTTGCGGCGGCGGCCTGAGCGCTGTCGACGGCTTGATCGTACTGCTGTTGCGAGATCTCCTGCTTGTCGATCAGTAGCTTGTAGCGGAGAAGATCGTTCTGGGCCTTGGTATTGTTGGCGTCCGCTTCCGCAATCTGCGACTTAGCTGCTTCAAACTGCTTGCGGGCAGCCGCGATTCCAGCCTGCGCACCGGAGACACCGCCCTGGGCGCCGCTGACCTGGCTGGAAGTGCTCACGTCGGTGATGGGGACGTTAATGCCGGCGGCGGAAGCCTGCGCCTGCGCGTCGGCGTATTCCGCGCGCGCCTGCGCCACCGCGACTGCGTAGTCGGCAGGGTCGATTTCCACAAGCACCGTACCCTTTTCCACGTACTGGTTGTCTTCCACGTTGAGCTTTATCACATGGCCGCTGACGCGGGCGCTCACCGAGTTCACGTGGCCGTCAATCTGCGCGTCGTCAGTGGATTCGTAGCTTGCGAAGTAACGCCACAGGAAGAACCCGGCGACCAGAATCACGAGGCCCGCAAAAATAAGTCCCCACTTGGTGCGCGGATTGCCCAAGAAGGCGGCTCGCCGCTGATAGCGGGCTTCGCTGTCCGGCGGAGACTGAGACTGCGGTGCGCGCGTCTCCGGCTGCGGTTTGGGCTCGGCTACAACGCTGCTGGTTGGTTCCATAGTCTACTTCTTCCCTTTCAAATATTCACGAACGCCCTCTTCGGCGCGTCCCAGGGCGCGGGCAAAGGAAACCTTGGCCAGGTTGAAAAGATAGAGGCTGGAGATCAAACTCTCATGCGCGGTTGCCACCGCTTCCTGCGCCTGAACCACTTCGAGGTTGTCGGTGACCCCGGCGGAAAAACGATCCCGCGATTGGGTGAGCGCCTGCTCGGCGAGATTCACCGAACTCTGAGCGACTTCCACCTGATCGCTGGACGACTTGAGGTCAAGCAGCGCGTTGCGAATATCCTGATCAATCTGACCACGCACGTCCGCCATCTGCGCCTGCGCCTGCCGCAGGCTGGCCTCGGCCTTCAGAACATCTCCATGGACCTTGCCGCCCTGGAAGATCGGAACGTTCAACGTACCGACGACCGCATACGTAGGCAGCACATCGCCGGGGACCGCGCCGATTTCGCCGAAGTTTACCGCCATGTCGATGGTGGGAAAATATCCCGCGGTAGCCGCGCTGCGCTCCAGTTGCGCGGCGACCAGGCGATCCTGCGCGGCTTTGTAATCGGAGCGCGAAGAATACGCCCGCTGCAAGCTGGCTTCAAGGTCGGGGATGGGAAAAGCCTCATAAGGAGCTTTCTCGGCCAGTTCGAATTCCTGGCCGGTCGCGAGTCCAATCACCCGTGCCAGCGAAATTTTCTGCTTGGCGAAATCACTTGTGGCCGCGATCAGCTGCTGTTGGCGCGTCTGGTATTCAACCTGGGCGCGGAGTGTATCGATTGCCGGAGCGACGCCGGCGTCCTGTTGCGCAACTGCCTTCTGGTAAAGCGCGCGCGCCGTCTCGACCTGCGCCTGCGCGGTTTCCACGCGGGCTGCCCCGGCAATCGCCTGCAGATAGGCGCTGCCGGTCGCGAGCACGACCAGATCGCGGGCGTCCTTCAGATTGTGTTGGGCCACGCTTTCCCCGACCACCGAAGATCGGTATTTCTGGATTGATTTCCAGTCGAAGACGCGCTGCGTCGCTGAGGCGCGCACGTCAAAATAAGAGAAGGGTCCGATGACCCGAGGGACAGTAATAGGGGGAGGAAACAGCTTGGCGGTAAATCCTTCCGCTTCCAGGCTCACCTTTTCTCTGGCTTCCTGCACATCCCCGCTCACGTTGGGAAGCAGGTCGCTGAGTTGCTGCCATTTCTCTCCCCGGGATTCGATGGTGTTGTATTCCGACAAAAGACCGGCCAGGTTCTGGCGCAAAGCCCGCTCGATCGCGTCGCTGAAGGTCAACGGTAGGGCTCCGGGTGTGAGCTTAGCCTCCGGCACACTCCCAAACACCGGATTCTGGGCAGAGGTTTGAAACTGCGAGGTTTGAACTTGCGAGGTTGGAGCCTGCAGGGCAACGCCTGCCGAACTCACGGTCGCGCCGGAAGTCGAAGTCTGGGCACCAAGCGCCGCTCGGAGGATGATGATGGACACAATCGATAAAACGATCCGCAAGAAGAACGCACGAAAGCGCTGCCATTGTCGGGTGGGACGGTCTGCAGAAGCCATGGAGCCTGGGTTCTCTCCTTAGGAGACGGAAATCATAAGCATTTTGGACTCTTTTTGGTGGAAGTGCGATGCAAATTGTTGAATCGCCTCGCGATGGAGCCGCGCACCCCAACCGTTCTGCAGGTTCGCTCCCCATTGGTGACAGTGACCTTGGTCATCTTGTGTAACCTCCACCCAAAGTTCAATCTAAGATGCGAGTTAAGCACTTCCCGGCGGCGGAAGACCGCGCGGGGGAAGTTCCGCGTATGAGCGAAGCCACGAAACTGCCTTCCAAAGGATCGGACTGGACGCGTCTGCTCACAGACCCCGACCTGCTAAGCCATCTTGGGATACTACTTCAAGCCTACCGGGAAGTGGCTCCGGAACAACGCGAAGCAGCGCTGCTGCAGGCGATGCGTAAGATCAAAGACGCGGCCGTCAGAGCGCGCGCGGAGGGGCAAAATCTGCAAGGTACCGCTGCGCCGGCGGCGCCGGCTGAGCTTCACCCTCCCGAACCTGTCGACGCTACGCCCCCGTTTGAACCGGATTTGTTCGCACAGCAATCGGAATCGGAGCGGCGCCGTTATCATCGACTCAGGTGCTATGTGGCGGTGGAAATTCATATTCAGGGCGAAGAGGATCCGGTTTGGGGCAATCTGGCAAATGTGAGCCGCGGAGGGTGCCTGATCGAGACGGCGAGCCCTGTGCCTGCGGGCAAGGCGCTGGAGATAGGGCTGTGGGTAGCCAGTGGGAAGATTTGGGTGAAAGGCATTATCATCAGCGGAGTGGCGACACGCAGCGCGCCGTCGTTTGGCGTGCGGGTGAAATTCTCACCGGCGGAACTGTCGGAAAAGGAACACCTGCGGGAATTTCTTAAATTCATCGAGAGTACCGCCCGCAAATCGCACAGCGGGAACGCCTATGTGGCAAAATTAAAGAGCTAGGCCGCTCCCTTCGAACCTGCCTTCCCAGCAACTTTTCCTGTGATCCGGGTTCATTCCTAGTGAGGCCAAATCAGCATGGAAATGCCTTTGCGCGGACGCCGTTTGCTGGTGGCGGGGGCCTTGCTTCTGGCGGCCGGACTTACGACTGGGCTTACGAGTGAGTTCGCTCTCGGCCGGCAGAAAGATAAGCCCTCCGGGACAACGATGCAGACTGAGATGGACGCGCAGAAGCGCGCCGTCCACGCCCTGAACCGGCTGACCTTCGGTCCGCGGCCGGGCGACCTGGACCGCGTCACCAGGATGGGCGTTGACAAGTGGATCGAGCTCGAACTTCATCCCTCAAAAATTGACGACTCGGCGCTCGATGCCAGGCTGGCTCCGTTCCGTACCCTGCGGATGGGGACGAAAGAGATCGTCGATAACTTCCCGCCCAACCAATTAATCAAGCAGATCGCCGACGGGAAAGCCTCGCTGCCGCGCGATCCCACAAAGCGCGCGGTTTACGAAGCGCAACTCCAGCGCTACGAAGACAAGCAGGAACGCAAGGAAGAAGCAGCCAAGAACACCGCGCAAAATACGGGCAGCGCCTCCGGCGCCACGGAGAATGGCAGTAAAGACGACGCAAGCACAGTTGCCGATCCCGACCAGATGCGACGCCGCGAAGAACGCCGCCTGGCGAATCTCAAGACGCAGGAACTGCTCGACCTGGCCGCCGACGAGCGCATGAAGGAAATTCTGAAAATGTCGCCCGAAGATCGCCGGGCGCTCGCCGCCACGAACAAAGGCGCGAAGGCAGACGCGTTGACGGAGGGAATGAGCGCGCAGCAGAAAGAAACGGTGATGGCGCTCAATAATCCCGAGCAAGTGGTGGTCAATGAGTTGACGCAGGCCAAGTTGCTGCGCGCCATCTATAGCGAGCGGCAACTCGACGAAGTGATGACCGACTTCTGGTTGAACCACTTCAACGTGTTCATCAACAAGGGCGCCGACCACTATCTGCTGACCAGCTATGAGCGCGACGCGATCCGTCCGCATGTGCTGGAAAAATTCGAAGACCTGCTGGTGGCAACCGCGAAAAGCCCGGCGATGCTGTTCTATCTCGACAACTGGCTGAGCGTCGGGCCGGACTCGGAGATCGCGCTCGGCATCGCGCCGCACCGGCGTGGCTATGGACCCGGGCCGAACAATCGCCCGCGGGGCAAGGGCAGGCAGGCCAGCGGCCTGAACGAAAACTACGGCCGCGAACTGATGGAATTGCACACGCTCAGCGTAAACGGCGGCTACTCGCAGAAAGATGTCACCGAAGTGGCAAAGGTCTTCACGGGGTGGACACTGGAACAGCCGAAAAAAGGCGGCGACTTCCGCTTCGAGCCCCGCATGCATGAGCCCGGCGACAAGGTCGTCCTCGGCCATCGCATCAAGGAAAACGGCGAGAAAGAAGGACTGGAAGTACTGCACCTGCTGGCGCACAATCCCAAGACGGCGCACTTCATTTCGCAAAAACTGGCGATGCGCTTTGTCTCCGACGATCCTCCGGCCCCGCTGGTCGATCGCATGACACAGACATTCTTGAAAAAGGACGGAGACATTCGCGAAGTCTTGCGCACCATGTTCAAGTCGCCCGAGTTCTGGTCGTCGGAGGTCTACCGCGCCAAAGTGAAAACGCCACTCGAGTTCGTGGTCTCTGCCGTACGGGCCAGCGGAGCGGAAGTTGACGACGCCCGCGCGCTGGTCGGCACGCTCAATAACATGGGCATGATGCCGTATGGCATGATGCCGCCGACGGGCTACTCGATGAAAGCCGACACCTGGGTGAACTCCTCGGCGCTCCTGGCGCGCATGAATTTCGCTCTCGGGCTGGCGGCGGGAAAGATACGGGGAGTCAAAGTGGATTCCGCCAGCCTGGCAGCGGGAATGGCCCCACAAGGCGTTTCAGAAGGAGCGATCGACGCAGCAACGGTCGGCGCAACAACGCCCGGCGCTACGACGCCCGATACAACGCCGATCGACGCGCAGCAGGCGCTCGCGAATCTGGAAAATTCGCTGCTGGCAGGCGACATTTCCAGACAAACGCACGATACCATCAGCAAGCAACTGGAAGACCCGAAGATCAGCCAGCGGCGGCTGGATGATCCAAAGCGTCCGCCAAACGTGGCGGCGATCACGGGATTGATTCTGGGGTCGCCGGAGTTTCAGAGACGTTAGCTTCGAGCTACGAGCCGAGTAACCGGTTTCCTCGCGGCCCGTAGCGCGCAGCTCGAAGCAGAGGTGCTACATGTCCATCACTCGACGCATTTTTCTTCGCAACGGCGCAATGGCTGTAGTCGGAACGACGGCGCTACCGAGTTTTCTGACGCGCGCGGCTTTGGGCGCGGCTGACCCCGGCATTCGCAACAAGCGCCTGGTTGTGATCTTCCAGCGAGGCGCGGCCGACGGCCTTAACATCGTTGTCCCTCACGGAGAGCCCAGCTACTACGCCATGCGGCCGACCATCAACATCCCCAGGAAATCCGTGCTCGACCTCGACGGCTTTTTCGGACTGCATCCGGCGATGGCGTCGTTTGAGCCGCTCTGGAAACAGAAACATCTCGCCATAGTGCACGCGGCGGGATCGCCCGACCCAACGCGCTCGCATTTCGACGCGCAGGACTTCATGGAATCCGGCACGCCCGGCGTGAAAATCACCGACGATGGCTGGCTGAACCGCGCGCTGCACGAGCTTCCTGTCGATACATCCGCGGGAAGTTCTGCGGGAATCTCTCCGAACGACAAGTCGGCCTTCCGCGCCATCGCGCTCGGGCCATCGCTGCCGCGCATTCTCTCCGGCAAAGAGCCGGCGGTCGCGGTCAATAACCTCAACGACTTTTCCGTAGGAGGAAAAAATCCCAAAGCCGCGCCGTTGGCAAACACGTTCGAAGCTATGTACGACCAGTCGGTAGACACCGTGTTGCACGGCACCGGCCAGGAAACTTTCGACGCGGTCAAAACACTCAAGGCCGCCGATCCCGCGCACTACACGCCCGCAGCCAACGCGAACTATCCGAAGGGACGCTTCGGTGAAGGCCTGAAGCAACTCGCGCAACTGATCAAAGCAAATCTCGGAGTGCAGGTGGCCTTCGCCGACATCGGAGGCTGGGACCACCACGTCAACGAAGGCAGCACCCAGGGACAGATCGCCAACGTCCTCGGAGATTTCTCACAATCGATTGCCGCATTCTGGACCGACCTCGGCGATCTGGGAGAAGACACGGTGGTAGTAACCATGTCCGAATTCGGCCGGACGGCACGTGAAAACGGCAACCGCGGCACCGACCACGGCCACGCCAACGTGATGTTCGTCCTGGGCGGCCCGGTGCGCGGTGGCAAAGTTTACGGCCGCTGGCCGGGGCTCGACCAATCACAGTTGTACGAAGGACGTGACTTGGCGGTGACGACGGATTTCCGGCTGGTGCTCAGCGAAGTCGTGTCACGCTATCTGGGGAACAAGGATTTGAAGACGGTGTTTCCGGGATTTGAGGGGCAATCCGGGCAGTTTGTGCGGTTACTGGGATAGTTCAAATCGGCGCTGAGAATCTGGAATCGGGCGCGGCCGGAGCTCCGCACTCCTCGCAAAACTTCGCAAGCGGCGAAATCGCGTGACCATTCAGGCAACAGCGTTCCGCGTCGAAATGATCAACGTGCAATAAGGAATACATTACGCAGAATGAAGTTGAGTAGAAAGCCGCCGGAGAGATCAGAAAACTGCCCGGCGAAGCGCCTGGATTGCTGCCCCGAAGAAACGGCAGGATGAATGCCGCGAAGAACACGTATCCCCAAACAACCCACAAGGCCCTTTGCATCCACCCAGGGCAACCGCGCAATGCCGCTTTCCACAAGTCCCGCTGCTTGAAGTCGCGCGTTAACCTGTTCATCAAAAGAACTGTCGGTACCCAGACAATGAATATTACGGGGAACAGGGTAGGGAGCAAGCGCCTTCCGAATTCTGAGCCCTCGTAGAAACTGACAATGTGAAGTAGAAAGCACGCAATCACACCGAGTGCTGATACCACCATGACCGGGTAGGCTATTGCTCTTATCATCTGCCGCTGCTCACATTTCGATCAGCACATCCCCGCCCTCAATCTTCATCGGATACACCGCAACCTTCGCTCCCGGGGCGCCGGCCTCGCCCGTCTTCGGGTCCCACTCCCAGCCATGCCACGGGCAAACGACTTTTCCTCCTGAGATCACGCCCTGGCCGAGCGGGCCTCCGCGATGCAGGCAGATGTTATCCATGGCGCTGATTTCGCCGTTTACGTTGGCGACGCAGATGGTCTTGTCGCCGCAGGGGAATTCTTTGGCTTCGTTCGGTCCGGGGAGATCGAATTCAGAGGCAAGTTTGACAAGGTTACCCATAAGTTTGTGCGATGTCGGCGAAACCCTGCCGAGCTTCGCTCGGCTTGGACGGGCGAGGGCGCCCGTCCCTACACAAAACCTGCTATTTCGGCTGCATGGTCTGCGCCACCATCACCTGGCGCTTGAAGTTCTCCATCATGTGTTCTTCAAGCCGCACTTCGGTGGGCCGCTTGGCGAGCGTCATGGTGTCGATTTTGTCCTGCAGCTTGAGGAGCGCGTAAAACAAATTCTCCGGACGCGGCGGGCACCCAATTACATACACATCCACCGGCACGATCCGGTCCACGCCCTGCAGCACGGCATAGGTATTGAACGGCCCGCCGACGGACGAGCAAGCGCCCATCGAAATCACCCACTTCGGTTCGGGCATCTGGTCGTAAATTCGCTTCACCACCGGCGCCATCTTCAGGGTGACCGTGCCGGAGACGATCATCAGATCCGACTGCCGCGGGCTGGGCCGAAATACCTCCGACCCGAAGCGCGCGATGTCGAAGCGCGCGGTCGAAGACGCGATCATCTCAATGGCGCAGCACGCCAACCCGAACGTCATCGGCCAGAGCGCCGACTTGCGCGCCCAGTTGAAGACGTAGTCCACCGTCGAGATCATGAAATTCTTTTCGAACTTGTTCTGGAGCCAGCTCATGGGGCCTCGTCTGCTACAGGATAAACACAGGATAAACTAGGATCATACGCTCCCGGCGTGACGGCGGTCACACGCCGGCTATGGGCTAGGAGATTGCCGGTGGAGAGCCGGGCGCCCCGTCCGGCCACCCAACCGCCCGAGGATGGGCGGCATTCCCGGTGCTCCACTCGAGTCTCGCCGCTAGTAAATCGTGTACCCCGGCGCCGGATTCCGCACGTCCGGCTTTGACGCCATCAGCAGCAACGCACCGACGCGTTTGAAGGCCTTGAGATCGTCGAGCGAATGGAACGAAGTCGTCTGGTAGTCGACGGGCGTGGGAGTGTCGTCGGGAATCTGCGTATGCTCCACGTTTTCGAAAGCGTGCTTCTTCAGCAGTTCGACATACTCCGCCGCTGAACGGACATGCACCGGCACTTTCAACTTTGGCACCCACTGCAGCGAATACGGATTGTCTTTGTAGAGATTGATCAGAATGAACAGCCGTCCATGCGGCGCCATCACGCGAAAAAGCTCGGCCAGCGCGCGCTCCTGATCTGGATAGTAATAAAACGACTCCACCGAAAGCACCTTGTCGAAGAAATTCTCTTCCCAGGGAATCTGCGCCGCAGATCCGACGACGAACATCACGTTGTCGAATTCTCTGGAAGCAGCCCGCGCCTGCCGAACCATCTCATCGGAAATGTCGACCCCGACGACCTGTCCAAAACCCTGCGGCCCTTCGCCCACCATGCGCGCCAGCAAGCGCGTTGCCCACCCCGATCCGCAGCCCAGATCGAGAATGCGCTCACCCGGACGCAGTTCCATGCGGCGCATCGTTTTCTCGGTGATATCGAGATGATGGCGCTCCATCTTCGCGCCCTCGCCGTCATCGGCCCAGCGATTGAATTCCCGCTGCAGGCGATCTTCGGGAGACGGTGGTTTGTCATTCGACACTGGATTTCTCCGATAAGAGTCGTTGGTCGCTAGTCGTTAGTCGTTGGCAAACAAAACCGCGAACGACCAACGACTAGCGACTATCGACCAGCGACTGCTTCCAATTCCTCAAAAAACGTTGGATACGACACTCCCGCGGCATCCGCACCGAGAATCGTCGTCTCGCCTTCGGCTCGCAACGCGGCGACGGCGAACGCCATGGCGATGCGGTGATCGTCGAAGGAATCGAGTTCCGCGCCATGCAGATGCTGGCCACCGGGAATCCGCATCCCATCTGGCCGCTCTTCGACTTCCGCGCCCATTTTTCGCAGATTGGCAGCGACGGCGGCGATGCGGTCCGACTCTTTCACGCGCAACTCTTTGGCATCGCGCACTTCGAGGCCACTGTCCGAGTAGGGCGCAACCGCCGCCAGCACCGGGATCTCGTCAATCAATGCCGCTGTCTCCGCACCTGCGATTATGGCGCCTTTCCACGCCGCTCCACGCGCCTCAATCGTTCCTACCAGTTCTCCTTGATGCTCTTCCAGGTGCGCGACCGAAACCTTCAAGCCCATCTGTATCAGAATATCGAGCAGCCGCGCGCGCGTCGGATTCATCAGAATTCCGGGCAAGGTGATCTGCGAACCGGGAAACAGCGCCGCCGCACAAAGAAAGAACGCGGCACTTGAGAGATCGCCGGGCACATGCGCCTCAATCGCCCGCAGCCGCTGTCCGCCCACAATCCGCGATGCATTCCCGGTCCGCTCGACTTCCGCCCCAAACGCCCGAAGCGCAATCTCGCCATGATCGCGCGTGCGAATGGGCTCGTCGACCACGGTCTCGCCTGCGGCAAAAAGCCCAGCAAATAGCACGCATGATTTCACCTGCGCGCTCGCCACTTCCGGCCGGTAGTGAATTGGCTTCAGAGGGCCACCGTGAATTTTCAGCGGAGGGCGTCCGCCCTCCGCAGCCTCGATCCTCGCGCCCATTTGCGAGAGCGGCGTCATAATGCGCGCCATCGGCCGCCGTGAGAGCGATTCATCTCCGCACAACTCGCTGGTGAATGACTGGCCGGCAAGGATTCCGCTCAGCATGCGCATGGTCGAGCCCGAGTTTCCGCAATCGAGCACCTCCGCTGGAGCATTCAGCTGCGGCCCCGCGCCACGCACTTCAATCGCTCCGGCTTCAGCCTCGTCCTTCAGTCGCTTCCACTCGCAGCCGAGATTGGCCACGCAATCGAGCGTGCTCGCGCAATCGCGCGCCGCCGAAAAATTATAGAAACGGCTCGTGCCCTCCGCAATCGCCGCCAGCATGGCGTAGCGGTGCGAGATGGACTTGTCCCCGGGAATGCGGATTACTCCATGCACCGCGCGCGCAGGACGGACGATGACGTTCGAATCGTCAGGCTTCGAATCATCGGGCATGAATTTAATATAACGGAGATTTCTGACCGGAGTGGGCCGGCCTACTGCGTCCGCACGCGCCCGGCGGCTTCGGCGAGGATCTCCTGCGGAACTTCCCGCAGCGTGACGTTGAATTCGAACATCGGCGTCTCCGACCCGCGTCCCCAGCGGGCCACTTCCCAATGAGCGCGGATGAACCTGACCTCTGGCCGCGCCATCAGATTGAGCAGCAACGGAATTTCCTCGCGATAGAACTTCTGCGGAAAAGCCGCGACCGGCTTGGCATCCCACGTCGCGCCATCCGCCGATCCGAAGATGCTGACGTCGAGCGATTCCTGCTCGATGATGTCGGTAATGGCGAGCGTCAGCAGAAAGATCCGGCCCTCCGCCCGACTCACATCGAGCGCAGGCCCGTCTCCCTTGGCATTGACTACCGTTTTTTCGGGAACAACAAAGGCTTCCATCATGACGCGGAGATTCTAGCAGAGGGACCATGCCGCGGGCTGTGACAGCCGCAGCTCCGCGGAACTTCGCATATCATCAAACGTCGGGAGTTAGGTTTAAGTCTTCCTTGGAAAAAATCGACAAGGCGACCGTCGCGACCATGCTGGCCGGCATGTGCACGTTTCTCAACGTTTACAGCACCCAGCCATTGCTGCCGCTCTTGCGCCAGATTTTTCATGCCTCTGAGTTGGAAGTCAGTTTCACTGTAAGCGCGACGATTTTTGCGACCGCGCTCACCGCACCCCTCATCGGCATGATTGCCGAGCGCCGCGGGCGCAAGAAAGTCATTGCACCCTCGCTCTTCCTGCTGGCCATTCCTACCGCTCTGGCGGCGACTTCCACCAGCCTCGGTGCGCTCATCTTCTGGCGTTTCGCCCAGGGCCTTTTTGTGCCGGGCGTAATCGCCGTTATGCTGGCCTACGTGAATGAGGAATGGGCCGGACGCGGCGTGGGCCGCGCCATGTCCTCGTATGTGACGGGAACCGTGATCGGCGGATTTCTCGGGCGCTTCATCTCCGGTGTCATCGCCACCCACTGGAATTGGCGCGCCACCTTCCTGGTACTCGCCGTCCTCGACTTGATTGGCGCGCTTGTAGTCCGCGCCTGGCTTCCTCTGGCGAAGAATTTTGTGCGGGCTGAGCACCTGCGGCAGGTTCTGGACCACGCGAAGGAACATCTGCGCAATCCGCGTCTGCTGGCCAACTTCGGCATGGGCGCTACTGCGCTCTTCGCGCTGGTGGGGTGCTTTACCTATGCAAACTTTTATCTCGCCGCCGCACCTTTTCGTCTGAACTCGGCACAGCTGGGCAGCATATTCTTTGTTTATCTGCTCGGAGTCGTCATCACACCCCAGTCAGGGCGGTTCCTCGATCGCTTCGGCTTTCGCCACACTACTGCCCTCTACTGCACCATGATGATTGCGGGACTGCTCCTGACCTTGGTCCAATCGCTGCCCATCGTCATCATCGGCCTCGCTATTTTTTCTTCGGGTGTTTTCGTGGCGCAGGCCGCAGCCACGGTGCAGACTGGCGCGATCGCAGGGCGCGCCCGCTCCTCCGCCGCCGGACTCTACGTGGCGTTCTACTATCTGGGAGGAAGCGTGGGCGCCACGCTGACCGACTTGTCCTGGCGTTGGGCAGCGTGGCCCGGCTGCGTCGCTCTGCTGGGAGGAGCTTCGTTGCTGAGTCTTTGGCTGGCTCGCGTCAGCAGCCGCCCGCTCGATCAACTCGACTCCTCGGAGATCGAAGTGGTCGGCGATTGACCACCGTTTTTTCGGGAACGAGGAAGGGGTAAGATCTACGAATTCGGCGCTCTACCTTAAGGAGTCACAATGAAAAAGGTTGCCCTCTGTGGTTAAATGATCTCGGTGGCCAATGACGCCAAAATCCGCGTACTCGTCGCCAAGCCCGGCCTCGACGGTCACGACCGCGGCGCCAAGGTCATTGCTCGCGCCCTCCGCGATGCCGGCATGGAGGTCATCTACACCGGTCTGCGCCAGACCCCCGAGATGGTCGTCAACGCCTCGCTCCAGGAAGATGTCCAGGTCATCGGTCTCTCGATTCTTTCCGGCGCGCACAACGCAATCGTTCCGCGTGTGATGGACCTGCTGAAGCAGAACAAAATGGACGACGTACTGGTGCTGGTTGGCGGCATCATCCCCGATCAGGATATCGAAGGCCTCAAGAAAATCGGCGTAGCCGGCATCTTCCAGCCCGGCACCCCCATGGATGACATCGTTAAATTCATCCGCGAGCATGTGAAGCCGCACGGCGTGCCCGCCGTCTAACGGGCCTGTGCAGAGAAAATCGGGGTTGCCCTTGATTTTGGGTGGCGCAGCGGTTCACTGCTGCAATAACCGGCCTGTTTTCAAGTCGGCCCTGGCCGTTGAGGTTAGACTGTGATGCAATCGGCCATGCTTCACACGCACCTCGCGCTTTTCCCCTAGCTGGTTTAAAATAAAGCCTAAACATGGCCGAAATCCAGCGTAGAAAAACCTTTACTGCCACAATCAGCGGCGTCCGCGTAGGCAGTAATGCACCGGTTATGGTGCAATCCATGACCAACACCGACACCGCGGACATCCCCGGCACCATAAAACAAGTCGCGGCGTTGGCAAGGGCCGGCAGCGAAGTAGTCCGCGTCACCGTCAACAACGACGATGCCGCCAAAGCCATCCCCCATATAGTCGAGGGACTAGAGAAGCAAGGCCTGCGAGTGCCCATCGTTGGCGACTTCCACTACAACGGACACCAGTTGCTGACCAAATATCCAGGCTGCGCCGAAGGTCTGGCCAAGTACCGCATCAACCCGGGCAACGCCAGCATCGGACGCAAGAACGACGACAACTTCCGCACCATGATCGAAGTCGCCGTGAAGTACCAGAAGCCGGTGCGCATAGGCGTGAACTGGGGTTCTCTCGACCAGGCGCTCTTAACGAAGATGATGGACGAGAACTCGCTTCTGCCGGAGCCGAAAGACGCCCGCGAAGTGACGATGGAAGCAATCGTAGTGAGCGCGCTAACTTCGGCGAAACTGGCCGAGCAATTCGGACTGCGTTCCGACCAGATCATCCTGAGCGCGAAAGTCAGCGGCGTGCAGGACTTGATCGACGTCTATCGCATACTAGCCGCGCGCTGCGAATACCCGCTCCATCTGGGACTAACCGAGGCCGGCATGGGTGCCAAAGGCATCGTGGCGTCAAGCGCCGCCATGGCCGTACTGTTGCAGGAAGGCATCGGCGACACCATCCGCGTTTCGCTCACCCCCGCTCCCGGCGGCGATCGCACCGAAGAAGTCCGCGTGGCGCAGCAAATCCTGCAGTCGCTCGGCATTCGCAGCTTCACGCCGCAGGTTACTGCTTGCCCCGGTTGCGGCCGCACCACCAGCACTTTTTTCCAGGAAATGGCCGAGCAGATCCAAACCTACCTGCGCGACAAGATGCCCATCTGGAAAGGCCGCTACACCGGCGTGGAAGAAATGAAAGTCGCCGTAATGGGCTGCGTCGTCAACGGCCCCGGAGAATCGAAGCACGCCAGCCTCGGAATTTCTCTGCCCGGAACCTTCGAAGAACCAAAGGCCCCCGTCTACGTGGACGGCCGCCTGTTCACCACGCTAAAAGGCGACAAGATCGTCGCCGAGTTCATCAAGATTCTCGACGACTACGTCGACTCCCACTACGCGGCCAGGGAAAAAGAAAAAGAAGAAGTTGGCGCACGGGGCTAGTGCGAATTCCTGTACCGCGTCTGTGTCGCAAGGCTGGGGAACTGGCTGAGAACGCTGGAAGGTTCTTTGGGGTGGGAGACGGGAATTGAACCCGCAACCGTCGGAGCCACAGTCCGATGCTCTACCAGTTGAGCTACTCCCACCGCAGACGCCGCAGACAATGATTATAGCAATTGCGCCGAGCTTGCGGCTCTCGCGGGGCACGCCTCCTGCAGTCCGCCCGAACGCCGGCCAGCAACCGCGACTTCCACTCGACCACCTTTCGCTCGCTCGATAGTGCATCATGTTCCTGTGTCTTCTCTCCTCTTTCGAATGGAGCCCGACGGCGCGGCGACCATCCTTCGCCTCACTTCGCCTGATGGCACCAACCGTCTTACCCGTGCTTGCGTGCTCGCACTGTCCGCCGCCATTGACGGACTGCAGAAAGACGAACCGAGACAGCAACTCCGTCCACTGATCATCGCGGGCAATCGCCAATTTTTCTCGGTCGGCGCCGACCTGAATGAAATTGCGGCCCTGAGCGGCCCCGAAGCCCGCGAGTTCTCCGCCATGGGACAAGCGCTCATGAACGCAATCGCCAGCTATTCCGCCCCTGTCATCGCCGCGGTCGAAGGCCACTGCATGGGCGGAGGCCTTGATCTCGCGCTCGCCTGTCACCGCAGGATTGCCGCTCCCCACGCCGTTTTCGGACACCGCGGCGCCGCTCTCGGCCTGATGACCGGATGGGGAGGTACGCAGCGCTTGCCGCGCCTGATCGGGAAGAGCAGAGCGCTGGAGCTGTTCGTTGCCGCAGAAAAAATTTCAGCCGCCCGCGCGCTCGAGATCGGATTGGTCGATGGAATTGCCGAGGATCCCGTCGCTGAGGCCATGCGGCTGCTGCACATTGGTTCCTGATTTACGCGTCGCTTGCATACGACAAGAGTGTCCCGCCCCCACAGGAAACTACAACACCAGCGACCAGCTCAGAAATGCCCACATCCACGCCAGGTTCAGGAAGCCAAGCGCGCCTGCATAAACGCCAAGTTGCTTCCCATTCCAACGCTCAGCGCTTGCCCCTAAGACCAGAAACGCGGGATATACCATGAGCGTATATCGCGCTGCCCCCAGCAGCGGACGTCCGGTGTACATAAGCATCTGCAGAATCACCGCCAGCACGAATGCTTTGTCTTCGATCCGGATTTGGATCCGGACTTGGGGCCACAAGCTGACCACGGCAACCAGAATTACCAGGCCCAGCTTGATGGCCAGCAGCGCATCGTGCTCAGTCACGATCAGCCGAAGAGCCTCCTCTAGGCCCCGCCACGGTGGCACCATCGTCATGCCTTGATAGAGCCGGTAAGCTTCCACCACGGAAGGTCGCCCCGACCACCGCAGCCAACCCCAATAGCTGAGCAATCCGAGAGGCGTCAACGCCACCACCAGCGCGCGGGCTCGCCGGCTGCGCAGCGCCATCACTGCGAGAGGGACGAAAACCAGCACACCGGAAGGCCGCGCTACGCCCGCCAGCAGCCCGCAAGCGGTAGCGGCTTCCCACCGCGCTTCCCGCCCCAAAATAACGGCCCAGACGACCAACGCAAGTGTTAAGGAATCCGCGTAGCCGGCGAAGAGTACGAAACTGGTCGGCCACACGCACACGAGCAGCAGCATGCGAAGTCTTCCCACGTCCGCTAAACCTACGGCTGCCAGACGCAGCAGCCCCCAGAATGAAAAGAACGCCGCCAACGTCGAGACCAGAAGCGCCGCCGCCGTCGCTGGTACCAGCCCGCTCACCAGCCGAATCGCCGCCGGATACAACGGATAAAAAATTACCGCCATGGGCCGGTCGTAACCGTGCTCCGCGATGCGCAGGAACCAGAGCGTATCGAAGCGCTCCCAAATTCCAAGCAACGCATAATACAGGCCGTGCGGCGCCGGCAAATTGTCGGTGAGCGCATTGCTGTGAATCAGCGCTGGATCCGGATGCAGAAACGGCAGGAATGCCGCTGCCATCGCCGAATAGAAAACTCGCAATGCCGCGGTGAGCGCCAGGGCGATCTGCCAGTCCGGACAGGATGCGAGCTTCCGCAGCATTGGTAGATTGTAGCGCCCGCCTCGGGCGCGCACGCTGTACTCCTGATCGTCGCGGTCTTAATCAACCGTCTTGATCAACCGTCTTGATCAACAGTCTTAATCACGCGCTTAGCCCTCGTCCGCGCTGGTATAGTAAGTAGTTTCGCAAGTAGTTTCGAAGTCTGCCCTCATGCGCGAACGTGCCGAATCCACCGCTATCTCCATCAACAACGTCCTTCCCACCAAAGTTGATCCCAGCTCTCTCCGTTTCGAATCCAACATGCGCTCGCTCGCCGACCTCGTCGCCCAGGTCCGCAACGAAGAGGAAAACATTCGGGAAGGCGGTGGCGCGAAAGCCATCGAGAGTCAGCATGCCAAATCGCGCCTCACCGCGCGCGAGCGAATTAATATTCTCGCCGACCCCGGCTCTTTCTTCGAACTCGGCCTCTATGCCGCGCACAAAATGTACGAGGAGTGGGGCGGCGCCCCCTCCGCTGGCGTCATCACCGGACTCGCCCGCATCCAAACTCGCATGGTCATGCTCATCGTGAACGACGCCACCGTCAAAGCGGGTGCCTTCTTTCCGATGACCACGAAGAAAGTTATCCGCGCACAAAACATCGCCATCGAAAATCGCATCCCGACCATCTACCTCGTCGACTCCGCCGGAGTCTTCCTTCCGCTGCAAGAAGATGTCTTCCCCGACATCGACGATTTTGGCCGCGTCTTCCGCAACAACGCGGTCATGTCGGCCATGGGCATCCCGCAGATCGCCGCCATCATGGGCATGTGCGTGGCTGGAGGCGGATATCTGCCCGTGATGTGCGACCACGTTCTCATGACCGACGGCAGCGGTCTGTTCCTCGCCGGTCCCGCGCTGGTGCAAGCCGCCATCGGGCAGAAGGTTTCCGCCGAAGAATTGGGCGGAGCCGCCATGCATTCCGCAATCAGCGGCACCGTAGACTTTCGCGAACCCAACGACGAAGCCTGCCTCGCCCGCATTCAGTCGCTCATAGAAAAATGGGGTTACCGCCGCCAGTCCCTCTGGGATCGCCAGAAGCCCGTGGACCCCGCGATGTCAGCCGAAGAAATCTACGGTGTCTACGATGCCTCGCCCGCGCGTCCTTACGATATGAAAGAAATTCTCGCGCGCATCGTGGATGAAAGCCGCTTCGACGAGTACAAACCCGAGTACGGCAAAACGCTGATCTGCGGCTACGCGCGCATCGGAGGCTTTGCCGTCGGCATCGTCGCCAACCAGAAGCTGCACGCGCATCAGACCGACCACGAAGGCCACAAGCGTGTCGAGTTCGGCGGCGTCATCTACACCGAGTCCGCCGAGAAAGCCGCCCGCTTCATCATGGACTGCAACCAGGACCTGATCCCGCTCGTCTTTTTTCACGACGTCAACGGCTTCATGGTGGGACGCGATGCCGAGTGGAGCGGCATCATCAAGGCGGGAGCAAAGATGGTGAATGCGGTGTCGAACTCCGTCGTGCCCAAAATTACCGTGATCATTGGCGGTTCTTTTGGTGCTGGACACTACGCCATGTGCGGCAAGGCCTACGATCCCCGCTTCGTCTTCGCCTGGCCCACCGCGAAGTACGCGGTCATGAGCGGAGACGCCGCCGCTGGCACGCTCGTAGAAATCAAAGTGAAGCAGCTGGAACGGAGCGGCAAGAAGTTAAGTGAAGAAGAAAGAAAGGAACTTTTCGATTCAACCAAGAAAACCTACGAAGAGCAAACCGACCCCCGCTACGGCGCCGCCCGCCTATGGATCGACAAGATCATCGACCCGATGGAAACGCGGCAAGCCATCACACAGGCATTAGAAGCGGCATCGCTAAATCCGGAGGTGCCGGAGTTCAAAGTAGGAGTCTTGCAAACGTGATTCACCTCGGAGACACGGAGGCACGGAGCAAACTTCTACATGAAGAGCTCACTGAGAAGATCATTGGAGCCGCCATAGAAGTACATCGTGCGCTTGGTCCGGGCCTGCTCGAGTCTGCCTACGAAGAGTGCCTGTGCCGCGAATTTAACCTGCGCGGGCTCGCTTTTCAGCGCCAGGTGCCGCGGCCGGTCGAATACAAAGGTGTCAAGCTGGATTGCGGGTATCGGTTGGAGCTCATCGTTCAAGATGAAGTCATTCTCGAACTGAAATGCGTGGAGCACCTCCTGCCAGTCCACGACGAGCAATTGCTTACGTATCTCAAGTTAGCTCGTAAGCGCGTCGGCATCATCATCAACTTCAATGTCGCAACGCTGGTAAGAGGCGGGATAGTCAGAAGTGTTATGAAGGTATTTGGTTTTCTCCGTGCCTCCGTGTCTCCGTGGTGAATATGCCTGACACCATCAAGTTGATCGAATGCCCCCGTGATGCCTGGCAAGGGCTCAAGGGCCAGATCCCCGCCGATCTCAAGACCAACTATCTACAGGCCCTGATCTCCGCTGGCTTCAAACACATTGATGCGGTCAGCTTCGTCTCTCCCAACGCCGTCCCCCAGATGGCCGACTCCGAAGAAGTTCTGAAAGAGCTCGACCCGCCCGACGATGTAGAAATCATCGGCATCGTGGTCAATGAAAAAGGCGCGCAGCGAGCAATCGCGACCCAGGCAGTTCGCACTCTGGGTTTCCCGTATTCGATCTCGCCGACATTTCTGCAGAACAATCAACGGCAGACTCTGGAAGACGCGATCGAGGAACTGGAGAAGATCGAGAAGAAAGCCGACGAGGCGGGACTTGAAACCGTTGTCTACATCTCGATGGCCTTCGGCAATCCCTACGGTGACGACTGGAGCGTCGATGAGGTAGTCGAAGCCGTGGCCTTGCTCGAGTTGCAGGAGATTCGCATGATCTCGCTTGCAGATACCGTAGGAGTAGCGCCGCCGGAAAAGATTCGTGAAGTTGTTTCCGCGGTGATGGCGAAGTACGACTATCTCGAAATCGGAGTCCACCTGCACAGCCGTTACGACCAGGCCGCCGCGAAAATCATCGCAGCCTACGAAGCCGGATGTTGCCGTTTCGATTCGGTCATCGGCGGCCTCGGCGGATGCCCCTTCGCGCAGGATGATTTGGTCGGGAATATTCCAACGGAAACAGTAATCGAAACCCTGCGCGGCCGCGGCGCGCAATTGCCGCCGCTGAAGCCTTTGGACGCGCTGTTGAGAGCAACGGCCGAGATCGGCGCGAGATACAAAACTTCATCGGCCTCAGACTGAGAGGGCGCTGACAACTATCATGAACTACAAAACGCTCCAACTCGCCTTCGACTCGACCGTCTCCACCATCACCCTCAACCGGCCCGACAAGCGCAACGCGATCAGCTACGAACTGATTGACGATCTGATCCGCGCTCTGGAGGAAGCGAGAAACTCTTCCGCCGGCATCCTGATCTTGACTGGAGCAGGGAAGGCCTTCTGTTCCGGCTTGGACCTCGACAACCTGAAAGCCCTGATCGGCCGTACGCCCGAGCAAAATCTTGAAGACTCGCGAACCATGGTCAGTCTGTTTCGTTCGCTCTATGAATTTCCAAAACCAACCATTGCCGCGGTCAACGGCGCGGCCATCGCCGGCGGTACCGGACTGGCCCTGCTTTGCGATTTCACACTCGCCGTTCCGGAAGCCAAGTTTGGCTACACCGAGGTCCGGATCGGATTCGTGCCCGCTATCGTCGCAACTTTTCTGCTGCGCCAGGTCGGCGACAAGATCGCCCGCGACCTCTTGCTTACGGGACGCCTCTTCGACGCGGCGGAAGCCTTGAAGATGGGCCTGATCAACGAAATCGTTCCGCCAGAGAAGCTGCTCGACCGCGCCCGCGAACTCGCCGCGCAACTGGCGGAGAATAGTCCGCTCTCACTTTTCCATACCAAGCGCCTGCTCACCAGTCACGCCCGCGCGGAACTTGACTCGCAGATTGAAGCCGCTATCCGGGAGAATGCCGGCATTCGCGAGAGCGCCGATTTCCGCGAAGGGATCACGTCGTTTCTCGAAAAGCGCAAGCCCAAGTGGACGGGCCGATGAACCGGCCGCATACATCGATGTCTGCCAATGTAAATCAGACGGCAAATGAAACTCGCGTCCGCGTTCGCTATGCCGAAACCGACCAGATGGGCGTCGTCTATCACGCCAACCATTTCATCTGGTTTGAAGTAGGACGTGTGGAACTCCTCCGCCAGTTCGGCTTCAGCTATAAGGATATGGAGCGCGAAGACAACTGCTTCATCGCCGTAATCGATGCCCAGTGCCGCTACAAGGCTCCCGTACACTATGATGACGAGGTCATCGTGCGCACGTTCCTGAAACATGTCCGGGAGAAAGTGATCCGCTTCGGATACGAACTGCGAAGGGCGGAAACCGGCGAGTTGCTGGCGGAAGGCGAGACCACGCACATCGTCGCCAATTCAGAAATGAAACCCCGTGCGCTGCCGGAAAAATATATGAAGGTGTTCCGCGCCGCGGTGGGGAGATAGTGGAGATAAAAAAGAAAGGTTCGATGCAGGAGTTCCTCTACAGACTGCAACTTGTGCGCGGAGACATGCTCCAGACCGGCCCGACCGATTCGGAACAGGCCGTAGTGGCCGAACACTTCGCATATCTCCAGGGCCTCGACGCGCAAGGCGTCATAATCCTCGTCGGCCGCACCCTGACTACCGATGAAAATACCATGGGGATTACGATCTTCCGCGCCGAGTCCGAAAACGCCGCCCGCGAGATCATGAACGGCGATCCCGCCGTAAAGGAGGGCGTGATGACGGCAACGTTGTATCCGTTCAAAGTGGTCTTACAAGGAAAGTGAAAAACTCGAAACCAGAAAACAGGAACTGCCTTGAACGCCCTGCGCATCAACGGAAACGATCTCACGCTTGAAGCCGTGCGCGAAGTAGCGTACGTCGACATCCGCCGCCCTGTCCTTCTCGATCCCGACGCGCGCGAGG
The DNA here is from genome assembly GCA_035272625.1 of Terriglobales bacterium. Taxonomy (GTDB): domain Bacteria; phylum Acidobacteriota; class Terriglobia; order Terriglobales; family Acidobacteriaceae; genus Acidiflorens. The sequence continues at coordinate 37,213 of DATEQN010000040.1, read as the reverse complement.
CCGTCAATCGCGCTCGCGCCGTCGTCGACGCGCTCGTTGCCAACAAGAAAATTTCGTACGCGATCACCACTGGCGTCGGCAAGCTGAGCGATGTGCACATCGTAGGTGAACAGGTACGCGAGTTGCAAGTCAACCTGGTGCGCTCGCACGCCGTGGGCGTGGGCGAACCGCTTTCGATCCCTGACACGCGCGCCATGATGCTCCTGCGCGCCAACTCGCTGGCGAAAGGCAACTCGGGAGTGCGCGCCATCACCATCGACACCATCTGCGAGATGCTCAACCGCGGTGTGATGCCGATGGTCCCATCGCAGGGAAGCGTAGGAGCGAGCGGCGATCTTGCGCCGCTGGCACATCTGGCACTCGCATTGATCGGTGAAGGCGAATGCTTTAATGAAGACGAAAAAGGCGCGCCCATCGCAAGTGCTGAAGCCTTGAAGCGCGCACAGATCAAACCTTTGGTGCTGGAAGCGAAAGAAGCAGTGTCGCTCATCAATGGCACCCAAGCCATGCTGGCTATTGGCACGCTGATGCTGCTTGCCGCCGAGACGCTGGTCGACACCGCCGACGTCATCGGTGCGATGGCGTGCGATGCTCTTAAGGGAACCAACGTCGCTTTCGATGAGCGCATTCAAAAAGCTCGCCCGCATGCCGGACAAGTCAAGACTGCAGCGAACCTGCGCTGTCTGCTCGAACAGAGCGAGATCCGCGCGTCGCATCGCGATTGCGGCCGCGTGCAGGATGCCTATTCGTTACGTTGTATCCCACAGGTGCATGGCGCGGTGCGCGACACGCTTGCCCATTGCCGCACGGTATTTGAGACCGAGACGAACTCGGCGGTCGATAACCCGCTGGTATTCGTGAAGAATCCAAAGCTGCTGGACGGCGAGGGCGACGTGCTCTCCGGCGGAAACTTTCACGGCGAGCCGCTTGCCTTCGCGCTCGACTTTCTCGCGATTGCTTTGAGCGCGCTGGCCGGCATCAGTGAGCGGCGGCTGGAGCGCATGGTGAATCCCGCGCTCAATGAAGGGCTGCCGCCATTTCTCGCGCCGAGTGCGGGAATGAACACGGGCTTCATGATGCCGCAAGTCACCGCGGCTGCGCTGGTAAGTGAGAACAAAGTGCTGGCGCATCCCGCCTCGGTCGATTCGATCACGACGTCGGGAAACAAAGAAGACTTCGTCTCCATGGGCATGACCGCGGCGAACAAACTGAAGAAGGTGGTGGAGAACACGCGCCACACGCTGGCCATCGAAGCCATGGCGGCGGCGCAAGCGATCGACTTCCTCGCGCCACTGAAGACTTCCAAGCCGTTGCAGCAGGCGCACGCGGCAATCCGAGCGGTGTGCCGGACAATGGAGAAGGATCGTGTAATGTACCAGGATTTCGCGCGCATCGCGGAGTTGATCGCCAGCGGAAAGTTGGCCGAAGTCCTGCGCTAGAAGAACTGCGCAATGAGGAATTCCTGCAGCAGACGTCTCCGCAAGAAGACCCCACGGAGTGCCAATGTTTGCACATTGAGTGAACATTCGCTGCGTTTCCCAAAAAGAGGGAATCGCTGTTTACAGCTGGCCACCGGTTGCATTACACTCGGCGAGTTTTGTGATTGTTCCCCCGAGTCGCGGTGAAGCTTGCGCGTGGTGTTCCCGTGCTCTCCAAGCGCGATCGCAGCGACGACGTCGAGAAACACCTCAAGAGGGCCGTCAATAAAAAACTAAGGATCAAAACATGCCACGAAATCGTCAAGGGAATTGCCGCATCGACGGCACTGCCGTACTTGCCGTTCTTGTTTTCATCAGCGCGAGCGCGCTGCTGGCTGCGGGCCAGACGTCGGTCACGACATATCATCACGATAACTACCGCACCGGATGGAATCAGAATGAGTCGTTGCTGACGCCTGCCAACGTGGGGAAAACGACGTTCGGACTGCTGCAGACCGTCGCGCTCGATGACCAGGTGGACGCGCAGCCGTTGGTGGTGCCGGGCGTGCTGATAACTGCGGGAAATTATCAGGGCCTGCACGATGTGGTTTATGTGGTGACGGAAAACAACACAGTGTATGCCATTGATGTCCACAGTGGGACGGTGGTGCTGAGTCCGAATTTTGGACCGCCGGTGGTGTATCCGCTGGGATGCGGGAACAACGGCCCCAATGTGGGGATCACTTCGACGCCGGTGATCGACCCAGGCAGCAACACGCTGTACGTCATGATTTACACGCAAGATCAGAGCGGGCCGAATTACCGTCTGCACGCGCTCGATCTGGGAAGCCTGACCGATAAGGTGACCCCGCAGGTGGTGACCGCGTCGCATACGCTGACCAATGGAACGACATTCACGTTCAATGCTACGTACCAGCGGCAGCGGCCGGCGCTGTTGCTTGCGAACGGCAGTATTTATGCGGGGTTTGGGAGCTTCTGCGATTTCGCAGCGAATCTTTCGCGGGGCTGGCTTCTCGGTTGGACGGCGGGGTCGCTGACGCCGTTTCCGTCGAACCAGCTCAACGACCAGCAAGCAACTGACAAGGATACCTTCTTTCTGTCCTCGATCTGGATGTCAGGCTACGGGCCGTCGACCGATGATGCGGGCAACATCCTGTTCGTGACCGGGAACTCGGATCCTGACACCTACGACGGCGTCACCAACCTGCAGGAGAGCGTGGTCAAGATGTCGTCTACGCTAACGACAGTGCTTGACGTGTTTACTCCGTCCAACCAAGTGAGCCTGGATGACGGGGATGTGGATTTTGGCTCGGGCGGAGTCCTGGTGCTGCCGGATCAGCCCGGATCGACGCCGCATCTGGCAGTGGCAGCGGGCAAAAATGGAACGATGTATGTGATGAACGAAGACCATCTGGGTGGTTACTCGCCGAAAAAGAATAATGTGCTGGGCAGTTACTCGGTGGGCGGTTGCTGGTGTGGCGAGTCGTATTATGTGGATCCGATCGACGGACTGGGCCGGGTAGTGAGCAGCGGCGGCACGTCAGTAAAAGTCTGGAGGGTGCAGACCTCGCCGAAGGTGGCGTTAAAGAGCGTTTCAACGTCGCCGTCGAATGGCGGTGGGCAGGATCCGGGATTCTTCACCACAATTTCGTCGAACGGCACTGCCAATCCAATTATTTGGGCGCTGTCGCGTCCGCCATACAAGAACATTTATCTGTATGCGTTTAATCCGGACACGGGCAAGAATGGAACCGCAATCAAACAGTTGTTTGAGGTGAGTGCAGGCACGTGGCCGAATCTGGGCGGCAATGCGAACCTGATTCCGGTCGTAGCGAACGGTCAGGTCTTTGTTGCCACTTACAAGCAATTACAGATTTTTGGGTTGACCGGGAAGGAAGCGAAGAAGAAGTGACCCCATTCCTGCTGGGTCAGGTTAGGCGGACTTGGCTGCCGACCCATCCAGCCCCAGTTCGCGCGCGATCGCTTTCATGGCTTCGACGCAGGAAGCGATGTGCTCTTCGAGATCCACGCCCAGATCGGCCGCGCCTTCAATGATGTCCTCGCGGTGGACGCTGCGGGCGAAGGCTTTGTCTTTCATTTTCTTCCGGACGGATGGAGCTTCGACTTCGGCAAGCGATTTTCCCGGCTTGACCAGAGCACAGGCAGTGATGAATCCGGCGAGCTCATCGCAGGCGAAAAGGGTCTTTTCCATGGGGGAGACGCGCGCTACGCCGGTGTACTGGGCGTGCGACATGATGGCGCGGCGCACTTCTTCGGAATAGCCGCGGTCTTTCAGAATCTCGGAGCCTTTGTAGGGATGATCGTCGGCGCTCGGATATTTTTCGTAATCGAAGTCATGGAGAAGGCCGACCGTGCCCCACAATTCTTCGTCGGCTCCGGCTTTGCGGGCGTAGGCGCGCATGCAAGCCTCGACTGCGAGCGCATGTTTCCGAAGGCTTTCCGATTGGGTGAACTCAGTTAGTAAACACCACGCGGCGTCGCGTTGATTCATGGGTTTTATTCCTGTTTTTCAGCAATTCTCGCTGCTTGATTATGGCACTATCTATCGAACCGCTTTGCTTTCTCCCACTTTTGTCTTGACTTTTGCAGGTCCAATCCAGAAGATTACGCACTAGTTGGCTTTGAGAGTAGCCCCCGCTCTGGCACTCGCAAAACCTGAATGGCTACCACATTAACCCCCGTGGACTCACGGGAAGTTGTACGATGCGACCATTGTCTCTTAGTGCAATTCCGCACATCAAATAGTCTTTGCCGCCGTTGTCGTCTGTCATTGGATGAGGACGAGGCGGAGATTGCCGCCATGACTCCGGCGCCGGAAGTGCTGCCGGTAAATCTCAATTCTAACGGACGCGGGCATCTGAAGCTGGCGCAATCGATCCGATCGCTGCGTCTGCGCAATGGCTTGAGTCAGCGGCAGTTGGCGCTGCGCATGTCAGTACCGCGGACCTACGTCTCGAAAATCGAAAACGAGAAGGCGACCCCGACGCTGTCTTCACTGGAGCGCCTGGCGAGGGCGCTCGAGGTCAGTGTGCCAGATCTGCTCTCCGGTGGAGAACGGAACCGGCAGGAAGAAGTGCGCGAATTGATGGAAGATCAGTTCGTGGCCGAAGTCTTGCCGTATCTGTCACAGCTGAATGGGATGCAGATGTCTAGCATTCTGGCGCAGGTGCGGGACTTGACGGTGCGGCCGCGACGGAGTGCGTAACCGCTTCCCGGCTTTCGCGTGGCCATGCGTAGCGTAAGCTGCGAAGCCATCAGTCGCGCGGGCGCTTAATTTTCGTCTTCTATCTTTTATCCGGGCGCACAACCAACTGGACAGCCGGAGCCTTCGGGCTCCGGCTTTTTTGTGCCAATGCGCAACGTAGTGCAATTCCTAAACGCATAACGTGCATAGGTTTGCATAAAGCAGACTGCTAAGCGCAATAGTTTGCATGTCGCCCATATTTTTTTTGAGGATGTGCTGGTTTCCGCTTGACCTGACCTGTCCAAACGAGCTAACCTCGCCGTCACTCCCCCCTGAAAACTGGGAGAATATTACCCAGCAAAAATCCATTGGTGAATAGGAAAACCTCGATGAAAATCTCTCAGATCTGCGCGGTGGCTTTGCTGCTGGTAATGGGGTCGGTGATGGCCTTTGGCGACGGCATCAACGATCCGCAAATCATCATTCACGGCGTCGGCAGCGGCGGTGCCGGCCCGCTGGCCTGCCCCCCTTCAGGATGTGTGCAAGTCGGCTTGAATTTTAGCTTTAAAGTACCCCCAAGCGGATCGGGCACGTTATTTTTCACCAACGAGAGTGGACAGAACTGGACTTCGCTGGCGCTGATTGAAAAGGGGAACGTGGTGCCGGCGGCCGACATCAAATGCCACTCGTACCTATTTCAGAGCTGCACCGCGACGACGCTGAAGAACGGTAATGTGGAGATCCTGCTGTCAGGCGTCAAGGGCGCCACCAATCCAGACAAGGGGATTCTCAACGGGCAGAGCTTCTCCATTAATTTCTCCTGCGTCAATAAGAGTTGCTGGCCGGGCGGGCTGAGCTTTAGTGGCCATGCCAACATGTCTACGGTCCCGGAGCCGGGCACGATTGCTCTGATGATCACTGGACTGGGTGCGTTGGTTTCGCGCCGCAAGACTTGGAAGAACCGCTGGAACTCTTAGTGGTCCTTTTTCGAGAACTGCATCACCAATTGTGAAAACTGCGGCAGGGCCTGGAGCTTCTGAAGTTCGGGATCGTTCCAGGCCTCCTGCGCAGGATAACCCTTCTCCAATGCCAGTCGCAGCGGTTTCAGCGCTTCTTCCGGCTTACCGGTCATAGTCTTCACCAGAGCTTCGGAGTACATCAACCCTATGTCGTCAGGGCTGATGGCGCGGGCTTGATTGGTGTACTGCAAGGCGTTCGCTGCATCGCCCTTCTTGGCATAAAGCAGCCCCAGATCGCCCATGATACTGGCCGATCGCGGATTCACCTGAAGCTCCTGGAAAGCCAGCGAGATGGCTTTGCCGTAGGCAACTGCGGCTTGGTCGGAGTGGCCCGACCAACGGTAGGCGTCGCCTAAATTGCCCTGGAGTTGTTCGTCGTTTGGAGTCATCTGGACCGCTTTTTCGTAATTCTTCGTGGCTTGGTCGTAGTTCTTCATGAAAAAGTAAGCAGTGCCCACGTTGGAGTAGGTAGCCGAGTCTGGAGCAATGCTGAGCGCTTTGGTGAATTGAGGAATCGCTTCGCCCCATTTCCCATCTCGCATATACACGGTGCCAATGCCCTCATAGCCCATGGGGTTGTCGGGGGCGATTTCGGTAATCTTCTGATACTCCGGCAGCGCCTTGGCGTTGTCGCCGAGCCTCAGATAGGCATTGCCGAGGGAAGTGTGATTCGTCCAATAGTATGGGTTGGCGGCGACTGCTTTTTGGAAGGCGGCGATGGCTTCTTCACTTTGACCGCTGGAGAAGTACGCGTCACCGAGATCCCGATAGGCTTCATCCGAGTTTGGCGCCAATTCGAGCGCCCGTTTCAGCTCGGTAACCGCCTGGGTGATCTTGCCGGTCGTGGAATAGACGCTGCCCAGCGAGAGATGAACCTCGGGCAGGTTATTCGAGAGTCGCTCGGCCTGTTGCGCGGATAGAGTGGCTTTCTGAGCCCAAACGCCGTCCTTGGTCTCCCCGTACATGCGGAGGCTGGAATCAGCTAGCCCCGTGTAGGCGAGAGCGAAGTTGGGGTCTTTTCCAATAGCTTGTTCGAACAATCCTACGGCCTGTTTATAGGCATCCTGGCTGTTACCGTTGCGCAAGGTGTTCCGCCCTTGCAAATAAAGGTCATAGGCCTTCACGTTTTCCGTGGGGTGCGCCCCGACGCGGGCTTGTTCTTCATTGGTCGGCTTCAGGGCAAGGGCGGTGGCCAGTGTGCCATAGATCTGGTCTTCGAGGGCGAGCAGATCCTGGGGCATACCCTGGAAATCCTGGCTCCAGAGAAGACGGCCATCGTCACCCGGGCTGGTAGCATCGGTTAAAGTGAGTACCACTCGCAACTTGTCTCCGCTGCCCTGCACGTTGCCCTGGACAATCAGATTGGCGCCCAGCTCTTGCGCCATCTTGGAAAGAGGAAGATTCTTCTTGGCAACATCCTCGGTCGTGGCCGTGGAGGCGAGGTGAACCTCCTTGAGCTGGAAAAGCTTCGCCGCAAGTGCCTCTCGGATTCCTTCCGCCACGTAGCCGAGCGCCTTTTCATCCCCAAGAATCTTCATGGGCATGATCGAAACGTACGCTCCCCGGCTCAATGGGGGTATAGCCTTGGCTGCGTTTCCGGTCGCGGTCGATGGGCGATTCAGCAGCGTCCTTCCAGCAAAAGTCGCCAGCGCGATCACCAGCACGGCTCCGGCGATCCACATCCAGCTTTTCCCCGGGAGATCGAGGCTGAAGCGCGACGGATGCACGATCGGATGCGAAATCATCTTGGACAGCGAATCCACGCTGATGTTGGGATTGGCTTCCCAGGTCGTCAGTTGCTGCAACAGTTCCACCGCGGAGTGATAGCGGTTGGCGGGCTCGCGCTCCAGGCAGCGGCTGACAATCGCGCTCAGGGAGCGGGGAACGGAAGCGTCGACGTCGGAAGCAGATTGTGCCTCCTCGCGCGTGCGCTTCATGAGGCTGGCGATGGCGGTGTCGGCCTGGTAGGGAGCCTTTCCCGTGAGCAACTCGAAGAAGATCAAGCCGACGCTGAAAATATCGGAGCGCTGGTCGAGCGTGCTGCCCAGGGCCTGCTCGGGTGACATGTATTCAATGGTGCCGACGATAGCGCCCGTCTGCGTCATGCCCGACTCGCCGAGCGAGCGCGCCAAGCCGAAGTCCATCACCACGATGCGGCCGTGCCGGTCCCGCATGATGTTCTGGGGTTTCAGGTCGCGATGGATCACGCCTTCGGAGTGGGCAGAGTCGAGCGCGCGACAGACCTGCTCCACCACCGCGATTGCTTCCTCGGGCGCGAACTTCCCTTGGCGGCGCAATATAGTGCGCAAGTCCTCGCCGTCCACGTATTCCATGCTGATGAAGCGGATGCCCTCCGCCTCACCCAGATCGAAAATGCGGACCACGTTCTTGTGCGTGATGTTGCGGGAGAGAATGAGCTCCTGCTTGAAGCGCGCCAGAATGGCAGGATCCATCGCCAGTTCCGGACGGATGACCTTGAGCGCAATCAACCGGTCAAGTTCGCGGTCGCGGGCCTTATAGACGGCGCCCATGCCGCCCTGCCCGAGCACTCCCATGATCTCGTAGCGTCCACCGAAAAGCACGCCCGGCTGCAGACCCGGAAAGGGGGAAATGTTGCTGGCCGTGGGCGTTGAAGACGTAGCGGGACGGACGTAGGGAAGCGCTGGCCTCGCGCCCGGAATCGCCGTCCCGTGCGGCAAGGTGGGAGCGTCGGAGAGCGGGGGGTTGGAAAGAGGTGGAGGGGTTAGCGCCCCGGCGCCCACGTTGTCTGCGGGCAAACGGGTACCCGGCATCGTCGGGCTATCGGAATCATTGCCCCTGTCGTCGCGCTCATCCATTAGGATCGCCCGGAATCGGAGAGCCAGCGGGGGAGCGCGCCTCGGTCGAACTAACGACAAACGACAAAGGCAACATTCGCCTCAGGTTGTCGAGGGGAATTCGAGAACCCAGCACTCCGATGTGCAAAAGAGTATACCCCGGAATTCCCTTCGAGGAAAGCATCGAGAATACTCCAAATAAAGGGTTTTCCGGCGTTTACAGGACGCGACCTCGGGATTCAGTGATTCTGTCCCCAAAGACGTACGACTTCGGCGATGTATCCCCGAAGCTCGATCTTGGTGTGTCATGTCTCCAGGGGAGAACGCGCCACTGTGTCTTCGCCCCCAGCCAACCGGTCGGTACGACAATTTCGTGATTGCTGCCTGCCGTGCTTAAATGAAAAGTTGGGCGCCAAGTTTTGCGCCATCCCCGCGCGCCGGCATCCCAATCGGAACATTCTGAACGCAAACGGCATCTCGCGGTCTCCCCTAACAGACCGAGCAGCCGGGGTCCTCAGCCAGCCGCATTTGCTGGACGGGGTGAAGAGCGAGGGATCTGGAGCGGGGAGTGCCGCAGCGCGCCAGTTGGCACATCGTCACGTTGTAAAGCTAATGAGGAGAGTATCTCTTGGATTTTCAGTTAAACGAAGAGCAACTGCACCTGAAGAAGACGGTGCGCGAGTTTGCCGAACGCGAGATCGCACCGAACGTCATGCGGTGGGATGAAACCTGCGAATTTCCGCTGGCGACGATCAAGGAACTAGGCAAGCTCGGCCTGCTGGGTACGATCTTTCCACCCGAATACGGCGGCGCCGGTATGGGCTACGTGGAGTATGTCACGGCCATCGAAGAGCTCTCTCGCGTCGATGGATCGGTCGGCATCATCGTGGCGGCGCATACGTCGCTGTGTTCAAACCACATATATGCGGCGGGAAACGAGGCGCAGAAAAAGAAGTATGTGCCCAAGCTGGCCGCCGGCGAATTTCTCGGCGCATGGGGATTGACCGAGCCTTCGGCGGGGTCGGACGCAGGGAGTGCGCGCATGACGGCCACGCGGGCGAAGGGCGGATGGGTGCTCAACGGTACCAAGACGTTCATCACCAATGGTCACTATGCCGACGTGTTAGTAGTATTGGCGATCACCGATCGCGCGGCCCACACGCACGGCCTTTCGGCCTTCATAGTAGAGAAGAATGCCAAAGGATTCCGCGCCGGGAAAAAGGAAAACAAACTCGGCCTGCGCGCCAGCGATACGGCGGAGCTGATCTTCGAAGATTGTTTTGTCCCGGGGGAAAACCTGTTGGGCAAGGAAGGCGACGGCTTTATCGACGCCATGCGCGTGCTCGACGGCGGACGCATCTCGATCGCCGCGCTCTCGCTCGGCATGGCCGAGGGCGCATACGGGGCGGCGTTGAAGTATTCGAAAGAACGCGAACAATTTGGCAAGGCGATCTCAGAGTTCCAGGCGATCCAGTGGAAACTGGCCGACATGGCAACCGAAATCGAGGCGGCAAGACTGCTGACCTTTCGGGCCGCCGCGATGAAAGACGCCGGCATGAAGACCACGCTCGAATCGTCGATGGCCAAGCTCTATGCCAGCGAGGTAGCCGTGAGATGTGCCAATGAAGGCGTGCAGATCCACGGCGGCTATGGCTTCATCAAGGACTATCCGGCGGAGAAGTTCTATCGCGACGTGAAGCTGTGCACGATCGGCGAAGGGACCAGCGAAATCCAGCGACTGGTGATTGCTCGGCAGTTGCTGAAGGATTAGCTCTTGGCAATTCAACTCCGGAGGGGCGGTCTAACTTAGCCCAGCGCTTCAGCGCTGGGAAAAGCTTGTGTTGGATCAAGTCGTTTCGACCAACGCCGATCGGTGCGGGTTGTTACACTATTCTGCTTGGCTCCTACAGGTACAACTCTTGTCGACCGCCTCCGCTCCGGCGACCCCCGTGCGCTGGCCCGCGCCATCTCCACAGTCGAGAACCGCACGCCCGGCTGGTCGGACCTTCTCAAGGCTCTCTTCCCGTATACCGGCAAAGCGCGAGTCATCGGTCTGACCGGACCACCCGGCGCGGGCAAGAGCACGCTGGTCGATCAACTCGCCAAGCACTATCGCAATAAGAAAGAGAATCACACCATCGGCATCATCGCCGTCGATCCGACCAGCCCGTACACGGGCGGAGCGATTTTGGGCGACCGCATCCGCATGCAGGATCACTACAACGATCCGGGGATCTATATCCGCAGCATGGCAACACGAGGATCGCTCGGCGGGCTCGCCCGCGCCACCGCGGACGCGGCCACTGTGCTTGATGCGTCCGGCCGCGACCTGATCATGATTGAAACGGTTGGCGTCGGGCAGGACGAGGTCGAAATTGTGCGACTAGCGGACGTCACCATCGTGATTCTTGTGCCTGGCATGGGCGATGATGTGCAAACCATCAAAGCCGGGATCATGGAAATTGCCGACATCTTCGTGATCAACAAAAGCGACCGCGAGGGCGCCGAGAGTGTAGAACGCGAAATTCGCGCCCTGCAATCGCTCGCCACACGCCACGACCATTGGACTCCGCCGATCGTGAAGACGGTCGCCAGCGAGGGCGTCGGAACCAAAGAGTTAGCGGAAGCGATCGCCGGCTACGAGGCGTACCTGAAGAAAGAGAACCTGGTCTTCAAAAAGACGGTCGAGAACTGGCAGGAACGGCTGGTAGAGATGCTGCGCGACGCCATGCTGGAAAAAGCGCGAGCACAAATGCACGGCAGTAGCCTCGAGCGTTATGCGGCCGAGATCGCCGAACACAAGCGCGATCCGTATTCGCTGGTGGAGGAGATTGTTGGGGCACTGGCAAAAACCACGTAGGGGCGGACGCATTCGTCCGCCCCGCGGAGCGAAGCTCCGCTCGCTTGCCCGGACGAATGCGTCCGGGCCTACGTGGTTCTTCCTTGGGGCGTTTGAGGAGTTGACGAATGTTTCAGATTGATCATCTCGGCATCGCAGTAAAGTCGCTGACGGCGGCGAAGTCCATCTACGAGAAGCTCGGCCTGAGCGTTTCTCCAGAAGAAACCGTCGAGCAGGAAAAAGTACGGCTGGTGATGGTGCCCGTGGGCGAGAGCCGCCTGGAACTGCTGGAAGCGACTTCGGACGATTCGACCATTGCCAGGTTCATCGCCAAGCGTGGCGAGGGGCTACATCATGTTTGCATGCGTGTCCCCGATCTGGCGGCGGCGGTTACAAAGTTAAAGAACGACGGTGTGCGCCTGGTATCGGAAGAGATCAAGACCGGCGCCGGCGGGCATCGGTACGTATTCGTGCATCCGCAGAGCACGGGCGGCGTGTTGCTGGAGCTAGTAGAAAGCTCGCATTGACCATCGCGCCTTGGCTGTCCCCTGTGCTCCGCCGTGTCCTCTGTGGTTAGCTGTTTTCGCCAGTCGGCACAGTCTCGAATCTATGCTCATGCTAGCAATCGACACTTCGGGCAAGAACGGGAGCATCGCGCTGGCGCGTGTAACGCTCGGCCAGAGCGATGTCGAGACCGTCGAAGTTGTGCCGCTCGCCGGTGGCGCATTTTCAGCCCAACTCGTACCGCAGATTGCCGAGCTGTTGGAGAAGCACGGATACAGTAAGAGCGACCTGGGAGCATTTGCAGTCGCGTCCGGGCCGGGGTCGTTTACGGGCCTGCGCGTAGGCTTGGCAGCCATAAAGGCTCTGGCCGAGGCGCTGCAGAAACCAATCGTTGCCGTTTCGTTGTTGGAAGCAGTTGCCTGCAGCGGTACAGCGCGTGGTCGCGTTCTCGCCGCGCTTGATGCCGGCCGAGGCGATGCGTATGTCGGCGAATATGAACTCAGCCCGCAAGCTTACACGCACGGCGAGCGCTTGCTGAGCAGAGAAGAATTTCTCGTCGTAGCCAGTATTCCCGAAGCCAAGGGGAGGACAGTCGTCACGCCCGATGCTCTGTTGGCGGAAGTGCTTCGGGCTATGGGAATTCGTGTCGATCAGATTGAGTATCCGAACAGCGGCGTGATTGCCCGCCTTGGGTGGCAGCACCTCCAGCGGGGCGAGACGGTTCGTCCCGAAGAACTGGAAGCCAATTACATCCGCCATTCCGACGCTGAAATCTTCTCGAAGCCGATGCCTTGATCTTTCCATGCCCGTGGCCATCCGATCTGCTACGTTGAACGACGTGCCGGCAATTCTCGCCCTTGAGCGGCAAGCGCCAAGCGCAGCCCACTGGACGACTGAGCAGTACAACAGGTTGCTGGATGTCGGGGCTGTTCTGGTGGCTGAGGAAGGAGGCAAGCTTTGCGGATTCGTTTGCGCCAAGGCGGTCGCGAACGAGTGGGAGATTGAGAACGTGGTGGTGGCGGCCGCGTTCCTCCGGCGTGGCATCGCCAATGAGCTGCTGTGCGAGTTGATTCAGCGCGCCAAGAATGAGGCTGCGTCAGCGATTCTGCTGGAAGTCCGCGAATCGAATGGGCCGGCCCGCCGCCTTTATGAAAAACGCGGTTTTCGTGAAGTGGGCCGCCGCCGGTCGTATTACAGGGATCCGGCCGAAAATGCGATTCTGTACGCGCTTCGGCTCGACCGCTGATGGTGGCTGGAAAACTGAGTTTCTGCACCATTTTCGGTTCAAAATCAGCCTAATTCCGCATCCCAGGGTCGCCTGCCGACGATTGAAACTTTCCTTTGAAATCCCATTGAACCCCTCCCGTTCCTGTGCTAACTTTTAACCTGGTGGTAACAAAACATCAGGAGGTCTGGCAAGGATGCTGACTCCAAGAGAGCAACTCCTGACCGGTCATGATCAGTTCCAGCGACTGGTTCAGGAGCACTCGCAATACTCCCAACGGCTCGAATCCCTCACCCAAAAGCGATACCTCACCGACGACGAAAAACTGGAAGAAGTGCGGCTGAAGAAGCTAAAGCTGCGCCTCAAAGACCAGATGCAGACTCTGGAGCAGCAGGTTCACCGGCAGTCTGCCTAGATTGACCGGCTTGAGCACCAAGATCGCGAACCGCAGCAGGTGAGGCATGTCTTCGCACCTGGTGCTTCTAAGCGCCTTTCTTCATTGCAGTTATGTAGATGTCGCCGCCTCGCTCTATAATCATCTGAGCTTCCATGGTTCGCGACGGCTACTTCTACGGTGCGGGATGCCTGCTTGCTGCGATGATCGTGGCCTGGCTGGCGGCTTGGCCTTACGCCGTCCCCCTGTTGCTGCTGGCGGCTTTCTTTCTTTGGTTTTTCCGTGATCCCGAGCGCCAGATTCCCACGCTCCCCGGCGCCGTAGTTTCCCCCGGCGATGGCAAAGTCACCGACGTTTCTCTATCCACCACCGGCGGAACTTCGCGCCACCGGATCAGCGTTTTTCTCAGCGTTTTCGACGTCCACGTGAACCGCTCGCCGATTGCAGGCGTGATCCGTGACGTGCGCTATCAGCGCGGCAAGTTCCTCAACGCCATGGCAGCGCAATCGGCGGAGGAGAACGAGCAGAACATCGTCACCGTGGAAGGCGAAGGTCGTACCGTAGTATTCAAGCAGATCGCCGGCCTGATCGCGCGCCGCATCGTTTTCAATTTTAAGGTGGGAGACCACGTAGCCCGCGGCCAGCGGGTTGGACTCATCAAGTTCGGTTCCCGCGTGGATGTTCTGTTCGATCGCGATGCTGCCATCCAGGTGAAGCCTGGCGATCGCGTCAAGGGAGGAGCGTCGGTACTTGCCCTTCTGCCGGTTGCGCAACCAGTTTCCGCCGGCACGGCCGCGGAGAGGGAGGCTCATCGTTTATAAACATGAACATGAATATGAACGAGAACATGAACATGGAAGAGCGAGCGCCGCACCGTCGTGAAGCCGACCGTCCGCGCGGAAAGCTGCGTAAGGGTATGTACATCCTGCCCTCGCTGTTCACCACCGCCAATATCGCGGCTGGTTTCTACGCCATTCTGCAGACCGTGCATGGCAGCTCAGGGGAAACCTGGCACATGGACTTCGCCGCCATGGCCATCGGCTTTGCCGTGTTGTTCGACGGCATCGACGGGCGCATCGCGCGCATGACCCACACCGAAAGCGACTTCGGCAGGGAACTCGACTCTCTGGCCGACGTGATCACCTTCGGCGTGGCCCCAGCGCTGCTCGCCTGGATGTGGGGCTTCCATTTGTTGCCGGCCGCTGGGATCGCTCCCGACCTGCACTTGAAGATCACGCAATTAGGCTCGATCGCCTGCTTCGCTTTCCTTATAGCTGGTGCCAGCCGCCTGGCGCGCTTCAACATTGCGAAAAATCCGCAGCCTTCGAATCCGGGGCGTCCGGGAAAGAAGTATTTCGTGGGCATGCCGATTCCGGCTGGCGCAGGAGTGATTGCGGCTGTCGTACACTTCTCCGCCGGTGAGCCCGTGACTTCGTGGGTGACGGCGATGAGCTGGCTGATGATGGTCATCGTAATTGGCTACCTAATGGTGAGCACTTGGCGCTTCTACAGCTTCAAGGATATTAATTTTCGTTCGCGCCGTCCTTTCCGCCTGATTGTGCTGATTGCCGTGGTGATTGCGTCGATCTGGTATTTTTCCCGGCTAGTGCTTTTCGTCATCGCGATTCTATACATGGCTTCCGGCGTTTTGTGGCGCTTGCAATGGATCTTCCGTCGCAAGGCTCCGCCTGCACCTCCAGCGTATCGGGAGGCATCTCACACTCCATGAGTCCCCTCTCCAAGACTCCGCCTTCGAAATCCGCCGGCTCGCAGGCCGATCTGCGTGGCACGAACCTTTATCGCGTGGCCATCGTCGGCGCGGCATCGCTCAAGGGCAAAGAGATTGCTGAGATCCTGCGCGAGCGGAATTTTCCCGCAGTCGATGTCCGGTTGCTTGACGACGACGAGTCGCTCGGCCAACTGGAAGCGGTCGGCGGCGAGATGAGCTTTATCCAGAGCATCCGTTCGGAACAGTTCGAGCGCGTCGACTTCGCCTTCTTTGCATCCGACCCACGCTCGACGCGCAATAACTGGAAGGCGGCGCGCGACCTGGGCGATACCATCGTGGATCTATCGTTCGCGCTGGAAGATGAAGCGGGAGCAGGGGCAATGATCCGCTCGCCCTGGATCGAGCGCCAGACGGGGAAGACGGGCAACCTTGTCGTGCCGCAGTTGCAACCGGGCCCGGTAGTGGTCGCCCATCCAGCGGCCACGGCCCTCGCGCTGCTCGCCTTACGCGCCGAAAAGACCAGCGAGAAGGCTGTCAAGATTGAACGCATGATCGCGACCGTGTTTGAGCCAGCGTCCGAGAACGGCCAGAAGGGAATGGACGAACTGCACGAGCAGACGGTGAATCTGCTTTCCTTTCAGGAGCTGCCGAAGAATGTGTTCGACACCCAGGTGGCCTTCAACATGGTGGCGCGCTACGGACAACGATCTGAACTGGCGCTGGAATCGGTGTCCGAACGAATCCGGAAGCACTACCGGCACATTGCCCCCGGCGCAACTGAGCCTGCCCTGCAGGTGCTGCAGGCGCCTGTCTTCCATGGGCACGGCTTTTCTGTGTACCTGGAAATGGAGAAGCCAGTCGCGATCGCAGATTTTTCGAACGCCCTGACGGGAGAGCACGTGGTCGTGAGCGGCAGCCCGGAAGATACGCCGACCAATGTTAGCGCTGCCGGCCAGCCCGACATCCTGGTCTCAATCACCAGCGACGCTAATCATAAAAACGGTGTGTGGCTCTGGGCAACGACCGACAACCTGCGCGTGGCCGCTTTAACCGCGGTCGAATGCGCCGAGACCATGACCGCATCCCGGCCGCGAGGCCAGATTCAATGACAACTGCCGCGCCGGAAGTACTTTCTGTGAAGCACCGGTGGACGACCGCAATCGCGCTCCTAGTGAGCATGGCCGCAAGTGGTTGCGGCTACCACACCACCGGAAATGCGGTCGCCCTGCCGCAGAATATCCACACCATCGCGATTCCCGGTTTCGTGAGCCACAGTCAGACTTTTCGCATCGAGCAACTGCTGACGGACGCGGTCGTGCGCGAATTCAACGCCCGCACGCAGTACCACGTCATCCACAATACGCACGGCGACGCGGATGCCGTGCTGAAGGCGACAGTTTTATCCGCGTCGGCTAACCCGCTGGCTTACGACTCCAAAACCGGGCGCGCCGTCAGCGCCCTGGTCACCGTGAGCATACAGGTGACGCTGACCGACCGTCACGGCAAGGTGGTCTTCGAGAATCCTTCCTATCTTTTTCACGAGCAGTACGAACTGTCGAGCGATCTCCCCAGTTTTTTTCAGGAAGATTCTCCGGCCGTCGATCGCCTGTCGCGGGATTTCGCGCGCACCCTCGTGGCCAACATCCTGGAGGCCTACTGATGTTGGAGAACTACGATTGACGATGCGCGCGTTCAGCCAAGCCGACCGCTTTTTCTCCGACCTTGAGTCGCGCAAGCTAAAGCCGGCTTATGTGTTGGTTGGCGATGAAGCGTTCTTTCGCAAGCGCTGCCGCGATGCCATTCTTGAGCACCTGGTCGCGCCCGACTCGCGCGACTTTGGCTTGTTTGAGTTCGATCTCGCCGAGACTTCGTTAAATGAAGTTCTGGATCGCGCCCGCACGCCCTCGCTGATGGCCCCGTTTCAGGTGTTCTTCGTGCGTGGCGTGAAGAGCTTGTTTGGCCGCGGCTCCGGCTCCAATGCTGAAAAAATCGCAGCTCTCGAAACCTACTGCAAGAATCCCAATCCCGACGCGCTTCTGGTGTTTGTTGCCGATCACATCAGCATTCCCGCCGACGCCCGCCGCATGGAGATGACGGACAAGGATCGCTACCAGAAGATCCGCGAAGACCTGGGTCCGTTCTGCGGCATTGTGGAACTGTCTCGCGTGCAAGAGGGAGAAGCCGTCCGTTGGATTGGCGAGTACTGCGCCACGCGCGCGGTCAAAATCGACGCTGATGGCGCCCGCGAGCTGGTGGACGCGCTGGGCGGCGATATGATGATGGTTTCGAACGAACTGGAGAAGCTGATTCTTTACGTTGGCGAAAAGAAAAAAATCACGCTGGGCGATGTCGAGACCATGGTGCTCGCCGCGAAACAGCGCTCGCTCTATGAGTTGACCGATGCGATTTCCTCAAAAGCTCCGGTGCGCGCTCTCGAAGTCCTCGATGGTCTGCTTTCGACCGGCGACGGCGAGGAGGCCGCCATCGGCCATCTCTACATGCTGGCCAAGACCTTTCGCCAAATGCTGGTCATCCTGGAGCGCAATGTCCGCGACCAGCGTATGCTCTGGGCGGCATTGTGGCAGGGCTTTCGCGTGCCGCCGTTTGCGGCCGACGATATCATCCGGCAGGCGCGGCGTTACAAATCGAAGCGCGAATTGACGCGCGCCATTCGCCTGGTCGCAAGAGCCGATCTGGCGCTACGCTCGAATCCTCCCAGCAAGCGCCTGGTTCTCGAAAAGCTGGTTCTGGATCTCGCCAGCGAGCCCAAGCTCGACGCCACCGGCGGATGGATGCAGGATGAACTGCCGGTGTGATGTACCCTCAGATACAGATGCTAAGCCCAGGCGACGTCATTTCCTATCTAGAGATGTGTGCTCCGTTTGGAGTCAATCTTCAACGGGGGATGAACTATCGGATCAGCGATGGCGAGAGCCTCATTCTGATGAGCCAGAGATCAGGCGCGCCATATCAGGACAGGGTCGAGCAGGACGGGCGCATCATCATCTATGAGGGGCACGACCTACCGCGGACAATTGGCGTTGTTGATCCCAAGATAGTCGACCAACCCGAGTTTCAGCCGAACGGTAAGCCAACTCAAAATGGGATGTTTGCAGAGGCGGCAAGGAGGTTTAAGGATGGAACCGCCGCTTCGGAACGCGCGAGAGTCTTTGAGAAGATCCGCAATGGAATATGGGTTTACAACGGGGTCTTTGAACTGATCGATTCGTGGCAGGAGAAATCCGGATCTCGAAAAGTGTTCAAATTCAAGTTGCAGCTAGTCGGCGATGTGCCATTTTCGGAGAGGTCTCGCAGTGTCTCTCTCGAGCATGACCGCGTTATTCCTACTCACGTCAAGTTGGAGGTATGGAAGAGGGATAAGGGTTGCTGCGTGAGGTGTGGCAGTTCCAAGAATTTGCATTTCGACCACATAATCCCTTACTCCCTAGGCGGATCGTCGAAAGGCGCCGAAAATATCCAGCTGTTGTGCGCCAAGCATAACCTCGAGAAGCACGACGCTATTCAGTGAGTATGTGTGAGTTCTCGGCAACCATTGAACGTGGAAATTGAGGCTTATCTTCAGCGAATCAAGCACGTCGGAGAAGTTGGCCCGACCGAAGCAACCCTGCGCGCGCTCCATCGTGCCCACCTGTTCACCGTCCCCTTCGAAAATCTGGATATAAGCCTGGGACGAGAAATCGTCTGTGACGAAACCCGCATTCTCCACAAGATCGTCAACGAACACCGTGGCGGTTTCTGTTACGAGCTGAATGGAGCCTTCGCCGCTTTATTACGAGCGCTTGGGTTTCGGGTGGCGCTACTCTCCGCTCGAGTCGCTCGCGAAGACGGTAGCCACGGTCCCGAATTTGACCACCTCACGCTGCGCGTCGATCTCGATGAGCCTTGGCTGGCCGACGTCGGCTTTGGCGAATGCTTCCTGGAACCACTACGCCTTGAGTCCCGCATGGAGCAGCCGCAAAATGGGCGCGTTTATCGCCTGACGTGCCTCTCATCCGAAGATGGCGTGTTGGCCCTGGAGGCGATGGTCGAAGGCAAATGGAAAAGGCAATACGCGTTTACCCTGCAACCACGCGAGTTCCCCGAATTTGCGGGAATGTGCCACTATCATCAGACCTCGTCCGAGTCGCACTTCACGCGCCAACGAATCTGCTCGCTGGCCACTCCCGAGGGTCGAATCACTTTGTCGGACCAAAAGCTGATTGAGCAACGTGCAGGTTCGCGACGGGAACGGCTGCTAGCTGGAGACGAAGAATGGCGAGCAACGCTGCGCCGGCAGTTTGGAGTGGTTTTGCCGGCGTGAGCTTATCTCTGTCCGCCGCAAAGTATCCTGACCTCTGTCGAAGAGACCGTAGAGGCGAGACGACCCTCTACCCTTTCGCCTCGGCCACTGCCCGTCGCAATTCCTCAACATCCGGGAAGTTCGGCTTGATTCTAACCACGCGGTCCAGTTGTTGCCGTGCCAGATTGGCCTGACCACTCTTGGCATAGGCGAGTCCCAGGTGGTAATTAAAGAGCGCGTTGTCCGGCTCCTTTTTCACAGCTTCTCTGAACAGGGTCACCGCCGACGTGTAAACGTGCTTCTGGTAGAACGCCCAGCCCAGCGTGTCGGCGGAGTTTGGATTGTCGGGAAGCTGACGCCGGGCCGTCTGCGCCATCGCGAAGGCGACGTCCACATTGCCACCCTGCTGCAGCATCACGTAGGCCAAATTGTTGGAGGCCAGCGGATTGTCCGGCTGAATCTCCAGCACTTTCTGGTACTGCTGCTTGGCGTGGTCCCAATCCTTCTGGTTCTCATAGATGCTGCCTGCCAGCAGGTAGAAAGTGATCTCTTTGGGGTTGCTCTTGGACCCCTCAAGAAAAGTCTGCAGGGCCTGATCGCTGGCGCCGCGTTGGTTCTGCACCACGCCGAGCTTCACCATCGCCTCCGCATTCTTCTTGTCCAAGTCGGAGGCTTGTTTGAACTCTTGCTCTGCCCCCGCCAGATCCCTATTCTGTTCCATCAGTAGCTGGCCCAGCATGATGTGAAAGCCGAGGTTCTTGGGATATTTGGCCAACTCTGCCTTGACCGTAGCGACGGCCTTGTCCGGCTGCCTCTGCTTCAGGTCTACGTTGAGCACGCCGCCCAGCGCGTCGGTGGAATTCGGATCCTGATCAAGCGCTTGCTGATAGGCCTTTTGCGCTTCGGCAAACTGGTCCTGCGCCATCCGCAGGTTGCCCAACTGCACATAAGCGGCGGGATTATTGGGCTCCTTTTCCAGGGACTGACGAAGATACTTCTCCGCCTCTGCGTACTGCCTGCGATCGATTTCGGCAACCCCGCGCAGCAGGTATCCGTCCGGAGCTCCTGGCTGGATCGCGATGATCTGGTCCGCTGCCTGCGCCAGACCCGAGGGGTCGTGCCGGTGGATGGCCGCACCCGCCAAAGCGCGGTGCGCTTCCACAAGGTCGGGACGCAGTCGAACCGCATCGCGCCACTCTGGTTCTGCCCGGTTGGTATTGCCCAGTTGGACGAATGCCACGCCGAGTTGGTAATGCGCGACGGCGTTGTCGGGATCGTTCTTCAACACGGCTTGCAGCGTATTGACTGCGTCGCTGGCCTTGCCGCTGCGAATTTCGATCTCCCCCTTGTAAACCTGGGCGTCTTCGTCATCCGGCTTCGCCTTAAGGATTTCGGCATTCAACTTGCGCGCATCGTCGAGCCGGTTCGCCAGAATCAGCAGCTCAAGGTAGACCTTCTTGACCACCATGTCCTTGGGATGGTCCTGATAAAGCGAGGCATATTCGGTCGAGGCTTTGTCGAGCTGGTAATTGGCCAAATAGAAATCACCCAGCATGCGGTAGCCCGCGGAATTATTCGGGAAATCCTTCTTCGACTGGCGCAGAAATTCCTCGGCTTGGCCGGGCTTGTTCTCGGCAAGGTACAGGCCGGACAGAGAGAGCCTGGGATTGGGATCGTCCGCTGCGGTCGCGATGGCCCGCCGGAACATCTGCTCGGCCTCGGGAAATCGCCCGCGACTCTGGTAGAAGTTACCCAGCGAGACCAGCGCATCCGTTGACTTGGGACTCAGTTCGACCGCTTTCGTGAAACTCGCCTCTGCCGCATCCCACTGTTGCCCGCGCCACTGGAGCCTCGCCAGATTCAGATAAGCGTCGGAACGGCTGGAATCCAGTTGCAACGCCTTCTGCAAGTCTGCCAGCGCGGCGGTGGTGTCACTGATGCCGGCGTAGTAGTTGGCGCGGGAAATGTAGACGTCGGGTTTGTCGGGCCACGTTTTTGTAAGCTTGTCCAAGTGCTCCTTCACCTCATTGAACTGATGAGCGAGGATCAGCAGGTTGGCCAAGTCAAGCTGCGCCTCATAATAGTCCGGCTGGAGTTGGACAGTGGCTGACAGCTCCTGGTAGGCGGTTCGCGGGTCCCCCAGCTTCAACGCCGCCAGCGCCAGCTTGTAGTGGGCGTCGGCGAAACGTGAATCAACCTGGATGGCGTTCTGGAACTGAATTTCGGCTTCCCGGTACTGGCCCTTGTCGAAGTAGCGCTGGCCGCTCTCCACGTACTTTTGCTTCTTTTTGTCGGGATTCCCTGTGCAACCCGTCAGCAACGCCCCCAGCAAACAAACCGCCGCTACTGCACACTGAAATGTTGACCCCTTAGCCATACGCATATCTTTGAATGCCTCACATCCCGCAAACGTTGTCTTATCAGCTCAGTGCCTACGTCACCAAGGTACTCTCTTGGGGGCAAGCCAGAAAGTTACTGCCGTTATTATCGCAAACTTGGACCCACTGGCAGAATCAGATGGCCCGTCTTCAAGCATACCCCTGGGTACACGCGCTTTCGTAACCTGCCGCAAACGGCCGGAGCATGGCACAGTTCAAGCGGCTATGACACACTTCCCCCAAGCCAATGCCAACCTGCGTTCCCCCCGTGTACAACTTAATGGATCGGTCGCGGCCGCGGTGCTGGCCGAAGGCGGCCAACGGGCGCGCGCAAAACTACAGTCCATTTCCGTCAACGGCGGGTTGCTGCAGTTGCAGCAAGAGCTCTCCGCCGGAGATTTCGTCGAAATCGCGTTCCACACCCGATCGGGTGCCATCCACGGCATGGCCGAAATGCTGCACCCCACGCGTAAGCTTCAGAGCGCGTGCCTGCAGCCTTTCCGCTTCATTGCCCTGGCCGACGATGACCACCGCAAACTGCGTATGGCGCTCGATTCCGCGCTGGACCGGAGCCTCCTGGACCCGGTATCCGAGCGGCTTCACACCCCGCCCGGATTCTGAGGCAGTGGTCAGTGGTCGGTGGGCAGTGAACAGCGATCAATGTTAGTAGTAGATGATAGGGTTCGTGGTTTTACTGGCCACTGCCCACTTTCCACGCTTCGCTATACTGAACCCTCCGGGATGACGACCGAGACCATCACTCACTCCGCCGAGGAGACGATCGCTTATGGGCGCAAGCTTGCCGCCGAACTGTCTCCTCCGCTCATCGTGCTGCTCCGCGGTGACCTCGGGGCGGGCAAGACGACCCTGGTCAAGGGCATCGCGGAAGGCTTCGAAGCCGCTCGTGCCGAGGACGTTACCAGCCCCACCTTCACCCTTGTCCACGAATACCGCGGACCCCACACCACCCTGTACCACATTGACCTTTACCGCATCGATACCCAGCGCGACCTGGAAACGCTCGGCCTCGACGACCTGCTCGCCCCAAACTGCATCCTACTGATAGAGTGGGGAGAGAAGTTCCCTCGCTTGCAACGCGATCGGAACGTGGAAATTACCCTGGAACGACTCGAGGACGACCGAGCGGGGGAAACCACGCGCAGAATCCAGCGGAGTACCCGTTGAATAGTGGATTATCGACGGTGGACTGCCGACGGTGGACCGCCAACATTGCCTTGGGGCGCGTTTCAATCAACGGAGTTTGGAGCCAGAATCAACTTGAAGCCTACCCATTTTCTGCTTGTCTCCCTCTTGATCATGTCGATGTTGATCCCCGCGGCTCTTTGCGCCGCGCAAACCGCGCCGAAGCCCGCGACCGCGGACGCGAACCAGCCAGTTCAACCGCCCGCGACCGGCGCCGGCCAGACACCCGAGCAAACGCCGCCTCCAGCCAAACCGCCCGCCGGCCAACCGGCCCAGCCTGCCGATCAAAGTCAGGGCCAGAGCCAGGCCAAGGACAGCCAAAGCTCAAAAGACGCGAAGACCGATGAGGCCGGCACATCCGCAACCTCCAAAGACCGGCTCTTTTTTGCTCTGCCCAACTTCTTGACCCTGGAGAACGCCGGCCAAGTCCCACCCCTAACGGCCGGGCAAAAATTCAAGGTTGTCGCCCAGGGTTCGTTCGACCCCATTCAGATTGTCTGGTACGGCGCGCTCTCCGGTATCAGCCAGGCCGAAAACAGCGAGCCCGGTTTCGGACAGGGCTGGGAAGCGTACGGTAAGCGCTATGGCGCCTATGCTGCCGACGGCACGATCGAGAATTTTTTTGTAGGCGCTATTCTTCCGTCGGTTCTCCACCAGGATCCACGATATTTTCAGTCGGGCCACGGCAGTTTCTTTAACCGCACCGAGTATGCCGTCAGCCGGATCTTTGTTACTCGCACCGACTCTGGACACCACCAATTCAATTTTTCTGAAATTATTGGCAGCGCCCTCGCCGCGGGTATTTCAACCTACAGCTATCACCCCCACCCCGGCTACCATCCCGAGCCCGGCGTCAACGTCCCATATATAGCCAGTGACCGCACCTTGAAGAATACGGCCAGTGTTTGGGGATCGCAGGTGGGCTACGACACGATTACGCTGGTGATCAAGGAGTT
This sequence comes from Terriglobales bacterium, assembly GCA_035272625.1. Taxonomy (GTDB): domain Bacteria; phylum Acidobacteriota; class Terriglobia; order Terriglobales; family Acidobacteriaceae; genus Acidiflorens. The sequence continues at coordinate 13,206 of DATEQN010000040.1, read as the reverse complement.
CTGGCCCGATATCCGGCGGAAAATAAAAAAGCAGCCACATTAAGTAAGCTCCCGTAGAGACGGGGCTTGTCCCGTCTCGCCCGCACCTGTTACCGGGAACGAACCTTTGCAGGCGCGCTCCATTCCCGAACCATCGAGAACAGCATCGCAGCCGCGAAAAGGGCGAACACCAAAGCGCGAGAGCGCATATAGGTATCATGGCGCGTGATATGCCGATCTGGCAACCGCCGCTCGATTCCTCGCACACTCTTGGCTCATCCAATTGAGTGATGCCCCCGAGAACCGAAGCAACCGTCAGGAAAACCACCGCGCCCGATCTTGAAGTGGGCCTGATCTGTGCTGATCGCGACGGCAATCGCATCCGCATCGACCGTATTGATAATAATGTAGGCCGCGGCACCGGAACCGTTTCCTACCATTTCCTCAACGACGAACTGCGAGTGCAGGAAGGGATTCAGGATCGCTCAATCGAGCAATTCCTGGCGGAAGGCTGGTACATCGCCGCCCCAGGAACCTCCCTGTAGCAAGTGGAGTGACGGGCGTCCCGCGAGCCTGCCCCGAGCGAAGTCGAAGGGTCCAGTCGGGCCGCAAGCCTAAGAAGCCGAAACCCAATTGCGGCGCTCGAGAAACGTGGGAGGCTCGTACGTACGTCCCGATGCCAGCCGCTTCTCCTCGCGGCGCGTGGACCACAACAAGATAGGGCCAAGCGCTGCGGCCGTGAGGCGCGCGACGAACGGGAATTCCTTCTCGACTTCGCGGCGCAGTTTGTGAATCCGCTCACTCACGCTGCGATTAACTTTCTTGAATTCCTTCTCCATCACCCAAAGCGCCGCATTGTAAGCGCTGCTGAGCTTCTTCACTTCGCGCTCGAATCGTTCACGAACGCGCGGATCGGGGTGGTCCTTATAGCGCCGCCAGCCCTGGAGCATGGTTTGGCACATGCGATAAAGACTCGGCCCATTGCGCTCGAAATCACGCCAGAACGCCCAATCCAGGAATCTCTTGGAATCCTCGCGCGAGATTGCGGCGTGCCGGAAGTTGAATTTGTACTGCCCATGGACATCGGCGAAGTCAACGTCCGGCAGCAGACGACCCTGTTCCGCCATTTCCTGGTAAAGCGGCGTGCCCGGAACCGGCGTGTAGAGCATGAACTGGTGGAAGTCGGTCTGGTAGTCGACCGCCGATTCAATTTCCTCGACCATGTTGTCGCGCGTATGGTGTTCGAGTCCGACGATGGTCGAGCCCTGCACTCGAATCCCGTGTTCGCGAAGCTCCCGCGTAAGTCGGCTAACGTCCTCACCCTGTAGTTTGCTATAGCTTGACTGGGGAGATTCCAACCCCATCCATACCCAGGAAATTCCGAGTTCGACCAGTTCCAGCATGGTGTATTTTCGGATCGCATTAGCGGAAGCAAAGACAGAAAGCTCCCAGCTCTTGCCTGCCTGCTTCATGCGTTCCAGTAAGCGCATGGCGCGCGTGCGGTGCAGCAGGAAGTTCTCGTCCATCACAAAGAAGGACTGTACTTTGAGCTCCGACTCGATCCGGCACATCACCTCAAACAATTCATCGCCGGTCTCGTAAAAATTGACAAACTTTCCCTTGCCGCCAAAAAAAGCCGACGTGGTACAGAAGTTGCAGCCCATAGGGCAGCCCACCGAGGGGATGATCGTTGCTGCCGTTCCGCCCTTCCGCTGCGGAAGGCGTACTCCCATGATCCGCGTCTCCAGCCCCGAAACAATCGCGGGATGGCGGATCGGCGCGTTCTCGTCTTCTCCCAGGTAGCGCCGCATCCACGAGATCCCTTCTCCACGCACGATGTGGTCGGCGTCGATCATCGTTTCCACGCCGGGAATCGCAGCCACGTGCCCGCCCACCACGATCGCCGAAGCCGGCGATAGTTCCCGCACCATGCGGCACATCTCGCGCACCTTGCCAATATTCACGATGATCGATGAGATACCCACGATGTCGTAATGGTTCGTGGTCAATTCACGAGCAAACCCTTCGCGCGTCGGAAAATCCAGCACGCTGCACGGCGCCGAAATATTTTCCTGAATCATCATGATGCCCCAAGAGCGATGGAACATGCGCAGCGAAAAGCTGCCTTGCGCGCGTGTGACCTGGTTGTGATAGAGCTCCATCGGATTGATGGACCGGCTGCCGAATTCGTCGTCTTGCGCATAAGGCCCGAAGACCGAACTAAGCAGAATGCGCGCGTCACTTCCTTCGGGGTGAGTTTCCATTTGATTGAGTTTCATGGGTTCGTTACGTGAAGAATAGTGTTCGCCAGTGTGCTTCGCGGTGATCGTGGTTACATTACAAAACTATTACCTGCACCGGGGCGAAGCGAAGCCGGATAAATCTGTAAACAAAGGCATTACCGGCCTTACGAACTTCTTATGAAGGTCTTATTCGAAATTTATGGCTCGTCGTATCGAATAGATTGAGCAGGGCAGGCGGGTTCCTGTGGGGGAGCCCGGCCAAGAGGGTCGAGCGGCGGTGACCACGGTCATGACGGTGTTGTGCCTGGCGGCCATCGCGTTCAATGTTCGATTCCTGGTGGCCCTGTGCAAGGAACGAGACGGAAACGCAAATAACCAGTTGTTCGAGCGGCAGGAGGACGGATTAAACGTGAGCTGTTCTCCGGGCAAGCTCGACAACACAGACCAATCGGAGAAAGGGTAATTCTGATGTCGATCCAGGAAGTTTCAGCGGAACAGTTAGCGGAGCTCTTCCACCACTATCACCAGGCACTTGGTCCAGACTTTGGCTGCACCGCCAAGTCCACTCCCGGGTCATGGGACGAGGTGTCACAGCAAGAAAGGAACCGCATGGTGGCAGCTGCACGCCTCGCGATATTGGAAGTGGCTTCGACGACGACCGAACCAGAAGACCCGAGACGCTATTTCGCCAAGCCAGGGAATGCCGAGTGGGGCTGCTAGCGGGCTGAAGAACGTCCTGCAATTATGAAAATTTCGATGACTCCGGGTAAGTTCTTGGGGGGACACGGGGCTTTAGCCTAAACGCCAGCTTCTAATGCGGCAAATACCCGGATTCCATCGGCAGTTTACCGTCCACCTTAACAACACCCACACGATCCGTGATCGATCGTTCTTCCACGAACCCGATCGCGCCCGGAGTGGACGCTACCGCATCAATTACATCCGCATCCGTCCCCACCATGCGAATCGAATCCTTGTGCGCGGCGAGCAGCGCTTTCACTTCCGCCGCGCTCATCTTGTTCAGATGTTCGAGCGTGACCATCTCGTCCGGCGAAGCGTTGTGCAACACCAGCACCACATTCTTGCCGTCGGGCCACTTCTTCACTTCCCCTTTGAACATCCTGGCCAAATGCGCGGAAGTGACATTCTGAACGGCGTTATCCTTATTGACCACGACCGCCATGTGGTGCGCAAAACAGGGGGTCAGCCACAAAATCACCCACGCACACACGCAGAGCATCCGCTGATACTTCATACGACCTCAGGTTACATCTTGCGCTCCGCGGATTCTTGTCAAATATTTGTCAAAAATGACGGGAGTAACCAGTCTCGTAAATGCAGGCAGCAGGCTGACTGAACCTCCGTTGAGTGGAGCGACGGGCGTCCTCGCCCGTCCGGCGATCCTTCAAAACCCCATGATGTTGTATCCGCAATCCACGTAGATGGTCTCGCCCGTGATGCCGGAACTAGCATCCGAGGCCAGGAAAACGCCGGTGCTGCCCACTTCGCCAACGTCCACATTGCGTTGCAGGGGCGCGCGCTCGGCGTGCGACCGCAGCATGTCTCCCAGGCCGGAGATGCCGCGCGCAGCCAGTGTCTTGATCGGCCCGGCGGAAATAGCGTTGACCCGAATTTTCTTGCGGCCCAGATCCTGCGCCAGATACCGGACCGTGCATTCCAGCGCGGCCTTGGCCACTCCCATCACGTTATAGTGCGGCACAACTTTCTCCGCGCCGTAGTAAGTCATGGTGATGACGCTGCCCCCGTCTTCCATCAGCGGGGCCGCCGCCCGGCAGACCGCGATCAGCGAATACACGCTGACGTCGTGCGCCACGCGAAAGCCCTCGCGCGTAGTGTTCACGAAGTCGCCTTTCAGTTCGTCCGCCGGAGCAAAAGCCACACTATGCACGAGCGCATGCAGCTTCCCGTAGCGAGCTTGCAGGTTTTCGAAGAGCTGCACGATTTCTTCGTCCTTCGAAACATCGCACATGAAAGCTTCCGCGCCCGGCAGCGACAGAATCAGGTCTTTCGCCTCCATCGCCATCCGTTCGTTCTGATAAGTGATGGCCAGGTTCGCCCCCGCCGCGTGCAATCCTTGCGCAATTGCCCAAGCGATCGAGCGCTTGTTCGCCACTCCAAAGACGACCGCCGTTCGCCCCTTCAAGTCTTCAAACATGAATGAAAACTCCTTCTTGTGTAGGGCGGACTCTTGTCCGCCGCTCTTGATCTTGGGGTTGATCTTGATCTGAGAGTCTAGCGCAAAAACCAACGTTAACGGCAGCGGACAAGAGTGTCCGCTCTACACAACCCTGCAGTCTCGCTACTCCGTGACCGCAGCCAAAGCCTTCCGTGCTCCAATCGGCCAGCAGGCGCTGCCAAACGCCACCGCATACACTGCGGCAATCACGCCAAACCCCGCCGCCAGGCTGATCCGCGATGCGATCCAGCCCACCCCCAGCCCCAATGCCACCTGCAGCAGCGTGCCAAAGAAATAGAAAGTGTTCTGAACCCGTCCCATGAAGTGCGGCGGCACCTGCTCCATCAAGCTCGTATTCATGGCCACGCCGCTGACGCCGCGCGCCGATCCCATCAGCCCATAAAGCAGGACGGCAATCGCGAGCCAAGGCGAAAACGGAGAGAGCGCCATCGAAAAAGTCAGCAGCAGCATGGCCAGCGCAATCGAACCGCGGGACCCCACCCGCGTAATCAGCGCCGGAGCATAAAGAGCGCTCAGGAATGCGCCCACACCCCATCCCCCGTTCAGCCATCCGTAGCCAGTCGCGCCGGCGTGAAAGACCCGATCGCTAAGCGGAGCCGTGACTACCACTCCCGTCATCATCGCGCCCAGAAACAAAGCCCAACTCGTGCCCAGGAAAACCACGCTGCGATGTTCGCGCAGAAACACCAGCCCTTCGCGCATCTCGCGCAGAAAGCGTCCGACGGCGGTCTCCGCCGCCTCGATATCATGCCGAAGTTCGACGGCCCGCGGCACCACATGCCGTCCTTGGCGCACCGCGAAGTAGCACGAAAAAGAAACGACGTAAGTGCTGACGTCGATCAGCAGCACTCCGCCCAGCCCAATGTGTTCATAGACAAATCCAACCAGCGCGCCGGCAATCAGCCAGCCCCCCTGGATCCCCGCCAGAAGAAATGTATTCGATTGCACGAACCCGCCCTCAGGCGTCAGCTCCTGAATCAGCGCCGTGATCGTAGGCCAGAACATCCAGAAGCCCGCCGCCACCAGCGTATTCATCAGGTAGAGTTCCCAAACCTGCACGCGATGAAGGAAGGCAAGCACCGTGACCGCAAGAATGATGACGGCGCGCAAAGCATCCAGCCACATCACCAGCCGCCGCCGGTCTTCGCGGTCAATAATGACGCCGGTGAAGGGAAGCATCAGCATGGCCGGAATCGTTTGCAGCGCCGCAAACGTGCCCAGCGCCATTTCAGAGTGCGTGCGCTGCAAGATCGTCCAGGCCACCGCGGCGGAATTCATCCCGCTGCCCAGCATGGAGATCACATTCGCCGCAAACACGAATCGCAGCGACCGTTTTTGCAGGATGGAACGCATCGTTCGAATTTAACATGAAGCTTTTGGCTACTGGCTCTCAGCTTCCGATGCCGACGGGTTGGCGGGGAACTTTAGGAGCTTGTCGTGCTGAGCGAAGCTAAGGGTTCGACGGGTCGGTTGCGAAAGATGGAGCGCAGCATTGCAACCCTATCTCTGATCGGGCTCGCTCAGAAGATGTAGACACCGCTCGAAGCGAAAGAGTTCCTCTACATGCCACCCGAATCATGACAGGACAAGGCGAAGGTTATGAGGGAACACCAACAGCTGAGAACTGAGAACTTGTTTCCTACTTCAACCCCGTAACCACATACGCCTCCGACAGCACCCGCACGTAGAGGTACGCATACGCACTCCCGTCGCTGGAAAGATGCGGCGCAACCACGGTCGAGACTCCCGCGCCCGTTTCTTCCCCGAAGGTTTTCCACGGCTCCATTTTGCCGGTCTGTATATTCACCCGAGAGACCGGAACGGATTTCAAGGCTTGCCCGACCCGCCGGCTGGGAACCACATATACCGATCCGCCGTCCGCCGTCCAGCCAATGATCGTAAGGTTCGATTCGATCCCTGGTATCGGACGAAACTCGCCCCCTTCGAGCGGCCAAATCCCCCGTTTTCCATTAGGCCCGCGCACCGCGACGCTCTTGCCATCTGGGGAGATTACCGTGCCGGCGGTGCCTTCGGGAGTGATGGGCTTGGAATCTCCACTGTTCAGGTCGATCAGATAGTCGCGACCTCCGTGCCCCACTTCAATTCCCGAGGCCAGCAACCGCTTGCCATCCGGCAGAAAACGAACAATGCTGTAGCTAACGGCATCGTGGGTGAGTTGCCTCGCTTCGCCCGCTCCCGTCGGCACCAGACTCAGCTGTCCTCCCTTCGCCGGTTTCGTGATCACCCATTTTCCATCGGACGAGATGGCCATGGAGTCTCCCTCGCCAATCCGCGCCGGAGGCGACCCATCGGTATCGCGCAGAAAGACGGTGTAGTTCGGTCCGCCACCCTCGCCTTCCTCGTCGAACACGATCTTCCGGCCGTCGGGGCTGATATCGCGCAGTTCCGACCATCCGAACCACCCCAGTTCATGCTCTTCTTTTCCACCCGGCGCCATGCCCCGGATCCCTAGGCGTGTGTGATTCGCCACCATCAGCACTGTCCCATTACGCAGGTCTTCCACCCACATGCCTCCGGGCACGTTCGTGATCGTCCGCAGCTTGCCCGAGAGGGTCACCGCCCGCGGGTTCGAGGCGCTACCCGTGTTGGTGGACGTAAACCAGATCTCATCGCCCGCGGGTGACCACAGAATCCCCTCCAGTGACGTCCACCCGGAAGAAAGTTTCTTTTCTTTCTCTATGCCGTCTGCGCCAATCACCGCGACCGAACCCTCGTCGTCGCCGTCCGGGTTTTCGTGGTCGGCAAACGCGATCCACTTCCCGTCTGGCGAAATCTTCGGATGACTGATCCAGTTGATCCCGTCAAGCAGAACCTTGCCCGCAGGATATTCCAGACGCCAGTGATTATTTTCGGGAACGTAACGGACAATCGCCATACTCTCGCCGTTCGCGGACCAGTCCGCGTCCCCCACGTTGTCCAGCACTTCTCGCGGCGTTCCCCCGCTTAGCGGGACCCGCGCCAGCGTCCCGCTGCGTGCGTAGCCACCATGGCTCACCGTGTTGAGCCGAATCGCCATTTCTCCAGCCTTGGAGATCGAAAGCAGCTCCGCGTCCTTTATTCCCAGCTCGCGCGATCCTGGATCGTTCGTGCGCGACATATAAAGCTGGTTGTCGCCACCCTCCCACGATGCGCTGTAAACAATGCTGCCGTCGGGCGTAAAGCGGGCGTTGCCGATGGAACCGGTACGAAACGTGATCTGCTGGTACTCGGCCTGAGGCGCGCGCGCGCCGGCCTTTCCAGTCCACCAACCGAGGCCATACACCGCACATGCGATAACCAGACCGGCCGCGAGTGCGAGCAGAAGCCTGCGGCTCGGCTGGACTTTTCCAATGCCAATGCCAATGCTACTGCCACTGCCAGCCGTCGCCACCCTGGCCGTGCTGCCGGAAAGCCCGGAAAGATGTTCGAGATCAAACGCGATATCGCTGGCGGAATGAAAACGCGACTCGGGATTCTTCTCCAGGCAGTGGTGCACAATGCGCTCCAGCGCCGGAGAAACATTGCGATTGGTCTCGCTCAGCTCCGGAGGCTCTTCCTTCAGAATCGAACTCATCGTGTCGGCAGGGGTGTCGCCATGGAATGCCCGTTTGCCCGACAGCATCTCGTAGAGAATTGCCCCAAAGCTGAAAATGTCGGAGCGCGGATCCAAAGTCATGCCGCGCACCTGCTCGGGCGACATGTATCCCGCCGTTCCCATCACCAGTCCCGCCTCGGTGCCATGGGTCGCGGTGGCCATTGATGGGTCGGTGCCGGGATCGGCCTGCGTCAGTTTCGCCAGCCCGAAGTCCAGAATCTTGACCCGTCCATCCTTCGTGACGAATAGGTTCTCCGGCTTGAGGTCGCGATGAATGATCCCTTTTTCGTGCGCCGCCGCCAGCCCGTGCGCGATCTGCATGGCGTAGTCAAGGGTCTTGCGCACCGCAATCGCTCCCGTGCGCAGGCGCTCACGCAGCGTCTCACCCTCAAGCAGCTCAGACACCACGTAAGGCGAGCCTTCGCTCGTGCCAATGTCAAACACAGCCAGAATGTTGGGATGATTCAGAGCAGCGGTGGCCAGCGCCTCCTGCTCAAAGCGGCGCATGCGGTCGGAGTCAAGTGAAAGTGCCTGCGGCAAAACTTTGATTGCCACATCGCGTCGAAGACGAGAATCACGGGCGCGATAGACCTCGCCCATGCCGCCCGCGCCCAGAAGGGAGACAATTTCATACGGTCCAAGCTTGGTGCCAGAAGGCAGGTTCATTGGGCGAAATTATAACCGAAGGGAAAGGAACATCAGGCACGGGTGTTGTTGCTGCAGTGGGAATTTTGCGAGAGTATCGTCTATGTCGGTTTTTGCTCGTGAATTGAAGCGGAGAGAACCCATGCCAGTCCGGAACGCCTTGAACTGTCTGTTGGTCGCAGCGCTCGTTGCCTGCGCGACGTCTATCCCCATTGCGGCGCAGCCAAACTCATCTCTGTCGAGCGAGTCCTCAGTACCGGTGACGCCGGTCGAGGCTGCATCTGGATACAACCAACCGCCGAAAAGCATTCTGGATGTGATGCACGCGCCCTCACCGCCAACGCCAAGGGTGAGCCCGACACAGGACGCGATTCTCCTGGTGTCCTGGCAGGACTACCCGTCGATTTCTCGGGTGTCGACACCTTTCTTGCGCCTCGCAGGCGCGCGCGTCGAGCCCAGGAATCACAGCAAGCACGACACCCCGGGCGGCTACGGCATTACCCCCTGCGCCCGGGATTTCGCGCTGGTGCACATTGCCGCTGCCTCGCCCCAAGATGCTGCGCAGATTCATATCGCGTTTCTCGCGGGCGCGTGCCCGGGCGGACCAATCTGGGCCGCTGACGGAAAGCGATTCGCGTTCGTGAATATCGCTACCGATTCGGTCGAACTCTGGATCGGTGATGCCAAGACCGGCGAAGTACATCAAGTGCCCGGAGCGCGTCTCAACCCAATGTTCGACGACGAGATGCAATGGATGCCAGACCAGAGAACGCTTTTGGTGAAGCTGGTGCCCGACGGAATGAGCGTGCCGCCAGCCGAACCAATCGTGCCGAGTGGCCCGAGCATCCAGGAGACCGAGGGCAAAAAAGGACAGAGCAGCACCTACGAAAACCGCGACACGCTCGGCAACAAGCACGATGAGGATCTTTTCGATTACTTCGCGGCCTCGCAACTCGCCTTGATTGACGCGGCCACGGCGGCGATCGCGCCGGTGGGAAAACCGGGAAATTATGAATCGCTGGATCCCGCGCCGGACGGGCAGCACATACTCGTCACCGCCATCCACAAGCCCTACTCGTACGTCACCACTTACGATCGCTTTCCGAAGGAAGTCGAAGTTTGGGATGTATCACAGCGCTCCCACGTTCTTGCCCATACCATCGCGTCGCTTCCGCTGGCGGATCGTGTTCCCATCGGAGGCGTTCCGGTAGGTCCGCGCGATTTTTCCTGGCGCGCCACCGAACCGGCGACGCTCGTCTGGGCAGAAGCGCTGGATGGCGGCGACTGGAATGTCAAGGTTCCGGCTCGCGACAAGGTCATGCTTCTGAAGGCGCCATTCAACTCGCCCGCCGTCGAAATCACGCGGACCGAGCAGCGCTATGTCGGCTTCTCCTGGGGCGAACAACCGAGCGTCGCCCTCTTGAACGAGTACGATTTCAACCGCCACTGGAGACGGAGCTTCGTCATCGACGTCGATGATCAACAACGAAAGCCTCGCTTGCTTTGGGATCTCTCGACGGACGAGAGGTATGCGAACCCCGGCAGTCCTGTGCAACGCCAGCTCGCGAACGGGTCGTGGGTGGTTCGACAGGAGGGCGATGCGATCTATCTTTCAGGAGTCGGCTCTTCGCCCGACGGGGATCGGCCGTTCCTCGATCGGCTCGATTTGAATACGCTGAAATACGAACGACTGTTTCGCAGCGATAAGGCCTGCTACGAGCGATTCCTTTCCTTTACCGGGTCGGACACACGGACATTTCTCACCTGGCATCAATCGCCGACCGACCCGCCGAACGCGTTTGCGCGAACGCTGGGAAAATCCATCAGCGATGCTGCGCCCGCTGGAGAAGCGGCCTTTGTTTCAACCAGCGTCGCCGTAACTCACATTCCCGATCCGACCCCGGAGGTGCGAGCGATCAAGAAGCGGTTGGTCAAGTACAAGCGCGCCGACGGGCTTGACTTGTCGTTCACTCTCTATACGCCGCCCGGCTATCAAGAGGGCACGCGCGTCCCCACCATTCTTTATGCCTATCCTCTCGACTATGCCGACGCTTCGAAAGCCGGCCAGGTTGCGGGCTCGCAGGAGACCTTTACGCAGCTGCGGCAATACAGACTGTTGCTCCTCGCGGGTTACGCGATCATCGACAACGCTTCGTTCCCCATCGTCGGTGATCCGAAGAAAGCCTACGACACTTATCTGGAACAGCTCGTTGCCGATGCCAAGGCCGCAGTCGATGAGGCGGTGCGACTTGGTGTTGCCGACCCCGAGCGCATCGGAGTCACCGGACACAGCCATGGCGCTTTAATGACCGTAAATCTGGTGGCCCATTCCGACTTGTTCCGGGCCGGTGTCGCTACCAGCGGCTCCTATAACAAGACGCTCACGCCTTTCGGTTTCCAGAACGAGCGGCGATCGGTTTGGGAGGCATCGGATGTCTATCTGAAAGTCTCCCCATTTTTCTTCGCCGACAAAATCAAGACTCCGCTCCTTCTCATGCACGGCGCAGAGGATGCGAACCCTGGTACTACGCCGCTGCAATCTAGCAAGCTCTACGAAGCGATTCGCGGCAACGGCGGTACCACCCGCCTGGTGCTGCTTCCGCACGAGCCGCACTGGTATTCAGCCATGGAGTCGAACGAGCAGCTCATTTACGAGATGCTTCGCTGGTTTGACAGATACGTGAAGAACGCGCCGCCGCGTGCCGTGGCCGCAGCCCGTTAGAACGCTCCAGCCATCGGAAGGCGCGCCACTATTCTGGAGGATGAATGGGGCGTCAGAAAGCGAACCGAATACCTTGGACCCGCGACCTGCCGTCCTAGTTCTCACTCTCCACCGGCGTCGCCTTCGGCGCGGGCAGCGCTTTCGCCGGTTTCCCCGGCGTGGCCGGAGGAGTGGGCGCAACAGGCGGTGCCGCGGTTGCAACCGTCCCTTTGCGGATTGCGATCGTTCCCTTTTCGCAGTTCATCACCAGCCGCGGGCCGTTGGTTCCGATCGAACCACTGGCGCTCGATTGATTGTCCCGATTGTCGACTTTGATCTCTTCGAAGTCGCTCTCAATCTCGCCCTGTCGCGTGCGCGCCTCGACCTTGATCGCCGTGTTCGGCGGAATCGAGACTTGCACGTCGCCCTTGCGGTTATCAATCTGGATATTCCCCGGCTTGTGCAGTCCGACCTCAACCGATCCGTTGGAGTCTTCCAATCGCAGATCCCCCGACAAGCCTTCGAGCGAAATGTCCTTCGACCGTGTCGTCAGGCGCATCGGCCCAATCAGCGAATCGGCGCGCAGGTCGCCGGAATCCAGATCCAGCCTGCCATCGAGCCGGGAGAATTCCATGTCGGTGCGCGAGGAATGAAAACTGACCGTCTTGCTGATGCGCACCAGCCGGGTGCTCTCGTAAAACTCGCCGTTCAGATGCACGGCCCCGTCGACGTCTTCGAGCGAGACTTCATTGGCGCGCCCTTGAATTGTGATGTCGCCCTTCACATGTTGTGCGCGGACGGAACTGCTTTCCAGGCTAAGCACAGCGTTTCCGGTGTGATCGTTGAGACTGACTTCGCCGTGCTGATTAGTTACCTCGACGCTGCCGTTCATGCCGTTGATGGTGATCCCGCCGCGCCGGGAAACGATGACGAGATCCGTGTTGCGCGGCACGTAAATATCCATGTCGGTGGTCACCACCGCGTTACCGGCGGCGTGGGTTTGGGCGTCCAGCGTGACGACTTTGTCGCTGACGGTGATCTGAGTCTTGGTCTTGTGGTTGTAGTCGTCGGCGTCCTGCTGCTTTTCCGCGTGGACCTTTTTGCGCACCGACACTTTCATCGTCTTGCCTTCCGCCACGTTGATCGTAATCGCGCCCCGATCATCATTGACGTGGAGAGTACTGCCCGCCGGAATTTCCTGGCTCAGTTCGTCGCTGTAGTTGAACGCGGACCCGCCAAAAATCTCGTTCAGTCCTTCATCATCGCCTAGCTGGATGTGGTCTCCGAGGTTCTTCCAGTCCACACGCGATGCCTGGGTTGCAATCAGCCCGGCGCCAATCAGGAACACCATCAGGAAAACGCCGCCGACCCCAATCCCGCGCGCCGGTTGGCCGTAGCGCTTGGCCTGTTCGTATTCGATCAGCTTGAGCAGGCCCCACAGGATCAGCAACGCCGGCCAGAAGCGGGCGAATAGCCTCCCCAGGCTGTGTATTTCCAGAATCCCCATCGTCCCCATTAGGAACAGCACGCCCATCAGGATCAGGACGACCGGTCCGGCGATCGAACGGTGCGGAGGACGCGGAGGCGGCGGAGTCATAGGCGTTACTGGGCTAGCCACGGTTCACCTCGCTGGTTGGCGGAACTGGTGGAACGGGTGGAACGGGAGGAACCGGTGGCACCGGGGGAATTGGGCCTCCCACCGGATTTGCACCCGGCGCCAGTGCCGGAATGTGTCCTTCAACCGATGCGCTTCCTTGCAGCAATTTCACCGCGCCAACCACCAGCAGAATTACCGGCCAGGTGCGGTGAAAGCCAAGGCTAGACT
>DATEQN010000039.1:0-48654 GCA_035272625.1 Terriglobales bacterium | reverse complement strand
ACTTTCCCACCGCGCTTGGAAATCCCGCAAAGTGCGCGGGATTCCCACTTTCCCACCGCCTCGGCGGCGGCTACGGGAGATTAACGAAACCGGACATTTCACTTGCTACAAAAAGCGGACATTTTAACTTGCTAACAACATTGATTGTACGCGGGGCAGTTTGAGTTTTTCACCCTGGATTCAAGGGATTTTGAGCGGACGGGTAGACGAGGGGTGCATCACGCGGAGATCCAGTTTGAAAGTAATCTCGTCTCTCCTGTAGCTTGGAACTTGTGATCCTCGACGCCCTCCATCGCATCGCCAATCACCGTCAATCGCTCTCCCGCGAAGAGGCGCACGCGGTGATGACAGAAGTCCTCGCCGGGCAATGCTCGGATGCGCAAATTGCCGCGTTGCTGGTGGCCTTGCATATGAAGGGCGAAACGGTCGAAGAGATCGTCGGATTTGCCGAAGCCATCCGCGCCGCTGCCATTCCAATCGAACTTCATGCCGGCTCCGTTCTCGACGCCAGCGGCACCGGGCGCGACGCACTCGTCGACACCTGCGGCACCGGCGGCGATGCGAGCGGCACCTTCAACATTTCGACGGCCACCGCCTTCGTGGTCGCCGGAGCCGGCGTGCGCGTGGCCAAGCATGGTAATCGCAGCGTCACCTCAAAATGCGGCTCCGCCGACGTGATGGAAGCGTTGGGCGTGAATATCCACCTGCCGACGGCACACATCGCGGCCTGCCTGGAACAAGTGGGGATCGCGTTTCTTTTCGCTCCCGCCATGCACTCGGCGATGAAGCACGTGCAGACCGCGCGCCGCGAACTGTATCTGCGCACGGTGTTCAACCTGCTCGGTCCGCTGACGAATCCCGCGCGCGCCACCTGCCAGGTCGTTGGCGTCTATTCCGCCGACCTTGTCGAAAAACTTGCAGAGGCGCTCAGCATGTTAGGTTTGCGCCGCGCGCTCGTCGTCCACGGCAGCGACGGATTGGATGAAGTTACGATCACCGGCCCCACGCGCGTTGGAGAGGTCCGTGAAGGCCAGGTGCACAGTTACGAAGTCACGCCGGAGGAATTTGGTTTGCCGAGGGCGACGTTAGAAGACATCTCCGGCGGAGACGCCGCACTCAACGCCACGCTGATCCGCGAGGTATTGGCTGGAAAGAAATCCGCGCGCCGCGACGTGGTGTTGCTCAACGCCGCCGCCGCCCTGGTCGCAGCCGGGCGGGCCGATCATCTGCGCGATGCAGTTCCGCTGGCAGCCGATGCGATAGATTCCGGGGCGGCGCGGGCAAAGTTGCAGGCGCTCATAGCCTTCACCACCGCACACGCGCAGCGCCCAACATGATATCGCCGCTCGAAACTACTTTTTGCTCGCCGCCGCTTTCAGTTTCTCAATCTGCTGCAAGTGTCCAGTACCGTGCCCACCCATCCTCTCGACGAGGTCCGCAACGGTCATCTCCCGTTGCAGTTCCGGGTGAAAGGCTGACTTGGAGAGGTCAGAAGGCTTCAAACTTCGCAGCAAACGCAAGTTGTGATGCCGGCCCAACCCGTAAAACGCGACCAACTCGGAAGGAGGCGAATCCAGGTAGTTCAGATTGCGAGTCCATGCGTCCTGGTCCAGAGGGGCGATGACAGGCTTGGTGTCTGCCAGCATCTGCCGCAAACGATATCCGTAAATGATCTCGACATCCGCCAGATGGCCGAGGATTTCCAGCACGCACCATTTTTCGGGGGAAGGCTTGTAACGTAGAGCTTTCTCCGACAAGCCCGAGACAGCCGCGGCAATCTCTTTCGGGCTCTTCTCCGCTGCATCGAGATGTTTTCTTAACGCTGTTTCCGTCATAGGCAATACTCACCGGCAATTCGTCGCCGGAGTGTCAAATTACCAGATTACAAAATTACTTCACGTCCACCCTCTCCATATACTCCGCCACCTGCACGTTCCATCCCAGTTCTTTCTTCATCCGGTCGCGCAGTTGCGACGCAGCGGCAGGCTCGCCGTGGACAAGGTAGGTTGCGTCCGGGTTGTTCTTGAACGTCCGCAACCACTCCAACAACTCCGGCGGATCGGCGTGATCGCTGAACTGTTCGAGCGCCACGACCTGCGCGCGGATCGGCACGAACTCGCCGAAGATCTTCACTTCGGGCGCTCCGTTCTTGATCGTGGCGCCGCGCGTGCCCGGCGCCTGGAAGCCGATAAAAATCACCAGGTTTTTTGGATCGGGCAGGCGCTGCGCCAGATGATGGAGAATCCTGCCACCAGTAACCATTCCACTCGACGAAACGATGATCGACGGATAGTGGCTCTGGTTGATCTTCTTCGACTGCTCGGTGGTTAGCGCAAACGTGAAGCCCGGCCAATCGATGGGCGAGCCGTAGTTCCCGATCAAATCGGCGGCCCGCGGCGTGTATTCTTCGGTGTGTTTCAGGAAAATTTCGACTGCCTTGATCGCCATCGGGCTGTCGCAATACACCGGCAGGCGCGGAATCTGTCCTGTCTCCATGAGCCTTTTCAGAATGAAAAGAAATTTCTGTGTCCGCTCGACGGCAAACGCTGGGACGATCACACTGCCGCCGCGTTGCGCGGTCTCACGAATCAGGCGCGCGAGTTCGGGTCGAGGATCAGTATCGGGATGCTGCCGGTTGCCGTATGTGGATTCCATGACCAGCACGTCGGCGGTCTCGTTTTCCTGTGGTCCGGAGTGCACCACCTTGCCGGGCGCAATCAGGCTATCGCGAACCCGGCCAATGTCGCCGGTGAAGAGTAATCGCCGGCTCCGCCCGTTCGTCTGCAGCGCGACTTCTGCCATGCAGGATCCCAGGATGTGCGCGGCGCGCACGAAGCGGAACGTCAGCTCGGGACTGAGTCGGGTGGCCTGCCCGACCATGACCGGCTTGAAGTACCGCAGGCACTCCTGCGCTTCGTTGAGCGTGTACAACGGCAGCGCTGGATCATGCTTCGAAATTTTCCGTTTGTTGTAGTAGGCGGCGTCTTCTTCCTGCAGGTGTCCGGAATCGGGCAACACAACGGAGCAGAGATCGATGGTTGGTTGCGTCGCATAAATCGACCCACGGAAACCTTCTTTCACCAGGCGAGGAATCCAGCCGCAGTGATCCAGATGCGCATGCGTAAGCACAACGGCATCGATTTCATGCGCCGGGACGGGAGTGTCCTGCCAGTTGCGCTCGCGCCATTCTTTCTGTCCCTGGAAAAGTCCGCAGTCGATCAGAACCTGAAATCCCTGCTTGCCGCTCGAATCATAAGTAGTGTTGATCAGGTGCTTCGAGCCGGTCACGGTCCCGGCAGCACCGAGAAATTGGATGTAGGGCAAATTCTCTCCTCTTCAGGCCAACAAGAAAATCTACCACGGAGGCAGGGACACACGGAGCAAGACAACTGATCGGAGACTCGATGCCGAAATCAGAGTTAGATTGCAGAACCAAAGCCAGTATTCCTGGTTTTCTAATCCCTCTGTGTCTCTGTGTCTCCGTGGTAGGTGTTGGTTCTAGGGCGCAGAGATCTTATACACATTATTCGTCAGATCGCTTTCCGGAACACTCCCGTCGTTGACCACGATCTGGGTCGCCGTGCCTGGCATTTCAACTCGCGTTGTTGCCGTGCTTTTGGCACGCACCTCGATCCGTTTCGTGATCTCGCCGCCTTCAAAGGAAATTGTGAAGGGAACCTCCGCCCCCGCATTGCCTAAGTTCTCCAGTGTTACGGTAAGAAACTGCACCCCCTTTTCCGTTGTCCAAGGATGGACCGACTGCACGTGGAAATCGGGCAGGCCGCGATCCTGATACACCCAGTCGTCGAAGAACCAACCCAGGTCGCGCTTGGCGGCGACTTCGATCAACAGCTCCACATACTTTGGATCTTTGTCGTCCTCGGCCCGATACTTGCCAATGGCCTGCTTCAGCGTATCGTCGCCGATCATGTCGCGTAACATCCACCACACATACGCAGCTTTGCTCCGATAGTACGTTTCGTCGAACGTGGCGGCCAGCGGTTGGCCAACGCTTTTCGGTACGGCCGATACTTCTTTTTCCGAATCAAGAAATGTCGCCCGGTGCAGCCCCAGAAAATCGAGTGCTGCCTGACGTCCGCCTTGCTCTTGCCGATACATCGCCTCGGCAAAGTGGGCCAAACCCTCGTACACCCAGGGTCGCGACGATGGCAAAGCGGAATGAACCAGTTCGTGAACCAGGTTGATGCCGGCGAGCTTCGAATCCTCCGCCGCCAACGACACCATCAACAAGGTGCCGCTTTCAAACGGAGCAGAATTCGGATCGGCAAAGTCAGCGATGGCAATGGATGCGCGCGGCTGACCAAACCATCCGCTTACGAATTTCATTGCTGGCTCGAGCGCGTTGGAATATGTGGAAGCGCCCGCCTCATGCCCTGGCAAACTGAACAGTTTCAAGGGTGCCTTGGACTGGTCCAAGTATTCGGCCATCGCAAACGTCGGAGTGATCGTCCCCAGCGAACTCCATATGCAATCTGCACTGCCCGCCTGGTTTCGCCCAGACTCTGCGGAATAATTGCCGCCATGGCCGTCGCATATCAGGATTGGCGCCGCTTCTGAACTTGATTGCGAAGAATGAAGCCTGACTCTGAATTCGCTACCCGCTTCGCGTGCCTTCCACCGATCGGCAACTTCAAACAGACTGTTCCCTTCCGAGAAATCCGCTGCCTCCGTCGTAATCGGATACCACGCCACATATCCCGCGCCGCGTACCGCCGTGAACGATGGGCTGATCTGATCCCAACTCGAATGTTTGGCGATCTCTTCCGGCACTCCGACCCGCGTCAGCCGAGTCGTGTCCAGCGGAATTACACCCTCGTAGCCGATTTCGAGCTCCAAGGAATCCTTGGGCTTGATTTCAGCGGGCAGCGTAACGATGGCCTCTGAAAGTGCGCCCGTGTGGTCGATGTCCGAAAGGTAGGGCTGCGAAACAAACTGAACCGCCTTGCCGTCCACCCGAATCGATCGCCAATTGAGAGAGGCTGATATCTGCAGCGCAACCACCTTCTGGGGCTGGCCGGAATCGTTGCGTATCGTAATCTTGCCGCGCGCGCCGAGCCTTTGTTGTTCGGGCTCCAGGCGGACTTCCAGGTCGTACCTGGTGATGGTGAAAGCCTCCCGGTTTATCGCCGCTGCGGGAACAATCAGGCTGCAAAGCAGAACAAGACAACAAAGCAGTCTCATGATTACCAGCTTCATGATTTCTTGGATGCATCCAGCCGTCTTTGCCGCACCACTTCATACAGCACCACACCCGCTGCCACCGATACGTTCAGCGACGGCACTTTCCCCAGCATCGGAATCGACACCAGGAAATCGCAGTGTTTGCGCACCAGGTCGTGCAGTCCCTTGCCTTCGGCGCCGAGCACAATGGCGCAGTGCATCTTGTAGTCCACCGCGTCATAGGTCTGTTCACCGCGCTCGTCTAATCCAACAACCCACAGATCTTTCTCCTTCAATTCCTCGAGCGCACGCGATATGTTCGTAACCTTGGCAACCGGAAGATGTTCACTCGCTCCCGCCGAAACTTTCGCGACCGCGCCTGTGACCGCGGCTGACCGGCGTTCGGGAATCACCACTCCATCCGCACCCGCGGCGTCGGCGGTGCGCAGGATCGCTCCCAGATTGTGCGGATCCTCGATTCCATCGAGCACGACGATCAGCGAGCGCTCGCCCCGACGTGACGCCACCAGATCATCGAGATCGCTGTACTGTTTTGCCGAGGTCGCGGCCACCAGCCCCTGATGCGCGGCATTGCCGGCAATCTCATCAAGTTCCGTACGCGACAAGACGCGTACTGGAACGCCGATCTTGCGGCACTCGTCAATCACCCGCCTCAAGCGAATGTCTTTTCGTTCTTTGGCGACACCGACCCACTCGAAGTTACGGCCGCGCGCCTTGAGCGCTTCTGTAACCGTGTTGATTCCGTAAAGAATGTTCACGCCGAGTAGTTTACCGTGCCGCGGGCTTCGGGCTGCGCCTGCCCCTATTTCACGACGCGGTAGCGGAGGTGTGTGACGCCGTCGGATTCGACCACGCGCGTGCATTCGAGGTCGAACTGGCGATCCTCTAGGTTGGCGAAAAGGCGCACGCCGCCGCCGAGGAGTATCGGAACGATATTGACGTGGATTTCATCGAGCAAACCGGCCTTGAGAAACTGCTGCGCAACATCGGCGGCGCCGACGGCAATGTTCCGCTTACCCGCCACGGCGCGGGCCTGCTTAAGGGCGCCCTCAATGCCGTCTGTGACAACCGTTCCGCCGGTGCCGGGGCCGACATACCGGTCGGGCGGGTGATGGGTGAGCAGGAAGAATGGAGCGCCCACGGGGTGGTGGCCACCCCAACCCTTGGCGATGTCGAAAGTGCGCCTTCCAGTGATGATCGCCCCGCAGTCGAACATTTCCTTGGCCACGACACGGCTGCGGGCGGGCGGCTTGAAGCGGTCATCGGAATGGGAACGGGAGCCGTGTCCGACACGCTTCGTGCCGGCTGACCACCAGTCGAAGAGCTTGGATCCGCCGTCCCCGAGCGAGTTTCTGGGACCGTCGTTGGGACCGGCGATGAAGCCGTCCAGTGACATCGAGAGCGCGACCACTACTTTGCCCACTTCCGCCTCCAGTCTCGCCGGTGATACTAACCCAAAACTCTGCTGCCGCCGCCTTTTCTGCACCGATTCTTGACTGCTAGACTCAAATATTCGGGAGACAGCCTTGGACAACGTGTACATCCTCTCCGCGGTGCGAACCCCCATCGGCAAGTTTGGAGGCTCGCTGGCCTCGCTGACCGCGGCTGACATGGGTGTCGTCGCGGCCAAAGCCGCCATCGAGCGCGCCGCGCTCCCGCCGCAGGAAATAGAAGAAACCATCTTCGGCAACGGTCGGCAGGCAGGAGGCGGTCCCAATCCCGCGCGGCAGATTTCCATCCGCAGCGGCGTTCCGCGGGAGGTCCCCGCCTACACGGTGAACAAGGCGTGCGCGTCCGGCATCAAGTCCGTCGCGCTCGCATTTCAGGAGATCGCTACCGGTAACCTCGATTGCGTGCTGGCGGGCGGAACCGAATCGATGTCGCGGCTTCCCTATTATCTTGAGGGCGCTCGGTGGGGATATCGTCTCGGCCATCAGGAACTTGTCGATGGCATGTATCGCGACGGATTTTTCTGCCCGCTGGCAAAGATGCTGATGGGCGAGACGGCTGAGATTCTCGCTGGGCAATACAATGTCTCGCGCGAAGAGCAGGATCAGTTCGCGCTCATGTCGCAGCAACGCGCTGCCGCGGCGCAATCCGGTGGGCGCTTCGACGCCGAAATTGCTTCGGTTACGATCGAAGGCAAGAAGGGCACAAGCGTTTTCACACGCGATGAACACTTGTTTCTCGACGCGACCATGGAGAGACTGGCCAAACTGTCGCCAGTATTTTCCAGGGCCGGCACAGGCACCATTACTGCCGGAAACTCTTCCGGCATCACCGATGGCGCAGCGGCGGTGGTCGTGGCGAGCGAAAAATTCGTCCAGCAAAACAACCTGAAGCCGCTGGCCCGAATTCTCGCCGTGACTTCCGCGGGCGTGGACCCGCGCCTCATGGGCATCGGGCCGGTGCCGGCCATCCGAAAAATGGAACAGAAACACGGTCTCAAACTCAGCGATTTCGATCTCGTCGAACTCAACGAAGCCTTCGCCGCCCAGGTGCTGGCCTGCGATCGTGAGTTGCATTTCGATCGCGAGAAACTCAACGTCAACGGTGGCGCCATCGCGCTTGGCCATCCCATCGGCTGCACCGGGACCCGCATCACGGTGACGCTCCTCCACGAAATGCTCAAGCAAAAAGCGCGCCGCGGCCTGGCCACCCTCTGCGTCAGCGGCGGCATGGGCATGGCGCTGGCCATCGAAAATTCTCTGTAAAGGAGCGCGACTGGCGGCTTACCCGCTGGGGTAGATATACTCATTATTAAGGACATGGCAATCGCCGCCGCAACCACCGGTTTTACCAGTTCGGCTCGAAGCCCTATGCCCCTCTCCGCGGTCATCGTCGACGACGAACAACTCGCGCGCGACGAGCTCGCCTACCTGCTCAAGAACCTCGGCGACGTCAACGTAGTCGCACAGGGTAAGAACGGCCTCGAAGCCGTCAGCCTGATCCGCGAACACAATCCCGACCTGGTGTTTCTCGACGTGCAGATGCCCGGACTGGACGGTTTCGGCGTCATCAAGAAGCTGCTCGACCGCAAGGTTCCGCTGCCCAAGATTGTGTTCGCGACCGCGTTCGATCAATACGCGGTGAAGGCATTCGAGGTGAACGCGGTTGACTACATCCTGAAGCCGTTCGACAAGAAACGAGTGGCCCAGTCCATCGAGCGGGCTCGGGCCAAGATTGAAGCGGGCGCCGGGCCGGAGGAAAAATTCGAGACGCTGGTGCGGATGTTGGAATCGCAGAAGCCGCAGACGGCGAAAATTCTGATTAAGGCCGCAGGCAGGTTGTTCCTGACCGATCCGAAGGACATCTGTTACGCGACCATCGAGGATGGCGTGATCACCGTCGCCACCAGCGGCCATGCGGGCATGGAAGGCCAGTCGAACTGCCGCACGCTGGAAGAACTTTTTGACAATCTCGATCCCAATTTTTTCTGGCGCGCGCACCGATCCTTCCTGGTCAACATCAATCACATCCGCGAAGTCGTGCCCTGGTTCAAAAGCTCCTACCAGTTGCGCATGGACGACAAGAAACAGACGGAGATTCCGGTGAGTCGCGCGCAAACCCGCCGTCTGCGGGAACTTTTCAATCTCTAAAGTAAGCCCCGGGCCCGGCGGGAAGAAAGGGAACCTGCCAATGAATCTGTGCTGATTCCGATACTACCTGTCGGGAGCCAAGGCCCAGATGTAAGCAGGTGCGAAATCTCTTAACCTAGATGCACGGCGGTGTGGCATGCCGTGCACAGCGTGATCAAGTTCTCTTCTGAGTCTTTCCCCGAATGGCTGCGGAATTCCATGTGATGCACCTCAAGATTTGACATCGTGCCACACGATTGACACCGCCAGCCGTCCCGACGCAGGATTTGCTGGCGCAATCTCTCGTACAACAAGGGGCCTAGCCGGCAGGGAAAGGCTTTGGGGCGAATCATTCTCATCACGCCTTCTCACGCACGTTTTCGAGGAAAGCCTGCCGCTGTTCGCCGGGCAAGAATTTGTAGTAGCGGGAGATCGAGTGGAGCAAGACCTCCGGGTCGCCGTTGTCCAAATGCGCTCCCGCCAGGAAATCCGCGCAGATCATCTCCAGACAGTAACCGCGCGATTTATCCGTACCCAGCATCAGGGCTGCCGTCTCGATCGCCTGCTCGATCACCGGGATCTGGCTCTGGTAGAACTTGAAGTAGACGATCTCGGTCGGCTCGGTATCCTTCCCAGTGAGGTGCTGGTCCACCTCGCGTTTGAACTGATCCCGGGGTAAGGAGCGGGCTTTGTGCATCCATGCTGCACAATCGAAATCCTTCCCGTCCGAACGCGCGACCTTGGTCAACTCCGCCGCCTTGGTCCAGCCCACCTGTTTCAGCTCCCGCCGGACCTGTGGCGGCAAGTGTTCGTGAATGGACATCAGATAGTAGGCTGTCCGTCGCGAATCGGGAAAACGCCTTTCCAGAAATTCATCGAACGACTTTAAGTTCTGCAGCCGCCAGTACTGTCCCGCCCGCACTTCGCACAGATACCTGCCGAGTTCGACGAAGCGCGTGTCCCGCTCTGCTTCCTTCCGCTGTTCCCAGGCCAGGATCTCGTCGATCTTGGTGAGGACGAACAGTGCGCGCTTGCGATTGAGCTTGGGCGGCATCGGCACCGGCCTAAAACGAAAGTTCGTCAAACAGACCAAGGTCAACTCCCGGCTTGCGCACCAGGCCGGCCTCGATCAAGTCGGGCTTATCGAGGCAGAGCCCGATGAAGGGGCAGGTTGTGCACGGGTTTTGGGGAAAGCGGATACCGCTGTGTGGCAGGAACAACCCGGACTCGATCCGTCGGACTGTGTCCTCGACCAGAGTTGCGAACTCCTGCCGCTGCCCGTCAGAAATGGTGGCCCGCAGGTACTGAACTTCAACGAGTCGCTTGCGCACGAAGACAACTTGGGCGACTTCGTCGATTCCGGTCATCCACGAATAGCAGACGAGTTGCGGATCCAGTGCGGAAATGCCGGCTGGCTCTTCCGGATATCGTGCAGACGTGGTCTTCCACTCCAGAACGCAGGGCGTGCCGTCCAGTTCACCAATGGCATCGACGTAAGAGACGAAATTGTTGCCAGAGCCGAGAATCCGATTGAACTGAATCTGCTGGTTTGCACGAGGGCGGCGAATGCGAACGCGGCCGTCCTGAGCGAAGCGCTCGAGCAACTGGATGCCTTGTTGCAGCATCCGGTCCCAGGTGTCGTTGCCGGCGTATGTCAGGCCCATGTCCTTGCACGCGTTCCATTGCTCGAACAACACAGCCGCCGCGTCTTCACGGCGAAAAAGGGCAGCGACGGCCTGTTCGAAGGCTCGGCCGAAGAGCATGGCGGCGCGCGTGTCTTTCTCCTGCCATCCGTCGAGGTAGCGGTGCCGGTAGCGGCGGGGGCAACTGAGGTATTGGGAGATCTGGGTGTAGGAGTAGGTCATCGGGACGCCTCAGCCGAGTTGGAGCGAGAAGCGCTCGATACCGGAGTCGCGGCCAGTTCCTCCCACTGGCTGGCTGGTGCGAAGCCATCGAGGTTGACGAGCGAAATGCCGTTGAGCACGGTGTGGCTGATCTTGACGACACCGCGGAGTCCGGGCAGTGCCTTCTCGTCGACCTGTTCGTGGGCCAGCAGTTCCGGGTCATAGAGAAAGTCCCGTAGGAACCAGCCCAGCTTCCACATCGCTTTTTGGGTGCAGTAGAGCCGGCCGACAATGGACTGCCCGGCCAGAGCGCGGGGCTCGAGAACTGAGAGTCGGAGGACATAGAACGGTTTGTGGGCATGCCAGCGGAACTGGGCACCTTCGACCCGCACGAGGAAGATGCCGTCAGGAATCTCCGGACGAGAATCGCGAGCAGTTTCGGCGAGGCCGGGAACTTGGCGTTTCATGCGACCACCTCCTGCGTCGGGCGCGAGTAGCTGTTGAGCTGGCAGAGCAACGCATTTCGATCTTTCTCAGCCCAGTCGGCCAGTTGCTGGACAAAGTTCTCGACCTGTTCCCGGGTGGCATCCCTCAGGGTCTTCGTGCCGCAGAAGTCGACGGCGTAGGCCTTTACGAGTTCGGGGTCGAGCTTATGCTGGCGAATGATCTGGCACAGGCGATCTCGGACCTTGGCCCCAGCGCCGTTGCCATTGCCACTGGCGCTCTGTGGAGGGAGCTTCTCTCCGGTGGTTGGAACTGTTCCGATTTCCTCGATCGAGCAGATGCCGATGCCGTAGGCCTTGCGGAGGGCGCGATTGACTGCCCGAGTTTCGGCCACGCGCATTTCGGCACCGCGCACGACCGGGGAGACGTTGGACGGATCGGCATCCCCGTATCCAACAAACCCTCGGCAGGTCCGGGATTTGTAAACCGTGGCCTCGAATGCCCAGCGCTGTGAAGAAGGATCACAAAAGTTGGAGACAGGCCGAACGTGAATGCCGGCGCACCGATTACGACTTGCCAACCCCAACAAACCTGTGTGGGTGACGTACCAACCGTTATCTAGGTACAGCAGGTCACCGGCTTCTACTGAGAAGTCGTGCTGAGTTGCAATCTCCCTGAGCCGAATGAGAGCTTCCCGCGAGATGTTCTTCCAAATCCCTCGAGCCCTGCGGATGCTCGTCTGGACTGTGGTCTTCTTCGGCATGATGCCTCCTTGAACTTGTCTATACTTAGGCGCCTATGTATATATCTCACTCTCTTTATACATAGGCGCTTAAGTATATGTCAAGAATTTTGTGGTTGATTTCACCCCAGTCGGAAGACTAGCTTCTAGGTCATCAATGGCCAGGAAAAAGAACCCAAATGCCGTCGCCTTGGGAAAACTGGGCGGGTCGAAGGGCGGCAAGATCCGTGCGGCTAAGCTGACTCCGGAAGAGAGAAGCGAGATTGCCCGTAAGGCCGTACTCGCGAGGTGGGCCAAAGCCAAGGAAAGAGCCCGGCAGAAGAACAGGCAGGACAAAGCAACTTAAGTGCGAGCAGGCCTACACGAAGGAAGGTCTCAAGTTCATGCAGCGCCTGGTCGCCAAGCAGAAGGCCAGGTGAAAAGACTCATGTCCTGCCACAGGAGGCAATCGTTCTTGGCGAACGGACTGGACTCGTCTGTGAACGGACAACAAAGAGCCTGATTTCAACTACTTGCGGACCCCAAGTTCGCCATCGGACCTGCTCAAAAAGGACGTCCGCGAATGATGTCCCTTCGTGTGTTGAGGTCCTGCCACGACAGCGGTACACTGAAGGTAGATTGGCGAAGAATGTGGGCTGATCCTCTCGGGAATCCCGATACCTGAGATGTTGTCATCAACGAAACCTGAAGCGACGTAGCGTCCGGAACGTTTTTCAGTCAGCAATCCCAAATCTAGTATGTCGCGAGGAAACGATTGGGTCGAGCCCTTCCCACCCTCGCGGCTGGGGTCGGCCCAATGAAAACACCCATGAACGGTAACGGCCACAACGTTCACTCTCAGGCGATTGAACGTCTAATCTACCTGCCGGACGGCCGGTCCATAGCTCTCGAGGATCCTACAACAAAAATCGCGCGGCGCGATGACAACGTGCCACACGTGCCGCTGACGCAACCTCCGCACCGGGAGGTTCAGTTCGCGCCGCTTGCGGCCGGTGGCCTCGTTGACCTTGTTCGAGGTCAGCGCGGAGATCTCGAGTTCGTCGTTTATCGCGATGGCGCTACAAGCATCCAAGGCAGCGTTGAGGATGGCGGCGTGATCTTGATGCCACCTTCCGGCGACTACGCCCTATTGCAAGCAGTGCGCTACCCAAAGTGCGTTGCGGCGTGCGAAACGCCCCAGGCTCTGCTCGCCGAAATCCGAGAGTTTTTGCAGCATTATCTCGAAATCGGCGAGGCAGAGAGCAAGCTTGTTGCCTATTTTGCGCTCAGCACGTGGCTGAGCGACTTGTACACGGTCGCACCCTATCTTTGGATCGTTGGTCCTCACTCAGGCGGCAAGACGACGCTACTCCGTGCGTTGAGTGCAATTTGTCGTCGGGCACTTCTAGTCGGCGACATTACCCCCGCTTCCATTTACTCGCTCAGTAACAGTCATCGCCCGACGCTGCTGCTGGATGAATTTGAATCTGGCTCAGATCGGCGCAGTCGAGACCTACAACGGCTTCTCCGCACCGGGACCACGGAAGGTCAAAAAGTGTTTCGCGGCCCCAAAGCCTACGATGTGTTTGGGCCGAAGGCGATCGCCTCCAGACAGGCCTCACCCGATGCGGCCCTCCTCAGTCGGGCTCTAGTTGTGACCATGAAGCCAACACTGAAGGAACTTCCTCCGTTGGACCCTGTTGTACTCGAGGAGATAGCGGACCGCCTCCAGCCCAAGCTGCTTGCTTTTCGTCTGCAAAATTACCGTCGAGCGAAGGCGCCGGAACTCGTGTCGGTTGGGCTCACCCCTCGTTCGCGGGACATCGCGCGCGCGTTGGCCTTGCCATTGCTCGGTGACCACGCGTGCGAACTCGTGATCGTCGAGCTTTTGCGGCCGCATGATGCAGAGGCCAAGCTGGCTCGTCGCGGGGAGCCAGAATGGGCAGTCGCAACCACACTGTTTTCCGTGTGCCATCGGAGCTACGGAACCTTAACGATGGGTGGACTCGCGGTTGAGGTCCACCAAACTCTGATCAACGCCTGCGAGACTTACAAATTGGAACCGCGAAAGGTCGGCGATATCGTTCGCGCGCTTGGAATTCAGACGCAGTCGCTCGGAAATCAAGGCCGGGGAATCCGACTGACCCAGGAACTGGTGAAACAAATTCACGAAGTCGCGAAGGGGCTTGGATTGACCCGTTCCGACATCCTCCACCCGGAGACTACGGATGACGGGTACGGGGGGGCGCCTTGTGACCTTTGCCAACGGCTCGGACTCATGGTCGACGACAAGGGGAATCCCCTCCGCTGCATCGACCTGACGCAACGCCCCAAGCGCTTGAAAGGGCTCCGCGATTAAGGATTTTTCGGGAACGTCGTGAACATCGTGAACGTGATTTCCATTGTCCTATGGTCCCCGGACTGAGCAAATTGTCGCGCCTGTGACCAGCGTCAAGCCCAGGAGCTGAGCGGTGGCGCCTAGGAATCTGTCGATTGGGATCGCGGTGATCTAGCCGATAACGGTTGCGTTCAGCCGATGCGTCTCTTTTCGGGTGCGACTCTGCTTTCTGAAATCCTCCTGCACCTGCCGCTGGCAATATGTCGTGCAACTTGTCTTGAGCAGGACCTGGGGGCCATCGCAGCTTGTCGAGCCGCGAGACTCTAGTTCAACATCGCATCGCAGGCGTCGGTTCCCTCTCATGGGAACCAATCTCATCCTCCCCGGTCGGGGAGCCCCCTCAGGTTCTGCGACACTGTTTTCCCAGATTAGTGCCTTTCCGGAAAAAAAGTATTGTCACTCCGTCTCTAGATCATAGGCTAGCTATTTTCTTGGTGCCATCCAGAAACTTCGAGGTAAGATTCCTCAAATGGCACGCGGCTGGGAGAGTAAGTCCGTAGAACAACAGCAAGCGGAACGGTCGGCGCGGCGGAAGACCATCCGCGCACCGCTGCCGCCCGACGAGCAGCAACGCAACCGGAAACGCGAGGGCCTGCTTCTTTCCAGGGAACGCCTCTCGCAACAACTGCAGGCAGCCGGCAACCCTCGTCACCGCCAAATGCTGGAACAGTCCATCGCGGAGCTGGACCGTCAACTGTCTTCTCTTAAATAGGTTACCGACTCGACGTCACGAAAGTGAGCGGCCCGACCGTATACTCCCTATAACGAAAACCACGGTCCTGTCTGCTGCCACCTGACGTATAATTAAAAAGTTGATGAAAGCCTACGTTTACGTGTCGTTGAAGAAGAGCGTTCTGGATCCGCAGGGAAAGACCATCCACGGCGCCCTTACGAAAATCGGCTACAAGAGTCTGCACGATGTACGGCAAGGAAAGTATTTCGAAATTACTCTCAACGGCGGCATTTCAAAAGATGAGGCGCAAGCGGAAGTAGAGCGGATCGCGCGCGAAGTTCTAACGAATCCGGTCATTGAAGAGTTTCGTTTCTCCCTCGAAGAGTAGGCTCGGGTTTGACTTTGTTTTGAAGGGGCGCGGCTTCAGTCGCGCCGGATTCCTATCAGGGCATCGTTTTAGCGATGCCGAAAGTTGTTACATCAATCGCCCCTTCAGGGGCTGCCCGAACCATCACCGGTTCCCCCACCGATAGATTCGTCAAGGAGCCAATTCGCCAATGTGCGGCATTGTTGGATATGTGGGTAAGAAGCAAGTCGTCCCCGTCATCATTGAGGGGTTAAGAAAGCTGGAATATCGCGGCTACGACTCGGCAGGAATCGCGGTCGCCGGAAACGGCGCGGGCCTGCAGATCCGCCGCGCCGAGGGCAAGCTGCGCAACCTGGAAGAAGTGATCCGCCTCAAACCGCTCGATGGCACCTACGGCATCGGACACACCCGTTGGGCCACGCATGGCCGCCCCACCGAGGAAAACGCCCATCCGCATCGTGACTGCACCGGCAGAATCGTGGTGGTGCACAACGGCATTGTCGAGAACTATCTCTCGCTCAAGAAGAAGTTAATCGCCGAAGGACACAAGTTCACCACCGAAACCGACACGGAAATCATCGCGCACCTGATCGAGAAGTACTACCTGCCGACCGGCAACGGTCATCGGCCGTCTTTGAAACTCGAAGAAGCGGTGCGCAAGGCGGTGAAGGAACTCACCGGCGTGTTCGCGCTGGTGGTGGTCGCGGTCGACGAGCTGAACAAGATCGTCGCGGCGCGCAACGGACCACCCGTCGTCATCGGTCTCGGCAAGGACGAATATTTTGTCGCCTCCGATGTGCCCGCACTCCTCGATCACACGCGCGATCTTTTCTTTCTGGCCGATGGCGATCTTGCCGTGATCGCGCAAGACGGGGTGAAGGTCACCGATTTCGACGGCAAGCCGCTGGAGCGGAAGGCGCAACGCATCACCTGGGATCCCATCATGGCGGAGAAGGGCGGCTTCAAGCACTTCATGCTCAAAGAGATTTATGAGCAGCCGCGCACCGTCCGCGACACCACGCTCGGCCGCGTCTCGCAGGATACCGGTGCCATCTTTCTCGACGAGATGCAGGTCAGCGAAGCCGAGTTCAAGTCGCTGAAGAAAATCAATATCGCCGCCTGCGGCACCAGTTGGCATGCCGGGCTGGCCGGCAAGTTCATGATCGAGAATCTGGCCCGCGTTCCAGTGGAGGTCGATTACGCCAGCGAATGGCGCTATCGCGACCCGATCCTTGGGCCGGATACGATGACGCTGCTGATCTCGCAATCCGGCGAAACCGCCGACACCATCGCCGCCCAGCGTGAAGCCAAGGCTAAGGGCTCGAAGACACTCGCCATCTGCAACGTGGTCGGCTCCATGATCACGCGCGAGGCCGTAGGGACCGTCTACACGCACGCCGGCCCGGAAATTGGCGTGGCATCCACCAAGGCTTTCACCGGACAACTGACTGCTCTTTATTTATTCGCGTTATATCTGGCCCAGGTGCGCGGCGTCATGACACCGGAACAGGCCAAGGCTGCCGTGCAGGAACTTATGCTCATCCCCGGCAAGCTGGAGCAGATTCTCACCCACGATGAAGCTTGCGATGAGCTGGCGAAGACTTATGTCCGGGCCCAGGACTTCCTTTTCCTCGGGCGCGGCATCCACTATCCCATCGCCCTCGAAGGCGCGCTCAAGCTCAAGGAGATTTCCTACATTCACGCTGAAGGTTACCCGGCGGGCGAGATGAAGCACGGCCCGAATGCGCTGATTGACGAAAATCTGCCCGTGGTCATCATCGCTACACGCGACGTGAACAGCCCGCAGTCGATGGTCCGCTACGAGAAGACGATGTCGAACCTGAAAGAAGTAAAAGCGCGCTCCGGCATAGTGATCGCGCTCGCCACCACCGGCGACAAGGAAATCTCCGAAGAAGCCGATCACGTGCTCTTCGTTCCGCCGGCGACAGATGAACTGTCGGCGATCCTGGAGATCGTTCCGCTGCAACTCCTGGCCTATCACATCG
Organism: Terriglobales bacterium; assembly: GCA_035272625.1. Classification (GTDB taxonomy): domain Bacteria; phylum Acidobacteriota; class Terriglobia; order Terriglobales; family Acidobacteriaceae; genus Acidiflorens. The sequence goes on along the minus strand of DATEQN010000039.1, from coordinate 31,421 downwards.
CCGTCCGCCGCGGCTGCGACGTCGATCAGCCGAGGAATCTGGCGAAGTCGGTGACGGTGGAGTAACAGCAACGATGCTATTTCGGCATCACGACGACTTCGTCCTTCGGCATAGCGTCGAGCGTAGTCCTATCAATGCCCAGATGCGCCATCACGAGCTCTGGTGGGGTATGGGTGAGCCATTCCGAGAGCGCCAGATCCTGATAAAAGCTGCTCTTAAACATTTCCAGAAATTTCAGGTCGGTGTCGCCGGTATTCTGAACGTAGTGGGGCAGCGTCTTCTGGATATAACCAACGTCTCCAGCCTGAAAGTCCATGGTGCGTGCGCGGCCTCCGGTAGCGAACACCGTCATTCTTCCTGTACCGCTGATGTAGTACTGCCACTCGTCGGCATTGGGATGCCAGTGCAGTTCGCGTATCCCTCCCGAATGAACGGTGACGATCGCCGCTGCCATTGTCGTGGACACCTTGAACTTGCTTGAATCAACGATCTTCACTTCGCCGCCCTTGGTGCGCTTGGTAACCGGCAGCTGTGACGTACGAAAAGCGAAATCCTGTGACGACAAGCCCAGTGCGCCAGCCGACGCCTTCTGATCGTCGGCCAGCGGGCCGGGTACCGGAGCCTGGAAAATAAATTTCTCCCGCCGCGGCATTTTTTCCATCGCCTGCTGACTCACGCCAAAGTTCGCCGACAGCACGTCGTGAGGCGTGTGCGCCATCCAGTCGGTGAGCAACACCGTTTCGTACTCCGAGAAGTTCCCATCGTCGAACACCAGTAGAAACTCGGCGCCGTCGGGATTCAGTCCTTGAATCGAATGGGGAATTCCCGTGGGAAAGTACCAAAGATCGCCCTCCGTCACGTCACTGACGAAGCTCTTGCCGTCCGCATCAAGCCCCGTGATGCGCGCGTTTCCGTACAGCATAATCGCCCACTCGGCAGCCGTATGCCAGTGCAGCTCGCGCACGCCTCCAGCTGTCAACCTCATGTCCACGCCGGCAATCGACTTGGAAACCGGAAGCTCGCGGACGGTGACCTCGCGCGACCATCCTCCCTCCTGCATCCGTTTGTGAGAGATTCCGAAAGGGTACTTGAAGGCCTGGACACCGCCTGCGTCGGTGGGCGGCGGCAAGAAAGAATCCGGATTTTGGGCATCGAGCGCGGGATTGCCTGGACCGGGAGCACTGGAGCTTCGATCGCCCTTCATCGGATACGGATGCTGCTCTTGGCCTGCCGCATCGGCCACCGATAGCATCCCGGCAGCCGCTAGCGCCGCCGACCCCATGCCCAGAAAACCACGCCGCGAAACCATGTCCTTCTTCGCATCGTCGCTTATGAGTTCTTCCTTTCGGACCACAATTGAATGAGACTTTCCGGCTTGCCATTTCCGCAAAACGATACGGCAGCCCCCTGGCGGTGTCAATCCGCGGGGCAAACGCCCTCGCGCGAGACCAGAACGCAGCGTCCCGCGACCGCTTGCGATCATCTAAAAAGGCAATGGCTCAGTTCAAGACTTTCGTGGCACGTTTGCGGTGCTCCGTCGGGCTCTCCGAATTCACCAAGCACCTCGAACTCGAAGTGGACGGAGTAACCCGCTTCGGTTTTGTCCCCGGACAATGGCTCTCGGTGAAGGCCAACACTCCGGTTGGCGAGGGGATGACGCGTGCGTACTCGATCGCGTCGCCGCCGTCCGGGAACGGGCACTTCGCTTTCTGCCTGAACCGTGTGCAGGATGGATTCATGTCGAACTACCTCTGCAGTCTCGACGAAGGCGCGAAGATCACGTTTCAAGGCCCATTCGGCGATTTCATCCTGCGCCCGCCGTTGCGCGACACCGTGTTCATTGCCACTGGAACCGGGATCGCACCGTTCCGCTCCATGCTGCACTGGCTGCTGGCAGAGAGCGACCGTCATCAGGGACGCCAGTTCTGGTTGCTCTTCGGCGCGCGCCGCGAGCAGGACATTTATTATCGTGAGGAGTTTGAGCGTCTCGCCGCCGAACACACCAACTTTCACTTCCTGCCTACGTTGAGCCGCGGTGAAGCGGAATGGAAAGGTCTGCGCGGATATGTGCAGGAACATCTGCCCGAAATCGTGGAAACCTGCACCGACATGCATGCCTATATCTGCGGCCTCGACAAGATGGTCAAGGCGAACCGCGCGTTGCTGAAGACTCTGGGTTGGGATCGAACTTCGATTCGTTACGAGAAATACGACTGACCTCGTAGAATGGTTGCCGGCTTTGCCCCGGTTTTAGGTGGCGCAGCGCTTCAGAATGTGCGAGAACGCACTTGCTTTTGGGTGGCACAGCGCTTCAGCGCTGCGGTTTAACGCATTACTTGAATGCGCCTTTAGGCGCTGAGGGAGAGCGATCATGTACGTAGCAAATAACAAGCGTTACGACTCCATGCAGTATCGCCGCTCGGGACGAAGCGGCATCCAACTTCCCGCTGTGTCGCTCGGGCTGTGGCACAACTTCGGCGGCGTGGATAACTTTGAGAACTCGCGCGCTATGCTGCGCCGCGCCTTCGATCTCGGCATCACCCATTTTGATCTCGCCAATAACTACGGCCCTCCATACGGATCGGCGGAAGAGACTTGCGGGCAGATCCTGAAGAAGGATTTTCGTCCCTACCGCGACGAGCTGATCATCTCGACCAAGGCAGGCTGGGATATGTGGCCCGGCCCCTACGGCAACCTGGGCTCGCGCAAGTATATGCTCGCGAGCCTGGACCAGAGCCTGAAACGCATGGGTCTCGAATATGTCGACATTTTCTACCATCATCGTCCCGATCCCGATACGCCGATGGAAGAATCGCTCGGAGCGCTCGACACGGCGGTGCGCTCTGGCCGCGCGCTCTACGCGGGCATCTCCGCTTACAACGCCAAGCAGACGGCGGAAGCGATAAGGATTTTGCGTGATCTGGGAACGCCCTGCCTGATTCATCAGCCCAAGTATTCGATGTTCGTGCGCGATCCTGAACAGGGATTGCTCGATGTGCTGGAGAAAGAAGGCGTGGGAACAATTGTCTTCAGCCCGCTGGCGCAGGGGCTGCTGTCGGATCGCTACCTGCACGGAATTCCCAGCGACTCGCGCGCCGCACGCGATTTCTTCCTGAAGAAAAAAGACATCGGGGAAGCCATGCTCTCCAAGGTTCGCACGCTGAACGAAATCGCGGCGCAGCGAGGGCAAACGCTGGCCGCAATGGCGGTCGCGTGGGTGCTGCGCGATCCGCGCGTCACCAGCGCGCTCGTGGGCACGAGCAAAGTGTCGCAGGTGGACGACAACGTGGCCGCACTGCAGAACCTGAAATTCTCCGCCGAGGAGTTGCGCAAGATTGACGGCGTTCTAGAAGGCAAGAAAGCCGCGTGACCCGTCAAAAACGGCAACCAAGAACGGCGAACGTCCGCGGTCGAATTAGTCCGTAGCGTCCCTGGCTGCGGGCATTCCCAGCCGTTCGCTGCTGACATAGTGCTCCAGCGATTCGTGCTGCCGCTTGATTTCCTGCATCTGCTCCTGGAGCAGATCGCGAATCGAGAGAACACCTTTCAGCTTGCCTTTGGCATCCACCACCGGCATATGCCGAAAATGATGCTTCAGCATCGAGGCCAGGGCTTCGCCGGGAGTGGTTTGCGGCGAAGCGTTTTGCACCGGGCTGGTCATCACCTCACTCACCAGGGTTTTCGCAGGATCGTGCCCGCTCAGCGCCACTTTCTTCAGGACGTCGCGTTCGGTGAAGATGCCCTTGACAACTTTGCCCTCCACAACCACCACAGCGCCAATGCGACGTTTCAGCATGAGCTTTATGGATTCGGCGACCGTGGCCTCAGGAGAAACGGTTACGGGTTCGTGAACGCACAGGGTAAGAATGTGCATGACTGACCTCCAGCTGGATTTCACTTAGGAAAAGCGCCCCGATTGTAGCATCTTCAGTTTTGGGCCGCAGTGTTTGGCCGCACTTCCAGTCTTTGTCCGCGCTTCCTTATGATAGCGGGCGGGCCGAAGCCAACCCTTCAAAGAGCCATTGGAGACGTGTTCTAATCAAAATGATAATGGGGGCAAAAATTTGCGACCAGACCAAGGGTCTCCTAAGAAAAATAAAGATGCTGTTCGTTGCGCCTGGGCCAGCAATGATCTGTCGATTCTCTATCACGACCGCGAATGGGGCGTCCCGCAACACGATGACCAAATCCTGTTCGAGTTTCTGATTCTCGAGGGCGCGCAAGCCGGTCTCAGCTGGGACACGATTCTACGGAAGCGCGAAAATTATCGCGCGGCCTTCGACGGGTTCGACGCGAAGAAAATCGCTCGCTACGACCGGCGGAATACGGAGCGGCTGCTGTGCGATGAGGGCATCGTTCGCAACCGGCTGAAGATCGCTTCGGCGATACGAAACGCCAGGGCGTTTCTGGCGGTGCAAGAAGAGTTTGGCTCGTTCGATCGTTACATCTGGCAGTTTGTCGGGGGCAACCCGCTGGTCAACGCCTGGCGGTTGGGGAGGAAAGTTCCGGCGCGCACACCTCAATCGGACGCGATGAGCAAGGATCTGAAAAAACGCGGCTTCAACTTCGTCGGCTCGACTATCTGCTATGCCTTCATGCAGGCCACCGGCATGGTCAACGACCACGCGGTGGAGTGCTTCCGGCATTCGCAGAGCCAGGATACAAAACCCCAGGATACAAAACCAAGGTACTCTACTAAGAGCACAGGACTTGCGAGCACAAGTCGTTGACAAGCGCTTCGGCGCTGGGCTATCCTATAACTCTTTGGAAGTCCTGCGGCTGCCCGCCTGGAACACACCTAGCGCGCGTTCTGCGTGGATAGATTTGGGCATTCAGCGGTCTTCATAGCGTTCTTTAATTTCTGGGAGATTTCCGATGTCAACCTATTTCCCTAAAGAGGGAGATATTGCGCGCAAGTGGTTTGTGGTGGATGCTACCGGGCTTCCGCTCGGGCGCTTGGCCTCGCGCGTGGCCCGCATTTTGATGGGCAAAGAGAACCCCAAGTACACGCCGTTTATCGATACCGGCGACCACGTGGTCATTATTAATGCCGAAAAGATCAAGATCACCGGCATGAAGGCGGATCAGAAGGTCTACCACCGCTATACGGGGTATCCCGGCGGTCTGCGTTCGGAAGAGATGAAAAAGCGCATGGTCCGGAAGCCCGAGCTGGTGATTGAAGACGCCATATCACGCATGCTTCCCAAGAACAAGTTGGGCAAGCAGATGTTTACCAAGCTGAAGGTTTATCGCGGCGACAAGCACCCGCACGAAGCGCAGAAGCCGGAAGCGAAGGTGTTTGCGTAAGAGGCTGCTAGCCACTGGCTTCTGGCGATCAAGTTGCAATGTGAGAGAGATTTCTAAGATCTTCTGGAAAGGTTGATTGGTGGACGGCGCTGTCTTCGCCCTCAGGTGGCTAGAAGCCAGAAGCTAGAAGCCAGAAGCTGACAATGGCAGAAACAGTTCAATACTACGGAACCGGCCGCCGCAAGGCGGCGATCGCGCGCGTTTTTCTTCGTCCTGGAAGCGGCGAGTTCAAGGTCAACGGCAAAGCGTTCGAAGAATACTTTGTGACGCCCTCGCAGCGCATCAGCGCGAAGTCGCCATTGGTTTCGACCGAGACTACGGCCAACTTCAATGTGCTGGCGAACGTGTGCGGCGGCGGCGTTGCCGGGCAAGCCGATGCGGTGCGCCTTGGCATTACACGCGCGCTTATGGAGTTCAACGCGGAACTGCGCAAGAAGCTCAAGGCTGAAGGCATGGTCACTCGCGACCCGCGGGCCAAAGAGCGCAAGAAGTACGGACAAAAGGGCGCAAGAAAGCGCTTCCAGTTCAGTAAGAGATAGTAGCTTGTCGTTGGCAAACGACTAGCGACCAACGACAAGCGACTGGTTGTAGGGTGTTCAATTCATCCCCCCACCTCCCCTGAGGCGGGGTGGACGGGAATGGCAATCCGGGGCCTTTCAGTGTCCGGATGCAGACCAACTGAGGAGGTTGATTGGCAAACATTACGATGAAGGAGTTGCTCGAAGCGGGCGTTCACTTCGGGCACCAGACGAAGCGGTGGAACCCGAAGATGAAGGAGTACATCTTTGGCGAGCGCAATGGTATCTACATTATCGATCTGCAAAAGACGCTGAAGATGTTCAAGGAAGCGTCGAAATTTGTGCAGGATCTGGCGGCCGAGGGCAGGATCATCCTCTTCGTGGGCACCAAGCGCCAGGCACAGGACGCAATCGCCGAAGAGGCGCAGCGCTGCTCGATGTTCTACGTGAACCAGCGCTGGCTCGGTGGCCTGCTGACCAACTGGGTCACCGTACAGAAATCCGTGAAGCGGCTCAAGGAACTCGACGAAATGGCCACCGATGGCCGTTACGATCTGCTTCCGAAGAAGGAAGTGATCAAGCTCGAGCGCGAGCGCAAGCACCTGCAGGCGAATCTCGCGGGCATCAAGAACATGACGCGCTTGCCGGATGCGATCTTCGTCATCGATTCGAATAAGGAGCAGATCGCGGTGCGCGAAGCGCGCAAGCTGGGCATTCCGGTGGTCGCCGTGGTCGACACCAACTGCGATCCGAGCGAAGTGGATTACGTCATACCGGGGAACGACGACGCGCTAAGGGCGATCCGGTTGTTTACCTCGAAGATCTCGGAGTCGATTGCCGAGGGCGTCCATGCCCGGGACGACAAGCAAACGGCGGACATTCAGGCGGCAGCAGAAGCCGAACCCGCGGCCGAAGCCGCAGCCCCGGACGCCGAAGAACTGTTCGCCGCAGTCGCCGCGGAAGGAGCATCCGCTCCTGCTGCAGGAGTCGACGGCACAGGCGAAGAGATCCGCATGGAAGACGTGCTGGGCAAGGGCACGCGCAAGCGTCCTTCAGCCGCTACGGAAGACGTCGACGAACTGCAGGCCGAGACGCGCCGGTTCTAGCCCGAGAGTTTCGTATCAGGGTATCGCTTTAGCGATACCGCAAGCCTTGCGAAATTAGACGCCCCTTCAGGGACTGGGCTTGCGAATTCGCAAGGATGGCATCTGACCCGCGCAGTTCGACTGTGCGCGGGTCGAGTTTTATAACAGCAAGTTTCAATTGAAGGAAAAATTCCGAATGAGCACTACTATGGCAAACATTTCTGCTGCACAGGTAAAAGAGCTCCGCGATAAGACCGGAGCCCCCATGATGGATTGCAAGAAGGCGCTGACTGAAGCCAATGGCGACATCGAGAAAGCGATTGTCATCCTTCGCAAACGCGGTACTGCCGTGGCTCAACAGAAAGCCGCGCGTGTAACCAGCGAAGGCTCGGTGGCCCACTACATTCACGCCGGCGGCAAGATTGGGGTGCTGGTTGAGGTCAACTGCGAAAGCGATTTTGTGGCGCGCACCGATGACTTCAAAGAGCTGGTCCACGACATCGCCATGCACATTGCGGCGAGTGACCCGAAGTTCGTCCGTAAAGAAGACGTTACGCCGGAAGCCTTCGAGCGCGAGAAGGATATTTATCGCGCGCAGGCCGCCGCCACCGGCAAGCCCGCCCCCGTGGTGGAAAAGATCGTTGCCGGCAAGATGGAAAAGTTCTACGAAGAGGTCTGCCTGCTCGAGCAGCCCTTCATCAAGGACCAGACCATCAACATCTCGCAACTGATTGCCGCCAAAGTGGGCAAGCTCGGCGAGAATATTGCTGTGCGGCGCTTTGCCCGGTTCAAGGTTGGCGACGCGACCGCTACTGTCGCCTTCGTCAGCGCGAAACCCGACAACCCGCCCGACGAGGGGGGCGCGGCGTCTGCTCCGGTTGCCAGGTAGCAGCCGATAATTCAGGGGCGCTGCGGCGCCCCTTTTGATTTATGCTTCCTTGTAGCCGATTGTCATCCTGAGCGAAGCGAAGGACCTGCTTTTTTCATGCCAACTCCCATCTTCAAGCGCATTCTTCTGAAAATCTCCGGCGAAGCCCTGGCCGCCACTCAAGGCTTCGGCGTCGACACCGCCCGCATTCATGAAGTCGCGGCTGAACTGGCCGATGTGCACAATCTCGATATCCAGATGGCCATCGTCGTGGGCGGCGGCAATTTCTTTCGCGGGGTTGCCGATCAGGCCAGGAACATGGATCGCGTCTCTGCCGATCACATGGGCATGTTGGCCACGGTCATCAACGCACTGGCATTGCAGGACGCTCTCGAGAAGCAGAACGTTTTCACGCGGGTGCAGACGGCGATTGAGATGAATCAGGTGGCCGAGCCTTTCATCCGGCGCCGCGCCATCCGGCATCTGGAAAAAGGACGCGTCGTCATCTTCGCAGGGGGCACTGGCAATCCGTACTTCTCGACCGACACGGCTGCCTCCCTGCGCGCCATGGAAATCAAAGCCGACGCCATCCTCAAAGCCACCAAAGTGGATGGTATCTACGACGCCGATCCGATGAAGGTGAAGGATGCCAAAAAGTTTACGCAGCTTACCTACATGGATGTACTGAAGCAGGGCCTCAAGGTTATGGACTCGACCGCGATCTCTTTATGCAAGGACAACAATCTGCCCATCATCGTTTTCAACCTGAACCAGCGCGGCAATATTCGCCGAGTCGTGCTTGGCGAAAAAATCGGTTCGCTGGTCAGCGCGTAGGAGGGTCAGTCTTGGGTTTATAATTTACGGTTTTGATTCTCATGTACCCTAGGAGCCCCAAGCTATGGCTCATCCTGCCCTGAAAGACGTCTTCGCACAACTCAAGACGCGGATGGACAAAGCGGTGGAAGATTTCCGCCGCGAAATGGCCGCCACGCGCACCGGGCGAGCGAATGTTCACATGCTCGACACCGTTTTGGTCGACTACTACGGAGAGCAAATGCCGCTCAACCAGGTGTCCCAGGTTCATGCACCAGAGCCGCAGATGATCACGGTACAGCCGTTCGATCCGTCCCAACTGGGGGCAATCGAAAAGGCCATCCGCAGCGCCGACCTCGGCCTCAATCCAATGAACGACGGCAAACTTGTGCGCGTGCCCGTGCCCGCGCTTACCGAAGAACGCCGCAAGGAGATGGTCAAGCACCTGCACCGGATTCTCGAGGAGCACCGCACGGCGGTGCGCAACATCCGTCGCGACGGCAACGACGCCACCAAGAAGACGCTGAAAGACAAGAAAATTACTGAGGACGACGAGAAGCGCGCGCTCGATGAAATCCAGAAGCTCACCGACGACGAAATCAAAAAGATGGAAGAGATGAGCAAAGCCAAAGAGAAGGAAGTGCTGGAGTTCAAGTAGTTCTTCCCGTAGAGATGCGGCTTCCCGCGCCTCCTTTCGCGGCGGCAGACGGGGCAAGCCCCTTCTCCGTTGAATATCTTATAATCCCGGGATGAAGCGCGTCGTCCACGCCGCCTGCCCGCACGATTGCCCTGATGCGTGCGGCGTCCTGATCACCATCGAAGACGGTCGCGCGACCAGAATTCAGGGCGATCCCGAGCACCCCGTTACCCGCGGATTCCTTTGCGCCAAAGTCGCCAAGTATCTGGACCGCGTGTACTCGCCCGGCCGCCTGCTCTATCCAATGCGGCGCGTGGCTCCCAAAGGCCCGTGTGGCGCGGGCGCCCCCGCCCGCGAAGTTTTCCAGCGCATCTCCTGGGACGAGGCTCTCGACGAAATTACGCATCGCTTGCGCCGGATCATTGCCGACTACGGCTGCGAATCCATCCTGCCCTACTCTTACGGAGGCACGCTCGGCGCGCTCAACGGCGCGTCCATGGACCGCCGTTTCTTCCACCGCCTGGGCGCTTCGCAACTGGAGCGCAATATCTGCTCGACCGCTGGCGAAGAAGGCCTGAAGTCGGTGATTGGCATCAAGCTCGGCACCGAGCCCGAACAGTTTGCGCATTCGCGCTACATCATCGCCTGGGGCTCGAATATTCACGGCAACAACGTTCATCTCTGGCCCTTCATCGAAGAAGCTCGCCGCAAGGGCGCGAAATTGGTGGTCATCGATCCATATCGCACGCGCACGGCGAAGTTGGCCGACTGGTACCTCCCTATCAATCCCGGCACCGATGCGGCGCTCGCCCTTGGCCTGATGCACGTCATCATTCACGAAAACCTTTTCGACGCCGACTATGTCTCGCGCTACACCGTTGGGTTCGAAGACCTGAAGGCTCGCGCGCAGCAGTATCCGCCGGAAAAAGTCGCCCACTGGACCGGCATATCGGCCGACGATATTCGCAAGCTCGCCCGCGAGTATGCCACCGAGCGCCCGTCCGTAATCCGTGTCAACTACGGCATCCAGCGCTCCGAGCGCGGCGGCATGTCGATGCGCGCCGTCACCATGCTGCCCTGTTTGATTGGATCGTGGAAAGAACTCGGCGGCGGACTCCAGCTCTCACTAAGCGGTTCTTACGGTTTGAACAAGGAAGCGCTCGAAATGCCCGAGTTGATGCGGAAAGCCCTCGGACGTCCAGCCCGTATCGTCAACATGGTGCAACTCGGCAGCGTGCTGAACTCGAGGACGATGGTGCCGCCCATCCAGGCGCTGTTCGTTTATAACTCGAATCCCGCAGCCGTCTGCCCCAACCACAATGAAGTCATTCGCGGATTAATGCGTCCCGACCTTTTCACCGTGGTCCACGAGCAATTCTTTACCGACACGACCGATTATGCCGACATCGTGCTCCCCGCGACCACATTTTTCGAGCACAAAGATCTGCAGACCGCTTACGGCCACTACTACCTCCAGGTTTCGAATCAGGCGATGGATCCGGTCGGCGAATGCCGGTCCAATGTTGAAATGTTCCGCGCGCTCGCCGAGCGCATGGAGTTTGAAGACGACTGTTTCCGCGAGACGGTGGATTCCATGATCGACCGCGCCCTTGATTCGCCGAACCCGTGGCTCCAAGGAATTACGCGCGATCGGTTGGAGCACGAACATCGCATCCGCCTGAATTTTGAAAGCTCCCCGAACCACGTAGGGACGGACGCATTCGTCTGTCCAGCCGAGCCCAGCTCGGCAGCAAGTACAGCTCCATTCTTCCCTTTCGCCCAGGGCAATTTCCCCACTCCCAGCGGCAAAGCCGAGTTCTACAGCGAAACTCTGAAGCGTCAGGGGCTCGATCCGGTCCTCGCCTTCGCTCCGCCCGGAGAATCGCGCCATGGGTCTGGATCGAAGGCCGCGGGCTTCCCGCTCGAACTGCTCGCCCGCAAGCCGGACAATCATCTCAACACGTCATTCGCCAACGTCCCATCGGTCCGCGAGATGGAACCTTGGATCGGGGATCTTGAGATGCATCCGACGGATGCCAAGGCGCGAGGAGTGCGTGATGGCGACCGCGTTCGCGCCTTCAACCCGCGCGGAGAGATTGTCCTCAAGGCACGAGTTGACGGTTCAGTGCGTCCGGGAATGGTGGCGGCGCGGCTCGATTGGGCGCGATTCAGTCCCGGCGGCCACAATATCAATGTGCTAACCTCAGAAAAACTTACTGACATGGGCAACGCGGCGACGTTCTATTCCGTCTGTGTTGAGGTAGAACTTTTTCGGGCGTGACTCCTTTTGCCGAATACGAGTGAAATTCGTCCCTGTCTTGGACGGTTCTCACTCTCTACCGTATAATTACCGTTTTCCTAACTCTAGTTTTTCGAGGTAGTTGCGATTCATCGCCGCCATCATGCCATCCCTGTGCGGGCTCCGCGACTCGGCCACGACAAGGGCCCGCAGAGAGACCCGTCATGGTCTCCATCTTCTTCCACTACAAGAGGTTGGAAGCGCAGCTCTGTCTGGAATCGTCTTCTCGTTTTGTTGGGCCTTCTGCTACTCGTTACCCCGGTTGTCGGTCAGCAGGACCTCATTGTCGACATCAGAATCCACGGCAACCGTCGCATTCCTAGCGATACGGTCAAGGCCCGCATCTTCAGCAAGGCCGGCGATGTCTACGACCCCGCCGCCATCGAACGCGACTTCAACGCTCTCTGGAACACCGGCTACTTTGAGGACATCCGCTTCGAGCGCGAGCAGAGCGCCAAAGGTTGGATCCTGCACATCTACCTCAAAGAGCGGCCCACCATCCGCGAAATCAACTACGTCGGCCTGAATGCGGTTTCCACCAGCGACGTGCTCGACCGGTTCAAGGAGCGCAAGGTCGGACTCTCGGTTGAAAGCCAGTACGATCCCACAAAAGTCAAGAAGGCCGAGGTTGTGCTGAAGCAACTGCTCGCCGAGCACGGTCGTCAGTTCGCCACTATCCGCACCGAAAAGCGCGACATTCCGCCTAATGCCGTCGCCGTCACTTTCGTCGTCAAGGAGGGGCCTAAGGTCAAGGTGGGGCGCATCCGCTTCCGGGGCAATAAACACATCAACGACCGCACGCTCCGTGCGGCCATGAAGAACCTCAAGCCCATCGGCATCCCACACTCCATATTCCTCGAGAACATCTTCGCCAAGACCTACGACGCGACCAAGCTTGAAGAAGATACCGAACGGGTCCGCGCCGAGTACCAGAACCGTGGCTACTTCAAGGTGCTGGTCGACGACCCCAAAACCGAGATCCACGACACCGGACACACCGGCTTCCACATTCCGCTATTTCAGCCCGGGCTGGGGAAATCGGTCGATATCACTATGCCGATCGAGGAGGGTGATCGCTACCACCTGGCCAGCATCACCTTCAAGAACAACAAGGCCATCCAGAGCACCGCCGCACTGCGCAGCCTGTTCCCGATGAAGGACGGCGACATTTTCAGCCGCGAAAAAGTCGCGAAGGGTCTCGAGAACCTGCGTAAGGCCTACGGTACGGACGGCTACATTAACTTCACGTCTGTCCCCGACACCAAGTTCGACGACACAAGGAAGACGGTGGATCTGGTCATCGATGTGGATGAAGGCAAGCAGTTCTACGTGCGCCGCATCGAGTTCCAGGGCAACACCACCACCCGCGACAAAGTCATCCGCCGCGAGATTGCGCTGGAAGAGGGTCAGATCTACAACTCGCGTTTCTGGGAGCTCAGCCTGTTGCGTCTGAACCAGCTCGGCTATTTCGACCAGCTCAAGCCGGACGATCCCAATACGACCGAGCGCCACCTCGACGAAAAGAACGGCACCGTCGATCTCACCTTGAAAGTGCATGAAAAAGGCAAGAACAGCATCGGATTGCAAGGCGGCGTCAGCGGTCTGGCCGGCGCCTTTGTTGGCCTCAACTACAGCACCAACAACTTTCTGGGATTGGGCGAAACCCTCTCGGTGCAGGCCAGCCTCGGCAGCCGCCAGCGCGACCTGGTTCTCGGATTCACCGAGCCCTACTTGTTTGACCGGCCCATCCAGGCCGGCTTCAACGTCTATACCCGGAAGACCAGCTATGACCAGGCTCGGCAGTACGCCATTCTAACCGGACAGAATCTGAACCTGCCCTCGGCCTATCTGCAGAACCTGCAGAACTACTCGCAGTCCAGTACCGGCACGAGCCTCAGCGTGAGCTATCCGCTGCGCGGGAAGCGCCGGACCTCCAGGCGGGTCGGCATCAGCTACTCCTTCGACCGCTCTTCGCTGGTCGCCGTCAGCAACGCTTCCAAGCTGTTGTTCGAGAATCTCAACTTCCGAGGCATCACCGGCCCCAACGCGCTCAATGGCATCATCACCAGCAAGATCACTCCCAGCTTCACCATGAACTCGCTCGATGCGGCTTATGCGCCGCATAGTGGCCGGAGCCTGTTCATCGGCGGGGAATTCTCCGGTCTCGGCGGCACGGTGCACACCATCCGGCCCATCATCCAGTACAAGCAGTTTTTCCCCGTGCAGAAGCGCCGCAATGCCGTCGGTTACAACGTGCAGGCTTCGTTTATCACGGGGTATGGCGGGATCGTTGCTCCCCCATTCGAACGCGCCTATCTCGGAGGCGAAAATGATCTGCGCGGTTTCGACATCCGCACCGTCTCTCCCATCGCCTACCTGCCCAGCGTCCAGAATGTAGCCCTCAGGAACCCCGATGGGACGTTCGTTCCCGCCAACCCACGGTTCCCAGTGGCGATAGGCTCCGGCGGAGCATGTGTCGCTAACTGCTGGAGTATCCCGGTCCCGTACCAGCAACTCGTGACGCCCGGCGGTGACCTCAGTATCCATGGCAACGTTGAATACCGCATCACCATCGCCGGCCCTGTAGCCATCGCACCCTTTGTCGACCTGGGCACCGATCCGATCCTGCGTACTTCGCAGTTACAGATCAACCCGGTCCAGTACCAAACCCTGATAAGCACTCTGTTCGGCTGTCCGATGCTGACCACGGCTTATAGCTGTACCGGCGGGCAAACCATCAGCGGCATCCCGCAAGATCTCCGTCCGGTTCCTGGCACCAACTGGGTCGCGCGCATGTCCACTGGGCTCGAATTGCAGACAATGCTTCCCGTCGTCAATGCGCCCTTCCGCATTTACTATGCCTACAACGCCCTGCGCCTCGACGGCAGCGCATCGCCGCCCGTGCCTATCACTCGTGGCATGTTCCCTGTCGGCGGCGCGGGCCTCTATACCTACAGGACCACGCTCTCGACCTTGGGCTCCACATACACTCTCCTGGAACCACGAAAAACGTTCCGCTTCAGCGTGGCCACAACGTTCTAAATTGTTTGCGTAGGGACAGCCGCTGTCCAAGTCGAACGCTACTCGATGTGCACCAATCCGCTCGCAGGTTCGGACGCCGTAGCCGGCCACTGCGGCGCGCGCCATGCATCGAGGACCGATACCTGATGCACGCACGATACCGTGCAATGCGGGGCGCACGGCTTCTCGGTATGGAACTCGCGGCGTAGATCGCTGATCGTGTATTTCTCCAGCGGAATGGCCGGATACCCGCGCTGCTGCGAACAATAGTGCACCAGCCCGTCCTCGCAAATATAGAGGTAGCGAGCTCCGGCACGACAGCGCCACTGATTCGGGCGTCCCAGCGCGATGTTGTCCTGAAACGCATTCACGCGCGTGAAGCTGCGTTTCTCGAGGTTCTTCATCTCATGATACACACGCCGTTCTTCGTCATTCAAGGGCTGCAACTGTCCCGAGCCGTCGTGGATGATTCCTATGGTCGAACTGAATCCCAATTCCAGCGCGCGCTTGCCGATGGTGAGCGCGTCCTGCGGATGGCTCACTCCGCTGCCCACCACGGAATTGATATTCACGTGAAATTCCGCGTGCTCGGCCAGCAGTTGCAGCTTGCGGTCAAGCACCTTCAGGCTTTTCTTGGAAACCTCGTCGGGATTGACGTTATCAATCGAAATCTGCAGCCACTCCAGGCCCGCGCGGTTCAGCCGCTGGATGCGATCCGCAGTCAGCAGATAACCGTTGGTGATCAGCCCCGACACAATCCTGCGTTGCCGCATGTGGTGAATAATGTCGTCCAGTTGCGGATGCAGCATCGGTTCGCCGCCGCTGATGGTGATCACGGAAGTGCCGAGATCGCCCAGTTGATCGACGCGCCGCAACATCAGCTCGGCAGGCACTGGCTTCGAAAAATTATCGAACTCGTTGCAGTAAGTGCAGGCCAGATTACAGCGCCGGATCGGGATCAGATGCGCCAGCAGAGGGTGATCGGTCGACACCAGAGCCTTCAGGATTTGCCACAATCCATGAGCGTCGCGCTCGATTGCTTTAAGTTTGCGGCGGATTGCCGCTGACCTGGTTGTCATTGTGATCGGCTTCTATTTCACCACAGCAACAGGTCGGATGCACAATGCAGTGCAGTATTTGGTGGAAAGGCAGGGTTGAATGGCGCATTGCCGATGAATTTCGGTCTATTAACTCTTACGCTACTAACTACCTGGTATGGGGGTACCCCCCTCCCCCCTATCTATTGGAATCATAGAGTTAGGGGGAAATCCCGCCAGGTCTTTGAGTTTAAAGGACTTATACGTAAACTCTTTATAAACCAATCACTTACGTGTCAAAGAGCGCTGAAAATGTCTTCGGGGCGGCTTCGAGGTTCGCCTTGGTTGGGCGGGCACACCTTGAAACTGTCCCTAACGCAGATTTAGTGTCGCGCGCGAGCGGGTTGAAAGTCAATGATCTTGATCGGTGCTTGCGCGACCAGGGCGAGACAGACTGCCGAAATGGGAATGCTCGCAGCCACCTCATGATCAAACTGGCAAGCTACGCGACCTTTTTGCGTCCCGCCGCAGCCAATGCAATTACCGCCCGCTCCAGGTCCCGACGCTTGATGAGGGCATAATCCGTATCGAAGGTCGAAATCGCGAAGATAGGGACCTGCGCTTCCGCGAGCGGTTGCACAAACGACGCGAGCACGCCGGTCATCGAAAACGGAAACGGGCCTTCGAGTTGAAGGGCGATCCATCCACGTTCGACCGCTGCGCCATCCGGCATTCGATCTTCCGAGCAAGCGTCTTCCGAACAAACAATGGAAAGCTCCTCCCGCGTCCGCACCACGCAGAAGAATTTCCCCTCCAATGCCCCAGCCGGAATCGGAGCGTCGGAGGCAAGCCGACACACCGCCAGCCGCTCCTCAAGCACGCGGAATTTCAAATTGTGAGGCAAGCAAGGAAGAAAGCTTACTACATCAGCCACCCACCCCTTGTCATCCTGAACGCAGCAGGGACTTCACGAAGTGAAGCCCCTGCGGAGTCGAAGGACCCCTACACCCTGCTCCTCGCTAAGCGGCGACCCATCACGAGTCCGGCGAGGTTTTAGATCGCCCGATGACACGATCACCCGATGGCCCGATGGGTTATGATGAGCGCCATTGGAAGGCTGGCGCCATGGCGAACCGTGAACATCTCGCAAAAATCAAGGAAGGTGTAGAGGCTTGGAATGCCTGGAGGCGCGCAAACCGTGCAGCGACTTGGAATGACTGGAAATCGGCAAACCCCGACATAGTGCCGGATCTCGACAAGGCCGACCTCAGCGAGGTGAACCTCCGCGGTGCTAACCTCCGAAAGGCGCGACTCGGCGGCGCGAAGCTCGGCGGCGCAAAACTCATCAGCGCGAGCCTTGGCGGGGCCGACCTCAGGGGCGCGGACCTCAGCAACGCCAATCTCAGCAACGCAAATGTCGGCGGTGCGAGCCTCGCCGGCGCGAATCTCACAGGCGCGAATCTGTTTCATGCGCAACTCCGGAGCGCGGCCGTCGCCGGAGCTAACTTTACCGGAGCCTCCGTCGCCTATACGACCTTCGCGAACAACGACCTGAGCGAGGTGACAGGCCTTGAAACCCTGCAGCATAGAGGTCCGTCGACGATTGGAATCGATACCATTTACAAATCAAAAGGCAAGATTCCGCTAGCATTCTTGCGCGGAGCCGGAGTTCCCGACAACTTCATTGAGTACATGGGGTCCCTCGCCGGGAAAGCCCTTGAGTTCTATTCCTGCTTCATCAGCTACTCCACCAAAGATCAGGAATTCGCCGACCGCCTGTACGCGGATTTGCAGAACAAAGGCGTTCGCTGCTGGTTCGCGCCGCACGACCTAAAGATCGGCGACAAATTCCAGGAGGTGATTGAGGAGCGCATTCGGTTATATGAAAAGCTACTGATCATTCTGTCCGAAAACTCCGTCAACAGCGATTGGGTCGAGCGGGAAGTTCAGGCGGCGATGGAGAAGGAGCGCCGCTCGCCTGGAGACACCGTGCTCTTCCCGATTCGGGTGGATGATGCGGTGATGCATTCCGACC
Organism: Terriglobales bacterium; assembly: GCA_035272625.1. Taxonomy (GTDB): domain Bacteria; phylum Acidobacteriota; class Terriglobia; order Terriglobales; family Acidobacteriaceae; genus Acidiflorens. Next base: position 13,801 of record DATEQN010000039.1, on the reverse strand, counting down.
GGGCTTGGGCAGCAGACGTCCGGCGAACCAGGCATATTGGAGACTTTCGCAAATGGAAAGACCACGATTCGCTAAAGAACGCATTTGAGCGGTTGCTCCGCGACCTAGAGACAAAAGGCCCGAAGGCAGCGTAGCCGTCACGTGCGGGTACGCCAATTTTTCTTAGGAGAAGTCCTCCCAGATATACTTCCGAACGAAGGTCGGCTCGGCGATAATTCCTATGGATAAGCGATATCAAGTATTCGTCAGCTCAACATACGACGACCTGCGCGAGGAGCGACAGGAGGTAATTTTTGCTTTACTCGAACTCGACTGCATTCCGTCTGGTATGGAACTCTTTCCCGCCGCCGACGAGGACCAATGGACAGCCATAAAAGAGGTGATTGACGATTGCGACTACTATGTCGTGATTATCGGCGGCAGATACGGATCCCTCCATTCAAGCGGCAAGAGCTTCACGCAGTTGGAGTATGAGTATGCGGTATCGAAGCAGAAGCCTACGATAGCCTTCCTTCACGAAAATCCGGGGAAGATTCCCACTAACAAGACCGAAGCGACCGCCCAAGGCAAGAAGAAGCTGGAGAAATTCCGCCAACTTGCAAAGACCAAAGTCGTCAAATATTGGTCATCACCCTCCGATCTGGGTTCGAAGGTTAGCCGTAGCGTGGGGAAGCTGATAAAGCGCCATCCCGCGACAGGATGGGTACGAGCGAATGAAGCTGCGGAGGCTGCGGCGCCGGAACTCTTGCGCCTCAGGCGGAGGATTGACGATTTGCAGACGCAACTAGACAAAGGCGCACAACCGCCTGAAGGGAGCGAGCAGCTAGCGCAGGGCACCGACGAGTGTAAGCTGAACTTTGATGTCAACTTCGTTGACCAAAAGGGAGAAGTCGTGTGGGTGTCGGCTGGCTATTGGGTGCCCGCGAGCTGGGACACTATTTTCCGGGCTATCGCTCCGTACCTGATCGACAGGGCAAGCGAAAGTGAAATAGGGGACATCCTTGAACGTGCTTTCAGACCCCAGCTTGAAGAGCTTGCAAGAGATGACGCGGAATTCAAGGCGGAGAAGTGGGATGACGTTCCCGAACTGGACGGCAGGCTCATAACTGAAAACCTCAAGACGATCATTGTGCAGCTTCGTGCGCTTGGGCTAATCACTCACGCTGAACGAAAGAGAAGCACTCGCGACTCAACCCCCTACTGGACGCTTACACGTCTGGGCGATCAGACAATGACACGATTGAGGGCGATCCGGAAGCGAAAGAGGCGATTGAGGACGATCCGGAAGCGAAAGAGGAAACAAGCGAAAGAGAAACCGGAAACCGCAACGGAGCCGGAAGGCGCATCCGATGGGGGATGACAGGGTGCTCCGTCCAAGCTTCGCTTGGGCGGGCTCTTTGACTTTCGCCTACTCTACTCTCACTTGCGCTGTGCCCCATGCCAGATCGTGCTGATCGTAACGCGCTGCCGCTGCACGCGATATAAGACGATGTAAGGAGTGTTTGCGATCACCAGCTCTCGGATTCCAGCCTCTGCCCCAAGTCGCCCTAAGTGAGGATGATTTCTTAGACTTTCGACCATAGCGACAATCCGCATGGCGAGCCGTTCCGCTGCCTCCGGTTTGTCCCGAGCGACATAAGCGCGAATCTCCCGCAGCCGGGTTCGCGCCAGTGCAGACCAGACAATTTCTACCGGCACAGCGCCTCGTCATCATCATCATGGGCTTTGCCGCAGGCGCACTTCGGCACTGGCAACTCGCGATCCGTTCCCCACGACAACAGCCACGTCTTCATGTCCTCGTTCTTGATGTAGTGACCCGACGCGACCTGGCGATCCGCCTGCCGCACCTCGGCCAGCATTCTTTCCTGATCGGAGACATAAACCTCCACCGCGTCCGCGATCAGAAAATTCGAACTGCGCCCCGACGCCTTCGCCAACCGCGCCAGCCGTTTCTTGGTTTCCGGTTTCAGCCGGATGCTGAGGGTTGCGCTTCGTGTGTTTGCCATGAACACACTTTAGCACGCCCGGTGCCGGGTGCCCAACTCACCGCACTGACCTTGCATACGCCTCGGGAAGCTGTGGAGTGAGCGTTCTGACTCGGGGAGAATCCAAGGGGGACGCGACCGTGGAATCCCACCCCTTCGGCTTCGCTCAGGGCAAGCTCTTGCGCACAGAACGCGCGAGGATGGGGCACCCGCTGGTTCGAAGAGAAGTCCGAAAAGATCAAAGTCAAAGGCAGCGGACAGGAGTGCCCGCTCTACACGCGCGACGCGGATTGATTTTGACTGAGAGCTGAGAGCTGACAGCTGAGAGCTGATCTTGCCTACTGCATGTCTCCGCCCATGGGGACGTAGCGGAACTTCTTGCCGTCGAAGAACACGGCCGAGCTCTCTCCCAGTTCGCCCGCTTCTTCAACGTAGATGGCCTCGATCTTTTTCTTTTTCAGGGTGAATTTTCTGACGGAGATCGTCTTATACGGCAAATTCACAATCACGAACTTCGCTTTCGGAGTTGCCGAGCGCCAGGCGTCCGGCCCGGTGCCGTAGATGATCAGCATAACCAGACCGCGGAGCGCGGGATCGCCCTCGCTGAACGTGGTCGTCAGCTTGGGATCGCCGTAGCCAAAAAAGTCGTTGTAGGGATCGATCACCGTGTAACTGTGGTCGCCCTGGTCGAGCATGGGATTCTTGCAGCGCGCCGCAATCACCACGTCTTCCGCGCCGTCGCCGTCGAGGTCGCCGAACGCAGCCCCAACGTCGGGCAGGAGCGTGAACTGGGTGCCAAACTGCTGCTGCACAAAGTCGTTGTCGATCTTGCGAGATGTGGGCGGCGCCTGCGCGAAAGCTGGAAGCAAGGCCGCAAGGCTGAACGCCAGGAGTAAAGATACTTTTCGCATGGGCCTACTCTAGTCCCTGACTGTGACCACGGGCAGGTAACGAAAGTCACCTGCGCGGCGCGCCGAAAATCAACGAGCCCCGCCTCTAAAAAAGTTTCCCAGCGCTGAAGCGCTGGGCTAAGTTCGGTCGCCCCTCCGGGGCTGGATTCTCAAGATTACAAAATTGCGAAATTACAAATTCCCCTTGAAGTGCTCCCAGCCCGCGGCCTGGAGCGGCTGTCGCTTTCCATCCGCGTCCACCAGCTTCATACCGGCGGATCGCGTGGTGCGCCCGATGCGGGTCACTCGAACTCCCGCCACCTGCGCGGGGATTGCCGCGGCGGACGTGAACAGCAGTTCGTAATCGTCGCCGCCGTGCAAGGCCAACTCGAGCGCGACCCGCTTTTTTCCCGGCTCTTTTTTCCCCGGCCCAATCTCGGCCCGCGGAATCGCCTCCGCTTCGATCTCCGCACCCACGTGGCTTTCCTGGCAGATGTGTTCGAGGTCGGTGGAAAGGCCGTCACTCAAGTCAATCATGGCCGAAGCCATTCTGCGCCGGCGCAGGCTCAGGCCCACGGCAACCCGCGCTTGCGGACGAGAGTAACTGGAAGAGTATCTGGAAAAGTGACTGGAAACGTGCCGGAAATACTCAGCATTCGCGGGCTTCGATTCCGCCAGCCGCGCCAGCGCCGCCGCGGAGCCGCCCAACTCCCCGGTCACGTAGATCTGCTCGCCCGGCTTCGCCCCCGAACGCAAAACCGCCTTTCCCTTCGGCACCGAGCCCACCACGACGATATCGGCCTGGATCCCCGCTGGTGACTGCGCGGTGTCGCCGCCGGCCAGCGGAACCTTGAATTCTTCGGCGAGGTCCAGCAGTCCCTTCAGAAAGCGGTCTACCCACCTCTGCGGGACGTCGCCGGCGACGGCCAGCGATAAGAATGCCGCTCGCGGCTCGCCGCCCATCGCCGCGATGTCGCTCAGCCCGCGCGTCAGACAGCGCCTTCCTACCAGTTCTGGAGGATGCCAATCTCGCCGGAAGTGCACGTTCTCGATGGTGAAGTCGGTGGTGACCAGCAAATCGTGTCCCGGAGGAACACGGAGCACTGCACAATCGTCACCAATGCCGGTTACCACTGACGGCCCTCCGAGGGCAAGGCGGCGGATCTGGGTGATCAGCTTCCTTTCGGTCATTCTCTCGGGCATCTTTTCGGTCGGCGGCATGCCGAACACTATACCCCGGCTTTCAACAACTTGGGTGTCCAGGCGGGCGGTGGGGAGCGGGTGTGTGATCCCTTACGATCGTAATCTGGCCGGTTGGGCAGCGACAATTACGCTGCCTTGGTAACCGCTCAAAAGGGCATAGCGCGGTTGACAGGGGGAATCAGGTTTGTTACCGTTTAACTCGCCGTTAACAGATACCTTTGCCGAGCCAAGTACTGCAGCCTGAATTGGTTGCAGCCTAATTGGATTTCGGCTTGCCCTGGTTCCGTAGTTTGGTATAGGCCAGCCTGCATCTAACGCGGCTGGTGGAATCAGGATTCCGAGCCCGAGCATGACTGTTCCGCTCTAGCCGGATTCCGAAGCAAAATCTATTTGCCGGAAGTAGGATATTGCGTAAACGTTTCTACATATTTTTCGTAGCTCGCGACGAAGCCGGACAGCTTCGCAAGATCTCCATTCCCGTACATTATCTGTATGTTCTTCTGGCGGGGGCGGCAATCGGCGCGCTCTGCCTTACGGGCATCGCCAGTTCCTATACCCGGATGCTGCAAAAGGTTGCCCACTATAACCAGCTCCGCACTGAGCAAGACCAGCTCAAGGACCGCTATTCGCGCCTGGAACAGGTGGCCAAGGAACGTGACATTCAGGTAGCTTCCCTCGGATCGCTGGCGAGCGAGGTTTCCGCGCTTTACGGCCTCAAGTCCGATCCGGCGATGGTAGCCGCCTCGACCGAGCAGATTCAGGAAGCGCAGGTGCACTCGTCGCTCGACCAGCTTTATGCGTTGAAACACACGGCGCTAAGCGGCGCCGCCAGCGTCGGAATCTCACTTGGGCTGACCAAGAACTCGACCACAGCGGACTGGATCCGGGCCAACTCGGCTCCGAACCTGTGGCCGGTTGAAGGCCAGGTTACTGGCTCCTTCGGCGAGCGCATCGATCCGTTTAACGGAGAAGGCGCCTTCCACTCCGGGGTCGATATCTCCGCCGTTGTCGGGTCGCCGGTGATCGCTCCGGCCGACGGCGTGGTTACCTTCGCCGACTTCCTGGGCGGCTACGGACGCGCCATCATGGTTGACCACGGACACGGCATCTCCACCCGCTATGGGCATCTCTCCAGCTTCGCCGTTACCGCCGGACAAGACGTCCACCGCGGCGACACCATCGGCTATGTCGGGCTGAGCGGACGCTCCACCGGGCCCCATCTGCACTACGAGGTTCGCATCAACGACGTGCCGGTAAATCCCTACAAATATCTGCGGCTGACTGTGGCGAAAATTGGTGGGTTTGCCGCCGGCTCGTAATCTCGAAAGATTTCGATGTAAAGTGTGGCGCGGACACTCTTGTCCGCGTGGGGTTTCCAAACTCCAAACCGTAGCCCAATTCAATGTCGAACTTCCATAGCAATATGGATTGATTCCACCTCAAGGCGAATCTACTGCAGTCGGCTTTCTACTGCGCCACTGCACCCGCTCCGAGCCGCTGGGTCAACTGCGCCTGATAGAGGCTCGATGGGAAGACGTACGTTCCCGGCGAGTCGATCGCGCCTTGTGGCAGCACGGTGGAGCCGCCGGGCGGTGCCGTTGTCTCCTGCGTGCCGATGCAGCCTACGCACCAGTTCTCCGAACCCGGCGGCTGCTGAATGGTGAATTGATTCGCATTCGAGTTCCACACCACGCCCCAACCGATGGCCCAGCCCTGTCCGGTGCCGTCGTTGCCACGGTCCAGGAGGTTGATGTTTCCCTGCGTGGAGCCGGATATCGCTGCAACCGTGGTGTTCTCCACCAGCAACCCGGTTGCCCAGCGCTGATGCGGTTCAACGTAGGCATTGCCCTCGAAGGCGCCGTTGCGCAGGACGTTTGGCCCCTGCGTCGCGCTGCTCGTGGAGAAGAAGATCGTGTCGTCGGCAACATCGCTCACCGTATCCATCAGCACCTGGGTTGCGCGCATGATGTAAAACTCTTCAAACTTGGCATCGTCGGTCTGTGTGACGGTATGCGTGATGGCGACGTTGCTGACCGTCACCTGCTTGCTGTAGTCCTCGATATCGACGCTCTGCAGCGTATCCTGCGCAGTAAGGTTGCGGGCCCACGCGTTGAGCGCGGAGTAGGTGACGACGAGTTGATAGGACGGCGTCGGCGGTACGAGGTTATTGGGTGGCACCGGCGCAATGGCACGCAGGTTCTCGACGCCGACCTGCGAGATGCGTCCGCTGAAGGTGTACGCCTGCAGCGTAGACCCGTCGACGCCGCAGTAGGTGCTGTCGATAGAGTCCGTCATGGGTGCATCGAGCTTGATCTGGTTCCCGTCGATCGCCGTGATGGTGCGATCCGTTCTCAGCTCGTCGCTGCCAACGTCGATCCAGTTGCAGGGGGAACCGCCGCAAGTGGTGCCTAATTCCGCCGCGGTCATCCCCATGAAGCTCACCCATGCGGCGGTCACCGGTCTCGTGATGATGACGTTCGTTCCCACCGAGAGTCCGGAGGTGCTGGCAACGTCGACGGTGAGCGTGCCCGCGGGCACATAGGTGTCTGTGATGACCGTGGGGGAACCTATATAAACGGGATCGTTAGGCTCGCCGTCCAGGAGGTTGGTGCCAAGGATGACCAGTGGATAAGGCGTAGCCGCAGCGGTCATGGTAATTACGGTGTTGCTGCTGGGCGAAGTGCCGCTTCCACTGCCTCGGAGCACCACACCGCTCGCGGTGATGGTCAGCGAACTACTCACTGTGTAGCTGCCGGGTTCGAGGAGGACAGCACCGCGCAGACCCGTTGTCGGATTCAAGGTCATGGCGTAGACCGTGTTGATGGCGGCTTGAATGTTGGCGGTATCGTCTCCGCCAGACGGGGAGACGGTGGCTTCGACCGGCGCCGTGGGAATTTCCCCGGCACCCTGCTCGTAGCCAGCGGTGGAGAAGTCCATGATCTTGTCGCCCTGTGCGTCGAGGGTTTTATAGGTCAGGGTGCCGCTGGAGTCGTAGTAGACCCATTGGCTCGCCGGTCCGGAGGGCATCGAGGGAGCCGGGCTACTGCTGCCGCAACTGGCCAAAGTCAGAAGGGCTAATGCGGCGATGAGAAGCAATGGCGATTCTCTGTCCGGGTGCCTCATGATCACGACTTGTCACTATGGATCGAGAACGTCTGCAAGTCAATGAAGATGAGATTTGAACATTTCGTCTATGCAGTCGGCGGGACTGGTCTTGGACGAGCCTGGAATCTCCGTAGCTTTGAAGTCTTCCTTTTACCCTTTTTACCCTTTCGCTTTCTTCACTTCCTCGATCAGCGGCGGCACGATGTCGAATAAATTTCCCACGACGGCGTAATCCGCAATCTCGAAAATTGGCGCCTCGGAATCCTTATTGATGGCGACAATGCTGCGCGAACCCTTCATGCCGACGATATGCTGGATCGCTCCCGAGATTCCGAGCGCCAGGTAAAGCTTTGGGGCGACCGTCTGTCCCGACGATCCGATCTGCCGGTCCATGGGCAACCATCCGTTGTCGCAGATCGGACGCGACGCCGCAAGCTCACCGCCCAGCGCATCCGCCAACTGCTTCGCCAATTCGATATTTTTCTGCTCCTTGATGCCGCGTCCCACCGACACAATGATTTCAGCCTGCGTCAGATCGACCGCTTGCTTGGCTTCCTTGAAAACTGCCTGCGGTTGGTTGCGCACGATGTTATCCGGAACCTCGACGTTGACGGTTTCAACCGGCGCCGGCGTTGCACCCGCTTCGACCTTATCGGCGCGGAACGAGCCGTTTTGAAACGTGACAAAACAAGGCCCCGAGCCCGCAAAACTTACGTCGGCCACAAATTTTCCCTGAAACATTTGCCGCGTGAACACGAGCTTGCCGCACTCATACCTGTATCCGATCGCGTCGCTGATGGCCGTGGTTTGCAAGGCGGTTGCCAGCTTCGGCACGAAATCGCGCACCTGGTAAGTATGCGGCATCAACACCAGCTTCGCCGGATGCTTCCCCAAAAACTCCTGCAACGCATAGGCGAACGCGTCCGGAGTGTAGGGTTCGAGACGCAGCGACTCGACGTCATATACTTTGGCAAGCTTTTTCGCCGCTACCTCGCTTGCGATGGCTGCTACGCCAGAGCCGACCACGGCCGCTTCCAGCGTCCATCCGGTCTGAGCTGCAATCGCCTGTCCGGCGGCAATCGTCTCCCAGGAGACGCGGTTCAGTTTTCCCTCACGCTGTTCGACGATTACTAGAATTGTGTCCATAAAATCAGTTCTCGGTTCCCAGTTCTCAAATTACCCGCAGTTCATTCTTCAGTTTGTCCAGCAGCTTTTTCGCCACTTCCGCCGGAGGGCCTTCCAGAAACTCGGTATTTTTCGTCTTCTGCGGCACGTAGAGCTTCTCGATCTTCTGCAAATTTGCGCCCATGGACGACTGCACTTCCGCCAGCGTTACCTTGCGCAGCGGCTTGGTTTTGGCCTGCTTGATCCCGATCAGCGTCGCGTAGCGCAGCTTGTTAATGCCCGACTGGATGGTCAGCACGGCTGGCAGAGGCATGTCGACAAACTGGAAGAACCCGGCCTCCAGTTCGCGCTTCACGCGGATACCGCCGCCAGTCTTTTCAATCTGCATAATGATGGTCGCGTGCGGCAAGCCAAGAATCTGCGCCAGAATCACGCCGGTCTGCGCATATCCGTAATCATCCGATTGCAAGCCGGTGAAGATCAGGTCGAACTTCTCGTCCTCGATGGCGGCCGCGATCGCTCGCGCCGTGTTGTAGGCATCGAGCCCGACAAAAGCATCGTCCTCCAGGTGGATCGCCCGATCCGCGCCTTTCGCCAGCGCCTCGCGCAATACCTGCAACGCCCGCGCCGGCCCGGCGGTGACGACCACGACCTCGCCTGTGTGCTTTTCCTTTTGCCGCAACGCTTCTTCAAGCGCGAACGCGTCCGGTTCATTCACTTCATAGGAAACATCTTCGCGGATCCACGTCCCCGCTTCATTCAGCTTCAGCGGAGCGTCTTTCTGCGGCACCTGCTTCATGCAAACCAGAATCTTCACGGATCGACTCCCTTGCAACGGTCAACTGGTACAGTGAAACTCATTAGTATAAACGAGGAGATGCAGTGGGGGGGGGTACTGTGCGTGAGGCACGGCACGTGTTAGGTGTCCAGCCACTAAGGAGAGACGCATGACCTCGAGGGACTCGGCATCCGCTAACGCGATACCCCGCATGAATTCGGCATGGCTGAGACCTGGTACGAAAGCGGAGTTTACCCCACCCAGCCACAAACGGCGGTAACCTTGACCGCGCTCTTGCCGCTTGCGATGCTGAGTTATCTTGAAGAAGCCTCAGAAGCCGCGCAAAAGTCCCCGGGCTCCGCGCATCCGGATTCCCAATCGTGAGCGTGCGTTGTTTTTTGTCGACGGCAGTCCCTTCGTTGGCGTGCTGCAGCGCCTATCTCTCACCGGAGGATCCGCCATTCTTTCCAGAGGTCCGATTCGCCGCGGAACCATGGGTGACATTGCTATAAGAACGGACTTCGGCAAAGTCAGCGCGCATATTCAATTCCTGCAGACGGGCGCCGATGGCGTGGCACTGGCCCAGGCCTTCTGCTTCCTGGCCATGGAAGATACAAGTACGAAGCGCTTGGCCGCCGCCGCCAGGAAAATGGAAAAAGAGGGCTATAGCGACGCTCCGCGAATAAAGCCATCGCCTCTTTCCGCTCCAGCCTCGCAAGCGCTGGGCCAGTTGCTTCACAGTGTCCGCCGCCTCGCGGCCACACTCGTTGCCAACCGCGCCTCAGTCAAAGGCTAACCGCCTTCTGGCTCGATCATTTCCCGGAATTAACTGACCAACGATGTTGTTTGAATGGTTGGGAGGTCGAGATTCTGCCGGGTTCTCAACGGGCGGAGATCAATGACCAGCGGCCGGCAAACCATCCTGCAGAAACGCGACGCTCTGCACGCCCGTAATCTCGAAGCGCTTGCGGCAGCGCATGTTCTTGCACATCATCATGTCGTCCCGACGCAGCATGTAAGACTGCGCTTTGGCGAATTTCGCGCGGTCGCGATCGTCCGCGCGTGGCGGGAGGCTCTTCTTCTTCATGCGCACCAGCCACTGGATCTCATACTCCGCCGACTGATGGCAATGCGGACAACTCAAATTTGCCGGCTTTTTATCGGACCGTTCGTCAAAGAACTCACGCTCATCCATAAATTAGGCCTCGGCCAACGTGGCGGGGCCCGGCCCCTCGCGTCTTGCGAAAGGCGGGAACCGCCACGTCAACCTCAGATTATTGCATTTTTGCGGGTCGAATGTGCGAAGATGCGGCCATCACGACCATGCCGCGCAAGCGTAAGAAAAAAATCTTCTCCGCCGCCAAGATCGTTCGCGAAATGGCCCGCGAACGCGTCGGCAGTCCGAAACCGTCACGGCTTGTCCCGGCGAAGAAGACCAAGCCGGAGAGGCACAAGCCCACGCTGGGTAAGCTGCTGACGGATGAATAGTGGCGGGCACAGAACTCTTACTGTTGGAACGTCGCGACCACCCCAACCCCGCCCGTCGGAATTGTAACGGTACAACTAGGTGCTGTCGTGGGAGTACATCCCTGCCAGTTTAGAAAGCTGAAACCCGGGGCCGGCGTAGCCGTAAGTGCGACCAAAGCCCCAACTGGAATCACCGCGATACACGAAACCGACGGGCAGTTGATACCAAATGTCAGGCTGGTGACCGTGCCACCCCCAGTGGGCGAGACCTGCACGGCTAACGTACCTTCCGTCCCGCCGCCGGGGCAGGTTGCCACAGCTGGATTGTCTACGGTAACGGTCGAGTAACCGATGACGATATTCGATGCGCCCCCTGTGCCCTCCGGGGCAGTGGCGGAGATGTCTGCAACACCGCAGTGGTCGCCTTGGGGAGACACCAAACCGGGCGTGGTGGTGCTGAAAGTAATCAGCTCCGGGAAGTCCACTTTCCAGGTGACTTGGCTGGTAATGTCTTTCGTCGCAGGCGGATGGATATAGGTACCCGTAGCTGTGTATTGAGCCGTAAGCGTTGAATCCGGTAGGAGAAAAGTAAAACCACCCGACGGCTGGACGGTAATGCTCTCCAGCTTCTGGTCGTGCCCACAACTCGGCGTGCTCAACACCGCTCCCACCGCCACCAGCGCGCCCAAGGCGAGCCCAATATAGCTCCGCTTCATACCGACTACTCCTGAAGGCAAGTTTTGCCGCTTGCCCGCTCAACAAACAACGGAAATATGAAATCTAGTGGAAGCACGCGCAAAAAGCAAGAAACGGTGCTTGGCGTTCGGCGCTCAGGTCTCAGGTGTCAGCTCAGTCAACGCTCCCAGCTCCTACTCTAACCCTGCTCTCGGGAAACGATGACCCACACCGTGCCGCGGCCAGCGCAGTAGCGGCAGCGTTCCTCGCCCATAGACTTTCCGGTTCCGCGGCATTCCAGGCAACTGGCGACAAGGTTCAGTTCCTGCAATGAACTTTCCGGAAGCTTGGCGGGATCCTTGAACAATTCGGCATGATGGTTGCCACGCAACCAGTAGACGAGCTTGCCTTCGAGGTCTTCGCGCTCTTTCGTGTCGAGTTGGGTGCAGCGGTGCGTCCACCAGTCGGGAATGCAGCCATAGCAAACCAGTTCGCCGGCATCGAAGAGGGCACCGGGATCGGAGCGGCGAAAAAATTTCTTACACCAGGAACAGGCGCTGACACCCAGCAAGCCGAAGGCGTCCTTCAGCCGATTGAGGTCGAGCTCGTGGCGGGCCAGTAGCTGTCCTATCTCTGGATCGGATTCTTCGGGCATGTGTGAGCTCTCGGCGTCCCCTATCTCGGAAAAGCGCGAGACGTGGGGCAACCGCAAAAAATATAGCTGTTCAGGATACACAATCCGGCGTCCCCGGTTTGGTCCCTTGCGGACCCACGATTCTAACCCATTCTCAGCCAACTAGTTAGGCAGCGGCGCAGGCAGGGACGCCGCTTGCGATTGCACTGTTTTTGGTGCAACTCAAACCCCGGTCAATGAGTTCTATAAAAAGGGATGTCAAGAAAAAAGTTCTCCCTCGACCGGACGCCGAGAAGCTTTTTGTCTCGAGATCCAGCCCACTGCCTGTGAGCGTGCCCCTCGATTTGCTCGAGAGGTTTGTCTTGGCTTGTTTGCCATTTCCGTGGCTTTTCATCTTCCGGTGGTGACGACGCCAATCGAGTCTTAGACTTGGCAAGCGGACCTTGGTATTTGGGTGTCAACCATGGTTCTATTAGAGGCTCGTGGCCTATCGCTATTTCTGGTTATCCGAGGAGGCATAGCGTGCATTAGTGACTCGGTGCCGAAGCACACAGGGCCGAACTCATTGACTGATACTCACCTCGAACCGAGCGTCTCGAGAACCCGACCGACCACCACCAGAGAGAATCGCCGGAGATGGAAAGGCCTCTTCATCACAGACGCTCAAGCTTCTTGCCGATGCAATTGTGTGGCGTCGAAATCCGCTCCTTTCTTCCAAATCGTTAGAGTGATGCTGGCAATCTTTCGTGCCAGGGTGAGGCGCGCCATCGTCGGTCGCATCCCTTTCTCAAGAAGAGCAAGATAGAAATCGTACAGAGGGCCAGGGTGAGTGCTAGCGGAGATCGCAGCCCCTTTGAAGAGATTCTTCACCTCGGGATTGTGGTTGTTACTCAGGCCGCGCACGGTCATGCGCTCCCGGTTTCGTTGCAGTTTCCCTCGGACATAGCGGTACTCGCCGCTGTCGTGGGTCTCCAGCGCGAAACCACTGTAAGCCCACAGCTGGCGCTTGGTACGGAAACGGTGGGGCGTCTGCAGCTGCGCAACCAGCAAGGCTGCACGAATCGGACCGATCGAAGGAATCTGGCGAAGCAATTTCACGGCATGATGCTTGCGGCTCTCGGTCAGCAAATCGCGTCGCGCTTGCTGACGCACCGGCTGCAGCAGATCCAGTTGCTGATAGAGCCGTTCGGCCCGGAGACGAACTCCGGGTTCCGGGATCTTGCCTAACCATTCTGCGCGATGCCGCGGTGCATAGACGCTGGTACCGCTACAGGCAATGGCCCAGCTTCGGTAGAGTGCTTTGATTCGACTCATGACTCGTGTGAGATCCTTCGTAATGGTTAGGTAGCTGCGACCTAATTCCTTTAAGGTGCGCATCCCGTGCTCGCCGTGGTAAACCGACGTGAGCTGGTTGCCACGTAGCAACTCCGCCAGCTTTCGCGCATCGATCCGGTCACTCTTGCTGCCGTCTTTCAATAGGGCGTTCTTGCGTGGATCGCAGACCACGAGACGGGTGACGTGAGGTTTCACCAGGTCATGTAACCAGGCCGCAGAGGTCCCTTCTTCGAAGGTCACCGATAAACTTCCGTGCAGCCCCTGGAGGAACTCAAGGATCGTGGCCGCTTTCGTCTCCAGAATACTTCCCATGATCAACTTGCCCCGGGAATCCAAGACTGCAACTGAGATCGTTGCCTGGTGGACGTCCATGCCGATATATTTCTCTTGGCTCATAACCGCGCTCCTTTCGGTAGGTGGTGATACGAATAACCACAACCTACAGCAAAGTGGGCGCCTTTTATATTGCGTGCATTGGCGATTTGGCAACGATTGAGCTGGCGGCTGCATTAGTTTCGTGTAGCCAACCGCTCACCGGAACTCGGAGGAAACTCAGCCGGCATGCCGGACGGAGAGCCACACCTTGTCCTGTCAACCGGCTCCT